>NZ_LOKX01000011.1 GCF_002211285.1 Rhizobium sp. R635 | reverse complement strand
AGGCGATCGGCTTGTGGTTTGCGGCCGGCTCCAATGACTGCGCATCGGTCTTGCCATGACCAAGCGTGCCGAAGAAGGAAAAGCCGAACAGCGTGTTGGTCCACATGTCGAGACCGCCGAGCGCCACACCGACCGCCGTGCCGAACTTCGACCACAGCGGCTTGACGTTGCGCACCCGCTTCAGGTCCTTGCCGATGTCGCCATTGCGCCATTCGGTCTCGATCTCGATGACCTCGTCATGGCTGCGGCCTGATGCGATCGCCGCCGCCACCTTCTCAGCCGCCAGCACGCCCGACAGCACCGCATTGTGGCTGCCCTTGATGCGCGGCACGTTGACGAGACCGGCCGAACAGCCGATCAGCGCGCCGCCCGGGAAGGTGAGCTTCGGCACAGACTGGTAGCCGCCCTCGGTGATGGCGCGAGCGCCATAGGAGAGCCGCTTGCCGCCCTCGAAGGTTCCGCGGATCGCCGGATGGGTCTTGAAGCGCTGGAACTCCTCGAAGGGATAGAGATAGGGGTTCTTGTAGTTCAGGTGGACGACGAAGCCGACCGCCACCAGATTATCTTCGAGATGATAGAGGAAGGAACCGCCGCCGGTCTTCATGCCGAGCGGCCAGCCGAAGGAGTGCTGCACCAGGCCCGGCCTGTGGTTCTCGGGCTTGACCTGCCAGAGTTCCTTGATGCCGATGCCGAACTTCTGCGGCTCGCGGTCTTTCTGCAGATCGAACTTGGCGATCAGTTGCTTGGCGAGCGAACCGCGCACGCCTTCGCCGATCAGCACGTATTTGCCGAGCAGTTCCATACCGCGGGTATAGTTCGGGCCGGGCTCGCCGTTTCTCTCGATGCCCATGTCGCCGGTGGCGACGCCAATGACGGCACCCGCCTCATTGTAGAGCACTTCGGTTGCGGCAAAGCCCGGATAGATCTCGACGCCGAGTTCTTCCGCCTTGGTTGCCAGCCAGCGACAGACGTTTCCGAGCGAGACGATGTAGTTGCCGTGATTGTTCATCAGCGGCGGCATCAGCATATTCGGCAAACGGATCGAGCCGGCCGGGCCGAGCACCAGGAAATGATCGGCCGTCACCTCGGTCTTGAAGGGATGATCACCATCCTCGCGCCAGCCGGGCAGCAGCCGGTCGATGCCGATCGGATCGACCACCGCACCCGACAGGATATGGGCGCCGACCTCGGCGCCCTTCTCCAGCACCACGACCGACAGTTCCGGATCGACCTGCTTCAGCCGGATCGCCGCCGCCAGACCGGCAGGACCGGCGCCGACGATCACGACGTCGAATTCCATGCTCTCGCGTTCGGGCAGGTCAGTCATCTCGCTCATCCATTCGTCTCCGCTTGGCCGCAGGCGGCCTCATCCCTCATGAGCACTTCTTGTCAAAACGAGATCGGATTGTCGAGCCGAGATACGACAGCCGATCTTCCAATTCGCACAATGATAGGCCTACTCCGTCAGGAGTATATAACGTTTACGTGAACGTCAATTATCAAACGGCGGCAAGCCCGTCAGCCTCCCTTTCCTTTTCCGCCGCTTGCGCCTTATACATCGCTCTAGGATATCGGAGGACAAAGTCATGGATCTCGGCATCGAAGGCAAACGCGCGCTCGTTCTTGCCTCCTCACGCGGCCTCGGCCTCGGCATCGCCGCGGCGTTGGCGCAGGAGGGCGCAAACGTGCTGCTGTGCGGGCGCAGCGGCGAACAGCTGGAAGCCAATTGCAAGGCGATCAACGCCGAACGCAAGGGCAAGGCCGACTGGATCTGGGCCGATCTCGGCGACGAGCGCTTCGTCGAGACAGTCACGACGGCGGTGAAGGAAAAATTCGGCGGGCTCGATATCCTCGTCAACAATACCGGCGGCCCGACACCCGGCACGACCGAGGACATGACGGCCGAAAAGCTCGAGACCTATTTCCTCTCCATGGTCGCCCGCGTGATCACGCTCACCAACGCGCTGCTGCCCGGCATGAAGGCGCAGGGCTGGGGCCGCATCCTGACGGTCGCCTCGTCGGGCGTGATCGAACCGATCGCCAATCTGGCGCTGTCGAATACGCTGCGCCCGGCCCTTGCCGGCTGGAGCAAGACGCTTGCATCAGAAGTGGCAGGCTTCGGCGTCACCACAAACCTGCTCCTGCCGGGCAGCATCCTGACGGGAAGGCTCGACGACCTCGACGGCGCCGCGGCGAAGCGGACAGGCAAGAGCCTCGAAGAGATCCGTGCCGACAAGGAAGCGCGCATTCCGGTCGGCCGCTACGGCAAGGTCGAGGAGTTCGCCGCAACCGCCGCCTTCCTTTGCAGCCAGCCGGCGAGCTATATCACCGGCTCGCTCATCCGCTGTGACGGCGGCGCTGCCCGATCCGTCTGACGGCCGCGCTCAATCCGCGCGGGCCGCGACGGTGGCCCATGCCGCGGCACTTCGCACCATCTGTTCGACGTTAGCAGGATCGTCTGCAAGCTCGGCGAGCTCGGAGAGGCGATGGAAGCCCGTCAGGATGGCAATGCGCCGCCGGTCGAGCCTGCGCCCGGTCAGGCTTTCATAGGCCGATACGATACGCGCCGTCAGATCCGGCGATATGAAGTTCGAATAAATGAACTCCTGGTGCAGCGGGCCAAAGCCGGAATCGGCGAAATCGTAGATACCGTTGAGCCGTTTTTGCCCATGGTCGAAGGCCATGTTCCAGCCGTGGCCGTCGAAGAAGCCGTAGATATTTCCATAGGGATCGGGCGGCAGAATTTCGAAATCGGAAACGACCCTCTGCGCAAAACGCCTGATCTCAGGCGGCAACAGCGGCAGTGCCTTGGTTCGCACGGCTTCCGGCGATTGCCACGGCTGGATCGCCCCGGCACCGGCCTCATGCATGCGATCGGTCTCGATCACATGCAGCTCGGCGTAAAACCGCGCCAGATCATCCGCAAGGCGCCGACGGTCGCCCTCCCCGAGTGCTTCGTAATCCTCGGTGATCAGGTGTTCGCCTTCGATCTTGGTGTGGCTGGAGAAGAACGGCGGCCCTTCGTGAATGCGCATGTCGGGTACTGCCATCGACAGCGACGGCCGCACGACGCCGAGCAAGGCAGCTTCCTTGCGAAGCGCCCGTTCCGCGCTGAGATCGCGGGGGAATTTGAAGATCAGCGTGTCATCGACGTCGACCGCTATCGAATCCCATCCCTTCGCCGCCAGTTTGAAGACAGCGCCGGTGAGATGAGGAAACACGCTTGTAATGAGAGAGCGAAATTCGCTGGCGTCCAACTCGGTCATGACGACCTACCTTCTCTTTCTTCCGCCTTCTTGCCGCGCAATGGACGGAGCTGCAGGTCGACGTCATCCCTGGTCAGAATTTGCCCGTCAAACCGCGTGAGGTTACACTGGCATTATATTAGTATAGTTTGAATATTACGGAATATTCATTACAAAAATTTAAGCCCTTATAACTACTTAGTGATCGCGACCGGTGAATTATGTCTTTTTTGCGCCGCAATAGAAGTGGCTCAATCTGGGCATAAATTTTCGCAACCTTGCCCCAGCAACCTTGCCCAAAGACCGGTCTCGCCCATGAAGAAATTTTGGATCACCGTCAGCGTTATCGCTGTTGCCGCCGTCGGCTTCTGGCAATTCGGGAATCTGATCCCGTATGCCTCCCACATTCCCTATCTCTCGCAGCTGATCAAACAGCCTGCAGGCGGCAATGGCGGCGCCCAGCAGGCGCAGGCCGATCAGGCACAAGACGGCGGGCAGCATCAGGGAGGCGGGCGCCGACGCGGTGGCGGCGGCCCGACCGTCGTCAAAACGGTCGCAGCGGTGAAAACGGCGCTGCCGACGGATGTGACGGCTTCCGGCTGGGCCGATGCCGAAGACAACACGACCATTGCGGCGCAAGAGCAGGGTCTGATCGTCAGCATTAGTGCCAAGGATGGCGCAACCGTCAAAGCCGGGGACCTGATCGCCAAGCTGGACGACCGGACGGCCAAGGCGGCCGTCGACAAGGACAATGCGATGATCGTACGCGACACCGCAACGCTTTCGGAATCCGAAACGGCGCTGGTGCGCGCCCAAGACCTCTTCGACCAGAAGGCTGGCACCCAGCAAAGCCTCGATCAGGCGAGAGCCGCCCGCGACACCGCCGCGGCCACGGTCGATGCGGACAAGGCGACGCTTGCCTCGGACCAGATCATACTCGAGAATACCGACATTCGCGCGCCGTTCGACGGCCGGCTCGGCGACATCACCATCAGCAAGGGCGCCTTCGTCAATGCCGGCTCGGCGATCGTCACCATCGCGAAATACGATCCGATCTATGTGAAATTCCACCTGCAGGAACGCTATCTGCGTGAGTTGAAAAACGCGCTCGCAGCCGGCCCGGTCGAGGTCAGCACGGTTCCCTCCTCCACCAAGGGGCAGGTCAGGAAGGGCGAGATCAGCTTCTACGACAATACCGTCGACACGGCTTCCGGCACGATCCTCGCCAAGGCGAAATTTGAGAACGCCTCCGGCGCGCTCTGGCCCGGCCAGTCGGTCAACATCATCGTGCATTTCGACAATGAAGAGCAGCAGGTGGTCGTGCCGACGGTTGCTGTCAGCCCCGGCCCGGACGGGTTCTTCGCCTTCGTCGCCAAGGACGGCAAATCGCATCTGACCCCGGTCACCGTCGCCCGCGCCAATGGCGGCTTTACCGCCATCGAATCGGGCCTTTCTGAAGGCGATCACGTCGTCGTCGAGGGCCAGGGCCAGCTCACCGACCAGCAGGCGATCAAGGAGCAGTTCGACGACAAGACGCTTGATGTCGCCTCCGCCGAAGAGCCCCAGCAACAGCAGCAGACCCAGACGATCGCGGTGGGAGCTCAGCAATGATCCCAAATTTCTGCATCCAACGCCCCGTCGCGACGACGCTGCTTGCGATCGGCGTCATTCTGGCCGGCCTGGCCGGTTATCAGCTGGTGCCGGTCGCAGCACTGCCGCAAGTCGATTTTCCCACCATCAACGTTTCGGCACAGCTGAGCGGCGCCTCGCCCCAAACGATGGCAACCTCGGTCTCGACACCGTTGATCAAGCAGTTCGAGACCATCCCCGGGATCAGCGAAATCAGTGCCTCGAGCTCGCTCGGCAGCACCAGCATCGTGCTGCAATTCGACCTCAATCGCGATATCGACGCGGCCGCAGCCGACGTGCAGGCGGCGATCTCACATGCGACCCGGCAGCTGCCCGATAACCTGACGACGCCGCCGAGCTACCGCAAGACGAACCCGGCCGATGCGCCGGTCATGCTGCTCTCCGTGCAGAGCAACACCATGCCGCGCAGCAAGCTCGACGAAATCGCCGAAGACATCATCTCGCCGTCGCTTTCCACGCTTCCCGGCGTTGCCCAGGTCAGCGTCTACGGCGCGCAGACCTATGCCGTGCGCGTCGAGGTCGATCCCAACAAGCTGCTCACCCGCGGCATCGGCATCGATACCGTCAACAAGGCGCTTGCCGCCGCCAACAGCCAGCAGCCCGTGGGCACCCTGCAGAACAATTCGCAGAGCATGACCATCACGGCGAACACACAGCGCACCAACGCCGACCAGTTCCGCTCGCTCGTCATCGCCAATCCGAACGGCGCACCGATCCACCTCGGCGATATCGCCGATGTGCAGGACAGCGTCGAGAACCAGTATACCGGCAGCTGGTATGACGGCCAGCGCGGCATCATCCTCGCCATCCAGCGGCAGCCGGACGCCAACACCGTCGACGTCGTCGATGCGATCAACGCCAAGCTGCCGCAGCTTCACGCCGAAATTCCATCTTCGGTCACGACAGTCGTCATGAACGACGCCGCAAAGCCGATCCGGGCCGCCATCGCCGACGTGAAGTTCACGCTGCTGCTGACGATCGGCCTCGTCGTTCTCGTCATCTACCTCTTCACCGGCCATGCCACGGCAACGATCATTCCGGGGCTTGCCGTTCCGCTGTCGCTGATTGCGACCTTCGGCATGATGTATGTGCTCGGCTACAGTATCGACAACATCTCCCTGCTCGGGCTGACGCTCGCGGTGGGGCTCGTGGTGGACGACGCGATCGTCATGCTCGAAAACATCCTGCGCCATGTCGAGGAAGGCATGCCGGTGCGGGAGGCGGCGATCAAGGGCGCCGGCGAAGTCAGCTACACCATCATTTCCATGTCGGTTTCGCTGATCGCGGTCTTCATTCCGATCCTGCTGATGGGCGGCGTCGTCGGCCGGGTGTTCAACGAATTCGGCATGGTGGTCGCCATCGCCATCATCTCCTCGGCGATCGTCTCGCTGACCGTGACACCCATGCTCGGCTCGCGCCTGTCGAACAATCACAGCCGCCCGCCGCTTCTGATCCGCCTCTTCGATGCCGGCTTCGAGCGGACGCTCAACGGCTACGACAGGGCCGTCGGCTGGTGTCTTCGCCATCGTGTCACGATCCTCGGCGTCTTCCTCGGCTCGGTCGCGCTGACGATCTATTTCTTCATGACGCTGCCGACGAGCTTCTTCCCGCAGGAGGATATCGGCCGCCTGACGATCAGCACGCAGGCCAGGCAGGACATTTCCTATTCCGCCATGGAGGCGCTGCAGCTGCAGGCGGCAGCCGCCGTCAAGGCCAACCCCGCCGTCAACCACGTGATGTCGACGATCGGCGGCAATCCGAATAAGCCGCAGAACAACGGCTCGATGTTCGTCGAGCTCAAGGACAAGAAGGAGCGTCCGCCGCTGGACCAGACGCTGCGCGAGCTGCGCACTGCGATCAACAAGATCCCCGGACTGCAGGCCTTCGTGACGCCGAACCAGAGCCTGCGCTTCGGCGGCCGCCAGACCGCCAGCCAGTATCAGCTGGTCATCCAGGCGCTGAGCGCCGACCAGACCAACCTCTGGGCCGACAAGATCCAGGCGGCGATGCGTAAGGAACGCCTGTTCACCGACGTCACCTCGGATGCCCAGAACAACGCCCTGCAGGCCAATATCGTCATCGATACCGAGCGGGCAGCCGCTTACGGGATCGACAACGACACGCTGCGCACGACGCTGCAGGAATCCTTCAGCGGTTATGCCGCCGCCGAAATCCAGTCGACCGGCGACAGCTACGACGTGATCGTCGAATACGACACCAGCAAACCCTGGGACGACCAGAAGCTGTCGGAGATCCGCGTCGCCTCGTCCAATGGCAGCCTGGTGCCGCTTTCGAACTTCGCGCATGTCCAGCGCACCACCGGCCCCGTCACCATCAACCAGACCGGCCAACTCGTCTCGACCACCGTTTCCTTCAACCTGCCGAAGGGCGTGTCGCTCAGCGACGCGACCGCGGCGATCGAGCAGATCAAGAAGGACATCTCCATGCCGGCCGACGTCTTCACCTCCTATGGCGGTACGGCGGAGATCTTCCAGCAGTCGCAGGGCAATACGCCCTACCTGATCCTGGCGGCCGTGCTGACCATCTATGTCGTGCTCGGTGTGCTCTATGAGAGCTTCATCCATCCGCTGACCATTCTCTCCGGCCTGCCGGCGGCGGCCTTCGGTGCGCTGCTGGCGCTAAAGATCATGGGCTTCGACCTTTCGATCATCGCTCTCATCGGGCTCCTGATGCTGATCGGCATCGTCAAGAAGAACGCGATCATGATGATCGACGTCGCGGTGGAGACCATGCGAACGACGGGCGAAAAGGCGACAGCGGCGATCCACGAGGCCTGCGTGCGGCGCTTCCGGCCGATCATGATGACGACCTTCTGCGCCCTGCTCGGCGCCCTGCCGATCGCGCTCGGCACCGGCGCAAGCTCGGAGCTGCGCCAGCCGCTCGGCATCGCCGTCGTCGGCGGCCTCGTCGTCTCGCAGTTGCTGACGCTCTTCATCACCCCCGTCATCTTCGTCGAGATGGATCGCTTCGGAAACTTCCTCGGCCGCCTGCTCGGCCAGAAGAAGATCGAGGAGCCGGTGGTGGAAGAGGCGCGCGCAATGGCTGCCGAGTGATGACGGCCCGCTGATCCCGGCATTGCCGATTCAACTTTTGGGGCGCGTGCCTTCTCTCCAAGCGGGAGAAGATGCGCGCCTCTCAGCATATCGGCCTTCAATTCGCTTGAATGTGTCACGCCCCTGTGGCATCACCCGCCCTCCTGAATTCGGGCGCCCCTGCGCCCTTTCGCGGAGCGACGGCTCCGTCTCCAATAACAATCGGCATGAAGAGGTGCGGGCATGGCTCAGGCGCTGGGTTTCGACTTTGGCACGACGAATACGGTTCTCGCCATGGCGGATGGCGGGGCAACGCGCTCGATGGCGTTCACGAGCACGGCGGGCACGGCCGACAGCATGCGCACCGCACTCTCCTTCATGAAGGACGGCCAGCTCGGCGCCGCGGCGCTGAAGGTGGAAGCGGGCCATGCGGCGATCCGCCAGTTCATCGACAATCCCGGCGAATGCCGCTTCCTGCAGTCGATCAAGACCTTTGCGGCGAGCGCGCTGTTCCAGGGCACGCTGATCTACGCCAAGCGGCACAGTTTCGAAGATCTGATGGAAGTCTTCGTGCGGCGCCTGCGCAACTATGCCGGCGACAGCTGGCCTGCCGACGTCAGCCGCATCGTCACGGGTCGGCCGGTGCATTTTGCCGGCGCCAGCCCCGATCCTGCGCTCGCGACCGAGCGCTACAACGAGGCGCTGTCGCGTTTCGGCTTTCCCGAAATCCACTATGTCTACGAGCCGGTCGCAGCCGCCTTCTACTTCGCGCAGAACCTGAAGCGGGATGCGACCGTGCTGGTCGCCGATTTCGGCGGCGGCACGACCGACTATTCGCTGATCCGCTTCGAAACCATCGCCGGCAAGCTGACGGCAACGCCGATCGGCCATTCCGGCGTCGGTGTGGCCGGCGATCATTTCGATTACAGGATGATCGACAACATCGTCGCGCCGCTGATCGGCAAGGGCAGCCATTTCAAGAGCTTCGACAAGATCCTCGAAGTGCCGTCGAACTACTATTCCAGCTTCGGCCGCTGGAACCAGCTGTCGATCTTCAAGACCACGCGCGAATTCGAGGACCTGAAGAAACTGGTGCGCACCAGCCTGGAGCCGGAGAAGCTCGAAATTTTCATCGACCTGATCGACCATGACGAGGGCTATCCCCTCTACCAGGCGGTGTCGGCGACGAAGATGGCGCTTTCGACCTCGGAGGAGGCGCCTTTCGATTTCGCCCCGCTTGGCCGCAGCGGCCATCGCAGCATCAAGCGCAGCGACTTCGAGGGCTGGATCGCCGAGGATCTCGCCCGCATCGAAGGCGCGCTCGACGACGTGCTCGACAAGACCGAGACGAAAGCGGCCGACATCGACAAGGTGTTCCTGACCGGCGGCACTTCCTTCGTGCCGGCCGTGCGCCGCATCTTCACCGAGCGCTTCGACCGCGACCGGATCGAGACCGGCGGTGAGCTTCTGTCGATCGCCCATGGCCTGGCGCTGATCGGCGAACGCGACGACATCGCGCAATGGACTGTGCAATAGAACAGCCAAGGGCGGCCAATATGCCGGCCGCCCTTTCAATGCCCATTTCTCTCCGCTAGACTTGCCGCATGATCTCCGCCCAAGACCTTTCCCCCGCCGAACTGGCAGCGCTTCTGCATTTCCATGCGGATGCCGGCGTGGAATGGCTGCTGGAGGAAGAGGCGATCGATCGCTTCGCCGAGTTCGAGGCGATGAAGGCCGCCCGCCGTCCGGCGGCGCAGGCCCAGCAGGAGCGCCCCGTCCCTGCCGAACGCCAGGCATCGCCGCGCCCGACTGCGGCCGCGCGCCCGGCTCCGGCCGAACGCGCCGCTTCCGGCCCGCAACCTGCCATCCCCGACGGCGAGGCCGTGCAGCAGGCGCGTTTCGTTGCCGAAGCCGCGCGCTCGCTCGGCGAACTCAAGACCGCGATCGAAGGCTTCAACGGCTGCAATCTCAAGCATAGCGCCCGCTCGACCATCTTTGCCGACGGCGATGCGGCGAGCGGAATCATGGTGATCGGTTCGGCCCCGAGCGCTGAAGACGATCGTGAGGGCACGCCGTTCTCGGGAAAATCCGGCCAATTGTTTGACAAGATGCTGGCCGCAATCGGGCTGACGCGTTCGGCGATCCTGCTGACGCAGGTCATCCCCTGGCGTCCGCCCGGCAATCGCCCGGCGTCTCAGGCGGAAGTGGATATCTGCCGGCCCTTCATCGAGCGGCAGATCGCGCTGGCCGAACCCAAGGTGATCCTGCTGCTCGGCAATTTTTCGGCACGCTTCTTCTTCGGGGAAAACGATACGATTCACGGCCTGCGCGGCCGCTGGAAGGAAATCGCCGTCGCCGAGCACGCCATTCCCGCGATCGCCAGCCTTCATCCTCAGGATCTGTTAACCGCACCCGTCAATAAACGGCTGGCCTGGAACGACCTGCTCGCTTTTCAGGCGAAGCTTAAGTCCCTCTCGCTGCTCAGAAATTAGCCGAAGTTGAATAATTTGTGAAACAGCCCATGCGTTTTTCGCATAGCTGCATCGCGTTATGACGCATTGCGGAATTTATGCTGCATTGCAATATAGGCCTGTGTCTTGGGAGGAATCACAGGAACCAAGGCCATGAACAAGCGTTTTCGTCCTATCCATTGCGGGTTTGAAACCCTTCGCCTCGCCGGCGACCAAGTTCGTTCCACGCACGGCTACAGCCGTTTCGGTTTTGCCACGAACGAACAGATGGTTGCCCGCGGCACCGGCGTCAACAGCCGCACGGCGCGCCCGACCGCCGTCTTCTCCGACTTCCAGCAATATTGAGCGGCAGGCGCTTCGCCTGCCCTCCGCGTCAAGAGTAGCTTGCATGTCCACGATCCTGATATCGCTTCTGCGCAACATCGACACGTTCGAACATATCCGCGCCGCGGTCTGCGCCGCGCGGGAATATGAGCGCGAGCGGGTCAAGCCGGGCGATGCCGGCACAAGCGCTGCGGCAATCGTTCTCTGATCGGACGTACAGTCGTTTGAGCTTAGGCGTCGGGCGTTGCCGATTCCGATTTTCGAGCGGGTGAGGTCGCCCATTCGAAGGCTTCGTCGACATAGGCGAACTTGACCGCCTGCCAGGCGCAATATTGCTCGACGAAATCCCGCGATACCCACAGATGCGTCTTGCGCGTTTCGTCCTGCCAGCCGACGCAGCCGCGCTGCGCCGCCTTTGCCAGCAGCCGCTGCAGATGGGTGCGCGACATCATGAAATCGCTCGCGAGCGCGCGGGTTTCGACACGGCCGACGGGGAACCTGTCCAACTCGGCGTTTTCGATATCCATCCGGGCCATAAAGTGGTCGACGACCAGTCCGCCGGCCTCCGTCCAGAGAAACAGCGCCACCTGCTCCGGCGGCTCGCGCCAGGCGGCGTCTTCCAGGCAATGGCGGGCAATACGCGGCTGGATGAGCCTCATCAATGAAGGATTTGCTTGAAAAGTGGCTGCCCTTTCGCCGCCGTCGAGCAGGTCGAGTGCGGCGAGATTGCCGAGAATCCACGCAAACATAGCCTGATGGCTGACTTCGGCCGGTTCGAAATGGCGCGGCCGCCGCCGCTCGTCGCCGGGCGTGTGGGTGATGAAGCGGTAGGTGTAGAGTTCCTCGATGAAGGCAAGCACGGTGTTGCGGCTTGCCACCTTATGGGCGGTGATGCGCCCGGTCAGCCGCACGGCGGTAAAGCCCGACGTCGGGTCGCGCGGATCATATTCGAGGTTGAGGGCATAGGCAGTCTGGGTCAGAAGCCAGCGCTGCTGGGAGGCGAGCAATCGCGCCAGCCGCGGGCCGGCATCGAACATGCCGCGCAGCTGCCCGGCCAAAAAGCGGATGCTCATCAGGAAGGAGCAGTTCCCCGCCAATTGCTCCGCCGTGAATGCCATTATGCTTTTCTCCACCTCCGTTCGCAGGCCAGCGTTCGGAGCAGCGCTACCGGAAACTCCTCCGGCATCAGCGGCCATTCAGACATGCACGGCATCGAATAAATGATACTCTCTCATGTTCAAAAATCATATTCCACCAGTCATCGGTATCCCTAGAAATCACCATCCTTTCAGCCGTTGAGCGCATTTTTCAAGCTGCGGCAATCACTGCGTTCAAACCGTCGCGCGCTTGCCGATCTTCAGGCTTGAGGCGTCGTGGCCTTTCGCGCCTCCCTTTGCTCGATGCCCAGCTGATGCTCGCGATAGATGATGAAGATGCCGGCGGCGACGACGATCGCCGTGCCGATCAGCATGGTGACGCTCGGCACGTCGCCGAAGACGAAATAGGCGACGATGCTGCCGAGCAGGATCGAGGTATATTCGAACGGCGCGACGGTGGAGACGTCGGCATGGCGATAGCTTTCCGTCAAAAGGATCTGGGCGACGCCGCCGCAAAATCCGGCCGCGATCAGATAGATCGCCGACGGCCATGGCAGGACGAGCCAGCCGAAAGGAAGCGAAGCCAGCGAAAAGACCGATGCGGTGAGCGAGAAATAAAGCACGATCGTCGCTGTCTTTTCTTCCTCGACGAGGCGGCGCACCTGGATCATCGCCATGCCGCCGAGAACGGCCGAAAGCAGCACCGCCAGCGCACCGACCGCCTGCTCTGCCTCCATGCCGCCGTCACGAAACAGCGTGAGCTTCGGCCAGGAGACGATGGCGACGCCGACCATGCCGACCAGCACGGCGCTCCAGCGGTACACGCGCACGGTCTCGCCGAGAAAAACTGCGGCGAAGATGACGGCAACGAGCGGCAGCGCGTAGCCGAGTGCGATCGCTTCCGGCAGCGGCAGATGCAGGAGCCCGTAAAAACCGAAAGCCATCGACATGATGCCGATCGTGCCGCGCTTGAGATGGCCGACCGGATTGGCCGTATAGAAGGCGGCGCGCAGCTGCCCGATATAGGCGAGATAGGCCATGATCGGAAAAAGCGCGAAAAAGGACCTGCAGAAGGTGACCTGTCCAGGCGGAATGTCCGAGCCGGCCAGCTTGATGAAGGTCTGCATGGCCAGGAAGACCACGACCGACGAGACTTTCAGCGCAATGCCTCTCATCGGGTTTCTGAGAACCGAGTGCATGATCCTGGCTCTTGATGCTGACTTCACAGGAACGGGGAGACGCGTTCGACTCGGGAACGCAACGGATGACGTTTCCATCGTAGCGAAAGAAAATCGGAATGGGCGAAAAAATGGCGAACACCGCGGGAGAATCGCAAAATCGGCGCCGGCCGCAGCCCAACCGCGCTTGCCGCCGCAAATTTTCTTCTCTTTGAACCATTCGCCCTAAAATGTTCCGCTCTCGGCGCTCGGCGTTAACCAATTGAAAACCATAGCCACGCATCGTTTTTCGTCACTTGCACCGAAATTTCCTTCCTCGCCAAACGATTGCCCCTTCTCCCAGGATCATTTTGATGAAGCCGCTCAGCGCAGAAACGATTGCCCAGTCGCAGAATGCGACACCGCGCTCCATGCGTGTCGTCACGGACGGCATCAGCACCGACCTCGAACGGTTCAGCGCCGATAACACCCATATCGTGAAACAGATCAAGCTGCTGGCGATCAACGCTCTGATCGAGGCGGCAAGGGCCGGCGAGACCGGCAAGGGTTTTGCGGTCGTCGCCAACGAGGTGCAGAGGCTGGCGCAGATCGCAACCGACATCACCGGCAGGTTCGAGAGCAATGTGCTCGGCCGCATCGGCCTCAGCCGCGCCATGGCCGATTCACTGGTCGAGGAGATGGAGGGCGTTCGCCTGACGGATCTCGCGCAGGCGCTGGTGCAGCTGATCGTGCGCAACCTCTTCGAGCGCACGGCCGATGTGCGCTGGTGGGCGACGGACCCGGCGCTCTGGCAGGCGCTGCAGCAGCCGGGCCAGGAAACCGTCGCCTTCGCGGCGGAACGTCTCGGCGTCATCAACCGCTTCTACACCGTCTATCTCGATCTGGTCATGACCGATCTCTCGGGCAAGGTGATGGCATCGGCCAATCCCGATTTCCAGCGCAAGCTCGCCGGAAAGAGCCTCGCCGGCGATCCCTGGTTCCGGGCGGCAGCAGCCTGCGCCTCCGGCGACGCCTACATCGTCGACGAGGTCAAGGCCAGTCCGCTGCACGACAACAGGCATGCGCTCGTCTATGCCACGGGCATCCGCGAAAACGGCAAGCTCGACGGGCGGCTGATCGGCACGCTCGGCGTCTATTTCGACTGGCAGAACCAGGGCCAGGCGGTCGTCGAGAAAGAGGCGAACCTGCCGCCGCAGCTGGCGGAAAAGACGACGGTCATGCTCATCGACGGCAAGAGCCGGGTGATCGCCACCACCAATCCCGCCCTGCTCTTTTCCCATTTCGCGCTCGCCAATCCGTCCGGTCAGGCAAAGGGCAGCTACTACGACAATAACGGCTCGATCGTCGCCTTCGCGCGCACCCTCGGCTACGAGGATTACGACGGGCTCGGCTGGTACGGCGTGGTCGTACAGCGGACGGAAAGCGACGCGGCGATCAAGGCGGCGCTCAATCTGAAATAGCGGTCTTTCCTGCGGCCGTTGGCTTCATCAATCCGGAATAAGATATTTTGCCCGCGAACTTCGTGTTCGCGGGCAATTTGCTTTAACTTTAGTTCAGACTTTAATGTAATCATGCCCGGCAAATTTATGGCAGAGTGCGCCCGCCTCTGTATTCCGCAGTGTCCAATAACGGTCTTCAGGAAACACCATGCGAACAGATACCGGCCAGGTCATTCATCTGGCAGATTACCGTCCCACCGACTTCGTGCTGGAACGCGTGGACCTGACTTTCGAACTCGACCCGACGGAGACGAAGGTCGAGGCGCGCCTGATCTTTCATCGCCGCCCGGGCGCCGATCCGGCAGCGCCGATCGTTCTCGACGGCGACGAACTGACGCTGTCCGGGCTGCTGTTCGACCAGGTGGAACTCGACCCTTCGCGTTATGACGCGACACCGGACGGCCTGACGGTGCGCGACCTGCCGGAAAGCGCGCCGTTCGAGCTGACGATCACGACGATCATCAATCCCGAGGCCAATACCAAGCTGATGGGCCTTTACCGCACCGGCGGCATCTACTGCACGCAATGCGAGGCGGAAGGCTTCCGCCGCATCACCTATTTCCCCGATCGCCCCGATGTGCTTGCGCCGTTTACGGTCAACATCATCGCCGACAAGGATGCCAACCCGCTGCTGCTGTCGAACGGCAACTTCCTCGGCGGCGCCGGCTACGGCCCGGGCAAGCATTTCGCCGCATGGTTCGACCCGCATCCGAAGCCGAGCTATCTTTTCGCGCTGGTCGCCGGTGATCTCGGCGTCGTCGAAGACACGTTCACGACTATGTCCGGCCGCGAGGTGGTGCTGAAGATCTATGTCGAGCACGGCAAGGAGCCGCGCGCGGCCTATGCCATGGACGCGCTGAAGCGCTCGATGAAATGGGACGAGGAGCGGTTCGGGCGCGAATACGATCTCGACATCTTCATGATCGTCGCCGTCTCCGACTTCAACATGGGCGCGATGGAGAACAAGGGCCTCAATATCTTCAACGATAAATACGTCCTTGCCGATCCCGAAATCGCGACCGATGCGGACTATGCGAATATCGAAGCGATCATCGCGCATGAATATTTCCATAACTGGACCGGCAACCGCATCACCTGCCGCGATTGGTTTCAGCTCTGCCTCAAGGAAGGCCTGACGGTTTATCGCGACCACGAATTCTCGTCCGACCAGCGCTCGCGCCCGGTCAAGCGCATCGCCGAGGTGCGCCACCTGAAATCGGAGCAGTTTCCCGAGGACAGCGGCCCGCTCTCCCATCCGGTACGGCCGACGAAATACCGCGAAATCAATAACTTCTATACGACGACCGTCTACGAGAAGGGCAGCGAAGTCACGCGCATGATCGCGACCCTGCTCGGCAAGGATGGCTTCAAGAAGGGCATGGACCTCTATTTCGACCGGCACGACGGGCAGGCTGCGACGATCGAGGATTTCGTCAAGTGCTTCGAAGATGCAAGCGGCCGCGACCTCAAACAATTCTCGCTCTGGTACCATCAGGCAGGCACCCCGCTCGTCACCGCATCGGGCAGCTACGATGCGGCAGCCGGCAGCTTCACCCTGTCGCTCGAGCAGATGACGCCCGCTACCCCCGGCCAGCCGAGCAAGGAGCCGATGCATATTCCGCTCAGCCTCGCGCTCTTCGGCGAAAACGGCGGCAAGATCGAGCCGACTTCGGTCGAAGGCGCCGAATATGCCGACGAGGTGCTGCATCTCACGGGCCGCACGCAGACGGCGGTGTTCCACGGCATCGGCTCGCGGCCGGTCGTTTCGATCAACCGCAGCTTCTCGGCGCCGATCAACCTGCATTTCGACCAGAGCCCTGCCGATCTCGCCCATCTCGCCCGCCACGAGACGGATCATTTCGCCCGCTGGCAGGCGCTGACGGATCTGGCCCTGCCGAACCTCCTGAAGGCAGCGCGCGACGCCCGCGAGGGCAAGCCTGTCGCCTGCGAAGCGACCTTCGTCGAGACGCTGATTGCAGCGGCCGCCGACGAGAGCCTCGAGCCTGCCTTCCGTGCCCAGGCGCTGGCGCTGCCGAGCGAATCCGACATTGCCCGCGAACTCGGCGGCAACAACGATCCGGATGCCATCCATGCCGGCCGGCAGGCGGTCCTGAAACAGATCGCCGATGCCGGAAAGGATGTCTTTGCCGCCCTTTATGCAACGGCGACACCGGACGATTTCAGCCCGGACGCGAGGAGCGCCGGCCTGCGCGCGCTGCGCAATACCGCCCTCACCTATCTCTCCTACGCCGAACAGACGCCGGCCCGCGCCAAGGCCGCCTTCGATGCAGCCAAGAACATGACCGATCTCAGCTACGCGCTGACGATTCTCGCCCATCGTTTCCCCGACAGCGCGGAAACGAGCGAGGCTCTCGCCACCTTCCGCGACCGTTTCGCCGAGAACGCGCTCGTCATCGACAAATGGTTCGCCATCCAGGCCGGCATTCCGGGCGCGAAAGCCCTGGAGCGGGTTCGCACCCTGATGGACAATCCGCTGTTCAAGCGGACCAATCCCAACCGGATGCGGTCGCTGGTCGGCACCTTCGCCTTTGCCAATCCGACCGGTTTCGGCCGTGCCGACGGCGAAGGCTATCGCTTCCTGGCCGGCCAGATTCTCGATATCGACGAGCGCAACCCCCAGCTTGCCGCACGTATCCTCACCTCGATGCGTTCCTGGCGCTCGCTAGAGCCGATGCGCGCGGAACATGCGCGCGCCGCGCTTGCCGAGATCGAGCGCGCGCCCGCCCTTTCGACCGACGTGCGTGATATCGTCGAGCGCACGCTTAAGGGGTAATTTCGATCGACCAGCCGCGGCCCAAGATGCGGCGGCTGGCCGCCCAGCTGATTCGAATCAGCCGAAAAACCCGAAAATCTAAATAGTTAACGGATTTTTACCTTTGCCTCTGGACAAGGCGAATCACCCATGATTCTCTAGGTCAGGTTCGAGCGAGCGGCGCGCGAATCACACGAGGGACAAGGCGAAGAGATGATGGACGTGCGGCGGGCAACCGTGGCCGGAGGACGGCTGCGTGTCGATTTTGGCGGGCTGAAAGCCTGGCGCGACAGCCTTTCCGGTCATGCGAAATCGGAACCGCTTCTTCGTCACTTGCCGAAGGCGGAACTGGCCCTGAAGCGCGCCATCCCGGCTCTGATCATTGCCTTCCTCTCCGTCGTCGCCGCTTCGCATTTCTTCGGCATGATGAACGAATATGCGCGCCTGGAATCCTCGGCTCGCCATGAGACGGCGCTTTCGGCAGCCACCGCCTCTGCCGTGTTTGCCGATGCGGCCGATATTTTCGACAGCGGCGACATCGACAAGGCGCAGGCCCGCCTCGCCAAGTTCCTGCCTCAGGACCGGCTGGACAGCGGCGCTTTCGTGCTGCTCGTGCAGGCCAGCGGCAAGGTTTTTGCCGCGACGACCGCCGGGCTTTCGCATGTCGGCAGCAATGTCGGCGATTTCTTCCCCGAGGTTTCGGCGATCCGCCGTTTCGGCGATCGCGCCGGCGTCATCGAGACGACGATCGGCGGCGTGCCGCACTATGCCGAGATCACGCTGATGGGCAATGCCGGCGGCTATATCGTCGCCGCCACCTCGCTCGACGAGATCAGCCGGCTCTGGCGCGAGGAGCTGGCGCTCAACGTCACGCTTTTCGCCGGCATCTCGTCGATCCTGCTCGTGATCCTCTATGCCTACTACACGCAGGTGAAGCGCGCTCGCGACGCCGACGACATCTTCCTCGAATCGAACCTGCGCGTCGAGACGGCGCTGTCTCGCGGCCGCTGCGGCCTCTGGGATTTCGATTTCGAGAACCGGGAATTCTTCTGGTCCCGCTCGATGTACGACATGCTCGGCCTGCCGGGCTCCGACAAGACGATGAGCTTCGGCGAGGCCGCACGGCTGATGCATCCGGATGACGGCGGGCTCTACGAGATCGCACGCGCCATCGCCAACGGCCATTCCGGCCAGGTCGATCAGATCTTCCGTATGCGCCACGCCGGCGGCCACTATGTCTGGATGCGCGCCCGCGCCCAGGTGATCCGCAGCAATTCCGGCCGCGTGCACCTCATCGGCATCGCCATGGACGTGACCGAACAGCACCGGCTCGCCCAGCGCTATGCGGAAGCCGACCAGCGGCTCGCCGACGCCATCGAATGCACCTCGGAAGCCTTCGTGCTGTGGGACAAGAACGACCGCCTCGTCATGTGCAACACCCATTTCCAGCAGGCCTACGGCCTGCCGGACAGCGTGCTCGTGCCCGGCACCGAGCGCTCGATCGTCAATGCAGCCGCCGCCCGCCCCGTCATCGAGCGGCGGGTCGCCGATGCCGATGGCTCGGGGCGCACCACGGAGGTACAGCTCGCCGACGAGCGCTGGCTGCAGATCAACGAACGCCGCACCCGCGACGGCGGCAAGGTCTCCGTCGGCACCGACATTACGCTGATGAAACGCCATCAGGAGCGGCTGCGCGAATCCGAGCGCCGGCTGATGGCGACGATCGGCGATCTTTCCGCCTCACGCCAGACGCTGGAGATCCAGAAATCCGAGCTCTCGACGGCGAACGCCAATTACCAGGCGGAAAAGGAGCGCGCCGAGGCCGCCAACAAGGCGAAATCGGAATTTCTCGCCAACATGTCGCATGAGCTGCGCACGCCGCTCAACGCCATCCTCGGCTTTTCCGAAATCCTGCAGAACCAGATGTTCGGGCCGCTCGGTTCGGCGAAATACGACGAATATGCTCGCGACATCCATGACAGCGGCAAACATCTGCTCAACGTCATCAGCGACATTCTCGACATGTCGAAGATCGAGGCCGGCCACCTCAAGCTCCACCGCGAGCGCATCGATCTGGTGCCGCTGATCGAGGAAAGCCTGCGCTTCACCGCCATTCCGGCCGCCGAAAAGAACATCGTCATCGACCAGCACATTTGCTCCGGTCTGACGCTGATGGCCGACCGCCGGGCAATGAAGCAGGTGCTGCTCAACCTGCTGTCCAACGCCGTGAAGTTCACCGACAATGGCGGCCGCATCGCGGTGCGCACTCGCCGCATCGATGGCGCCGTCGTCGTCACCATCGCCGACACCGGCATCGGCATCCCACGCTCGGCGCTCTCGAAGATCGGCCAGCCTTTCGAGCAGGTGCAGAGCCAGTACGCCAAGAGCAAAGGCGGCTCCGGCCTCGGCCTCGCCATCTCCCGCTCGCTGACTGCGCTGCATGGCGGCCGCATGAAGATCCGCTCCCGCGAAGCTGTGGGTACGGTGATCTCGCTGCGTATTCCGGATGATGTTTAGGCTTTCACCGTACTGAGGAATATTTTCCTCACCGCCTTCGAAAGCCGCTTCACTTCCCCCTCCAGCGTCCTGATATCAGGGCAGTCGCCGGCGCGGCAGACGAGTTCGATGAGGCCGGCCGGCGCGTCCTCCGGATCGAACAGGCCATCGATGCAAAGGCGGATCAGCTGTGAGAGGCCGGTATAAAGGGCGAAGGCCTCGAGGCAGATATCGAGGTCGGCGGCCGGCATCAGCCTGTCGCCGAGCACCTTCAAGGCTTCGCCGGTGCTCATCCCGTTCACGGCAATGCCGACACCCTTCGTCGGTGCGATCAGCGCCAGATATTGCGCGATGAATTCGAGGTCGATGACGCCGCCGGGGATCAGCTTCAGGTCCCATGGGCCGGAGGGCGGCTTTTCCCTATCGATCAATTCGCGCATTTCGGCGACGTCATGCGCCACCTTGGTCATATCGCGATCGGCCGACAGGACCTCCCGGATGATGTGTTCCGCCTCGGCGATCAGGCTCTCATCGCCTGAGATCAGCCGTGCGCGGCTCAGCGCCATATGCTCCCAGGTCCACGCCTCCTCACGCTGGTACTTGCCGAAGGCATTGATGCGGGTGGCGACCGGGCCCTTGTTGCCGGACGGGCGCAGCCGCATGTCGACCTCGTAGAGCACACCTTCGGCGGTCGGCGCCGAGAAGGCGGCGATCAGCCTCTGCGTGATGCGGGTGAAGTAGCGCGTCGCATCGAGCGGCTTCGGCCCGTCGGATTCGGAGGCAGCGCCGTCATAATCATAGAGCAGGATCAGGTCGATGTCGGAACCGGCCGTCAGCTCGAAGCTGCCGAGCTTGCCCATGCCTGATATGGCGATGCGCCCGCCGGGATAATCACCGTGCGCAGCGCGCATCTCGCTCACCACGGCATCGAGTGCCGCCGCGATGATGAGATCGGCCAGATGGGTGAAGGCGCGGGCGGCCATCGCGCCGTTGATCGCTCCCGTCAGCAGGCGGATGCCGATCAGAAAGCGTTGCTCGGCGGCGAAGATGCGCAGCCGGTCGAGTACTTCCTCATAGTGGCGCGCCTGGGCAAGCGAGCCTTTCAACCGCTCGCCGAGATAATCGCGCGTCGGCAGTTCGGCCATCAGGCCGGGGTCGAGCATGCCGTCGAAGACATGCGGCTTGGCGGCGATCACCTCGGCCAATCGCGGTGCGGAGGACATGATGTTGACGATCAGCGACAGGAGCGCCGGGTTGCTGCCGAGCAGCGAGAAGAGCTGGATGCCGGAGGGAAGGCCCGAGATGAAACTGTCGAAGCGCAAAAGCGCCTCGTCGGCGCGCTTGCTTTCGCCGAAGACGCGCAGCAGCTCCGGCGCCAGTTCCGTCAGCCGCTCGCGTGCCTCCACCGATTGCGTCGCGCGGTAGCGGCCATAATGCCAGGTGCGGATGATGCGGGAAATGTCGGACGGTCTGTCGAAACCGAGCTTTTTCAGCGTCTCCAGCGTATCCGGGTCGTCGCCCTGGCCGGTGAAGACGAGGTTGCCGGTCCCGGCGGAAAGCTTGCTCTCCTGTTCGAAGAGCTGGGCATAACGCCGCTCCACCGTCTTCAGCACGCCGACCAGCCGTTCGGAAAAACTCGGCGTATCGGTGAAGCCCATCATGAAGGCGATGCGCTTGAGGTCGGCATCCGTCTCCGGCAGCAGGTGGGTCTGCTCGTCGCGCACCATCTGGATGCGATGCTCGACATCGCGCAAGAACCAATAGGCCTCCGTCAGCTCGTCACGGGTCTCCGCGTCGATCCATTTCGCCTTGGTGAGTTCACCGAGCGTCTCCTCCGTCGCCCGGCCGCGCAGCGCCGGCATGCGGCCGCCGGCGATCAACTGCTGCGTCTGGACAAAGAATTCGATCTCGCGGATGCCGCCGCGGCCGAGCTTGACGTTATGGCCCTTCACCGCGATCGCGCCGTGACCCTTATGCGCATGGATCTGCCGCTTGATCGAATGAATATCTGATATCGCCGCGTAATCGAGATATTTGCGGAAGACGAAAGGAGCAAGCCCGCGCAGGAAATCACCGCCCGCCGCCAGGTCGCCGGCGACGGCGCGCGCCTTGATGAAGGCTGCTCGTTCCCAGTTCTGGCCCCTGCCCTCGTAGTAGATCATCGCCGCGTCGACGGAGATCGCCAGCGGCGTCGAGCCGGGATCGGGGCGCAATCTCAGATCGGTGCGGAAGACGTAACCGTCTGCCGTGCGCTCCTGGAGGATACGCACCAGCCGACGCATCATCCGGGGATAGATCTCGATCGCATCATCCGGATCGGGCACGATGCCGGCCTCTTCGTCGAAGAAGACGACGAGATCGATATCGGAGGAATAGTTGAGTTCGGACGCCCCGAGCTTGCCCATGCCGATCACGATCAGCCCGGACCCCTCGCTCGGCGCCGCCGGATTTCGCAGCTTGAGCTTTCCGCCCTCATGGGCCGAGAGCAGCAGATGGTCGATCGCGGCGGCAACGGAAGCTTCGGCAAGCTTGCTCAACCATGCGGTCGTCACTCTCCCGTCGAAGATGCGCGAGAGATCGGCAAGCGCGACGAGGAAGGCCACCTTGCGCTTGATGATGCGCAGCCTGCTCATCACCACCGATTCCACGGGTGCGGCCCCCTCGCCGTCCGGCCGCCAGCAGCCCCGCGCCTCGGCGACCAGCGTCTCGATCTGCGGCTCCAGCGGCTCAGCGATGGCGCCAGCAAGAACGGCAGGGTCGAGATTGACGATTTCGCGCAGATAAGGCGAGAGCGTCAGCACGGCCGCGATAAAATCGCGCAAGGGGCTTTCCGTCTTCAGCATCGCAGCCACCGACGGCTCGCTTTTGCCGGCCTCCTGAAGATCGGCCAGCGCCAGCTTCAGCTCCGTCTGGCTCAGCGGACGCAGCAGTCCTTCGGCCACATCCTTCAGACCATGCGTCGATTTCGTCAGCATGCGCTCTCCCTGCCTTACCGCTGAAGGAAGCAATCACGCAGAATCGCGAGCAGCCTCCTCGATCGACATTAAACTAGGGTCTCGGCGAGAAACCGCCAATACGCGATTCAGCCGATCGGATTTCCATGGAAGAGATCAGGCGGCCTTGGCAGGGAAGATCATGCTGACGGTCAATCCGCGCTGTTCGGGCTTGTCGGGATCGGTATCGGAAAGCTCCAGCCGGCCGTTGTGCAGCTCCATGACGGCCTCCACCAGCGAAAGCCCAAGCCCGGTGCCGGGCTTCGAGCGGCTTTCGTCGAGGCGAACGAAGCGCTTCACCACGTCGTCACGCCTGTCGGCCGGAACGCCCGGCCCGTGATCGGCCACCGAAAGGCAGATGCCATCGGGGCGGCGGGCGAGCTTCAGCGATACCACGCCAGCCCCTTCCGTATCGGAGGAATATTTGATGGCATTGTCGAGCAGATTGAAGATCGCCTGGCCGATCAACTCGCGATTGCCCTGTATCTCCACATCCGGCTCGATGCTGGAAGTGAGGCCGAGCCCGGCCTCTTCCGCGGCCGGTTCATAAAGCTCGGCGCTGTCGGAAACGATCGCCGACAGCTCCACCGGCGACATTTCCGCGGCGACCGATCCGGCCTCGACGCGGGAAATCATCAGCAGCGCGTTGAAGGTGCGGATCAGCTGATCCGATTCTGAAATGATGCCTTCGAGGGCGGTGCGCCGGGTATCGCCGTCAGTCATATCGATCGCATCCGCCGCCTTGTTGCGCAGCCGCGTCAGCGGCGTCTTGAGATCATGGGCGATGTTGTCCGAGACCTGCCGCAGGCCCTCGTTCAGCTTCTCGATGCGTTCGAGCATGGTATTCAGAGACATCGACAACCGGTCGAATTCGTCGCCCGATCCACCGACCGGCAGGCGCTGCGAGAGGTCGCCGGCCATGATCTTCTTGCTCGCATCCGACATGCGGTCGATACGTTTCAGCGCGTTGCGGCCGATGGCGAACCAAATGATGATCGCGCCAAGCCCCATGATCGCCAGAGCCACCATCAGCGCCTGGCGCACCAGCAGACGGAAGCGCTCGGGGTCGCCGAGGTCGCGGCCGACGAGGATTCTGAGGCCGTTGTCGAGCACGAAAATGTTGGCGATCGCCTTGTGCCGGCGCTCGACACCGCCACCGTCGGTATAACGCTGATAGGAGAAGGGAGCCGAGGTCCAGCCGATCTCTTCGAAGACACCGGGCTGCACCGAGGCGACATTGCCGGCCAGGATATCCCCCGACGGACCGGCGATGATGTAGAGATTGGCGCCCGGCTGGCGGGCGCGCCGCTCCATGGTGCGCAGCAGAAGGTTCATGCCGCCGCTGTCATAGGCGCGCTGTACCTGCTCCACCTCCTGCCGGACGGCGTCGCGGATCTGGCCCGTCAGCAGCCGTTCCGACATCGCCGTCACATAGAAGACGAGCGTCGCGGCGCAGATGGCGAAAAGCAGGATGTAGAGTGCCGAAAGGCGGACTGCGGTGGACTTGAAGAGAACCCTGAAGCGGCTCATCCCTCATCCTTGATCATGTACCCCGCGCCCCGAATGGTTTTCAGGAGCGGCTGGCTGAAGTCCTTCTCGATCTTCGAGCGCAGGCGCGAGACATGCACATCGATGACGTTGGTCTGGGGGTCGAAATGATAGTCCCAGACGTTTTCGAGCAGCATGGTGCGGGTCACCACCTGCCCGGCGTTCTTCATGAGATATTCGAGCAGGCGGAATTCACGCGGCTGCAGCGGGATTTCCTTGCCGGCGCGGCGCACCTCATGGGAGAGCCGATCGAGCTCCAGATCGCCGACGCGGTAAACGACGTCCTGTTCCGGCGTGCCCTTGCGGCGGCCGAGCACTTCGACGCGCGCCAGCAACTCACTGAAGGCATAAGGCTTCGGCAGGTAATCGTCGCCGCCGGCACGAAGGCCGGTCACGCGGTCGTCGACCTGGCCGAGCGCGGAGAGGATGAGAACAGGCGTGTGAATGCCCTTGCGGCGCAATTCGCTGATGACGGAAAGCCCGTCGCGGCGCGGCAGCATACGGTCGATGACGATGACATCGTAGGTATTTTCGGACCCCATGAACAAGCCGCTCTCGCCGTCGCTGGCGTGATCGGCGACGATGCCCGCCTCGCGAAAGGCTTTCGTGAGGTAGGCCGCGGCTTCGAGATCATCTTCGATGATGAGAATCTTCATGCGGCCGACATTACCCACCGGCTGCGTTTCGGCAAGGCTCAAAGCATGTTCCTGCGGGGCGGCGCTCATCGAGATCGTCCTTCAAAGATCAGAGGAATCGAGCCGCGCGGACTTGCGTCCGCACGGCTCCAGTTTTCCGGGAGATCAGCCCTGGCCGTTGATCGGAAGTGCGACGAAGCGGCTTCCTTCGCTGGACTGGATCTGGAAGAGCGCACGGGTGCGGCCGTCCTTCTTCGCCTGGTTCAGCACCTTGACGACATCGTCGGGGCTGGAGACCTCCTGGTTGTTGACCGAGGTGATCTTTTCGCCTTCCTTGATGCCCTTGTCGGCGGCGTCGGAGTCCGGATCGATGCCGGTGATCGCCAGACCCTTGCCGTCGTCGGAGGGACCGACGGTCAGGCCGAGATCGGCAAGCGCCTTCTCGGAAGCCGGTGCCTCGGGCTGCTGCGGCTGGCTGTTGTTGTCATCGGCGCTGGCATCCTTCTGATCGGCCGGCAGCGTGCCAAGTTCGACGGTCAGGGACTGGGCCTTGCCGGCGCGCCAGACCGAAAGCTCGGCCTTGCTGCCCGGCTGCATCGCGCCGATGCGGCGGCTGAGATCACGCGCGTCCTTGATCGTCTCGCCATTGAGCGCGGTGACGACGTCGCCGGCCTTCATGCCGGCCTTGTCACCCGGAGACCCGGCCTGCGGGGCAACGACGAGCGCGCCGCTCGGCTCGGAAAGGCCGATGGATTCGGCGATATCCTTGGTCACCGGCTGGATCTGGACACCCAGCCAGCCGCGCGAAACCTGGCCATCCTTCATCAGATCGGCGACAACGTCCTTGGCCGTCGAGGCCGGAATGGCGAAGGCGATGCCGACGCTGCCGCCGGACGGCGAGAAGATCGCGGTGTTGATGCCGACGACTTCGCCGCTGAGGTTGAAGGTCGGGCCACCGGAATTGCCGCGGTTCACGGCCGCATCCACCTGCAGGTAATCGTCATAGGGACCGGAGCCGATATCGCGACCGCGGGCCGAGACGATACCCGCCGTCACCGTGCCGCCGAGGCCAAAGGGGTTGCCGACGGCGACGACCCAGTCGCCGACGCGGACATTGTTGTCGTCGGCCCAGTTGACGTAGGTGAACTTCTTGCCCTTGCCGTCGACCTTCAGCACGGCGAGGTCGGTGCGCGGATCCTTGCCGATCAGCTTGGCATCGAGTTCGGTGCCGTCATTCATGACGACGACGAAGGCCTGGCCATCGGAAACGACGTGGTTGTTGGTGACGATGTAGCCGTCTTCAGAGATGAAGAAGCCGGACCCTTGAGCGACCGGGCGCAGACGGCCCTTGCCGTTCGGACCATTCGGACCGTTGGGGCCGTTCTGGCCGAAGCGGCGCGGATGGCCCTGCTGGTCATTCGGGTCCTGGCCGAACTGCCGGAAGAAGCGCTTCAGCGGATGATCGTCAGGAAGGTCGTCGAAGCCGCGGCCATTAAAATCGAAGGAGAAGCCGTCATTGTTGTCGGCGACCGGATTGACGCGGTTTTCGACACGAACGGAAACGACGGCCGGCGAAACGGCGTCGACGACGTTGGCGAAGCTCGGAACGGCAGGCGCCTGAACCTTGACGGCTTCGGCATAAGACCGGGTGATTTCGAGCGGAACGCCAGTTGCGAGCACAGCAGCCGCGATACCGGCAACGGTAGACGCCTTGAGCACGGTGGCGAGGGACGGACGTCCGTTGAAATTCTTGAGCATTGGAGCACCTTCTCTTGTTCTTAAATCTTCAGATCGGCAGCGCCGGATCAGTCGATGAATGAAGATATAGGACGCCGCACCTTACTGCGAACTGTCCGGCCAATGAAAAGTTGGTAATGTTTGAGAGGTTGTTTGCGCGCGTCCGAACCGGCGCGGCGAACGATCGCCGTTTCGTGCCTTACTTATCCAGAAGCTCGCTCAACCGCGCCTGTTCTTCCGCCGTCAGTTTGCTTCCCGTCGGCCTGCCGGCCCTCCTGCGTGCAAAGACCAGCAGTGAAACGCCGCCGGCAAGGACCAGCAGTACCGGCGTGCCCCAGAGCAGCACCGTCTTGACGTTGAGCCGCGGCTTCAACAGCACGAACTCGCCGTAGCGCGAGACGATATAGTTCAGCACCGCCTCGTCGCTGTCGCCATCGCTGATGCGCTGGCGCACCAGCAGGCGCAGGTCCTTGGCGAGTTCGGCATTGGAATCGTCGATCGACTGGTTCTGGCAGACCATGCAGCGCAGTTCCGCCGAAAGGGTGCGAGCCCGGGCTTCCAGCGCGGGATCGGCCAGCACCTCGTCCGGATTGACGGCGAAGGCCGGTGCAGCCGTCAGCAGCAGAGCCAAAATAAGAAGGAGGCGCTGCATCATTCCGCCGGCTCCATAGCGGTTCCTGCTGGCTTCGCCTTCCGGCGTGGGGCGCCGACGCGCAGGCGCCGGTCGGAGAGCGAGACGAAGCCGCCCAGGGCCATGAGAATTGTTCCGCCCCAGATGCAGAGGATGAACGGCTTCCACCAGATGCGCACGACGATGCCGCCGTCCTTGGTGGCGTCGCCGAGCGAGACGTAGAGCTGGCTGAACCCGAAGGTCAGGATGCCTGCCTCCGTCGTCGGCATCTGACGGGCCATGTAGAGGCGCTTGGCCGACCAGGTCTCGGCAACAGCGATACCGGCACGCCGGACGGTGAAGTGGCCGCGCTCCTCGGTGTAGTTCGGCCCCCTGCCCGCCTGCATGCCGTCGAACTGCAGGCTGTAGCCGCCTGCTTCCGCCATCTCGCCCTGCTTCATCTCGATGACATGCTCGCTCTGGAACGTCGTGACCGCGACGATGCCGAGCACGGTGACGCCGAGGCCGGCATGGGCAAGTGCAGTGCCGAAGGCCGAGCGTGGCAAGCCGGTCAGGCGGCGCCAGGCGACGGAGCCCGCGACCTTGCCGACACCGGCGCGATACCAGAGATCGGCGATGGCGCCGAGGATCAGGAAAAGACCGGCCGCCAGGCCGAGAACCGAAAGCACCGGCCCGCCATGTTCGACATAGAAGAGGATCACCGCGGCAAGGAAGGCCAGACCCGCGACGACATAGAGCCGCTGCAGGGCGCCGAGCAGATCGCCGCGCTTCCAGGCGAGCAGCGGCCCGAAGGGCACGATGACGATCAGCGGCGCCATCAGCAGGCCGAAAGTCATGTTGAAGAAAGGCGGCCCGACGGAGATCTTGTCGCCGGTGATCGTTTCCAGCAGCAGCGGATAGAGCGTGCCGATCAGCACCGTGCCACAGGCGACAGTCAGGATCAGATTGTTGACAACAAGCGCGCCCTCGCGCGAGATCGGTGCAAACAGCCCGCCGGCCGAAAGCAGCGGCGCGCGGAAGGCGAACAGCGACAGCGCCCCGCCGATGAAGATCAGCAGGATGCAGAGAATGAAGATGCCGCGGCTCGGATCGCTGGCGAAGGCATGCACGGAAGTCAGCACGCCCGAGCGCACCAGGAACGTGCCCATCAGCGACAGCGAGAAGGTGAGGATGGCGAGCAGCACCGTCCAGATCTTCAGCGCCTCGCGCTTTTCCATGACGAGGGCGGAATGCAGAAGCGCCGTGCCGGCGAGCCACGGCATGAAGGAAGCGTTTTCCACCGGATCCCAGAACCACCAGCCGCCCCAGCCGAGCTCGTAATAGGCCCAGTAGGAGCCCATGGCGATGCCGAGCGTCAGGAAGGTCCAGGCGGCGAGCGTCCAGGGCCGCACCCAGCGCGCCCAGGCGGCGTCGATGCGGCCTTCGATCAAGGCTGCGACCGCGAAGGAGAAACAGACGGAAAAGCCGACATAACCGAGATAGAGCAGCGGCGGATGGATCGCCAGGCCCACATCCTGCAGCACCGGGTTGAGATCGCGGCCCTCGGCTGGCGCCGGATCGAGCCGGACGAAGGGATTGGAGGTCAGCAGAATGAAGAGGGTGAAGGCAACCGAGATCCAGGCCTGTACGGCCAGCACATTGGCTTTCAGCGTTTCCGGCAGATTGCGGCCGAAGACGGCGACCAGCGCGCTGAACAGCGTCAGGATCAACAGCCAGAGCATCATCGATCCCTCGTGATTGCCCCAGACGCCGGAATATTTGTAGATCAGCGGCACCAGCGAATGCGAATTCTCCCAGACGTTCGCGACCGAGAAATCCGAGACGACATGGGCATAGGTCAGCACGGCGAAGGAGAAGGCGACGAGCAGGAACATCGCCAGCGAGCCGACCGTCGCCACGTCCATCATCGCCCGGTCGTGACGACGGGCTCCCATCACAGGAACGATCGCGAGGATGAGCGCCGTCGCCAGCGCCAGCACCAGTGCGTAGTGGCCGATCTCGATGATCATTGCGTCGCCTTCGCTTCCTGGCCTTGGCCTTCCTTCCACAGCCCCTGCTGTTTCAGCCTGTCGGCCACGTCCTTCGGCATATAGGTCTCGTCATGCTTGGCAAGCACGGTATCGGCGACGAAGACATTGGTCCCCGGGGTAAACATGCCTTCGGTGACGACGCCCTGCCCCTCGCGGAAAAGATCTGGCAGGATGCCGGTATATTTGACCTTCACGGCATTGGCGCTGCCGTCGGTGACGGCGAATTCCACGGTCGAACCGCCGCCGCGCACGACGCTGCCCTCGCCCACCAGCCCGCCGAGCCGGATGCGGGTCTCCGGCGCCACCGGCGTCTTCGCCAGATCCGCCGGCATGTAGAAATAGGCGACCGACTGGCTGAAGGCGAACATGACAAGCAGCACGGCGGCGATGATGAAGCTCACGCCTCCTCCGATCACAGCAAGGCGCTTCTGCTTGCGGGTCATTCCGTCATTCCTTCCGTGCCTATGCCGAGTTCCCTGGCAAGCGCCTGCAATTGCCTGCCCTGTTCGCCGGGCGGCGGAAAGGCCGCGAGCCCGCGCTTCAGTGCCTCGGCTGCGCGGTCCTTATCGTTCAATACCGCGTAGGAGCGGACGAGCCGCATCCATCCCTCGAAATTGTTCGGATCCTGGCTGAGCTTGGCATCGAGGCTTTCGACCATGCCGCGGATCATCTGTTGCCGGTCTCCGGCGTTCATGTTTTCCGCCGCCGCCACATCGTCCTGGGTCGGGTTGCCAGGAGCGGCCGGATCGGCATCCAGCTTTGCCGGCGCACCGCCGTTCGCGGCGATATGCTCGCTGACCAGCGGCAGCCACGGCGCATCGGGAGGCGATTGTTTCGCCAGTGCCTCGAAAGCCTGGCGGGCCTCGTCGCGCTGCCCGGCCTGTTCCATGCTGAGCGCCATATAAAAACGGGCGCGCGGATTGTTCGGCTCCAGCGTCAGCGACTGCTCCAGGGCCTGACGCACCTCCTGCGTCACGACGCCGTCGGAGACTGCCATCAGCGTTTCGGCAAGGCCGTCGAGCCGAACGGGGCTCGGGCCGAGAAGGCGGATGGCATTGCGATAGGCAGCCTGAGCGTCTTCTACCCGCATCGTCCGGAAATAGATGGGCGCCAGCACATCCCAGCCCTTACCGTCATCGGGATTTTGCGCCAGATGCCGCTCCGCCTTGGCAATCAGCACGGCCACATCGTTGCCGGGATTTTCCAGCCGCGCTTCGAGCGGCTGCGACGGCAGGTCCGGCCTGCCCGTCGTCAAATAAAGACAGAGACCGAGAACCGGCAGCACCAAGAGGACGAAGGCTTCGGTGAAACGGTGATGCCGCGCCGCCTTCGCCGCCTGTCCCGGCTCACCGGCGGAGACGGCGATCAGCCGCCGGCCGATTTCGGCCCTCGCATAATCAGCCTCCTCCGCCGTGATCAGCCCGCTATCGAGATCCCGATCGAGCTCGCGCAGCTGGTCACGATAAACCGCCGCCTCGCCGGCACGGTTATCCTCCGCCGCCTTCGCTCCGCGCAGAAGGGGATAGAGCAGGACGGCAGCGACGACTGCCGTCAGAACGGCAACGAGAATCCAGAACAGCATATCCGCCCAAATACGTGAAGCGCGCCGCTATTCCAACTGGCAAAGCCGGAATGACGAAGATTTGAGGCTATTCGCCGCAATCTGGATTGGCAATCGACCTAGCCAAGCGGCGACCAGGTGCCGTCTTCATTGCGGCAGGCAGCGCCCCGCGCCACCGTGTCCTTGCCGTCGACGGTCACCGTATGCGTATATTGCCGGCAATTCTGCGAGCCGACCTGATAGGGCGCTGCCGCAACGACCTTGCCGCTGACGCCCTTGCCGGTCCAGAGTACGGGCTGGCCGACGGCCGCGCCTTCCAGCGCCCGATATTCCGCCTCGAGCGCCCGCTGCTTGTCGCTGTCGCTCAAGCTCACACCGCTTCGGCCGACGATGCCGCCCTGCAGAGCGGTGATGAAGGTGGCCGAGGCCGGGGGTTTACCCGAAAAAATGCCGCGTGAAGCAGCACCCTTCGTCGTCGTGCAGCCGGATAGCGCGACCGCGACGAGAAGGGCGGAAACGATCATGCCTTGCGAGCGTAAAATCATTGCGTCGAACCACGATCAGGGGTCAAAATCAGCCGATCGAAGTGCAGCGTCCCCGTGTCAGCATTAAGGCAAAGCATGCTATGCATTTGCCACTATCTTTGTGACATCAAGTAGTTGCTCATGCAACATCCTTTGTGACGCCGGGCAGGATAAGCTTCGCCTTCAGCCCGCCCCATTCCCCGCGGGAAAGCTCGAGCCGTCCCTGATATTCATTGGAAATCTCGGTGACGATCGAAAGGCCGAGGCCGGTTCCGGGCTTGCTTTCGTCAAGCCTGCGGCCGCGCTTCAACGCTTCGCGGATCTGATCCGGCTCCAGGCCCGGCCCGTCATCCTCGACCGCGAGCTCCACCCAGCGGCGGCGCTGGCTTGCCTCCGCCCCTTTCACATCCTCGCCGGCCTCGACGGCCGAAAGCCGCACCCGGCTCTTGGCGAAACGCGCCGCGTTTTCCAGGAGATTGCCGACAGTCTCCTCCAGATCCTGCTGCTCCATGGCGACGGCAAGATGCGGCGGCGAAACCGTCAGATCGAATTGGGTGTCGACGTTCAGCCGGCGCATGACACGCACCAGCCGTTCCAATGCCGGCTCGGCATCGGTGCGGGCGAGCACGGATTCGCGCTGCGCGGCGATGCGCGCGCGATTGAGATAGGACTGCACCTGCCCCTGCATCGATTCCGCCTGGCTGCGCACCAGTTCGCCATGGGATTTTTCGAGCACGCGCGCCTCGTTCAGGAGAACGGCGATCGGCGTCTTCAACGAATGGGCGAGATTGCCAACCTGCATGCGCGCCCGCTCGACGATGCGGCGGTTGCTGTCGATCAATGCGTTCACCTCGTTGGCAAGCGGCAGGATTTCACGCGGGAAGTCACCCTTCAACTGCTCGCTCTCACCGGCGCGGATGCGCTCCAATGCGGCACGCGCCTTGTCGAGCGGCTTGAGGCCATAGAGAATCGCCAGCGCATTGACGATCAGGCTGCCGACGCCGAAGCCGGCGAGCGCCAGATAGAGACTGTGGGAAAAGGTGCGCACGTCGTCCTCGACGACATCGACATTGCCTGTGACGCGGAAGCGCGCCGCGCGCCCGTCGGTATCGAGCACCACTTCGGTCTCTGCCACCTGCACGCGGTTTCCGGAGGCATCCGTCACCTGATAATAGCGCTCGTAATTCTTGTCGAAGGGTGCCTCGACGACTGATGGAACCGGGATGAGCGCCGAGCCGAGCGAGGGCGATACCAGCGGCGCCGTCGTATAGGTGCCGAGCGGTTCCACCACCCAGTACCAGCCGGTCTTGGGCTGGGCGAAGCGCAGGTCGCCGAGCTGCGGGCTGCCGCTCAGCGCTCCCTGGTCGCCGATCGTCACCGAGTTGATGACGTTATAAAGCTGCGCCCTCAAGAGATCCTGAAAGCCGCGCTCGGCGCTCTTGCGGTAAAGCGTGGAGATCAGCAGGCCGATCACGACAAGCGCCATCGTCGACCAGACCGTGGTCAGCAGCAGCACGCGTGCGGTGAGCGACTTAATTCGCATGTTTCGGCGCTTGGATGCGGTAGCCGAGACCGCGCACCGTTTCGATCAGGTCGACGCCCATTTTCTTGCGCAGGCGGCCGACGAAGACTTCGATCGTATTGGAATCGCGGTCGAAATCCTGGTCGTACATGTGTTCGACCAATTCGGTGCGCGAGACGACCTCACCCATGTGATGCATGAGATAGGCGAGCAGGCGATATTCGTGCGAGGTGAGTTTCAGCGCCGTGCCGTTGACCGTCGCCTTCGAGGATTTGGTGTCGAGCCGCACCGGCCCGCATATGATTTCCGACGAGGCATGGCCGGCGGCGCGGCGGATCAGCGCCCGGATGCGGGCCAGCACCTCCTCGACATGGAAGGGCTTGGTGACATAGTCATCGGCGCCGGCGTCGATGCCGGCAACCTTGTCGCTCCAGCGGTCACGCGCCGTCAGGATCAGCACCGGCATGCCGCGGCCGGCGCCGCGCCATTTTTCGAGTACCGTCACACCATCCATCTCCGGCAGGCCGATATCGAGAATGATGGCGTCATAGGGTTCGGTGTCACCGAGGAAATGGCCCTCTTCGCCGTCGAACGCCTGGTCGACGACGTAACCCGCCTCCCTCAGCGTGTCGGTCAGCTGCCGGTTCAGATTGACATCGTCTTCGACTACCAGGATGCGCATCGGTCCGCCTTCGTCCGCTTTGAATCGATCATGTTATGAATAAGGCGATTCCGCTTACATCGGAACCTTTACCGTCACCTTGCGAGGACGCTGGCCGTTGCCCTGCACGAGAACGGTGATGATGCAGGTATCGCCCACCGGTTGCACGGATAGAAGCTGGCCGCCAGTCTGCTCGACGACCTGGGCTGCGGCGGCGCTGCAATCGCCTGCCACTCGCACGACAAGCGTGCCCGCGGCGTCCGGTGAGGGCGCCGAGACCACCAGTCCGGCGGCCAATGCTGCGACGCTCAGAGGAAAGGCCATGTGTTATGCTTTCAAGGTAATCCAACTTGCTCCGAATATGTACTCACGCGACCTGAATGGCAAATGAATGCACTGTAATGCAGGGTATTTAGAACGGTTCTCGCCTGTTCGCGGCCCTTGATTCCAGCGACCGAAACAGCCGGTGCTGCAAGCTTCGACGGCAATGTTTTCACCTCAAAACAATGCGCTCCACTTAATGCGATCGAGGGGCTCGCACGCCTCCCCCGAGAGAGCGAGGAGCCGGTAAAACTCACGCACTGACGCCGCCCCGAATCGGCTGCGCCGCGCCGACGTCGCAGCCACGGGCGAGACCGACATGTTTCAGCGTTCCAATCGTCCTGCAATTGTACCGATCTTTCGTGTCATTCATGCCACGGCCGCTTTCACCGGACGATTGAAGCTGCTAGGCTCCCGCTACTTCCGTATTTCACGCCTTTTCAGCACCCATGCCAAAATCTCTCCGCTTCCGCTCGGCGCAGACGGTCATCGTCCTCGCCGTTACCCAGCTGATCGGCTGGGGTACGACGTTCGACATGCTCGGCGTCATGGGCCGCATCGTCGCACCCGATCTCGGCCTGCCGAACGAGGTGGCGTTTGCCGGCCTGACGATCATGATGTTGGTCGGCGCCATCATTGGCCCCGCGACCGGCCGTTGGCTCGCTCGATATGGCGCTGCCCGCGTGCTATCGGCCGCTTCGCTGATCTTCACGCTCGGCCTGCTTCTGCTCGCCGCCGCAAACGGCATCGTGCTTTATGCCGCCGCCTGGGTCGTCATCGGCGTCGGCGGCGCGCTCGGCCTTTCGGCGCCGGCCTACACGGCCGTCGTCGAGCGTGAAGGGCTGAACGGCAAACGCGTCATCGCCATTCTGATGCTGTTCACCGGACTTTCGAGCGCCATCTTCTGGCCGATCCTCAGCCTGCTCAACGAAACGGTCGGCTGGCGCGTCACCTTCGCCGTCTGCGCGGGCCTGCAATTCTTCGTCTGCCTGCCGCTGCATCTTTTTGGCCTGCCGAAGCCGATCGCAACGCATGTCGAAGGCGCAACGGCGGAAATCGCCCCGGTGCCGCTGTCGAAGACGGCGCAGCGCAAAGCCTTCCTGCTGATTGCAGCAGCCACGACGATAACGACCTTCATTACATTCGGCATCTCACCGTCGCTCCTCGAAATCTTTCGCCAATCCGGCGCGTCGCCGGCCTTTGCGCTGCAGCTCGGCTCGGCCCGCGGCATCCTCGGCATCTCGGCGCGTTTCCTCGACATGCTGCTCGGCCGTCGCGGCAATCCCATGCTCAGTGCCGCAATGGGCATCAGCATGATGGCGGGCAGTTTTCTGGTCATGCGGGTCGCCAGCCCGTCGACGCCGTTGCTCGTGACTTTTGTATTGCTCTATGGCTTCGGCGCCGGCGTCATGACGGTCGCCCGCGCGCTGCTGCCGCTCGCACTGTTTTCGCCGCGCGAATTCGGCCTGCAATCGGCGCGGCTGTCGCTACCGCAAAACCTTGCCAATGCCATCGCGCCCGTCATCTTCACCGCCATCCTCGACCGTGCCGGCACCGGCCCGGCGCTCTTTGCCTGCGCCGTTCTCGCAGCCTTGGCGCTGATCTTCGTGCTCATGCTGATGGCGCTGGTGCGCGGCGCCCGCGCAGCGGAGCCGAGCCCGGTCGTTTCGTGAGACCTCGCCGAGGCAGAACGGGATAGATCTCCAAACGACCGGCCATCTTTGGCGAATCTTTTGAATCGCTTGCCGCCACTTTTTCGAAGTTCAATTCGATGGCTCAGAAATCGAGTCACCTTTGGCAGGATCTGAATCCGGAAATCCTGTCATCTATCTGAATTTCAATGGAATAATCTAAGACCCCATCAGGGTTTGCAGAATCAGAGCGCCCGCTTCACCGCAGCGCTGCTGTCATAATCGGCTGCGATGCGCTTTTCCCGGAGCGGCCGCACCCGCTCGATCGAGAGCTGGTAATCCGGATGCGCCTTATAGGCGGCAAGCGCCGCCTCATCGTCGAATTCGCCGTAAACCACCAGATCGATCTCCGTGCCCAGTTGATCGGTCTTCACATTGGTGCCGATCTCCAGCAGCCGCGCATACGGAATGCCGGTCAGTATGGAAAGCCCGGCCCTGACCTCCTCCAGATGTTCCTCCGGCACGGTGAAGAAGACGATGTGGCGGATCACGCGGAAGCTCCTGTCAGATTTCAGAGGGTCAGCCGCGCGATAACACGCAAGCCCCTGGCCTTCAACCGCGCAAGCGGCCGGATGCGGCATCCGGACGTATCGCCGCATCGAAGGCGACGGCATAGGCCGCAAGCTTCTCGGCCCGATCCATGCCATTGACGATCCGGCGCGCGTTCACCCAATCCTCGGTCGTCGCATTCAGATGATCTTCGAGCTTGTGGCCGGTGAAGCTGCCTTGCAGCATGCCCTCGATCAGGATCATGACCGCCACGTCCATCTCCATCGCCCGGTCGGGATCAGCAACGAGATCGATACCCGTCAGCACACTCATCGCCTCGTAGTTCCGCTTGTGGGTGAGCTGCACGAGCCCGCGCCCGAGCCAGCTGCGGCCATCCTCATCCGGCCGCCAGTAGGGCGTCTTCACCCAGGAGAGCCTGCCTGCGGCAAAGGCCGTCTCCAGGATTTCGACCGCGCGCACATCGCTTTCAGCCAGCGTCTCACGCACCGGCTGCATCGTATAGGCGGTCTCGTGATAAGCGGTTGCCAGGATGTAGGCGAGCCAACGACGGTCCGCATGCGCAAAGCGCCGTTCCCAAGCATCGAGAATCGCGGTCGCGCCCACTACCTGAGGCTGAGTCATTGCACCCTTGAAGAGCGCTTCCTGCACCACATCAAAAAAGAATGTCCGGTCCATGTGGACAACCATTCCGCGCTCCTCGGAAAATAACGTGGTTAAAACCGTCTTAATCGATTAAAATCAACTTAATCGTTTAAAGTGTTTAAGCCACTGATTTACACACCATTTGTCTTGTGCAATGCATCTGCCTGCCCTGAAGCCTTGACCCCGAAAGAGGAGACTTCCGATGCAGATGCCCGCCAATACCCAAACCACCATTCCCCAGCATGTGGTCGACCAGATGGAAAATGAGTGGCGCCAGATTCGCCTTGAACGGGAAAATCCCCGTCCGGCCCAGCAGCCTCAGCAACAGCGCTGAGAGATACCACAAAGCCTTGCCGATGTAAGGCAACCCTTGATCGGCCGCGTGTCCGCCCTCGCGGTTCATCCCCTCTCCAATTCGTGCGCCGCCAACGCCCGACAAATGCCCGGCCAGTTCCTCGCTGCCGGGTATTTTATTGAATAAGCCGGGCCGCGCCTGATTGATAGCGGCTCATCGCGCCGCCGCGTCAAGCCGTTTTGCCAGCGTTTCGAGCGCCCGAGTGAAAACCGCTTTGTCGTTCAAGGCGCGCGACAGGACCAGCGCTCCCTGGATGCCGGCCACGCTTTCCTCGGCAAGCGCGAGCGCCTCCTCCTCGGGATAGCCTGCCCGCACCAGCGCCGAGCGCAATGCGCCGATCCAGCGGATGAAATAGCCGCCGATCGCTGCCGAAAACCGTTCCCGTGTCTCGTCAAGCGCGAAGGCCCCGACGAGGCAGATGCGGCCGCCGGAGCGGAAATAGTCGTTCACATTCGTCCACATCGCCGCGATCGCCTCACCGGCGTCGTCATGTCTCAACGGCCGATAGACGGCATGCTCGAACCAGGCATCGACCTCGGCGATGACGGCGCCTGCCATCTCCTCCTTGCCGCCGGGAAAGAAGTGATAGAGGCTGCCCTTGCCGATGCCGGTGCGCTCGGTGATCCGGCTGAGCGAGGCGCCCTCGTAGCCGAGCTCGCGGAAGATTTCCGCCAGGAGGGGGACGATGTCGGCGCGTTCATAGACGGTCTTCACCGCTGGACTTCCCGTTCAAAGTCCGAGCTCTGTCAGACCGGGATGGCCATCCGGTCGCCGGCCGAGCGGCCAATGGTATTTGCGCTCCGATTCGCGGATCGGCAGATCGTTGATCGAGGCGAAGCGGCGCTGCATCAGGCCAGCGGCATCGAATTCCCAGTTCTCGTTGCCGTAGGAGCGGAACCAGTTGCCGCTGTCGTCGCGCCATTCATAGGCGAAACGCACGGCGATGCGATTGTCGGTGAAGGCCCAGATCTCCTTGATCAGCCGGTAATCCAGCTCCTTCGCCCATTTGCGGCTGAGGAAAGCAACGATTTCGGCGCGGCCGGTGACGAATTCGGCGCGGTTCCGCCAGCGACTATCCGGCGTATAGACGAGCGAGACGCGCTCGGGATCGCGGCTGTTCCAGCCGTCTTCGGCAAGACGGACTTTCTGGGTGGCGGTCTCCAAGGTGAAAGGCGGGACGAGGTTGGACATGAGATCTCCTGTACTGATCAGACTTTACTTTACCGATCAGTACAGTCATTGACAAGCTGGTTTGGCGTATTGTCCGGCTTCAGAGGTCGGGACCTGGGCGCCAACGCAGCGGCAGAGCATCCTGGCGAAAAACGATGTGTTCCGGCGTGAAACGCCACAGCCTTTCCGCCCGTTGAAAGCTTGCCATTTCGGGCGAAGAGAGCAGCACCTCTACCCTTCCCGTCATCTGCAGCAGATCGCCGGTTTCGAAGTCGACGAAGACCAGCCCAGCCTTCGGGTTGATCAGGAAATTGCCGAGCGTGTTGAAGAACCGATTGCCGGGAAAATCCGGAACGGTGAGCACGCCATCGGCGCCGACACGCACGAAGCCGGCATGGCCGCCGCGATGGGACACGTCCACCTGCCGCTCGCCATTGTCGCGATCGACAAAGGAGGCGACGAAAAACGTATCGGCGCCCTCGATGATCCGCCGCGCCCGATCGTCGAGTTGAACGGAGTGAGCAGGCCTCACCGCCGTCAGGACATCGGGATCTCGAACGAAAGCAGCAGAACGAAGCTGGATATATTGCGGACAATTGCCGAAGCTCTGGCCGACACCCACCTGAAAGGCGTCAGCACCTGCCCTGCGGATCACGCCGTTCAGCCGGTTGCGCCGGCGGGTCTCCAGCTGGATTCCAAGCATCGCGATCGCGTCACCGTCTTCCATGCCGGCATCGGCAGGATCGGCCGGGTCGCGCGGCAGGCCGACATCGAGAACCGCCGGATCCGGCGAGGACATGAAGCCCGGCCGCCCAGACCGCACAGTTGCCCAGACATCTCCCCTGGTATCGACCGCGCCGAGCACGATGAAGGGCAGCATCGGAAAGAAGGCACGGTGCTGCTCCGGCATCGCCCGGCGGACGAAATTCCGTCCAGGCCCATCCATGCGTTCGACGACGCCGACACTGCGCTGCATGGCGAGTTCACCCTCGTGCCAGGGCGATGCGGCGTCTTGTTTTGGCTGCTCCAGCATGGCGACTCTCCTTCAGCTCCACTTCGGAAACCGGGACGATCCCTCAAGCGGCAAGACCGATCCTGGTCTTGCGAAAACCGACGAAACCCGGCAGCGCCTCGATGCGCGCAAGCCATGCCCGGACGCTCGGATAGGGAGAGGTATCGACATTACCCTCCGGTGCATTGGCGATGTAGCTGTAAAGCGCGATGTCGGCGATCGTGGGCTTGGCGCCGAGCAGGAAGTCGCGGTCCTGCAATTCTGCCTCGACCAGTGCGAGGATGCGGTGCGCCCGGGCGATCACCTCCTCGGTGCGGAAATCGGCGCCGAAGACGGTAACAAGGCGGGCAGCGCATGGTCCGTAGGCGATTTCGCCCGCGGCAACCGAGAGCCATTTCTGTATCCGTGCCGCCGCAACGGCATCCTCCGGCAGCCAGTCGGTGCGGCCATTTTTGCGCGCGAGATAGACGAGGATGGCGGAGGAATCGGCAATGACCGTGCCGTCGTCATCGAGAACCGGCACCTGGCCGAAGGGATTGAGCTCGAGAAACTCCGGAGCCTTATGGGCGCCTGCCGCCAAATCGACCTCGATCAATTCATAGGACACGCCGAGCAGCGACAGGAACAGGTGGGCCCGATGCGAATGGCCGGACAGCGGGTGATGGTAGAGTTTCATGGCGGTTCCTCTGGGCTTCTGATGGAGGCTAGGCTTGCGGCGATGGCCGCTCGACCATCCGAGAGGCAATTTACGGCCTTCCATCCAGCCGCAGTAGAATGCTAATCTGGAAAGCGTTCTCTCAATTTATGGAAGGCTGGAATGGACCGTCTCGACGCCATGAGCGTGCTTCTCGCCGTCGTCGAACAGGGCAGCCTGTCGGCCGCCTCACGGCATCTGCGTTCACCGCTGGCCACCGTCAGCCGCAAGGTTTCGGAACTGGAAGCTCATCTCAATGCCCGGCTGCTACAAAGGACCAACCGAAGGGTCGCGCTGACGGAAGCCGGCCGCGCCTACGTGGAGGCGGCGCGCGAGATTCTCGGCCGGGTGGAGGAAGCGGAGCGGACGGCCGCTGGTGAATACAGTGCGCCCAAGGGAGAACTGACGATGACCGCGCCGATCGTCTTCGGGCGGCTGCACGTCCTACCGATCGTGGTGGATTTCCTGAAGGCCTATCCCGAGATCAATCTGCAACTGATGCTTGGCGACAGGCTATCGAACCTCGTCGAGGATCATATCGATCTGGCGCTGAGGATCGGCCACCTGCCGGACAGCAATCTGATCGCCACGAGGCTCGGCGCCATCCGCCGCACCGTCTATGCCAGCCCGGATTACCTGGCGCAGCACCCAGTACCCCGGCATCCGAGCGATCTCTCCACGCATGACTGCATCACCTTCGAGGGCATGGCCTCGACGCGAAGCTGGACATTCAGCGACGGAAAACACGATCTCGCCGTGCCGATCCGTTCACGGCTTGCTGTCAACACAGCCGAAGCCGCGGTCGATGCCGCCGTCGCCGGTCTCGGCATCACGCGCGTTCTCTCCTACCAGGCCGCTCGCGCCGAAACGGCGGGCCTGCTGGTGCCGCTGCTTGCCGATTTCGAGCCGCAGCCGGCGCCAGTGCAGCTCGTCTATCCCTCGCAGGGTCTGGTCCCCCTGAAATTGCGCGCGCTCATCGATTTCGCGACGCCGCGCCTGCGCGCAGCGCTGAAGTAGACTCAGGCGAGCTTGCCCTCTTCCGCCTTGTAGAAATACTGGCTGGCGACCAGCCAACCCTTGAGCGGCCTGAGCGGCGGAATGCAGGTGGCGAGCATGAAGGGGCCGGTGAACAGAAACTGCGCCCAGATCGGCGCGGAAAAGGCCACCTCCAGCCAGACGCCGAGCAGCACGCTCGGAATGCAAGCAAAGCAGATGACGAAGAAGGCCGGACCATCGGCCGGATCGGCGAAGGAATAGTCGAGGCCGCAGACCTCGCATTCCGGCCGGAGCGTCAGGAAGCCCTTGAACATGTGACCCTGGCCGCAACGCGGGCAGCGCCCTCTGATACCGGTCTGCATCGGAGGAAGTGGGGGATATTCGGTGTCCATGATGTTCTCGCTTTCAGATCCTCAGGCATTGATGCAATCAATGCTACAAATGCATGCATTCAATATGATTACATTAAGTCGACATCGCCAATCAATTCGTCAGAATGACGCAGATCCACAGCCGCAGCATGGAAACCGCGCCTGCCGTAAGTGATGATGTCCGTGGGCTTGCTCGTCAGAAGAACGAGGCCGCCATCTCCGGCGGGCCTTCGAGCGCGTGGGCCATGAATTCCAGCGCGCCCTGCAATTTCTCCCGCGTGATCGAGCCGCCGAGGCAGACCCGCGCGGCTTCCGGGGCAGCGCCTTCGACCGTAAAGGCGTCGCTTGCCACCACGCCGATACCGGAAGAGTGCATGTGACTGCCGAATGTGGAGCGGGTCCAGCCGCTCGATAACGGCAGCCAGATGTTGAAGCTCAGCGGATCGGCGCGATAGCTGCCGGCCGGCAGGATTTCAGCGGCCATCCTCTGGCGGGCGGCAGCCTCGGCGCGGATGAAACGCAGGATCGCATCGGCCGTACCGTCCTCGATCCAGCGAGTGACGAGCGCGACGTTCAGCGGCGAGGCCATCACATTGTTGGCGCGCATGGCGCTGACGAAGGGCCACACGGCCTTGGTATCCGGCGCCACGACATAGGCAAGGCGCAAGCCCGCGCCGATACATTTCGCCAGTCCGCCGATATGCCAGGTCAGATCAGGCGCCGTTGCCGCAAGCGGCGGCGGACCTTCCACCGGGATGAAGCCATAGGCATCGTCCTCGACGATCGGCACCTGATATTTGCGGGCAACGGCTGAGATTTCCTCGCGGCGCGCGGCAGGGATCGTCAGTGTCGTCGGGTTCTGCAGCGTCGGATTGAGATAAAGCGCCTTCGGCTTCAATCTCTCGCAGGCTCCGGCAAAGGCATCCGGCAGGATACCGTCTCCGTCCATCGGCAGGCCGGCGAGATTGAGCCGCAACTGGGCGGCGATCGAGCGCATGCCGGGATAGGTGATGATTTCCGAAACTACGGTCTCACCGGGTTTTGCAAGCAGGCCGAAGATCGCAAGCAGCGCCGGATGGGCGCCCGGCGTGACGAAGATCCGCTCCAGCGAAGGTTTGAGCCCGCGACGGCCGAGCCAGGCGGCAGCGGCTTCCTTATCCATGCCGGAGCCGCCGAAACCCTGGTAGCGCAGAAGCGGAACGAGGTTTGCCGCCACCGCCGACATGCCCTCCCGCATGCGCCCGATCAGTTCCGGGTCATCCGGTTCCGGCGGCAGGTTCATCGAGAAATCGACGACGGATGCGCGGCGGGGATCGGGCGCGGCATCAAGCGCGAAACCTCGGCCTTCCCTGTCCGAGCCACCGGTGACGAAGGTGCCTCGGCCAACGTGGGAATCGACGAGGCCACGCTTTTGCGCCTCGACATAGCCTCTTGCCACGGTGGTGAAGTCGACATTCAGCCGCTTGGCGAGTTCGCGTTGCGGCGGCAGCCGGTCTCCCGCCACCAGATGCCCGCTGCGCAGATCCATTTCGATCAGATCGGCAATCGCCATATAGCGGGGGCTGCTGCTGCGGCTGAGATCGGGATGCCAGTCCTTCATTTCGTGAGCCCTGTCGCTATCGCTGTCCGATAAGATTGACTGTATATTGTTGCACTTGCCTCCTGTCATCAAAAATGTGGCGCCACGGGCCGTTGCGGAAAATCCGTTCGCCAAGCCTTGCCTCCATCCATCCATCTCCTTACCTATTCAAGGTGGGATGCGTCCGGGTCAGCCTTCCGCGCCGGCGCCCCATTGGGATGAAAGCATGAATATCGATCCGATCTTGCGGTCCGTGGTGGCCGTGCGCTCCTCAATTCCGGAAGATGCCTACACCGCAGAAACGCTGGGCACCGTCCGGGAGGGCAGCGGCGTGGTCATCCGCGACAACGGGCTGGTGCTGACCATCGGTTATCTCATCACCGAGGCCGACGAGGTGTGGCTGACCACCCGTGACGGGCGCGTGGTTCCCGCCCATCCCCTTGCCTATGATCAGGAAAGCGGCTTCGGCCTGGTGCAGGCGCTCGGCGCGCTCAGCGCTCCGGCGGTGCTTTTCGGCGATGCGGCCGCAGCCAAGCCGGGCGATCCTGTCGTGCTCGTCGACGGAATGGGCGAATTCGTCGAGGCAAATATCGTCGCCAGGCAGGAATTCGCCGGTTACTGGGAATATCTGCTTGATGAGGCGATCTTCACCGCACCGGCCCATCCGGCGTGGGGAGGCGCGGCGCTGATCGGCTCGGACGGCAAGCTCCTCGGCATCGGCTCGCTGCGGCTGCAGATGAGCGATGGCGCCGAGACCGCCGATATCAACATGGCCGTACCGATCGACCTGCTCACGCCGATCCTCGACGATCTCTTGAATCGCGGCCAGGTCAATAAGCCGCCGCGGCCGTGGCTCGGCGCATTCTCCGCCGAAAGCAATGGCGGCGTGGTGGTCATGAGCGTCGCCGAAGGCGGTCCCGCCGCCCAGGCAGGCCTGCGCCAGGGCGATATCATCTCCGAGATCCGGGATGAAGAGGTCGACGGGCTGGCCGATTTTTATCGCAAAGTGTGGAGCAGCGGTCCCGCCGGCGCCGAAATTCCCTTGCGGATTTTGCGGAACGGCCGGGAAGCATGGCTGCGCATCAAGTCCGCCGACCGTAACAGCTTTCTCAGGAAGCCGCAGTCGCAATAGGGCCGCGCCGGCAATCCCGCCTCAAAGATTTTCCGACGTGATCGTCAGGAAGCGCACGGGTTCGGCGCTCACCTCGACATCAATGAGCCCCAGCCTGTTCAGCGCGAGATCTATCGATCGCCTCGCCTGAACCTCCGGCGCCTGGTCGAGCACGATCGACATGATGCCGCGCCGCAGGTAGCTCTGCGTCTCTCCCGTCAGTTCATGACCCACCCAGAAGGGCCGCCCTGCCCCGCTTTCCTCGAGCACCCTGGCGACTCCCTTGTTGTCGCCGCCGGCGCTGTAGACGCCGATGATGCCGGGCTCCCGCCGGAATGCCGAGCACAGCAGTTCCATGGCATTGTGCTCGTCATCGAGGTCGAACATGACCTCGGTGAAGCGGTGTTCGTCCGAACCTCTATCGATGAGATAGGCGGAAAAGCCGCGTATCCGCTCCTTGTGGTTCTCATAGGCGCCGCTATGGCAGAGAGCGACGAAGGAACCGGAGCGTTTGGCCAGCATGCCCGACATGTAATGGGCTGCCGTGCGGCCGGCGGCATAGTTGTCGATGCCGACATAGGGCAGTTCCGGAGCCGGGCGGGTCATGATCTGGACGACGGGAATGCCGAGGTCCGCGGCCTTGCGCACGCTGGTGACGACATCGGCATGATCAGGCGCAACCACGATCAGCGCCGACCGTCGCGCCGTCGGATTGGCGATGTAACGTGCGAACTCCGCCGGCTCGTTCTCGCGGATGAAGGTGCGGTGAACGACGATGCTGTCGTCGAGCGAGGCGGCGATGCGTTCGAAGGCCCGGTTCAGCCGCGAATAGAAGTTGGTTTCCGGGCGAACGAGGATCACCTCGATCCGGATCAGGCCGCGATGGGCGACCTGCAGGCTCTGCCGATATTCGAGCCGTCTCGCCGCGAGAAACACCTTTTCCACGGTCTCCGGCAGCACGCCGCCGCGATTGTTGAGGACGCGCTCCACCGTCGCGGTGCCGACCCCGGCCTCCCGGGCCACATCCTTCAAAGTCACCTTCGTCACGAGGCTTTCTCACTGCCAAACCTGAAATAGCAGAGCATCCGTCGCCCGCGCGGTCAATGATCAAATTTGATCATCGAAGCATTGGAATGCGGAGGCGCCCAGACATTATCGTGCCTGACATCAGGAGGAGCCCCATGAAGATCGCACTCGACCCCCACATGCACCGTCACCTCAACCTGCGCGACCTCTGCCGCAAGGCGGCCGAACTTGGCTACGACCATATCGAGCTTTCGCCGCGCGATGATTTTCTGCCCTGGTGGGTGCGTCCGCGAGCCCACAAGGAACGCATCGCCGAGTTCAAGGCGGCGCTGAAAGAGCATGGCGTGCAACTCGCCTCGCTTCTGCCGATGTATCGCTGGGCAAGCCCGCATGAAGACGAACGGCAGGCAGCCGTCCGCTATTGGAAGGAAGCGATCGAGATCGCGGCGGAGATGGGCTGCGATACGATGAATTCGGAATTCGGCCGCGGCCCGTCGCCCGATCGCAGCCACCGTTCAAATTGTTGCGGCGGCATGCACACGCATGAGCATAGCGAGGCGGCCTGGTGGCGTTCGATGGAGGAACTCGTTCCTGTCTTCGAGCGCGAGGGCGTAACACTCAACATGGAGCCGCATCCGGAAGACTGGTGCGAAACGCTGCATCCGGCGATCGACATGCTGAAGACCATCGGTTCGAAGAATGTCAAATTCCTCTACTGCGCACCGCATACCTTCTATTTCGGTGACGACATGGCGCGGATGATCCGCGATGCCGGCCCGCTGATCGCGCATGTGCATGTGGCCGATACCTATAATCACAAGAAATCGTCGGGCTTGCGCTACATCATCAACCCACCGGGCGCGAAGGTCACGATCCATCAGCACATGGACATGTACCAGGGCGAGATCAACTGGGATGTCTTCTTCTCCTCGCTGGCCGAGGTCGGATTCGACGGCATCATCACCGCCTGCGTCTTCGGCTGGGAGGACCGCGCCGACGAATCCGGCCGCTTCATGCGCTCCGAAATCCAGAAACATGTCGACAAATATTGGCCCGGCAAAGCCGGCTGACCGTCGCTATCACCATTATCAGGAACAAGACCGTGACCATCACGATTACGACAGCCCCCTGCTGCTGGGGCGTTGATGACGTCAACAATCCCAACCTTCCCGCCTGGCAGCGCGTCTTCGACGAAGCGGCCGCCGCCGGCTATGGCGGTCTCGAACTCGGCCCATACGGCTACGTGCCTCTCGATGACAAGCTCGTCGCCACGGCACTCACCGATCGCAATCTTTTCATCGTCGCCGGCACGATCTTCGACGATCTCGTCTCTCCTGAGAACCGCGAGAACTTGCTGCGGCAGACGGACGAAATCTGCGCCGTCATCACCCGGCTGCCGCAGCCGGCGCAGGCGGCGGGCCAGCGCTTCAGGACGCCCTATCTCACCGTCATGGATTGGGGCCATGACGAGCGGGATTACGCCGCGGGCCATTCCGATCGCGCGCCGCGGCTCTCCGACGCAGCCCGGGCCGGGATGATCGCCAATATCAAGGCGATCGCCGAACTTGCGGCAGGCAAATACGGCGTGCGCGCCGTCATTCATCCGCATGCGGGCGGCTATATCGAATTCGCCGATGAGATCGAGCGGGTGGCAGACGATATTCCGAGCGAGATTGCCGGCTTCTGCCTCGACACCGGCCATACCTATTATGCCGGCATGGACCCAGTCGATACACTTCGGCGCTATGCCGACAGGCTCGATTACGTCCACTTCAAGGATATCGACCAGGCCGTTTTCGACCGCGTGCTCGGCGAGAGAATCCGCTTCTTCGAGGCTTGCGGACAAGGCGTGATGTGCCCGATCGGCCGCGGCGTCATCGATTATCCCGCCGTCAAGCGAGTGCTGGAGGAGATCGGCTATCACGGTTTCATCACCGTCGAGCAGGAGCGCGATCCACGAAACGTCGCGGGCAGCCTCGAAGATGTGAAGCAGAGCCGCGACTATCTCAGCTCGGTTGGTTTCTAGGAAAAATGACATGAACGACAACAGCAGAAAGCCGATCCGCTGGGGCATGGTCGGCGGCGGCAAAGGCAGCCAGATCGGCTACATCCATCGCTCGGCCGCCCTTCGCGACAATGTCTTTGCCCTTGCTGCGGGCGCCTTCGACATCGATCCGGAGCGCGGCCGCGCCTTCGGCGTCGATCTCGGGCTCGATGAAGCCAGGAGCTATCCGGACTACGCGGCGATGTTCGCAGCCGAAGCCGAGCGGCCGGACGGCATCGAAGCCGTCTCGATCGCAACGCCCAACAATACGCATTTTGCAATCTGCAAGGCCGCGCTCGAACACGACCTGCATGTGATCTGCGAAAAGCCGCTCTGCTTCACCGTCAGCGAGGCCGAAGAACTGAAGGCACTTTCCCTGGCAAAGGGCCGGATCGTCGGCGTGACCTATGGCTATGCCGGCCACCAGATGATCGAGCAGGCGCGGGCGATGGTCACGAAGGGCGATCTTGGCGAAATCCGCATCGTCAACCTGCAATTCGCCCATGGCTTCCACAGCGCCGCGGTGGAGGACGAGAACCCCTCGACGCGCTGGCGCGTCGATCCCAAATTCGCCGGCCCGAGCTATGTCCTCGGCGACGTCGGAACCCATCCGCTCTACATCGCCAAGGTCATTCTTCCCCATCTCAAGATCAGGCGCCTGCTCTGCAGCCGCCAGAGCTTCGTCAAGAGCCGCGCGCCGCTGGAAGACAATGCCGTAACCCTGATGGAATATGGCAACGGCGCCATCGCCACCGTCTGGTCGAGCGCCGTCAACGCCGGCTCCATGCACGGCCAGAAGGTCCGCATCGTCGGCTCGAAAGCCAGCATCGAATGGTGGGACGAGCGGCCGAACCAGCTCTCCTACGAGATCCAGGGGGAACCCGCCCGCATCCTCGAACGCGGCATGGATTATCTCTATCCCGAGGCCAGGATCGACGATCGCATCGGCGGCGGCCATCCCGAGGGTCTTTTCGAAGCCTGGGCGAACCTCTATCGCCGCTTCGGCTTTGCCATCAACAAAGAGCGCGGCCTTGCACCCGCCGGTATCGAAGACCTCGTCTTTCCCGATGTCGATGCCGGATTGGAAGGGGTGCGTTGGGTCGAAAACTGCGTGCGTTCCGCCGATGCTGGCGGAGTCTGGCTGGACTATCGCTAATCCCGGCAGCGGGCACCGAGGCAAACGAGTCCGCCGTCGAATGGATTCGCATCGCGCCCGCCCAAAATCACGTGACAGCGTCGCTCGCCTTATCATAACTAAAGCTCTGCCGGTCGGGGCCGACTCGCACCGGAATGTCGGCTTTGCCGGCATCAATGTGTTTTGCCTGCCGGAGCTTTCCTGACATGCTGCTTGGAGCCATAGCCGATGATTTCACCGGCGCCAGCGATCTTGCCAACGCTCTTGCTCGAGGCGGCATGTCGACCACGCAGTTCGTCGGCGCCGGCCGCGGCAAGACGGATTGCGAGGCCGGCGTCATCGCGCTGAAGACGCGCTCGGCGCCGATCGACGATGCGGTGCGCCAGTCGCTGGAGGCAGCGCGCTGGCTGCTCGACCAGGGTTGCGAACAGATCCTCTTCCAATATTCCTCGACCTTCGATTCAACGCAGGCCGGCAATATCGGGCCCGTGACCGAAGCGCTGCTGCGCCTCACCAACGCCGGTGTCACCGTCGTCTGCCCTGCCTTTCCGGCGATGGGCCGGCGGCTCTTCATGGGGCATCTCTTCGTCGGCGACCGGCTGCTCAGCGAATCCGGCATGCAGGACCATCCGCTGACGCCGATGACCGATCCCGACATCCGCCGCTGGCTGCGGCAGCAGACGCGCGGCGAAATCGGCGGGATCACGCTCGACGTCGTTCGCTCGGGTACGGCAGCCTTGCGCAACAGCCTGCGCGCCGAGTTGACGGCCGGTCATCGCCTCGTCGTCGTCGACGCCATCGAGGACAGCGACCTCGCGGCAATCGCCGCGGCGATCGCCGACCACAAGCTCGTCACCGGCAGCCTCGGCATCGCGCAGGGCCTGCCGCAGAATTTCCGCGAGCAGGGCAAGCTCTCCGGCACGGCGGCCGCGGTGCCTTTAGTGGACGGCCCCGGCGTCGTGCTCTGCGGCTCCTGCTCGACGGCCTCGCAGAATCAGGTCGCCTGCCATCTGCAGAACCATCCCGGTCTTGCGATCGATCCTGCCGTGCTGATGCGCGGCTCGATGTCGGTGGAGCGCGCCGCGCGCTGGGTGGAGTTGAATGCCGCCGAAAATCCGATCGTTTATTCCACAGCCGCTCCCGAAGTGGTGGATTTCGTGCAGCAGCGCTTCGGACAGGCGGATGTGGGCAAAAAGATCGAAGCCTTCTTCGGTGGGCTGGCGCGACGGCTCGCCGATGCCGGCATACGGCAGATCGTTGTCGGCGGCAGCGAAACCTCTATCGCCGTGGTGGACGCGCTCGGCCTCAAAAGCATGACGGTCGGGCCGGAAATCGATCCCGGCCTGCCGCTTCTCATCGCCGACCGCTCGGGGCCGCTCGGGCTTGCGCTGAAGAGCGGCAATCTCGGTACGCCCGATTTCTTCATTCGGGCGTTGGACAGAATCGCCGGCCTCGAACGCCATTTCGCCGTGCTCTGAGAGGTGTGCTTCTTCGTTGACCTGAGACAGCCGTTGAAAGAGGCTGGCGTCGCGCCATCTCCTGGGGATGGGCCATCCATTTCAGGCATGAACCGACGAAGAGGAGTTCGCAATCCATGTTCGATCATGTCTCGATCGGCGTAAAAGATCTCGACAGAGCCCGTCATTTCTACGACGCGGCGCTCAGGCCGCTCGGATATGAGCGCCTCTCCAATTCCGACGGCATGATCGGCTATGGGCTGGAAAGCGTCGGGCTGTGGGTGATGCAGGTCGAGCACCCCGTTGTCGCCGACATGCGGTCCGGACTGCATTTCTGCTTCGTCGCCCCTGATGAAGCCGCAGTCGACGCCTTCCATGCGGCTGCCGTCACCTCCGGCGGCACGGATAATGGCGAGCCGGGCATCCGGCCGGATTACGGGCGCTTCTATTACGCCGCCTTCGTCATCGATCCGGACGGCTACCGTCTCGAAGCCTATTTCCACAAGGGCGAACTGTAAAAGATCGTTAAAGCGCGTCGCGATCACCCTGCTTACGGCTGCCGGCCTCCGGAAAGCGGCGGCAAAAATCCCGTTGTGTTGCAGGGAGGAAAAGCGCATGATCCGGCCTTCGGCAGCTATCGCACGGGCGCTGCCGACTGAGGGTTTGATACCCTAGCCCCGACGAAAGGAGGACCCGATGTCTTCCACTTCCGAAAAACCATATCTTACGTCATCCGATCTCGACATGCTTCAGTCCGTGCTCGACGATGCCGGCTACCAGGCGAAGATCCTGATCGATGACGAAAAGTGCCTCAACGTGGCGGCGATGCTGCTGGTCAAGCTCTTCCAGGAGGGCGTAAGGTCTCCAGCCATGCTTTCCCTGGCGCTCGAACATCATTTCGGCAAACTGAAGACGCCGCCGAAAGCGGTAACGCCGGTTTACGACCGATATGCAATACAGGGATTGCCCCGCGAAAGGCGCGCCGCCAGCTAAGAGGTGAGCGCTCAGCCGGGCAGAAAACCCGTGGGTGATCACGGCACAGACCGCAGAAATTTCGTCTGAACAGAGGAGATCGATCCATGGCAAAGGGACAGCTGAGAAGCAATCGCGAGGCTCGCAAACCGAAGAAGGACAAGCTGGCGCCGAAGACGGCAGGGACATTCGCAGCCCAGATGAAGACAGCGGCCCAAACCGCTCCGCAGGGAAGCAGCGCGCCCAAGAAATAAAACGGCGTGTAACAGACGGCGTCACCGGTAACCCGTTACGTCGGCAGGTTTACCCGCCTCCTGGACCTCCACCATGTAGCGCCAGCAATCCGGCCGCGAACCATCGATGTCGTCAAAGCCGTAGACCTTGGCCATTCCGCCGCTCGACAGCGACTGACCGTTCCAGCGGGCGCGATCGGGATCGGCTGATATGACCGCAATGGCGCGGCCGACGAAGCGCGGCGTTTCGGAGATGGCGAAGTGCGGCTGTACCTTCGTCGCGTCGCGCCAATTCTCTTCACGCACACCATAAGCATCCAGCATCATTTCGGAGCGCAGCCAGCCGGGTGTGATCGAAACGGCCGTGGCGCCATGTTTTGCCAAATCCTGCGCATGCGCCCAGGCCATGCGGGTGACGCTTGTCTTGACGAGATCATAGAAGGGCGAAAGCCGGTAGTGCGTGGCGTTGTATTCGGCCGTGCCATCGGTCACTTCCACCAGCAGCCCGCCCGGCCGCTCGATCATCAGCGGCAGGGCGTAGTGGGCGGTGATCAGATGCGTCTCGATGCCGAGCCGCAGCATGCGCAGGCCACTGTCCAGCGAATGTTCCCAGACGGCCTTGTCCCATTCGAACAGCTTCTCGCCGCCCCAGATGTCGTTGACGAGAATATCGAGCCGGCCGGTCTCGCCACGAATACGGGCAACCAGCGCCTCGACCTGTTGCGCAACGAGATGATCCACCTGCACGGCAATGCCCTTGCCGCCTGCCGACGTCACCAGTTCGGCCGTTTCCTCGATCGTCTCCGGTCTAAGATATTCGGATTGCCGGGTGCGCGTCGTGCGCCCGCTGACATAGACGGTGGCGCCGGCAGCACCCAGTTCCACCGCGATACCTCGGCCGGCGCCGCGCGTCGCACCGGCAACCAAAGCCACTTTGCCTCGCAAGTCCACTGTCACTTTTCCATCCTCCACGCTAGAACGTCCGTCATACCGATCGCCGGCTCCGGCCGATGCCTATTGTATATAAACGAACGTTCGTTCATATTAGTGGCGAATGCAAGAGGAATTTCATGCCGCGCCGGCGCACCCTTTCCGATGAGCAGCTTCTCGCCATGGTGCTGGCCCTGATCCACGCCGAAGGGCCGGATGCGGCGACCTTTGCGGCGGTCGCCAAGGCAAGCGGCCTCTCCGGCTCGACACTGGTGCAGCGTTTCGCAACGAAGGCGGCGATGCTGCGCGCGGCCCTGCTCCATGCCTGGGACAGGCTGGACGCGGAAACGGCACGGCTTGCCGAAGCCGTGCCGAAGACCCCGGAAGGCGCCGTCGCGCTGCTCGTCGGCCTGTCGCAGGATTACGGCGACAATCCCGCCGCCTATGGCGAGGGATTGCTGGTGCTTCGCGAGGATTTTCGCGATCCGGTGCTGCGCGCCCGAGGCGCGGCCTGGGGAACGGCGCTGACGGCGGCGATTGCGCATTGCTTCGGATCGGCGAAAGCGCCGGAGACCATCGCCCGGCTGATGCTGTCCCAATGGCAAGGTTCGCTTACCTGGTGGGGGTTCGGCCCGGAAGGACCAGTGGACGCCCATGTGGAAAAGGAACTGCGGCGCTTCCTCGCCGTGGTGAAGCTCTGACCCTGCTCCGCTGAGCCTAATAGGCTGTTACGATCATGGCCTGGATAAAATAAAGCAGAGCGGCGGTCACGCCGATGGTCACCGTTGTCAGCAGCAGCCCAATCAAGGTGACGAGCCCGTCACGCTCCATCAACGCAACGGCCAGGACCACCAGCGAGAATACCGGAAGGATATTGCCGAAAGGGATCGGCAGCGCGATCACCACCGCGAGCAGGAAGACCGGAATGCCGAGAAGCACCTGCACCGTCGGGCCTGTGAGCGCTTTCAGCCGGCCGGCACGGACCACCTTCTCCACCCGGGCAATGACGGGAACCGCGTGACGCACGACAAGGTCGAGCGCTGCCGGAGATACCTGGCGGTTCCTTATGACGGCGGGCAGCCACACCTTCCGGCCGCCCGCGACGATCTGGAGGGAGACAAGCGCAAGCGCGGTGCCGAACACCATTCCGAACGGGCCGGGGATCGGCGTCAGCGCCGGGATTGCCAGGAAGAGGATGGTGAAGGCAAGGCTGGTCCTGCCCATCGTTTCCAGCGCCTCGCCGATGGAGAGACTACCTTTCTCCCGGGCGAGCTCCAGCATCTCTCGGAGCCGCGCGGTGGCCATCCCTTGGGATGGCCGTGCACTTCCGTTTCGATCAGACATCATACAGTCCATTCCAACTGGTGGCGGTCACTCCGAGCCGGGCCGGCTCAGGATGCCGATAGCGGCTGCGCATTGCGGGTCTTCGGCTACAGCCCGCTCAAGCGGGCTGCTGTGGACCCCGCGTCTTGATGAGGCTCCAGACCACGCCCGAGGCAATGATCGCGAATGTGATCCCAAGCGACAGCGCGGCCGGGAATTTTTCCATACCCAGCAGATCGGCGAGGAAGATCTTCGAGCCGATGAAGATCAGCACGATGGCGAGCGCCGGCTTCAGGTAGCGGAAGCGATGGATCATCGCCGCGAGCGCGAAATAGAGGGCGCGGAGGCCGAGGATCGCGAAGATGTTCGAGGTGTAGACGATGAACGGATCCGTGGTGATGGCGAAGATCGCCGGAACCGAATCCACGGCGAAGATGACGTCGGCCACTTCGACCATGACGAGCGCCATGAAGAGCGGCGTGATGAACCAGGTCATCCTGCCCGTCTTCGGGTTTGCCTTTCTGACGAAGAACCGCTCGCCGTGATGTTCCTCGGTGACGTTGAATCGGCTGCGCATGAAGCGAACGAGCACGTTCTTCGAGACATCAGGCTCAGCCTCCTTGACGACCAGCATCTTGATGCCGGTCACGATCAGGAATGCGGCGAAGATATAGAGAAGCCAGGCGAATTCGGCGACCAGCGTCGCGCCGACACCGATCATGATGGCACGCAGCACAATGACGCCGAGGATGCCCCAGAAGAGCACACGATGCTGGTAGAGGCGCGGCACGGCGAAGAAGGAGAAGATCAGGGCGATGACGAAGACGTTGTCGAGCGCCAGCGTCTTTTCGACGACGAAGCCCGTCAGATAGGCAAGACCGGCATCGGAGCCGAGATACCACCACACCCAGCCACCGAAGGCGAGGCCAAGAGCGATATAGAGGGCAGAAAGCTTGATGCTTTCGCGGACGCCGATCTCCTTGTTCTGCTTATGAAGAATACCGAGGTCGAACGATAGAATGGCGATGACGAGGACGAAAAAGCTCGACCACATCCAGAGCGGCGTTCCCAGCCACTCGGCGAACAAAAAAGAGAAATCCAAGGATAGTCCCCTGTCGGCACTGGTTATCGGAAAAGAGGTCCGACATCGCAAGAGTGCCGAAGCTCTCGCCAGAGGGGCCCGGACCAGCGGGTCGCACCCCAGATGGGATCCCGCTTTTCGATAATCAAGCGGCGGGCAGCGCCAATTTTACGGCGCGCGGATACAAGGCCGCGAGATCAATCCTCCGGATCATCCTTGTCCTCGCCGACCGTCAGCGGCCAATCGACGACGTAATCCTCGAGATCGTCGATATCGATCTCGTTTTCGTTGATCGTGCGGCCCCGTGCGGAAATGCCGGCGGCATGGACGGTTTCGGGATCGCCGGAAACGAGCGGATGCCACCAATAGAGATCGTGGCCCTCGCTGACCAGCCGGTAGCCGCAGGTGGGCGGCAGCCAGGCGATTTCAGGCACGTTCTCCTTCGTCAGCTGCACGCAATCCGGCACGAAATCCCAGCGGTTCTCATAGCTGGAGCAACGACAGCTTTCGCCGTCGAGCAGCTTGCAGCGGACGGAGGTGAAATAGATGTCACCGCTCTCCCATTCCTCGAGCTTGTTGAGGCAACAGAGGCCGCAGCCGTCGCAGAGGCTCTCCCATTCGGCGGCGGTCATTTCGGTAAGAGTCTTGCTCTTCCAGAAGGGCAGATCGTTCATCGTCCGTTTCTTGCAACAGCGGCCCGCAAATTCACGTGACCGCTCCCGTATCTCTCTTGTTATCGGCTGAGAAATCAATCAATTCTTCAGCATGCTCCTGGTATCGGAGGAACCTCTCCCGATACCGGAGAGCTTTTCGGCCCCATGGGCCTCGCGCTTTCTTCGCTTTCCGGCGGCCGGACATGAGCGATGCGCGATCAGGCGGGAATACAGGACGTGCAGGATCCGGACAAGCCAGAAAACGGGCCAGGAAAAGAGACGGCAGATGCGGCGGCCAAGCGGCCGGCGAAAAAACGTCACATCCTGCTGCGCATCGATTCGTGGATCGATTCGACCGTCTGGAACGCCGGCTTCCGCGCCGGCGAGATCTGGGAAGACACCACCATCTTCTTCCGCCGCTTCCGCGTGCGCGGCTGGAAGCGCATGGTCTTCGAACTTGCCGGCGAAGGGCTGACGCTCGGGGCGGCCGGCTCGGTGCTGATGCTGCTGCTCGCCCAGCCCGCCTTCGAAGCGACCAAGGAAGACTGGCGCAACCGCGGCGATTTTGCCGTCACCTTCACCGACCGCTACGGCAACGTCATCGGCCATCGCGGCGTCATTCACCAGAATTCCGTGCCGATCGACGAGCTGCCGGATTCCTTGATCAAATCGGTGCTTGCCACCGAAGACCGGCGCTTCTTCGACCATTTCGGCATCGACGTCATCGGTCTCTTCCGCGCGATGGTCACCAACGCCCAGGCCGGCGAAGTCGTCCAGGGCGGCTCGACGCTGACCCAGCAGCTCGCCAAGAACCTCTTCCTTTCCAACGAGCGCTCGATCGACCGCAAGATCACCGAGGCCTTCCTGGCGCTGTGGCTCGAAGCGAACCTCTCCAAGAAAGAAATCCTCTCCACCTATCTCGACCGCGCCTATATGGGCGGCGGCACCTTTGGCGCTGCGGCAGCCGCCCAGTTCTATTTCGGCAAGAACATCACCGACGTGAACCTTGCCGAATCCGCCATGCTCGCCGGCCTCTTCAAGGCGCCGGCGAAATATGCGCCGCATGTCAACCTGCCGGCGGCGCGCGCGCGCGCCAACGAGGTGCTGACCAATCTGGTGCAGAGCGGGCTGATGACCGAAGGCCAGGTGATCGCCGCCAGGCGCAGCCCGGCGACCGTCGTCGACCGCAACGAGGTTGAATCGCCCGATTTCTTCCTCGATTGGGCTTTCGACGAGGTACAGCGGCTTTCGCCGCGCTTCCACCAGCATTCGCTGATCGTGCGCACGACGATCGACATGGGCATCCAGAAGGCCGCCGAGGATTCGGTCGAGACGTCGCTGCGCGAATATGGCGAGGCCTATCACGCCAAGCAGGGCGCCATGGTGATGATCGAAAACGGCGGCGCCGTGCGCGCCATGGTCGGCGGACGGGATTACGGCGAGAGCCAGTTCAACCGCGCCACCAAGGCGCTGCGCCAGCCGGGCTCCTCCTTCAAGGTCTACACCTATGCAGTGGCGATGGAGAGCGGGATGACGCCGCAGACGACGATCGTCGATGCGCCGATCTACTGGGGCAATTGGAGCCCGCACAATTATGCCAATCGCTATGTGGGCCGTATCACGCTCGAAACCGCGATCGCCCAGTCGATCAACACGATCCCGGTGCGGCTCGCCAAGGAGAAGCTCGGTATCCAGCCGATCCGGGCCATGGCCAAGAACCTCGGCGTCGAAACGCCGATCCGCGACGACGTCACCATCCCGATCGGGACGTCAGAGGTGACGGTGCTCGATCAGGCGACCGCTTATGCCACCTTCCCGGCCGGCGGCTACCAGTCGCGCCGCCACGGCGTCACCCAGGTCCTCGATTACGATGGCGACGTGCTCTATGATTTCGACCGCGACGAGCCGGCGCCGAAACGGGTGCTGTCGGAACAGGCCGACGCCTATATGAACCAGATGCTGTCGCGCGTTCCCTATGTCGGCACGGCGCGAAAGGCGGCGCTCGACAACGGCATCCTGACGGCGGGCAAGACCGGCACGACCCAGGCCTATCGCGACGCCTGGTTCGTCGGCTTCACCGGCAACTATACCTGCGCCGTCTGGTTCGGCAATGACGACTACACCTCAACCAACGAGATGACCGGCGGCTCGCTGCCGGCGATGACCTTCAAGCGCGCCATGGACTACGCCCATCAGGGTGTGACGCTGCGCGCCATTCCCGGCGTCGAAAACCCCCTGCCCTCGGAAAAGGATGCCGCCAAGACCGTCGCCGCCAAGCCGCAGGACGGATTGCCGCAACTCATCCGACCGCGCATGCTCTCGGTTCCATCCACCAACATTCTCAAGGATCTCGGCGAAAAACTGAAAGAGGCAGCACCTCTCACGCCGCAGAAGGTGGCGAGCGCCGGATAGTCGGCGCCGCTTGGTCCCCAGGCAAGCATTCGTGCGCGCCGCGTGACCGTGGATTGATTGGCGTCCATGTCGTCGCATGGCATTCCACCCTGCCAGAATCAGTGGTAACCCTTTCATCCGATGTGGTTTCCAAGGTTTTGACGTGTTTCGATTCCCCCTTTTCATCCTGATCACGCTGATCGTCGCCTTCGGCGGCGGGATCATGATCACGCAGTATGCGCTGGATGCGACACAGGGTTTCGGCGCCATCAAGCTCGGCGCCTGGGAAGCCTTTCCGGCATTGCAGACGGTGGACGCCGACCCTTACGCCAAGTCGCACCGGGCGCGCGCCGGCAAGCTGCTCTACGGCAGCGCGGAAGGGCTAACTTTTACGGCGAGCGTCGACGACGACGGCGCGCGGCTGAATGCCGGCTGCGGCTACCGCCTCAGCGGGCAGACGCCGCCTGCCCGGCTCTGGACGCTCTTTACCGCCGACAATGGCGGCAATCCGGCGGCGGTGAAGACCGGGCTTCCCTCGGCGCTGAATTCCTGGACGGTGCTGCGTCAGCCCGACAGCAGCTTCTCGATCGAGATCTCAGCCGTCGCGCAGCCTGGCAATTGGCTGGCGCTGCCGCAGGCCGGCACCTTCCGGCTCGTGCTGACGCTGTTCGACACGCCGACCGCCGGCAGTTCCGGCGTGATCGATCTCGCCATGCCGAAGCTCACCAAGACCGGATGCGGCAATGCTTAGAATCATATTCGCCGTTCTCACCGGCCTTTTCGGCGCAGCGCTGCTGCATCTCGTCATCATCCTCTCGCTGCCGCACTTCACCGGCAGGGATGCGGCGACCCGCGTGGAGGCAGAAGGCGACCTCAATAATTTCTACCTGCTGAGCGGCCAATATGACGAGGCAGGCCTCGCCAACGGCGATCCTTTCGTGCGCACTGCCGTCTGCTCCTTCGACGTCGAAGATGCGCCGGTGCACTTCACCGCCAGGGGCAATGTGCCCTTCTGGTCGATCGCGATTTACGACAGCGCCTCCAACGAGGTCTTCAGCATGAACGACCGGACATCGGTCGGCGGCGCGCTCGATGTGCTGGCGGGCGGCCCGATCCAGCTGACGGACCTTCGCAAGAACCTGCCGCAGGAACTGCAGCAGACGATCCTGGTGGAGATGGCGCGGCCGGACGGTTATGCCGTGCTGCGGACGCTAGCGCCGCAGGCAAGCTTCGATGAAGCCGCGCGGAACTTCCTCACGGAAGCCGGCTGCGAACAGTTCACCACGCGCTGAGGTTGAAAGCGCGTTACTTTTTATTGACGCGCGGCTGAGGCGCCGGGCGACGCTTCGGGCTCTCGGCCAGCCGCTCATAGCGGACGCCGGTGAACCAAAGGATCTTGGCTTCGCGGGGCTCTTTATCCGGGCGACGCGGCGCCCGCGGCCGCCGATCCGCCAATGCGACTACTATTGCCATTCTCGTCTCCATGCACTGCCCGAGACGGATGAACTTGCGATGGATTTCACCCTGCCCGCCAATCTGCGGGCCGACGCGTCCTGCGGCGCCGGGATCACCGGACCGAGGGCATTCGCGCCTTTCCCACGGCACCTGACTGAAATACCGTGATGCGGAGTTTCAACGATCCAGTTACTCAAATCGCGTCGTTCCTATCCGAATTGAGACACACGATAGTTAACAGTTTCCTAATGTTCGACTGAAGCCAAACACCGGTTCACCTGATTTTCTTGTAACGCTCGGACAGTTGTTTTGGTTTCACGCCGCCCGCACAAAAGCGCGAACGGAGACAAAGTATAAAATCAGAAGAAATTCATAGAGTTGGCGACAATGCCGCTGTTATCTCGCGTTGCACGGACAGCTGTTGCAAATATACGTCACGAAAATATTCATTGCGGCTCAGACCGATCAGCGTATCTTCGTGATGTCGATGCGGAGGGCAGGCTGTGTCTTTGCTCGTGAATTCATCTTTCTCATCCCAGGATTTCGACGTGCTGTGCAGCGCGCTGGACGCCTGGTGCACGGAACGGCACATCGATATCGTCAGCGTCGAGGCTCAGTCTGCGGCATCGACAGCACTCGACCTCTATCAGGCCGGTTACGACAGCCGCGAAAAGCTGCTGCACGCCCTGCGCGATCACAGGAAAGCCTGAACCATTTCCACCGTTGCATCGCGAATGCACGATCATCGCGACGCCTTTCAAAACAAAACCATTCGCATTGCCGGCTAATCATTTAGCAACACGCAGCGCGTGTATCTTTCTGTTGCATTTTAATAAAATCTTCAGCATGCATTAACCGTACCGGTGTAGGATTTGTTCATAACCGTGTGGCCCGGCATGCGTTCCGCCAGCGCATGTCGATCCCTGGTTCCCCTTGTTCCGCGTTTTCAGGTGTTCTTGTGCGTGACCGGTTTCGAGACCTAGAAGGCCCGTTGGCCGTCAGGAAAAAGGACGTGGTATTGATGGCGACCGTCAGCAGTTTCGAGAATCTGTCTCACCCGACACGATCCGAACTGCGCCAGTTCGCCGAGCTTTTCACGCCGTTGTTCCAGGCCTCCTCCGACGAGGCCAAGCGCCAGGCGGTGGCCGCCCTGTCTCAATGCGATCACATACCGGCAGCCGTGGCGCTGTTCATCGGCAGCCAGCCGATCGAAATCGCGGCGCCCTTCATTGCGGCCTCCAAGGCAATCGCCGACGAGACGCTGATCACCATCGCGCGCACCCAGGGCAAGGATCACGTCAAGGCGATCGTCAGTCGCGATTCGCTCTCGCCGAAGGTCATCGATGCATTGGTGGCGTTGCGCCAGGCCGGCCCGCGGGCAGCAGCCACGGTCACTCAACTCGCCGAGCCTCCGGCAGTGCCGCTTGCGCCTATCCCGGTGGAGACCAATGAAGCGGAGGCGCTCGAGGAACAACGGGTCGCCAATGAAGAGGCGCTGCGCGAGCGCATCCTTGGCCTTGCCGGCCATCTCGGCCGCAGCGACGACGACAGGCTCGGCCTGCGCACGCTCACCGACATTCAGGAAGCGCTGCTGGTGCGCTTTGCCCGCTCACGCGAAGCCATGCATTTCGCAACAGCACTTGCCGATGCCCTGTCCGCCAGCCGCTGGCTTGCCGAGCGCATCATGCTCGATCTTTCCGGCCAACAGCTCGCCACCACGCTGACGAGCCTCGGCATGGGCTTCCTCGACGCCGTCTTCGTGCTCGAAAAGCTCTATCCGCATCTTGCCGAGCCGCAGCACAACGTCACACGTGGCTGGATGGTGCTCGATGCGCTGGATCCGGAAGAATGCCACGAACGGGTCGAAGCCTGGCGGCGCGCCGATCGCTACACGTACAAGCCCGAGGCGCCCGCTGCACCCGCAATTGAGGAAGCGGCCAACTATCGCTTCATCCGCCAGACGCCGCAGCAGCGCGACATGCGCGTCCTGGGGCGGCGGTCACGCTAAACTAAAGCGCGTCGCGATCTTTCAGATTCGCTCCTTGCGCTTTAGATCTTTGTTTTTAAGCATGTCGTTATCGCAAAACCGTCGCACACTTTTGCGCGACATGCTCTAACGCACGCCTTCGACCCGTCAGCCGCCATCCCTCGCGAGCGGGATCAGGTCGCCCAGTTCCTCCGCCTCCAGCTCGACGATCCAGAGATCGGGGTCGAACTTGCGTTCGCGCTCCAGCATCGCCCACACCGCTTCCGGCTCGGCACGCAGCAGGCGGATCTCGAACAGGCGGTCGCCGGTCTGCTCATCGCCAAAGGCGGTCTGCGGCGCCGGCGCATAGAGCGTCTCCAGGCCATCGCGAAAGTGCTGGCGGATGAAGATCGCACCCGCTTCCTCCGCGCCCTTTTTCTCCACGGCGGCGAAATCGCCGCTGGCGAAGACGCGGCGCAGGAGGGCGGAAACGAAAATGTCGGCGCGCAATCTCATCGGCGCGGTATAGACCGGCGCACGGGCGGCGGCAATCCGGTCAAATCCTGATGCCGCGTCAGACCTTGACCGCCAGCCGCAAGCCTCCCCAATGCCGCCCCCGGACGGTGATCGGAGCCGAGATATCCTTCATCATCACGAAATTGCCGCCACCCATGTCGCGCCTGTAGGTCTGGACCAGAAATGGCGCGGTGCTGCGGCCGGCGGCAAGGCCGACACGATCGGCGAAGATGCGGCGGTTGCGGCAATTGGCGGTGTTCCAGACGGTGTCGCCAGGCCGTTGCGGCTGGGAGAATTTCCGGTTGTGGGTCGGGAGGTAGCCGTTCTCGTCGATCGCGGCGCAGAAGGCGATGCGCTCGTCCGCGGCGACAACCGGTTCCTGGATCGGCGGCAGCAGGCGGTCGGCAAGTTCGGTAAAGGCCGCCATCACCTGTGCCGGATCGCTACCGGGAATCGGGCGGTAGCGCCGGTCGAAGAGAGCGTCGAGGCCGATCTGGCCTTCGGCAACGGCGCGTTCGAAAGCGCCGGAAATCTGCCTTGCCACCGATTGCGCCTCCTCGATCCAATGGCTGTCGGCGGTCTTGACGCCGGCGCTCGCCGTCAGTTGGATCAGGGTTTCGGAAAGGCCGACGACGCTGTCGACACGTGTGGCGGCCTGCTGCAGCCTGACATTCGAGCCGGCGACTTCGGCCGACATATCGCTGAGCGTCTGGACGAATCCGGCGCATTGCTGGTCGACCGCCTCGGTGGTGTTGGCCATCACGGTCGAACTGTCGAGGATGCGGGTAATGACATTTTCCATGCTGTCGAAGGCTCCACGCATCGCCTCCGACTTGTCGCGCACGCCGGCAGCGCTCTTGCGCGCATCGCTGCCTGCGACCGACAGCCGATCGATCTTCACGCGCAGTTCGTCCAGCGTATCCTGGATGGAGCCTGTCGCCTTCGACGTCTGCAGCGACAAGGCACGAACTTCGGCGGCGACGACCGCAAAACCCTTGCCCGCATCGCCGGCGCGTGCGGCCTCGATTGCGGCGTTCAGCGCCAGCAGGTTGGTCTGGCGCGCAATGGTGCTGATCTCCTCGGCGATCTTGTCCACATCGGCAAGCGATTTTGAAAAACCGGCGATTTCGGTGCCGATCTCGTTGGAGGACTGAACCATGTGGCCGATCTCGGCGACCGAACCGGACAGGCGGTCGGCTGATTCCTTCAGCATGTGGCGAGCCTCGGCCGCCGTATGGTCTGTCTCGCGCAGCGAGACGGCCACCGCGCGGTTGGTCTCGGCAATCGCAAGCGCGGTGCGGGTAACGTTGTCGAAGGCAGAGGCATGCCTGGCCGACATCGCAGCCATGTCCTGAATGGCGCCGGCGATGTCGACGAGATCGATGCCAAGGGTGGAGGCCTCTTCGGCAAGGCGCAACAGAATATGGCGCAAAGCGTCGGGGTCAGGCCCTCCCGCCTCGGCCGCCGCCTCTCCGGCCCGATCGTCTATCACCTTCAGCGCATGCATGACCGACGCTCCCCCGCCTCAATCAGAAAAGCTTCCGGCAACATGGTTAACAAGTTGCAAACGGCAGCTGCGTCTTAGACTTAGGTTGTAGGACAAGGCCAAGGCGCGACTGCGCGTTTTGGGGCTAAAGCAATTCCAGCAAAAGTGTGCAGCGGTTTTGCGTCCGGAATTGCCTGAAAACAAAGAGATAGAGCAATTCCGTGATTCGAAGAAAAACGGAATTGCTCTAGATCGCGCCGATTTCCTTGAGTTTCTTCAGCACCGCCTCGTTCGGTTCGCCGTTCTCGGGCAGATTATAGTGCTTCTGGAAATGGCGGATGGCCGCGCGGGTCTGCTCTCCGGCGACGCCGTCGACGCCGACATTGGCATAGGCCATGTTGGAAAGGCCCTTCTGGATTTTCAGCACCAGATCGACATTGGCGATTTCGCTTGATGGAACCTGTTTTGCAGCCGATGGGGCCGTCTTGATCGTCTTCTCGGCGCTGCGGATCGCCGCTGCGACCGGATCTTCCGACGATGCCTTCGAACTCACATCCTCGAGCGGCTTTTCGGCGGGCACGGTCGTCGGGCCGGCGGCGTCCGTTTTCAGAGCCGCAAGAACCTCGGGCGTCGCGTCGCCGCTTTGGGCCATGCCGACGGTTTCCTCGAAGAAAAGGATGGCCGCACTGGTGCGGGGGCCGATGATCCCGTCCGGCGTGCCGCTATAGAGACCGCGGCGCACCAGTTGCTGCTGGATGTCCATGACGAGCTGGCTCGGCTGCTGGCCAGCTGCTGCCGGCGCCGGCGTCGCATTGGTGGTGGCTCCATCCTCCGGGCGTTCGATCCGGAAGGTCGTGACGTCGCCCTGCGGCTCCTCGGCCGGGCGGCGGGCGCCGAGCACGTTTGGAGACTGCGGGTCGCGGGTACGGAAAATCGGATGCGGATGCAGGCCCGGCTGATACCAGAGCGCATTGGCGGCGACGAAGGAGAAGATGACGGCGAAGGCGATCGTGCCGCCGGCGACGGACGGATTGCGGCCGATGACACCGCCGAGCACGGTCGCGCCCTGCAGGCTAAGGCCACCGAGGGCGGCCGCACCCGTCATCAAAAGGCCCGGCTGCTGCCGTCCCTTTTTTCCCTTAGGCGATTTTCGCTTGCGCGCGGCCATCGAAAAGCCCCTCTTCCACTTCTGCGCCGGTATTGACCGCGCCCTTCAGCCGCGGTGGAAACTCGACAGTTGCGCCATGGCCGGCTTCATCGGCGCGCGTGGCGCCCGAGCCGTCCGCTGCGATCTCGATGGTGATGATCGTGCCCTCGCCCGGCTGGCTGGCGATAGCGAAGTTTCCGCCATGCAGCGACACCAGCCCCTTGACCAGCGAGAGGCCGAGACCGGTGCCTTCGAAGCGGCGGGTGTAGTCGTTCTGGATCTGGACGAAGGGCTGGCCGAGCAATGCCAGCTTGTCGGCCGGGATGCCGATGCCGGTATCGCTGACCGTCAGCTTCAGGATGCCGTCGCGCACCGCCGCATCGATGGAGACGACGCCGCCGGCTTCCGTGAACTTCACGGCATTGCCGACGAGATTGATGAGAATCTGCTGGATGGCGCGCTGATCGGCGACGATCTCGCCAAGGCCGCGCTGAATGCGGCTCGTCAGGGTGACGCCCTTGGTCTTGGCCTGCAATGCCAGCATCGATTCGCAGGATTTGACGGAGCTCGATATATCGAAGGCTTCCAGGATCAGCTCGTAGCGGCCAGCTTCGATCTTGCTCATGTCGAGCATGGTGTTGACGACGGACAAGAGATGCGCGCCGGATTCACGGACCAGGCCGACATATTCGCGCTGGCGGTCGTTTTCGAACTTGCCGAAATATTCGCCGATCAGGATATCGGAAAAGCCGAGAATGGCGTTCAGTGGCGTGCGCAGCTCATGGCTCACCGCAGCAAGGAAGCGCGATTTGGCGTCGTTTGCGGATTCGGCATCGGCCGCGCGGTTCTGGGCTTCGTCACGCAGCTGCTGCTCGACGGAGACATCGCGCAATTGGGCGACGACAGCGGCAAGCTCGCCATCAGCGTCGCGCCGCGCGGTCATATCCATTCTCAGATGTGCGAACTGGCGCTGGCCGCGTCCGACGGAAGGCCGGTCGAGCCGCAGGTCGACGCTCGCTGCGTCCTCGCCCCGGCGCAGGCTATCGAGCGACTGGAGGAAAAGGATACGGTCGGAGACGTGTACCTGCTCAAAGAAGCCTCTACCCCGGGGATCGCGCATCCAGGCGAGGAAGTCGCAGTGGTCACGGCCACCGACCGTCACCACACTGCCCTGCGGGTCGAGGAAGAAGACGAGGCCGGGAGTCACCGCGAGGAGGAAATCCTCGGCCGACTGGGTGGCGATGCCGGCGGGCGAACCCTGGCGGGCGAGCGCGATGCTTCCGACGGCGGAAAAGAGAAAGGCGGCGCAAACCATGGCGACACCCGCCGGCAGGGCGACGGCCGGGCTGGTGACGGTCGACAGGCCGATCGGAGCGGCCACGAGAGCGGCCGAAGAGAGCAGGACGAGGCGGCGCAGGATGGCGAGCTCGCGTTGGCGCACGGCTTCGCCGCCTCCCGTCCGGGAAAGCCAGCTTGTCGCCGCCCGGTCTACGAGGGCCGTCATCCAGCCGCCAATGTTACCCAATACACGCACGCAATACCCGCCGAAAAGGCTGTCTGTTGATCCGGACAATAGGCCTTGGCGGCTTAAGGAAAGGATAAGGCAAAAGCCCTCTTCACAGCCTGAAAGAGCCGAAATTCCCGTTTTGAGGCATCTGGCAGTCTCTTTGCTTTTTGTGGTTAATAGCGGGTAAGCAGCGGATTTCCTTCATATTTCAGCATAGCGTTAACTCTTGTGGCAAGGCGAATTCGCAAAAGCCGTGCAATTGCAAGCAGGTGCTGCCTTGATGCTTAACGGCGATCGCTCGCATTCGACTAAAATCCGGCTCAAATCCCATTCGCTAAAATTTGAATTAAATTTGCCGCAAATGCGCGTGAGTTTCGAAAAGCGGCATTCGCAACTTGGCGATAGGGTGAAAACACACCGGACAACCGGCCTGATTCGGCGACAAGACCGGACGGGACAAACAGGATGGGCAACGACAATGTGGTTTCTGATCAAAGGATCCTTCTGGTTTGGACTTGTGCTCGTGCTTCTTTCCGTCTTCAGCACGGAAAGTTCCGACAAGCTTGCCAGCGGCCCGCAACTGCAGCTTTCCGACGCGTTTACGGCGGCAAGCGGCGCCTATGACTATCTGACCGGCATGTGCTCGGAAAAACCCGAGGTCTGCGTCAAGGGCGCCGAGACTTTCACCGCCCTCGGCTACCGGGCCCGCGAAGGCGCCCGCGTTGCCTACGAACTGCTCGACAGCCAATTCCAGGACGCGGCGCCGGCGACCGCGAAGCTTGCCGAGGCGCAGGCTCCGGCGACGCTTGCCATGCCCTCTCTCGCCGCGCCTTCGATCCAGGAGAAGGTGCGCGAGGCAAAGGCAGCCCTCAACCAGCCGATGCCTTACCGTCCGCCGGTCGATGATGAGGATACGGCCGAGACGGTGATGACCGGCGCTATCCCGCTGCCGACGCCGAAGCCGGCCATCTGACGAAATTTCTGCGGCCGCTCTAACCTTTTGGATTTAGCGTACCGTTTCTCCAGCTTGCATCGGTGGTCCGCATGACGCGGAAATGCCCCATGCCTGACGTGCCTGCCCTGTTTCAATTCAGCATGTTGCTGCGCCGTGAGGATGCCCATCCCTCACGGCGTTCTTTTTTAACGGTTCAAATCCGCCGGTCTTTCACCTATATGCACTTTAGAAGCATTTCCTGACGCATTCCGGACGCAAAACCGCTGCGCACTTTTGCTGGGACTGCTTGAACGGTGAAAGGCTTTTCCATGGCATCCCTCGACCAGATCATCGACGACTTCACTTTCCTGGACGATTGGGAAGACCGCTACCGCTATGTCATCGAACTCGGCAAGGCATTGCCAGAACTGGCCGAGGAAAAGCGCACCTCCGAGAACAAGGTGATGGGCTGCGCCAGCCAGGTTTGGCTGGTGACGCATACGACGGGCGATCCCGACAATCCCATCATGAGCTTCGAGGGTGATTCGGACGCCCATATCGTACGCGGCTTGGTCGCCATCGTGCTCGCCACCTATTCCGGCAAGCCGGCGTCCGAGATCGCCGGCCTCGATGCCTTCGAGATCTTCTCGAGGATAGGCCTCGTGGAAAACCTGTCTTCACAGCGCTCGAACGGACTGCGGTCGATGGTGAACAGAATCAGGGAAGAGGCACGGGTCCGGGCGGCGGCCTGAAGCGATTGCGTCCGGCCTGATTTGAGAGCCCTCCGCAGAGGATCGATTCGGGCCTGCCGGCCGCGATGAGTATATTAACACTTGCTGATAGTACGGGAATACATTCTACGCCTTGCGCCAAAGCTTAAGGCTGGCCTCTCGCACTATCCTGCCGTTCATACGATTCGTTGCGGCAGGGCACGAAATACTGGAGCGATTATTTTCCGTCCTGAATGCATACAAAAAAGCCGGGCATAGGACCCGGCTTTTGTCTTTGGTGGCTTTCGAAAAAGCTCAGCCGCGGCCGCGCTTGCGGCGCTGCCCGAGGCCCATCTCCTTTGCGAGGCGCGAACGCGCTTCGGCATAAGCGGGCGCTACCATCGGGTAGTCGGTCGGCAGGTCCCACTTCTCACGATATTCCTCCGGCGAGAGGCTGTGATGCGTCATCAGGTGGCGCTTGAGGGACTTGAAATTACCGCCGCATTCCAAACACGTGATCTGCTCGTCCTGCACGGACTTGCGGACAGAAACTGCAGGCTTCTGCTTTTCGACGATCGCCGCAGCGGGCTGCGGTACGGACGTGTTGCTCAATGCCGAATGCACGTCGGAAATCAGATTGGCCAGGTCACTGACCGGGACAACATGGTTGCTGACATAAGCCGCGACGATGTCGGCCGTCAGTTCCACAAGCAGCTCCGGCCCATTGCCGGTCGCTATATCCGTCATATTCTTTCTCCTGTTAGCATGCTCAAACGGTCTTTGACTGACACGTCAAAGACCCGCCTCGTAGAAGCGAACAGCAAAAGCACAGGAAACGACTTCTGTTCCGAAAAACGCGAATCCACCCCTAGATTCCGAAGAGCGAGACCTGTTCTTATACTGCCTGATGGAAAGCCACTACGTCATGCCCCAGGCGATGGCCTCAGTTAGACATTAAAAATCAAAACTGAGGGACTTGGAAGCAGTACGATTGTCATTCACAATCAGAACTCTACTTGCATTTTCAAATACCATCGTTTGGCGGAAACGCCAATTATTATTTGTCGTTTTTCTTGAGAAAAAATGTCAGATGAAGAATTGAGCAGGCCATCGGCAAGGTTTATTCGTTCCTTCCTGTGCATAAGTTCGCGTAAAACTGATTAAGGCGCCGAACAGCATATGTTCTCAGCGCTTGCGCATATCATCACGCACCGAAATGCCGCCAAGATCATATCCCGAACGGTGAGCCGCTCTCGCGAGCAGATGGGCCGATACAGGGGCCGTCAGCAAGAAGAAAACGAAGCCGGCAATGGCGCGGACGAGAATCGCCGGTTCTTGCGAATAAAGGCCGGCGGCAAAGAGCAGCAGGCCGGAGCCGACCGTGCCCGCCTTCGAGGCCGAGTGCATGCGCGTATAGAGATCAGGCAACCTGATCAGCCCGATCGCCGCTGACAGAGCAAAGAGCGCGCCTGTTATGAGGAGCAGAGCTGTGATGACGGCAACGATGAAATCGATCATTTGCGCTTCCTCCCTGCCCGACGGGTCTTCGCGTCAATTTTTGCCGCGGATGCGGAAGGCGCAGATTTGATGCTGCCGCGCGACAGCAAGAAACGGGCGAAAGCGACAGTTGCGAGGAAGCCGACGAGGCCGAGCGCGATGGCGATATCGATATAGAGCGAAAAGCCTGTTTTGACCGCAATGACGGCGATGAAACCGATGGCTATGCCGGTCAGCATGTCGAGAGCGAGGATGCGGTCCGGCAGGGTCGGCCCGGCAATGACGCGCCAGACGGTCAGAAGCAGCGCCAGGCTCAGGATGACGAGTGCGGCCGACGATGCGGCCGCGATGATTGTGTCGGGCGTAATCACCGGAAGGCCTCCATGATCTTGCGTTCGAAACCGTTGGCAATGTCCCGCCTCGTCGCTTCCGGATCGGAACAATCGAGCGCGTGGACATAGAGCGTGCGGCGATCTGTGGAGACATCGACCGAAAGCGTGCCCGGCGTCAGCGTGATGAGGTTTGCGAGCAGTGTGATCTCGAAATCGCTCGTGACCGTCAGCGGAAAGGCGAAGATGCCGGGCTTCAGCTTCATATCGGGCGAGAGAACGGTGAGCGTGACCTTCCAAGCCGACAGCGACAACTCCTTCAGGAACAAAGCGGCAAGCGACAGCACCAGACGGGCGCGGCGCAGATATCCTCTGCTCCCGAAGGGCTCGCGAATGATGATGAGCGCCAGGGTCCCAAGCAGGAAGCCGAAGATGAGGTTGAGCAGCGAGGCGCTGCCGGTGACGGCGACCCAGGCAATGGCAAGCAGCAGATTGAAGAGGAAGACGATCACGGCGTACTTCCTTCCGGGAAGACCGAGTGAAGATAGGCCTGCGGATCGACAATGCCGGCGGCGGCCGATTGCGACAGTTTCAGCAGTTGTTCCGGCAGAATGCCGAAGCCGATGGTCAGTGCCGTCAGCACGGCAAGCGACAGGCCGGTGCGCCAGCACGCCCGGGACGGGGCGAGCACCATCGGCGCGGGACGCCAATAGGCGAGCAGGAAGAGGCGGCCGAAGACGATGGTCATCAGAAAACCTCCCGCAAGGATCGAGGCTGCAAGCCACCAGGCGCCGCTGTCGAGCGACGCCTTGACGAGCATGACCTTCGGCCAAAAACCGGAAAAGGGCGGAAGGCCGCAGGCCGCCAGGAATAGCACGAGAGACAGCGCGGCAAAGCCGCCGCTTTGCCGGTAGAGCCCGCCCAAGGCCGACAACGAAAAGCCGCCGCCCCGCCGGGCGATCTCGCCGGCTGCGAGGTAGAGCGCGGTCATCAGCACGATGGAATGGAGGGCATAGAAGATCGCACCGCCGATGCCGCCGGGGCTGCCGACTGCGACGCCGGCGAGCATGTTGCCGATTCCCGATATGACGACATAGCCGAACAGCCTGCGGATATCGTTTTCGGCAAGCGCGCCGAGCGCGCCGACCAGAATGGTCGCGGCCGCGGCAAGCGCGATGACGAGGCTCAGTTCCTCCCGTTCCACCGGCAGCAGCATGACCATCACCCGGATCAGAGCGTAAATGCCGACCTTGGTGAGCAGGCCGGCAAACAGCGCCGAGACGACGATGCGCGGCGTATGGTAGGCGGCGGGCAGCCAGAAATTGACCGGAAACGCCGCCGCCTTCATGCCGAAGGCGAGCAGGAAGAGGCCTGCCAGCGCCATCAGCGGCGCCGTGCCGCGCAAATCCTTGGCCCTTGCCGCGATGTCGGCCATGTTGAGCGTGCCGAAGGCGGCATAAAGAATGCCGACGCCGATCAGGAACAGCGTCGTGGCGATGAGATTGAGCACCGCATATCTCAGCGCCCCGTCGATCTGTTCACGCTCGGAGCCGAGAATGATCAGCCCGAAGGAGGAGATCAGCAGCACCTCGAACCAGACGTAGAGATTGAAGACGTCGCCGGTGAGAAAAGCACCGGTGACGCCCGCCATCAGCAGCATCAGCAGCGGGAAGAAACCGTACCGCCGGCCGCTTTCACCGATATCGGCCAGCGCATAGATGCCGGCAGCGAGCGCGGCAAGGGCTGCGGTGAACGCCATCAGCGCGCCGAAGAGATCGACGGTGAAGGCGATGCCGAAGGGCGGCAGCCAGCGCCCCATGACCATGGTCAGCGGCCCCTCCGCAGCGACTTTGGCAAGCAGCGCCGCATCCATGACGACCAGCAGCGTAAGGCCTGATATGGCAAGCCAGCCCTGCAGACGCGGATGGGCGCGCACCATCAGCAAGATGGCGCCGAGCGCGATGCAATGGACGACCGGCAGGATGACCAGCCAATGGCCGATCGGCACCGGGGCGGTGATCAGGGCGGCGGAGAGATCTATGGTGATTGGAGCGGCCATGCAATCAGACTTCTTTTCCGCTCGGCACGCCTTGCTCCCTCTTCTCCCCAGCGGGGAGAAGGTGGCCCGAAGGGTCGGATGAGGGGGGCGGCACGGCACGCGCTGTCCTTCGCTCGCGCTGCGGACGCTCGTCGCAATCGCTCCTCGCCCCCCTCATCCGCCCTGACGGGCACCTTCTCCCCGCTGGGGAGAAGAGGGAGGCCGCCTGCCGAGCTTCAGCCAAAACTTCCACGTCCATCCTCAATACCCCAACGGTGGCAGCGGCCGGTCGTCCGGCTCGGCGGCGTGCATTTCACTGGTGTCGTCGGTGCCGAGGTCCTGATAGGCGCGGTAGGTCAGCACCAGCAGGAAGGCCAGGAAAGAGAAGGAAATGACGATCGCCGTCAGGATGAGCGCCTGCGGCAACGGGTTCGCCGTGCCTGACGGCAGGGCGTCGAGACCGGCCGGGATGATCGGCGGCACCTCGCTGGTCAACCGGCCTGATGTAAAGAGCAGGAGATTGACCGCATTGCCGAGGATGGCGATGCCGAGCATGATGCGGATCGAGAATTTCGACAGCATCAGATAGATGGCGGCGGCGAAGAACAGGCCGACGAGGATTGCCAGAAGCGGTTCCATCACTCCACCTCCTTTTCCTCGAGCGCCAGCGCAATCGAGGTGATGGCGCCGAGCACGACGAGATAGACGCCGACATCGAAGAGCAGCACGCTCGACAGCGGCACCTCGGTGCCCAGGAGGCTCGGATAGACCCAGAGGCCGGTCATGAAGGGAACACCAAAGGGGATGGAAAGAAGGCCCGCGATGGTCGACAGCAGCAAGCCGGCGCCGGCGATCGTCAGCGGATGAAAGAAGAGCGCGCGGCGAACGGCGGCAACACCGCGGGCAATGCCGTAGATCGCCAGTCCCGAGGCGGCGATCAGGCCGCCGATGAAGCCGCCGCCCGGCTCGTTGTGGCCGCGCAGCAGCACGAAGACGGAAAACAGCAGCATCAGCGCGGTGAGGAACGGGGCGACGGTGCGGAAGATGAGGGTGTTCACGGGATCACTCTCCTGCCCCCACCGCATCCGGATCATTGGCGGCAAGCTTGCGCTCCGTACCGGCGCGGATGCGGATCAGCGCCAGGATGGCGAGGCCGGTGACGGCGACGACGGCGATTTCGCCGAGCGTGTCGGTGCCGCGGAAATCGACGATGATGACGTTGACGACGTTGGCGCCATGGGCAATCGATTTGGAATAGCTATTGAAGAAGACCGTCAGCGCGTCGTTGAACGGCGCTTGCGTCGCCCGCATCAGCAAAAGCGTAAAGCCGAGGCCGCAGGCGAGCGCGATCGCGCCGTCGAAAAGCCTGCCGGCCATAGGGCGATGATCGGCGGGGGAGAGCCGAAGCCTGGTCATGACGAGCGCGAGGATGACGACCGAAAGAGTTTCGACCATGAATTGCGTGAAGGACAGATCCGGCGCGCCGAACAACAGGAAGATGACGGCGACGGCGAAGCCCTGGATGCCAAGAGAGACCACAGCCGTCAGCCGGTCGCGGGCAACGAGGACAGCGGCAAGGCCCAAGGCGGCGATCAGGAAGACGGCCCATTCATGCAGCCTGACGTCGGCCGGCCAGGCGGGAAGACGCGGCAGCTCATCATAGGCCGCCAGGGGAATGATGAGGATGGCGGCGACACAGAGGAAGGTACAGGTGACATAGATCTCGAGCCGCCCCGGCTGGAGAACATGCATGAGGCGGCCGGCGAAGCGAACAAGACCGGATACGGCGACGTCGAAGCCATGATCCGGCCCGGGACCGGCCGCGCGCAGCAAGACGGCCATCAGGAAACGGGCGCGATCCAGCTGCCAATAGACACCGATGCCGAAGAGCACGGTCAGGACGGAAAGCAGCAGCGGCAGGCCGACATGCGGCACAAGCGAAATATCGATATCGACAGGCGTCTGGCGGATGGCGGCAGCGATGGGCGAAGATATGCCGGCGTGGGTGAAGGCCGAAAAGATCGCGGCGAGCGGCCCGAGAACGGCCAGAACAGCGGGGCCGAGCCAGAGCAGCGCAGGGGCCTCGTGCGGATGTTTCGGCGTCTCCATCGGCTGGCCGAGGAAAGGTTTCAGCGCCACGGCGAAAGCGACGGCGAACATCAGCGCATTGCCGAAGACCGCGATCGACGTAAAGGTCAGCGCGCGGAGATTGCCGCCGAGAAGCGCCGTATAGATCTCCTCCTTGGCGAGGAAGCCGAAGAAGGGCGGCAGGCCGGCCATGGAGAGTGCCGCGGCAAGGGCCGTAATCCATGTCAGCGGCATCGTCCGCCTCAGACCGCGCAATCTGGTGATATCGCGCGTGCCGGTCTCGTGATCGATGATGCCGGCGACCATGAAGAGCGCACCCTTGAACAGCGAATGCGCCACCAGATAGAGCGCCGCCGCCGCCACCGCATGATCCGAACCGAAGCCGATCAGCATGACGAGCAGGCCGAGGGAGGAGACGGTGGTATAGGCGAGCTTCAGCTTCAGGTCGGTCTGGCGGATGGCGAGCGCTGTTCCGACCACCAGCGTCAGCCCGCCGAAGAAGGGCAGCAGGACTTCCCAGGCAGGCGTCGCTCCCATGACGGGATTGAGCCGCATCAGCAGATAGACGCCTGCTTTCACCATGGTGGCCGAATGCAGATAGGCCGACACCGGCGTCGGCGCCTCCATGGCGTTCGGCAGCCAGAAATGAAAGGGAAACTGCGCCGACTTGGTGAAGGCGCCGCCGAGGACCAGGATGAGGGCAGCGAGATAAAGCGGGCTTTCGCGCACGGCATCGCCCGATCGGATCAGCTGCGACATCTCGGTGACGCCCGATATGTTCCAGAGGAGCAGCAGGCCGGCCAAGAGGCAGAGCCCTCCCCCACCGGTGACGACCAAAGCCTGCAGTGCGGCGCGGCGAGCCGCCTCGCGCTCATGGTCGAAGCCGATCAGCAGGAAGGAGGTGATCGACGTCAGTTCCCAGAAGATGAAGAACATCAGGAAGCTGTCGGACACGACGACACCGAGCATCGCCCCCATGAAGAGGAAGATGAAGGAGAAGAAGCGGCCCTGATCCTTATGACCTTTGAGGTAGCCGCCGGCATAGAGAACGATCAGGGTGCCGATACCGGTGATCAGAAGCGCGAAAGCCAGCGACAGGCCATCGAGAAACCATGAGAAAGAGAGGTTGAAGCTCGGCACCCAGAAATAGCCGCCGGTAACGACCTCGCCACGCGCGACAGCGGGAACGAAACGCAGGAAATGCAGGAAGGCAAGGAAAGGAGCAATCGCCAGGAACCAGGCGCCGTTTGCGCCAAAGGCACGGATGACGAAGGGAGCGGCAAGAGCGCCGGCGAGCGGCAGACACAAGGCCAGAAATGTCAGAGCCGTGACATCGGCCATGTCTCCTCCTCTACCGGCAATAGACGAAGGCCAGCGAAAATCGGCCTGTCTCTGACTTAGGCGAAATGGTAGGACCTCTCAAGCAATTTCGATCACAGGGCGAAACTGCACGAGCGTATCGGAAACCGTTCAGGCCATCCGACGGGAAAAACGTGTCAGCAGCCGCGCGACGCAGCCGTGCAGGAGGAAGAGCAAAAGCGTCAGCGGCCAGAGCAAACAGGCGATGAGCCCGGCGAGACGATAGAGTGTCAAACCGTCATGGTTGGCCCAGCCTTCCAACATCGTGACCACCATGGCGGCTGCGGCTACCAGGCCATAAAGCAGGAAGATTACGGTTTCAAACACCAGTGGTTTCTCCAATGCACGTCACATTAACCCTAACGGAAAATTCCTAACGGATGTAAAAGCAAACGTCTTCCCCCAATTGCGCTATGCCGCGAATCTCCTGGCGCTGCGCCGCAGCCTTGATGAAGTGAGGGGGAGGCACCACATTTTCTTGCGAAACGGAACCGCCCCTCGGCAAAAGGAGCACGCCATGTCCGAAACTGCAACCACTCCGAAGATCCACAAGACCGATGCCGAATGGAAGGAGCAGCTCACCCCCGAGCAATATCGCATCACGCGCCAGCACGGCACGGAGCGCGCTTTCACCGGACCCTACTGGGATTCCTTCGAGACGGGACTTTACCGCTGCGTCGGTTGCAACGCGCCGCTTTTCCGCTCCGACACGAAATTCGATGCCGGTTGCGGCTGGCCGAGCTATTTCGAAGCGGTATCGCCCGATGCCGTGACCGAATATCGCGATACGACCTACGGCATGGTGCGCACCGAAATCCGCTGCGGCACCTGCGAAGCCCATCTCGGCCACGTCTTCCCCGACGGCCCGCCGCCGACCGGCCTGCGCTACTGCATCAATGGCCACGCCATGGTGTTCGAGGCTGGGAAGTAAGCGCCTGTTCTGCCATCGGCAAGCGGCTGATCCGAATGCGATGAGCCGCTGACCTCTTATGTCTTTCAGGGAAGAGAAAACCGTGTCGCGAAACATCCTGAAGACCGGCCGGCTGACATTGCGGGAGATCACGCCTGATGACCTGCCGTTTCTCCACCGCATTTTCGGCGATGCCGAATGCATGCGCTATTATCCCGGCATAAAGAGCTTCGATGAAACCGCGCGCTGGTTTCAGCGGCTCGCCTTCGACAGTTATGCCAGCCACGATTTCGGCCTCTGGGCGGTGACGGACCGGCAGAGCGGCGCCTTGCTCGGTGATTGCGGCATCACATTGCAGGAAACCTCCGCGGGGCTGGAACCCGAGATCGGCTACCACCTGTGGCGCGACCATTGGGGCAAGGGCTATGCGGCCGAGGCGGCGACCGCATGCCGAGACTACGCGCTTGAAACCCTCGGCCTTGCGCGCATCGTCTCCATCGTGAGGCTCGACAATATCCCGTCGCAGCGTGTAGCGGAGCGGGTGCATCGACGGCGGGAAAAGTTCGCCAAGGCGGGAAACGCCGATGGCAGCCTGGTGGAATTCTATCTCTACATCACGGATAGGACCTAGGACGGATCTCTGCCGCGAGCCGGCCCGATCACTCGTGCTCGGCAGGGCACGGCCAGCTTGCCGGCGTGCTCAGGCCAGCCGGCAGTTTGGTCGAGGCATCGCCGCAGGCCAGTTCTATCTGCGCCTGTTCGAGCCCGGTTGCGGCCGAAAGATCCAGGCCTTCGATGCGAGTGAGAAACATGAACGCACGATCGAATATGGCCGCGCCTTCGAAGGCCGCTCCGGAGAGATCGGCGCGGGAAAGGTTGGCGAAGGAGAATTTCGTCCCCGTCAACACCGCCTTGTCGAAATCGGCACGGCCGAGTTCGGCCTTTTCGAAGCTTGCTCCGGCAAGCCGGGCGCCGGTGAAATTGGCGCGCTGCAGCTCGGCGCCGGCAAAGGAAGCGCCTTCGGCAACGATATTGGCGAAGCTGGAGCGATAGGCCTCGATCTTGGCGAAGTTGGCGCCTTCGGCACGCGCCCCCTCGAGCGAGGCTCGCACCAGCGTCGCCTTTTCGAGATTGGCGGACTTGACGTTGGCGCCGGCGAGATCGGTCAGCGAAAAATCGGTGCCGAAGAGATTGGCGCCTTCAAGATCGCTGCCCTGCAGCATCAGGTTCTTCTTGGTGCAATCCTGCCAGTCGAGCTTCGGCGAGGCCGTGCTGCCGCAATCGGCGGCACGCGTGGAGATCGGCGCAAAGGCGAGAAAGGCGAAGGCAAGGAGGCCGAAGGGCGATCTGTGCATTGCCATGGAACTGTTCACCTCCGTCACGCTTTCAAGCTTCGTCTGCGAAGCAGGCTGCTCTGATTTCTACACAGCTCAGACTACAATAAAAAGATGGCGAACGCTCGCTATGGATTTGCGGATCAATCCGTCCGCCGGGGCAGCCGGATCAATCCGTTCGCCCGGGCAGCCGGATCAATCCGTTCGCCCGGGCAGCCGGAGTTCCATGCAGGTGAGATCCAGCCAGCGGCCGAACTTGGTGCCGACCTCGGAAAATCTGCCGGCGATGCGAAAGCCGAGCTTTTCGTGCAGCCTGATCGAGGCTGTGTTTTCCGCCTCGATACCGGCGATCATCACATGGATGTTGCCGGCCGCGGCACGCGCGATCAGTTCGCGCATCAGGAGTTCGCCGATGCCTGCGCCCCGGCAGTCCTTGTCGACATAGACGGAATGCTCGACCGTGTGACGGTAGCCGTCGAAGGCTCGCCAGTCGCCATAGGAGGCGTAACCTGCAACCTTGCCTGATATTTCGGCAACGACGACCGGAAAGCCGCGCGCCTTGCGGGCTCTGAACCATTCCAGCCGGTTTTCGAGATCGACCAGCGTGTCGTTCCAGATTGCCGTCGTGTGCTCGACGGCGTGATTGTAGATATCGCGGATGGCGGAAAGGTCGGCTTCGCTGGCGTCGCGGATGAGGACGGCGTCTGTCATGATTGCCCGGCTCGTATTGTCTGCGAAGCGGCATACGCTCCGCCTCGACAGATGTAAACGGCCGATGCGACATGAGGACGATTTGGGCCAAGGCCGCAGGTCAGAGACCCGACGCCGGGGAGCTGAAGCATGTGAAGACGGCCGAATAATGCACCGCCGCGGCGGCAACGACGAAGCCATGCCAGATGGCGTTCTGGAAGCGCAGCTTCTCCCAGACATGGAAGATGACGCCGAGCGAATAGATGACGCCGCCGATGATGATCAGCAGCATCGAAGCGAAGGGAATGCGCGAAGCGACCGGCTCGGCAACCAGCACTCCGCTCCAGCCCATGGCGAGGTAGAGCAGAATGGCGACACGGTCATAACGCCCGGGGAAAGCGCATTTGACGAAAATGCCGGCGGCCGCGAACGTCCAGATTGCGACCAGCATGAACATCAGCAGCGGATCGTCCGCCCCGCGCTCGAGGAACGGGGTGTAGGTGGCGGCGATCAGGACGAAGATTGCCGAATGATCGAGGCGGCGCAGATACCATTTCGTGCGTGAGACCGGCCAGGCATTGTAGGAAAAGGAAATGGCGAGCGTCAGCACCAGCCCGACGCTGTAGATCCAGGCGGCGGCAAGTTCGCCGTAGGAACTCCAGACCGTGGCGTAGAAGATCAGCGCGGTAGCCCCGATCAGCGCCAGCACGAGGCCGACGCCGTGGACGATACCGTCGGCGATCAATTCGTATTTATCATAAGCCCAGCGAATGCCGTTGAACTCGCCCATGCACGCCCATCCGTCTCATGTCGCGACGGAGATCGTCGCATCGAACGGTGAGAGGCGCAACTGCGGCGAACCGCACGGGCGGTAAATCTTCGTGACAGGCCGCAACCGCCGGCTCCGCCTTCGACGGCGAGCCGGTGGGACATCGACGCGCACTCCTACTCCAACGGCGACATCAAACCTTCTGCCGGTCGACCAGCACCGAGCATTTGGCATGGCGCACGACGCGGTCGGCCGTGGCGCCGATGAAGTAATTGGAAAAGTCCGGTATGTGCGAAGCGACGATGATGAGGTCGGCGCCCAGGCTTTCGGCGGTTGAAATGATGGCTTTGGCGGGTGGACCGTTGCGGATCTCGATCGTTGCCGGGATACCGGTTCGGGCGATCAACGCTGCCAGCTTATCACGGCCCTCCTTCATCGCGTCCTCGACGATATTGGCCGGCAGTTCGACCGCGACATATGTCGGCACGTCCTCGACGACGTTGAGCGCGACGATCTCCCCGCCCGCGTCCAGCAGGGAGGCGGCCTTGCGCAGGATTATTTCCCCCTTGTCGATGCCGCCGAGCGCAATCGCTACTATGATTTTCCTATACATGCTGCCCTCCATGACGATGCATGCGTAAGTTCCTTAAAAGAAGATATGAACGCATTGACCGCGATCAAGTGGACGCAAGTCATCGTCAACGTCTGCTCAACGCTTCATCCTCAAAAACAGATCTTCTGTGAACAATCGGAATCCGCCATATAGGGGTCAAGTAGAGCAGCCGAGAGGACACCAGAAGCGAATGGACCGGCGAAACTTTCTCGGACTTGCCACAGGCGGCATCTTTGGCGCCACCGTCGGTACGCCTTCCCTTCTATGGGCCAATTCAAAGCCAGGAGACCAATCCGTGACGACCGAAACTTCCTATGCGCTGACACGGCCCGCCTATATCGACCGGTCGCATCTCGTCGTTACCGATCTCGGCCTCGTTTCCGGCTTCTATCAGTCGATGCTCGGCCTGAAGGTCATCGAGAAGACGGCAAGCGGCGAAGTGCTGGGTGCCGGCGATCTGCCGTTGCTGACGCTGACGACCGCTGGGGATGCCCGCATCGCGCCGCGCAATGCGGCAGGCCTCTTCCACACCGCCTTCCTGATGCCCGACCGCATCGAACTGGCGCGCTGGCTGCGCCATGCCGCCCACAACAACGTCGTTCTCGACGGCGCATCGGACCACCTCGTCAGCGAGGCGATCTATCTCTCCGACCCTGAAGGCAACGGCATCGAGATCTATGCCGACAGGCCGCACGAGCAATGGAAATTCCAGCAGGATGGCATGGTGGAGATGGCGACGATGCGCCTCGACCTGCAGGCGCTCTATGACAGCGCCCCCGAAGACCGCTGGGGCGGTATGGCCGATGGGACGGCGATCGGCCACCTGCATCTGCAGGTCGGCGACATCCCGCAGGCCGACGCCTTTTACCGCGACGTGCTCGGTCTCAAGCTGATGGCGCGCTATCCCGGCGCGAGCTTCTTCGCAAGCGGCGGCTACCATCACCATCTCGGCGCCAATATCTGGAACAGCCGCGGCGCCGGTGCACGCGCCGACAATATGACCGGGCTCTCCGACTACACGATCCGTTTCAACGACGCCGAGACGCTCGGCAAGGCCGTCGCCAAGCTGGACGAACTCGAAATCAAGAGCGAGAAGCGCGATGGTGGCGTGTTTCTGAAAGATCCGTGGGGCATCGGCCTGACGCTTTCGGCGTAATACCCGGCCGTTCGCATAAAACCATCCGCACAAGGTTTGGCGGATGGGTCCTTGCAACCCGCTACGCTCCCAGGGAACCGGAACCGCGCCAGCGCGTTTTCGTGGCGAAGCAATGGGGCTTCGGGGACCTCCTCCGCATGGGCATCGCCAACGGCATCCGCAAACAGGCAAAGAAGATCGCCATAGGCGAACGCCGCACCAGCGCCTGGGCGCAGACGTTGCGGGAAGCGGCGGAAGACTTGCCGCCCCCGCCGCTCCATCGGCTGGAGAAGGACGGGCTCGATATCAGCATGGCCTGGGCGATCATCGGCATCTTCGCCATACTCGGGCTCGCCGCCGTCTATCTGATGTCGCTGATCCTCATCCCGGTCACGCTTGCCGTCGTCGTCGGCATGATCCTCGGCATGGCCGCGGAAAATCTGGGCAAGATGGGTGTGCCGAGGCTTGCCAATGCCTTTCTCTTGTCGAGCGCCGTGGCGCTGGTGCTCTTCCTGCTGGTCAACTCACTCGCCGACCCGCTGACGGTGCTTGTCAACGAGGCCCCGGCTTTCATCGAGCGGACCATCAACCGCATCATGCCTTATCTCGAACGCATCGAATGGCTGCATATCACGCCCGCGACCTTCGAAAGCGGGCCGATGTCGATCGGTGCGCTGCTCGAAAACACCGGCAACGTGCTGCATGTGGTGACCACAAGCCTGACGCCGGCGCTGGTACAGGGGCTGATTTTCTTTGCGGCCTTGCTGCTTTTCCTTGCCAGCCGGGTCAACCTGCGCAAGACCATTATCATGACCTTCCGCACCCGCACGCAACGGCTGGCCGCAATCCGCGTCATCAATGCCGTCGAGCAGGTTCTGGGCTTCTACTTCGCCACCGCCTCGCTGATCTATGTCGGGCTCGGCGTCGTCATGACCGTCATCGCCTATGCGGGCGGGCTGGCGGCACCGGTGCTCTGGGGCTTCTTCGCCTTCCTGTCGAGCTTCATCCCCTATCTCGGCATTACGCTGATGACGCTTTCCGTCGCAGTCGCCGGCATCCTCACACATGACGGCCTCGTCATCGGCCTGATGCCGGCTGCGGCCTTCTTCACCGTGCATGCCGTCATGGAGAACTTGATCTTTCCCGCGGTCATGGGACGGCGGCTGGAAATCAATCCCTTCATCGTCTTCCTCGCCATTCTGTTCTGGACCTGGATGTGGGGTGCGGTCGGTGCGATGCTGGCGCTGCCGCTCTCGCTGATCGTCATGACCGTGATCGAGGAATTGCTGATCGAAGAAAAACCGCAGCCGCAATTGCCGAAGTAGACGGAACGGAGACGCTGGTGGCATCTGATCTCGATCTTCACGAATCCGATCACGGCCAGATGACGAGCGGCCGTTCGCTTTGGGGAAGAAGCGGCATACGGCCCCAATGGCAGCCGATCGAACAGAGCTTTTCCACCGATGTCGCGGTTATCGGCGGCGGCATCACGGGGGCGCTGATCGCGGAACATCTGACGGCGCGCGGCTTTTCCGTTGTTATCATCGACAGGGAAGAGCCGGGCTTCGGAAGCACCGCCGCCAGCACGGCCATGCTGCAATGGGAGATCGACAGCACGCTCGGCGAGCTGGAGGCTTTCTACGGCTTCGAGCGCGCGGCCGGCATCTATCGCCGCAGCGCCGCCTCGGTCGCCGGCCTTTCCAAGCTGATCGCGGCCAACGGCATTGCCTGCGGCTTCCGGCCGCGCAACACACTCTACCTCGCCGCCAATCGTGAAGGCGCGCGCGACCTCTTCGAGGAGCGGCAGCTTCGTCGCCGGGCCGGCCTGCCCGGCGTCTATCTGGAACATCCCGATCTCTTCACGCAGTTCGAGTTCGACCGGGACGGCGCCATCCTATCCCCCGGTTCGGCAGAGGCCGACCCGCTGCTTCTGACCTGGGCATTGATCGAGATGGCCGTCCGTCGTGGCGGGCGACTGGTGAGCGCTTCCGTGACCGAAGTTCACGCCGAAGGCAATCACGTGAGCGCGGAAACGGCCAGCGCCAGGGTGATCGAGGCGCGGCATGTCGTGCTCGCGACCGGTTATTCCATGCCGGGCATCGACATGCCGAAACTGCACCGCATCCGTTCGAGCTGGGCGCTCGCCACGGTCCCTCAGGACCCGGCAATTTTCTGGCGTGACAGGGCGCTGATCTGGGAAAACAGCCATCCCTATCTCTACATGCGCACGACACCGGACAACCGCATCGTCGCCGGCGGCGAGGACGATGAGACGGTCGATGCGCAAGCGCGCGACCGGAAGCTGCCGGCAAAGACCATGGCGATCCTGGAGAAGATGAAACGGCTGTGGCCGAAGGCGGATACGCGTGTTGCCCATGCCTGGTGCGGAACCTTCGGCGAGACCGTCGACGGCCTGCCGCTGATCGGTCCGGTGCCCGGCATGCCGCGTGTGTTCGCGGCCTACGGCTACGGCGGCAACGGCATCACTTTTTCCTATCTCGCAGCGCAGATGACCGGCGCGATGATGGCCGGAATCCATCGCGACTGGTTCGAGGATTTTGCGCTCGACAGGGATGGGCCGGGAATTCGGAAACTTGGAGAGGATATGGCGCGGGCCGGGAATGAGTTGAGATAAAGTCTTCGCATTGGTTGTTGTGCCACACGGCACACCTTCAACCGCGGAATCACTCCGTCGTCTTATCGTCGCCGGTATCCTCGACATCCTCCAGGCGGACGAACTCCGTGCCCTTGGCCTTGAGATCGACCAGCGCCTTCGCCACCCCCTCGCCCGCCGCATGCGTGGGCTGGTTGATGTGGGAGATGACGACGTCGCCGTCCTTGGCCGAGGCGATGCGCTTTTCGGTGATCACGGCGCCCAGCAGCGAACCGCCGTCGCCATTCACGGAATAGCCGGCAATGCGATAGCCCATGGCGCGGATCTCACCGATGGCGGACAGATCGTATTTGGCGGTCGAGCCGCGGAACCAGTGCGGCGCCGGGATGCCGGCCGCGGCCATGGCGGCGGCACCGCCTTCGACCTCCTGCTTCACCGCCTGCGGCGAGCCGGCAGACGCGATCCCGTAGATCAGCGTCGGCGTGTCGACGGCCGGAATATGGTTCTCACCGTGGTTTTCGAGTTCGAAGAGATCCGGGTTCTGCAGGAACACGGCAACCGCGGCGGGGTTGCGCTTCAGCCAGCGGGCGGTGACGAAGATCGTCGCCGGGATGCGCTCGCGCACCAGTGTGGAAAGAATGCGCTCGTCGGCTTGCCCCATGCAGGCATCGAAGGTGAGCGCGATACGGGCATGGCCTGGAATGTTGGAACGGGCGATATGCAGATGCGGCTCGACGAGCTTTGAAGCTTTGGGAGCCGGAGCGATAGCGGCCGCAGCAGAACCGAACATGGTCGGCGCTGACGGCACTTCGGCAGCGAATGCCGTAACAGCGGTGATCAGAAAGAGCGCCGAAGCGGGCAGGATGCGGTTCATGTCGCGGGGATTTCTATGTTTCGATCCGTCGATTTTACCGACAGTCATCATCCGGCGCCATGTGGCCGGATGTCACCGCAGCCGTTCGGAAGGGCAACGGCATCAATCGTAGAGATAATATTTATTCCACTTCTCGCGCGGCACCTTCTCGCCGATCTGGTAGTCGAGCTCGCGCACGTTGATATGCTGCGGACCGGTGATGCAGTTGTAGGAAAGATGGTACCAGTCACCCTTGCTGCGGAAGACCGCGCCCGGCGCCTGCAACGAATTGTCGCCCGGGATCGGGTCCTTGAAAGTATAGGCGATGACCTTGTCGGGCTTGAAGCCGGTGCTGTCATTGTTGATGCGGCTCATCGCCTCGGTATCGCAGCTCTGTTCCAGGCGGGTGGAGGGATCGAGTTTTTCGAGCTGCTTCTTGATGGCGGGATCGACGGCAAAGGCGGGGGCGGCGATAGCGGCCAGGGATACAAACAGGAGCAGACGTTTCGGCATTTCGAAGAAAATCCCTTACTGTTGTGCATATTTCACTGTGCCGCAGGCAGCTTGCCGGAGGCTTGGCACGTATAAATTCGCAGAGATAGCGGACTTTCTTAAACATTGTGGTGACATCAAGGCAGCGTCGATGCAGCCGCCTCCTTGCCTGTGGAAGGTCGTCTGCACCCTTGGCGCAGCCTTGCCGCTTGATCCTGGGTCGCCGCGCCTCTATCTCTTCCCATCCCGACATATCGACCCGGAGCCATTCCTTGTCCGTCTTCAAGAGCCTGCCGACACCGCCCGCCGCACCGAAGAAGCCCGTCTCCGATACGCGCCACGGCATTACCCGAACGGACGACTATGCCTGGCTGCGCGCCGACAATTGGCAGGCGATGTTCAAGGATCCGTCGATCCTCGACCCTGAAATCCGCCGGCATCTGGAAGCCGAAAACGTCTATATGAACGCGGCGATGGAGGACACCAAGCCGTTGCAGAAGGTGCTGTTTGCCGAGATGCGCGGCCGCATCAAGGAAGACGACAGCTCGGTGCCGATGAAGGATGGCGCCTATGCCTACGGCACGTTTTACGTGACCGGCGGCGAGCAGCCGCGCTATTTCCGCATTCCTCGCGACGGCAAGGTTGCCGATGAGGCGATCCGCACCGTGCTGCTCGACGGCGACAAGGAGGCATCGGGCAAGGCCTATTTCCGCCTCGCCGGCCTCGATCATTCGAGCGACCACAGCCGCGGCATCTGGGGATATGACGACAAGGGCTCGGAATTCTTCACGCTGAAGGTACGCGATCTGTCGACGGGACAGGACCTTGAGGGGGAGCGGATCGAGAATACCGGCGGCGGCGGTGTCTGGGCGCCTGACGGCAAGAGCTTCTTCTATTCGGCGCTCGATGAGAACCACCGGCCCTCGAAGGTGTTCCACCATATTCTGGGCCAGCCGCAGTCCGAAGACCGGCTGGTCTACGAGGAAGAGGATGCCGGCTTCTTCATGGGCGTCGGCGGTTCGCTGCTCGACGACTTCATCTATATCGACATTCACGACCACGAGACGAGCGAATACCGGCTGCTGTCGACCAAGGACCTCACAGCCGAGCCGAAACTCGTGGCGGCGCGCGAGGAAGGCATCGAATATTCGCTGACCGAGGGCGGCGACGTCTTCTACATCCTGACCAACGATGGCGGCGCCAAGGATTTCAAGATCATGGAAACGCCGGTTGACAGACCGGGCAAGGAAAACTGGCGCGAAGTCGTCGCCCACAAGCCCGGCACGCTCATCATCAGCCATATGGCCTATGCCCGCCATCTCCTGTGGCTGGAGCGCAAGGACGGGCTGCCGCGCATCATGATCCGCGACCGCAGGACCGGCGAGGAGCATGCGATTGCTTTTGCCGAGGAAGCCTATTCGCTGGGGCTCTCGGGAGCGGCGGAATACGACACGGATGTCATCCGCTTTTCCTATTCCTCGATGACGACGCCGTCGCAGCTCTACGACTACAATATGGTGACGCGCGAGCGCACGCTCCTGAAGACGCAGGAAGTGCCCTCGGGCCACAATATCGACGACTATGTCACCCGCCGCGTCTTCGCGCCGGCATGGGACGGCGAGAAGGTGCCGGTCACCCTGCTCTATCGCAAGGATACGCCGCTCGACGGCAGCGCGCCCTGCCTGCTCTACGGCTACGGCGCCTACGGCATCACCATTCCGGCCGGCTTCAACACCAACTGCCTGTCGCTCGCCGATCGCGGTTTCGTCTATGCCATCGCCCATATCCGCGGCGGCAAGGACAAGGGCTTTGCCTGGTACGAAGACGGCAAGATGGACAAGAAGACCAATACCTTCAAGGATTTCATCGCCGCCGCTGACTATCTGAATCAGGAGAAGTTCACGTCCTACGCGAAGATCATCGCCGAGGGCGGATCGGCTGGCGGCATGCTGATGGGCGCCGTCGCCAACATGGCACCGGAGAAATTCGCCGGCCTCATCGCCGCCGTCCCCTTCGTCGACGTGCTGAACACCATGCTCGACGACACGCTGCCGCTGACCCCGCCGGAATGGCCGGAATGGGGCAACCCGATCGACAGCAAAGAAGAATACGAGCAGATCGCCTCCTACTCGCCCTATGACAATGTCGAGGCAAAACCCTACCCGCCGATCCTGGCGCTCGGCGGCCTGACCGATCCGCGCGTCACCTATTGGGAGCCGGCCAAGTGGGTCGCGAAACTGCGCGACAAGACGACGGGCGGTGCTCCGATCCTGCTCAAGACGAACATGGACGCCGGTCACGGCGGCGCGTCCGGCCGCTTCCAGCGGCTGGAGGAAATCGCGTTTGAATACGCGTTTGCGATCAAGGTGGCCGGGAAGATGTAAGCGCTGGGGCGGCTGCGGCAAATCGTCAACGGAGAGAGAAATGCCCGTCCATATCGCCCTTCTCCGCGCCATAAACGTCGGCGGCACCGGCTCTCTGTCGATGACGGAGCTGAAGGCCATCTGCGAGGGCCTCGGCTTCGCCGACGTGAAGACCTACATCCAGAGCGGCAATGTGCTTTTCCGCTCGGATGAAGCCGAGAAAGCGGTCGAGGAGAAGCTCGACGAGGCGCTCGGGAAAAAGATGGGCAAACCTCCGGGCGTGATGGTGCGCAGCCGGAAAGAACTCGAAGCAATTGCCGCCAACGCGCCCTTTCCCGGTGCCAAGCCGAGCTTCGTGCTGGTTTATTTCCTGCCCGAAAAGGCGCCGGCCGATGCGCTGGAGAAAATGGTGGCGCCTGACGGCGAGGAGGCGAAGCTCGCGGGACGGGAAATCTATGTCCACTATCCCAACGGCTCCGGCCGATCGAAGCTGAAGCTGCCGGCGCTGAAGCTTGGAACCTCGCGCAACCTCAACACCGTGCGCAAGCTCGCGGAAATGGCAGCTGACATGGAGGAGAAGGACTGAGTGCTACGCGCAGAATTTGATTCAAGCGACGCGCTTCAAGTCTTTGTTTCTCCAGCCACCTTCGTCCGCTTCGCCTTGTAGCCGCTGATCTCCTCGCCCGCCGTCGGCGAGAAGCGCAGGTTCCAGACTGTGGCGGTAATCGAGATGACGGTGACGACGATGAAAGCGGCGGAGAAATCGCCGAGATCAGGCGTTTCGGCTCCTGACAAGGCCATGGAGCCGTGCAGCGCCAAGGCCCCGATGCAGATGCCGAGCGACAGCATCAGCTGCTGGAAGGTGGTATAGAAGCTGGTGGCCGAGCTCATCCGCTCCTTTTCGATCTCGTCATAGGCGATGGTGTTGTAGGCCGTAAACTGGAACGACAGGAAGAAGGCGCTGAGGACGAGAACGACGAAGATCAGCGGCATCGGCCAGTCCGGCCGGAAGGCGGCGCAGAGCGCATAACCGACCGTGCCGAGAATGCCGTTGAGAATGAGGCTGCGGCGGAAGCCCAGCCGGCTGAAGACGAACTTCGCCATCGGCTTCATGGCGAGCGCGCCGAGTGCGGTTGATATGACGATCTGACCGGCCGCGGCGGCGGAAAGGCCGAAACCGATCTGGAACAGCAGCGGCAGCAGGAAAGGCTGCGCGCCCTGGGTGATGCGTGTCAGCGAACCGGCAATGACCGAGGTGCCGAAGCTCGGCACCTTCATCAGCGAAAAATCCATGATCGGCGACGGATGCCTGCGGGCATGCCTCAAATAGCCGATGCCGAAGATCAGGCCGAGGGCGATCAGGAAGATCGAGAAAGCGCCTTCGCCTTCATGGCTCGACATTTCGAAGCCGAAGAGCAGGGAGCCCAGCGAAATGCCCGAGAGGATGAAGCCGATCGTGTCGAAGGGGCCGGCCGCCTTGCCCTTTACCTCATCGATATAGATCGAGACGAAGATCATGCCGATGATGCCGATCGGCACGTTGATGTAGAAGATCCAGCGCCAGTCGAGATAGGTAACGATGAAGCCGCCGAGCGGCGGGCCGACGATCGGGCCGATCAGCGCCGGCACCAGCAGCCAGGACATGGCGCTGACCATATCCTTGCGGGCGACGCTGCGCATCAGCACCAGGCGGCCGACCGGCATCATCATCGCGCCGCCCATGCCCTGCAGCAGCCGCGCCAGCACCAGGAAGGACAGCGTCGGCGCGAGCGCACAGAGGATGGAGCCGACCACGAAAACCGCGATGGCCGCACGGAAGACGGTGCGCGAACCGAAACTGTCGGCCATCCGGCCGCTGGCCGGAATGAAGATCGCCAGGCTGAGGAGATAGGAGGTCAGCGCAATCGACATGGCCGGGGCGCTGACGGCGAAATCGCGCGCCATGGTGGGCAGTGCGGTCGCAAGCACGGTCGCGTCGATGTTTTCCATCAGCATCGCGCTCGCGACGATCATCGCGATCACCCGGAAATTGGGCGCGGCGCGCCGAACCATCGGCGCCTGGTAAATCTGATCCGACATCGTCCGGATTCACTCGCGGTAGCGCGGCGGAGCGCGGGAGGCAGCAAGGCCGCGGAGATGACATGGCGCAAGGCCAAGGGGAGACGATTTCGTATACGCCTGCGATCGTGGCGGCGCTATGTCCTTTATGGCAAAGCAGCTTTGACCAGAGGGAAAGGCGGATCACGATTCCTTGCATCGGCCTGATCTTCGTGAGGTCTTTGGAAGTGAAGATCCTCCCTCGGGCGGAACCGGCTTGCGCCAGGGGCACCCCGGCCCTACCTATGAACCATGACCTCCGCCCTTGAGAAAAACCGGCCCGGTGCGGCCTTTCCCTTCGACAACAGCTATGTCGGTTTGCCCGAGCGATTCTTTGCGCCGCAAACGCCGACCCGGGTGGCGGAACCCTGGCTGATCAAGCTCAATGATCCTTTGGCGGAAGAACTCGGGCTCGACATCGAGGCGTTGCGCCGTGACGGGGCGGCAATCTTTTCCGGCAATCTCGTTCCCGAAGGGGCAGAACCGCTGGCGATGGCCTATGCCGGGCATCAATTCGGCGGCTTCTCACCGGTGCTCGGCGACGGGCGGGCGATCCTGCTCGGCGAGGTCGTCGGCCGCAACGGCAAGCGCTACGATATCCAGTTGAAGGGCGCCGGGCAGACGCCGTTTTCGCGCCGCGGCGATGGCCGCGCCGCACTCGGCCCGGTGCTCCGGGAATATATCATAAGCGAGGCGATGTTTGCGCTCGGCGTTCCCGCGACGCGGGCACTGGCGGCGGTAACGACCGGGGAACCGGTCTATCGCGAGGAAGTGCTGCCAGGCGCCGTGTTCACCCGCGTGGCGGCAAGCCATATCAGGGTCGGCACCTTCCAGTTCTTCGCGGCAAGGGGCGACACCGAAGGCGTGCGGGCGCTGGCCGATTATGTGATCGACCGGCACTATCCCGCGCTGAAAGACGCCGACAATCCCTACCTCTCCTTCTTCGAGGCCGTTTCTGACCGCCAGGCGGCGCTGATTGCCCGCTGGCTGCATGTCGGTTTCATCCATGGCGTCATGAACACGGACAATATGACCGTCTCCGGCGAGACGATCGATTTCGGCCCCTGCGCCTTCATGGACAGCTACAATCCGGCGACCGTCTTCTCGTCGATCGATCATCATGGGCGCTACGCCTATGCCAATCAGCCCGCAATCGGCCAATGGAACCTCGCGAGGCTCGGCGAAACGCTGCTGCCGCTGATCGACGCCGAGCCCGACAGTGCGGTCGACAAGGCGAATGCCGTGATCCGGGCCTATGGCGAACGGTTTCAGGCGCATTGGCTGAAGGGCATGCGAGCAAAGATCGGGCTTGGCGGCGAAGAGGACGGCGATCTCGAGCTGGTGCAGGCGCTGCTGACGCTGATGCAGGCGCAAGATGCGGATTTCACGCTGACCTTCCGGCGGCTGTCGGATCTGGCAGGCGATGAGGCTGCGGAGCCTGCCTTCTCGGCGAGCTTCCGGGAACCGGAGGCCTGCCGCGAATGGCTGGCGCGGTGGCGCGAAAGACTGTCTCGCGATCGGCAAACCGCCACTGAACGCGCCAGCGCCATGCGCGGCGTCAATCCGGCATTCGTTCCGCGCAATCACCGGGTCGAACAGGCAATCGACGCAGCGGTCGAGGATGGGGATTTCTCGCTGTTCGAGGCGCTGCTGACAGTGCTTGCAAAACCCTATGAGGACCAGCCGGATTTTGCCGCCTATATGGAACCGCCGAAGCCGGACGAACGGGTGCTGGCGACCTTCTGCGGGACGTGACGACGGCGTCATTCCCTTTACACCCGTGCGTAGCGACCGTCTCCATCCGGCCGGCGGCCTATTCCAGGCCTCCGCATTGACGGGTCCGCTGCGGCAAATGTGGCCGTTGAAAGGCATCTCCTTCGCGCTATCTGGCTGATCGGCGGGGATTTTCCGCCATTCATTCACCCGGCTAAATCAAGCGGGAGAGAGCCTTATGGCGATCGTCATCACCTCCATTTTCTTCATCATCATCGGACTGGCCCTCGGTGGCGGCGGGCTCTGGCTCGTCACGCTCGGCGGCAGCGCCTTTTATCTGTTCGCCGGCCTGATGTTTTTCATCACCGCCGGATTGCTCCTGATGCGCAAGGCGGTGGCGCTCTGGGTCTATGCGGTGCTCGTCGTCGCAGCGCTCGCCTGGGCGATCTGGGAGGTTGGTTTCGACTGGTGGCAGCTCGGGCCGCGCGGCGGCGTCATCATCCTGCTCGGGCTCTGGCTGCTGACGCCATGGATCCGCCAACCGCTCGGCTTTCGCAGCCCAACCGGCATCACCTATGGCGCCAACCCATGGCCGCTCGCCGTGCCCGTGATCCTCGCCATCCTCGTCGCCCTCTATTCGATGACGACAGACCCCCATGATCTTGCCGGCGACTTGCCGACGGATGCGGTCGCCGCCAACGCCACCTTCGGCGGCAGCGTGCCCGATGGTGAATGGCACCAATACGGCCGCACACCCTTCGGCCAGCGCTATTCGCCGCTCGACCAGATCAACGTGCAGAACGTCTCGACGCTGAAGGAAGCGTGGCGATACCAGACCGGCGACGTCAAGCGGCCGGAGGATATCAGCGAAACGACCTATCAGGTGACACCGCTCAAGGTGAAGGACACGCTCTACCTCTGCACGCCGCATAACTGGGCGATCGCGCTCGACGCCAAGACCGGCAAGGAGAAATGGAAATACGACGCCAATTCCGGCATGAACCCCAACCGGCAGCACCAGACCTGCCGTGGCGTCACCTACTATGCCGATCCAACGGTCGCCGCCGGCCAGCCCTGCGCCGAGCGCGTCTACCTGCCGACATCAGACGCCCGGCTGATCGCGCTCGATGCGGCCGACGGGAAGGTCTGCACCAGCTTTGCCGATCAGGGCGTGCTGCATCTCGAAGCCGGCATGCGCTACAATCCGGCCGGCTATTACTACTCCACCTCGCCGCCCGTTGCGGTGGCCGGCAAGATCATCATCGGCGGGGCCGTGAACGACAATTATTCGACGCAGGAGCAGTCCGGCGTCATCCGCGCCTTCGACATCAATAGCGGCGCGCTGATCTGGAACTGGGATTCCGGCAACCCCGATGCGACCACGCCGATCGCCGAGGGCCAGACCTACACCACCAACTCGCCGAACAGCTGGTCTGTCTTCAGCGTCGACGAGGGGCTCGGCATGGTCTACATCCCGCTCGGCAACCAGGTGCCGGACCAGCTCGGCATCAACCGCAGCGACAATGTCGAGAAATTCTCGTCCTCGATCGTGGCGCTCGACATCGCCACCGGCCAACTGCGCTGGGTGCGCCAGACGGTGCATCACGATCTCTGGGATATGGACGTCCCGGCCCAGCCGGCGCTCATCGACCTGACGAAGGAGGACGGCACCGTCGTTCCCGCGCTCGTCGGCCCAACCAAGCAGGGCGACATTTATGTGCTCGACCGGCGCACCGGCGAGCCGATCATCCCGGTCAAGGAAATTCCCGCGCCGGGCGGCGCAATCTCCGGCGATCATACCTCGCCGACGCAGCCGATCTCGAACCTCACCTTCTCGCCCGAGCCGCTCAAGGAAAAGGATATGTGGGGCGTATCGCTGTTCGATCAGCTCGCCTGCCGCATCGATTTCCACCGCTACTATTACGAAGGCCGCTACACGCCGCCTTCGCTTAAGGGAACGATCGTCTATCCCGGCAATTTCGGCACCTTCAACTGGGGCAGCGTGGCGGTGGACCCGGAACGGCAGATCATGTTCGGCATGCCGACCTACCTCGCCTTTACCTCGCGCCTGGTGCCGGCCGCCGACATCCCGCCGAAAGGCCAGGATGAGAAGGGCAGCGAACAAGGGCTCAACCGCAATGACGGCGCCCCTTACGGCGTCTTCATGGGTCCGTTCCTCGGATTGCTCAAGATCCCCTGCCAGGCGCCGCCATGGGGCTATGTCGCGGGCGTGGACCTGCGCACCGGCAAAATCGCCTACATGCACAAGAACGGCACCGTGCATGACATGACGCCGCTGCCCCTGCCCTTCAAGGTCGGCGTGCCCGGCATCGGCGGGCCGATGCTGACCAAGGGCGGCATCGCCTTCCTGGGGGCAGCGGTCGATAACTACCTGCGCGCCTACGACGTGACGGATGGCCGGCAGCTCTGGGAGGCGCGGCTTCCCGCCGGCGGCCAGGCAACGCCGATGACCTATACCACCGACGACAACAAGCAATATGTCGTCATGGTCGCCGGCGGCCACGGCTCGGTCGGCACGAAGCCCGGCGATTACGTGATCGCCTATACCCTGCCGTGATGGGAAATTTGCTCCTAAGGACCAAGGAAACCGGTGCAAGCCACCGAAATTTCTCGTGTTTCCCTCGCGCTCCGGCATCGTCGGACTTGACCCACAGCTGTCCGTTTGGCGCCGTTGGCTGCCCCTCACCCTAACCCTCTCCCCGCTTGCGGGGCGAGGGGACGTGCCCTGCGAGAGGCAGGCGAGGGACGGAGAGGTCGCGGCGTAGTCCCTTCTCCCCGCGAGCGGGGAGAAGGTGCCGGCAGGCGGATGAGGGGCCGGCCTCATCGATCTTTCGGCCGATCGAGAAAGTGTCCCTTCCTCTTCGCCGCACTTGTCTCGCTTCAAACCATCTCAGCGATCATACGACCGACTTCGGCAAAGATCGGATTGAGCTCCTTCGCCGGTACGATTGCCTCGCTGATATAAACGGCCGCGACGATCGGGCCGCGGTCCGGTGGCCAGATTACCGCGATATCGCCGAGAGAGCCGTTCGGGCCGGTGCCGGTCTTGTCGCCGGCCTTCCAATCCTGGGGCAGCCCGGCTCGCAGCCGCTCCTTGCCTGTGGTGCTGGCCACCAGCCAGGCGATCAGCCTGTTGCAGGAAGCTTCGGTCAGAATTGAGCCGAGCGTCAGATTGCCGAGCGTGTCGAGCATCGCATCCGGCGTGGTCGTGTCACGCGGATCGCCCTTCCGGCCTTCATTCAGCGTCGGCTCGGTGCGGTCGAGGCGCGTCGTGCCGTCGCCGATCGAGCGCAACCAGTCGGTCAGGGCTGGCGGCCCGCCGAAGCTTTCGAGCAGCAGGTTACCGGCGGTGTTGTCGCTGACCGTCACCGCCGCCTCGCAGAGTTCGGCAATCGTCATGCCGTCGGCGCCTGCGTGTTTTTCGCTGACGGGAGAATAGTCGACGAGCTTCTCCTTGCCGTAGCTCACACGCCGGTCGAGGCTCTCCTCCCCCTTGTCGACCCGGGCGAGGACGAAGCCCGCGGCCAGCGCCTTGAAGGTGCTGCACATCGGAAAGGCCTCGCCGCCGCGATAGCCGAAGGAAATGCTCGTCTGAGTGTCGAGCACCGAGACGCCGAGGCGGCCGCCGGTGCGTTTCTCCAGAGCAGCGAGACGGTGCTCGATGTTGTCGTCGCTCCCTTCGGCACTCTCTTCAGCATTGGCAGGGAGCGCCAGCGCGGGCAAGCCCAGAGCGGGCAGGTAAAGCGCCGCGCCGATCAGCATGCGGCGGGTCAAACTGATATTCATGAAATCCTCCGGCGAATGAGGAGGACAGCGTTACGGCGCGATTGCGGCGGCATCTCGTCATACACATGGCGGGTTTCATCCCGTCCTGACTTTGTCGGTCATGCAGCGCGCGTAACCTCGACCGTCACATGCGACAATTCCTCGAGTGCCGACAGTCTTCCCTTGTAGAAAGCCGGGTCGCGCGGCTGCGAGGTGACGACGGCGACGATCGCGGCATGATGCCCGGGGCCGACCTGCCAGACATGCAGATCGGTGATCCGGTCATCCTCCGTCTCGATGGCGTCACGGATTTCCCCCGGCAGCGACTCACCTTCGGGCACGACATCGAGAAGGACACCGCCTGAGGACTTCATCAGGCTCCAGGACCAATTGGCGATCACCAGCCCGCCGACGATGCCCATGAGGGGATCGAGCCACAGCCAGCCGTACAGGCTGCCGAGGGTGAGCGCTGCGATGGCGAGCACAGAGGTCAGAGCGTCGGCGATGACATGCAGATAGGCGGCGCGGATGTTGTTGTCACCGCTGTGGTCGCCATGGTCGTGATGATGGTGCCCATGGTGGGCATGGCCGTGATGGCCATGCGCGTGATGGTCGTGGCCGCCGCCGGCAAGCAGCCATGCGCTGGCGAGATTGACGGCAAGGCCGATGACGGCGACGGCGATCGCCTGGGCAAAACCGATCGGCACGGGATTGGAAAGACGCAGGAGGCTTTCCCAGGCCATCAGCACGGCGATCAGAGCAAGGATGATGGCGCTGGCAAAGCCGGCGAGATCGCCGAGCTTGCCGGTGCCGAAGGTGAAACGCGGATTATGCGCCTGCTTTCGGGCGAAGAGATAGGCAAGCGCCGAAATCAGAAGAGCGCTGGCATGGGTCGACATGTGCCAGCCATCGGCGACGAGCGCCATCGAGCCGTAGATGGTGCCGGCTGTAATTTCCGCCACCATCATCACCGCCGTCAGCGCGATCACCAGCCAGATGCGCCGCTCGTTGCGCGCATGATCGGCGCCGAGGAAAACATGGTCATGTTCCATTGCAGCTTTGTCGATTCCGGCACTCATTACAGGCTCCTTCGTCACGGCACTTAGGGCAGTTCAGCTTTTCACGAAAAGGCAGAACCGCCATAAGTTTTTGTTTTTAAATGTCGTTATCGCAAATCGCGCGCACTTTTGCGCGGCATGCTCTAGCGGATATAGGTTCTCAAGACTTCCGATATTTCCTCGACCGCCTCCGCCCTCGCCGCATCGTCTTCGGCGTTCAGCACATGTTCGCGCAGGTGGTCGTCCAGCACCTCGCCGGTCAACCCCGTCAGGGCGCCGCGCACCGAAGCGAGGAGCTGCAGGATCTCTCCGCAAGGGCGCTCGGCCTCGAGCGCCCGCTCGACCGCTTCCATCTGCCCCTTGAGGCGGCTGATGCGGGCGATGAGCTTCTTCTTCTGCAGAGTGGTGTGGGACATAGGGAGCCTCTATTTAATATAGGGGGGTATACTATATTGAAGACGCAGTCCAATGAAAAGGGCGCAACTCCACGCGATCCGCCATTGACAAAAGCCGCGTTTGCGAGGATCTATCACCCATGATCGAAAACGCGCACCAGAGCCGCTCGTATTTTTGGCTGTACCTGTAAAGGGCGGCTGGACAGATCATATTGTCAACAAGCCGCCGTCAGGCGGCTTTGTTGTATCGGCAGCGTCCTGACGGCAGAATATAAAAGGACGCGAAGACCATGACCGAAATCGAAGACAGCGAAATTTCACTGATGCGCCCGTCGGTGGTGACGATCCGCACCGCCAAACCCCGCGACCTGCCCGAACTCAATGAGATGATCGCGCTGCTCGCCGCCCATCACGGCGACCCGTCAGGCACGACGCCGGAGCAGTTGGAGCGCGACCTCTTCGGCCCCCTGCCCTGGATCACCGCGCTCGTCGCCGAGACCGGCGAAGGGCTGATCGGCTACGCCATTCTCGTGCCGCTCTACAGGGCCCAGGAAGGCAAGCGCGGCATGGACCTGCACCATCTCTTCGTGCGTGACGGCCATCGCGGCCACGGCACCGGCCAGTTGCTCGTCGACCGGGCTCGCGAAACGGCGCGCAATGCCGGCTGCGGCTACCTCTCCGTCAGCGCCGCGACTGGAAATGTCATGGCGCACCGCTTCTACGAACAGCTGGATTTCACGCCCCGCCCCGTGACCGGCATGCGCTACATGCAATCGATCGCTTGAGGCTGCAGACTTGTCCTACCGCCCCGGCACGGCCTTCAGATAGGCAGCGATCGCCTCGCGATCGGAGGCCGGCAGGTGGGCGATGTTCTGCTGCACGTCGACCATCGAGCCGCCGACGGAATCGAAATCCGGCGTGAAGCCGGTTTCGAGGTAGCTTGCGATATCGGCTTCGCTCCATCCGCCGATGCTCTTGGAGGCCGGGGTGATGTCGGGTATGCGGCCCTTGCCTTCCGGATTCGGAGCGCCGGCGAGCCACATATTAGCCTGAAAGCCGCCGAGCGCGTCGCGCGGCGTATGGCATTCGCCACAATGTCCGGGGCCTTCGACGAGATATTGCCCGCGCTTCACCTTGTCGTCGCTCTTGGCGAGCGCGACGCGCGGCTGATCGTTGAAATAGAGGAATTTCCAGCCGCCGAGCGCAAGCCGGATGTTGAAGGGGAACGGCAGCTCGTGGGGCGGCGTGACGTTTGCGCTCTTCGGCAGGGTTTTCAGAAAGGCGAAGAGATCGTTGACGTCCTTGTCGCTCATGCGGGAATAGGAGCCATAGGGAAAAGACGGGTAGAGATGCTCGCCATCGGGACCGACGCCGCGCTTCATCGCATTGCCGAATTCGGCGAGCGTCCAGGCACCGATGCCGGCCTTCTCATCCGGCGAGATGTTCGGCACGTGGAAAGTGCCGAAGGGGCTCTTCAACGCGAGGCCGCCCGACAGCGTCAGCTTGGCGTCGCCTTCGGAACCGGGCGCGGCATGGCAGCTGACGCAGCCGCCCGTCCAGAAGACCATCTCGCCGTTTGCCGTGTCCGGCGCACCGAGATTGGCCCAGTGGCTTTCCGGCAGCGGATCGGGTGCGGTGACGAGATAGAAGGCGCCACCGCCGAGAACGGCGACGCCGATCAGACAGAGCAGAAACCGGATGAACCTGCGGACCATGCGCCGCCTCCCCTTTTGCCGAGATTTCCATGCAAATCGATCCCCCGATCGATCCGCGCAGGCGGAGAATAAGGCGATCCGCGCCGGCGGCAAGGCCGGCGCGGATCCAGTATCGGAGCATTTCCGTTTCTTTCCGGCCTACCGCTCACTTGCCGAGGCGATAGGCCTTGTGACAGCCGCCGCAATTGGCGCCGAGCGTGTTCATCGTGGCGCCGACGGCCGCAGGATCGGCAGGAAGCTGGGCCAGCGCGGTTTCTGCATCGGTGGAAAGCTTGGCGGCGCGCGCCTTGAAGTCGTCCATGTTTTCCCAGATCTTCGGGCTCGCCGCTTCGTCGCCCGTCTCCGTGCCCGGCTTGAACTGGTCGGGGAAAACCTTGGCCGTTGCGGCGATCGTCGTCAGCGCCGCCTTTACCGTTTCGGCATCATAGGGCTTCTCGCCCTTGGCGATGGCGGCCATGGCGCCCGCCGAACCGCCGATCTTCTTCATCAACGCAACGCGCGAATCATGCGTGCCGTCGGCGGCGGTCACCGAACCGGCGGCCATGCCGGCCATCGCCAGGGCCGCAGCTACTGCTTTCCAATTCATATTCCTCTCCATTTCTCCTCGGCCAGGGGTGGCCGGAGGCCAATCTGCACCGGGAGCATGACAAAATCCATGCGCCCTCGCGGTCACGTTTTGCCGGATGATCATAAAAACAATGTGATAAGCAGCAACGGCTCAGGCGGTTTTCCAACCTTGCCAAAGGCTGAAGGCGGAAACAGCGATCAGCAGCATTCCAGCGAAACGGCCGACAAAGGCCGTAGCATCAGGGTTTGCGACCAGCAGGTCACGGCTGCGCCCGGCCGTCATCGCGAGCGTGCCGTAGACGGCGAACTGGGTGAGGACAGTCATGGCGCCCATGATCAGGCCCTGTATCCAGACCGGTCCGTATTCCGGTCTTAAGAACTGCGGATAGACGGCAAACATGAAAATATAGGCTTTCGGGTTGACGAGACAGGTGAGCGCGCCCTGGCGGAAAGCCCGCCAGCTGGAATGCGCCGTCCCCGGCCCGACCGCTTCGACGGTGATCGAGCTGCGGATCAAAGAAATGCCGATCCAGATCATATAGGCGACGCCGGCAAAGAGCAGCACGTTGAAAAGCTGCGGCAGCATGGTGACGAGCACGCCGACCCCGGCCGCGCCATAGGCCGAATGCACCGCGCCGCCCGCCATGATGCCGCCGGTCGCAGCCAGCCCCCGCCTGATGCCGCCTGTCAGCGAATTGGCGAGCACGAAGAGCATATCCATGCCCGGCACGATGATGATGCCGAAGAGAAGGGTGAAGAAGAGCCAGAGGTTTTCATGGTAGTTCATGTCAGTTGCCCACTCCGATTCCTTCGGAATTTTCGAAAGACTGTTATTGATTTCAATTCGATAGATGGCTCTATAGCGAAACCCAACTGACAGTGTATTGTCAGGAGCGTTGGGAGCGGAGGCAGGAAAATGCGCAAGGCCTCACGGCTTTTCGAGATCATTCAGATCCTCAGGCTGGCGAGAAAACCGATGACGGCGGCTGTGATGGCCGAGACGCTCGAAGTGACCGTACGCTCGATCTACCGCGACATCGCGGCACTTCAGGCGATGCGGGTGCCGATCGAAGGCGGACGCGGCATCGGCTATATCATGCGGCCGGGCTTCGACCTGCCGCCGCTGATGTTTTCGATCGAGGAGATGGAGGCGATCGTGCTGTCGCTGGCGCTGCTCGAACGGACGGCGGACGAGGAACTGAAGCAGGCCGCCCGCCGCGTCAACCGGAAGATCTCAGGCGCGGTGCCGGCGCCGCTGCGCCAGGCAATGGACAGCAAGGCGCTCTATGCCTGGGGCACGATCGCGCAGCCGCCCGCCGGATTCGACCTTGCGATCGTCCGCCGCGCGATCCGCGACGAGCAAAAGCTGATGCTCGGCTACCGCGACGAACTCGGCCGCGCGACCGAGCGGACGATCCGGCCGATCGCGTTGATCTACTATTCACAGACCGCCAATGTGGTCGCCTGGTGCGAATTGCGCCAGGCGATCCGCAATTTCCGCAGCGATCGGGTGGAACGTTGCGAAGAGGCCGAGGATTTCTTCAAGGGCGACGGCGACCGGCTGCGGGAGTTGTGGACGAGTGGGTGGACAGAGACGAATGCGCCCGCCTAGCAGCTGCCCCGCAGCCTAATAGAGCAACGTACGGCTCTCTTCGCGGCCGAAGCCGCGGATTTCGATGCGGTCGGCATGGACCTCGACGATCGCGAAGGCGTTTTCTTTCTCGGTGTCGACCACGCCCTTGAAATTGACGAAGTGGCAGGCGCCGGCCATGCCGTAGTTGCCGGCGTGGTCGTGACCGTTGAGATAGGCGACGACATGACCTTGCGAGGCGAGCAGCGCGACGATGCGCTCACTGTCCCACATGCCATGCTCGCCAGGCGGATGCACCGGATAGTGGTTCATGACGATGACCTTCTCGCCGGCCGCCGCGGCACTTGCGATTTCATCGCCGAGCCAGGCGAACTGCTCGTCGCTCAGCGCCGCGTTCCAGCGATGGGCGTTGCGGGCTCCCTTGGCCTCCAGCTCCGCCAGCATCTGCGCGGCAAGCGCGCGGTGAGGATGGCCCTCCGGCGGCGCGAAGATGCTGACCTCGTTGCCGTCGAGCACGATGAAACGCCAGCCGTGGCGGGAGAAGCTGTAATAGGGCGACGGCATGCCGAGGCGCCCGGCGACTTCGGAGAGATGCCCCGAGGAAACCGAGAAATCGTGGTTGCCGAGCAGGAAGAGCGTCTCATGCCTCAGCGTCTCATAGACCGGCAGGATATCGTCGAAGCTTGCGAAGCTGCGGTCGATGACATCGCCGAGCGTCATGACGAAGCTCAACTCCTCGCCGTTGAAGACCTCGATCGCCTCGGCGACCTTGGCAAGGCTGTTGGCGTAAAAGCGATCCATGGCCGCATGCGGCGCGATCGCCGCATATTGCGGATCGGCGATGATGCCAAAGCGGAACAGGGGAAGAGCAGAAGAAGACATGGAGCGTGATTAGGAGCGGCCGGTGACAGAGATGTGACGGCTGCATCTGAAAACAGAACACCCGGCGTTTTGGGCGCCGGGTGCGGATTTCAGTGCAGCCAGTGTCGATTACTTCGTGGCTTCTTCGTAGCGTTCCAGGACGTAGTCCCAGTTGATCAGGCTGTCGACGAAGGCTTCGAGGTACTTCGGACGCGCGTTGCGATAGTCGATGTAATAGGAGTGTTCCCAGACGTCGACGCCGAGGATCGGCGTGGCGCCATGGACAAGCGGGTTTTCGCCGTTCGGGGTCTTGGAGATTTCGAGCTTGCCGTTCTTGACGGAAACCCAGGCCCAGCCGGAGCCGAACTGCGTGGCGCCGGCATTGGCGAAATCGGCCTTGAACTTGTCGTACCCGCCGAGGTCGGAGGCGAAGGCAGCTTCGAGCTTGCCCGGCAGCTTGTTGCCGCCGCCGCCCTTCTTCATCCACTTCCAGAAATGGATGTGGTTGTAGTGCTGGGCGGCATTGTTGAAGAGGCCGGCATTGGTGCCGAAGGACTTCTTCACGACGTCTTCGAGCGAGAGATCCGAAAGGCCGGCTTCGGCGGCAAGCTTGTTGCCGTTGTCGACATAGGCCTTGTGGTGCTTGTCGTGGTGAAACTCCAGCGTTTCCTTCGACATGAAGGGAGCAAGCGCTTCGTAATCATAGGGAAGTTCAGGCAATTCGAAAGCCATGTCAGATCTCCTCTTGGCAATAGATTGCGTCATCGGCAGGTGAGGCGGAACATAGGAGGGGAAGCACGGAGAGGCAACCGGCGAAATATCAAAAAACGCGCCGCCGAAGGAAAATTTGCCTCACTTGCGGAGCTGGAATCGCGCCTGCAAATCGCCTGACATGCCCGCCGCGAAATAGCTACGCCGGCGGCCACAGCACCGGAGAAAAGATATGAACAGGAATATAATCCAGCTTCTGACTGCGGCCGCGCTTCTTTCCATGGCAGGCGCCGCACGCGCCTCTTCCGACGAGGCCTGGCAGCAGCTTGCGGCCGATGTGGAGGCAAAATGCACGAAGGCGGCGGTCGCGATCGAAAAGCCGGTCGCCACCGTCGATCCTTTCGGCAGCTCCCATTACGGGCTCGCCCTGCTCACCGGCAAGCCGAAGGGCGCCAAGGGTCTCGTCGCCCAGATCTGCGTCTACGACAAGCAGAAGAAGACCGTCGAGATCGGCAGCGAGCTGGACGCCGGGAAGCTCGGGCTCACGCCGGCAAAATAGCCGCCGCAGTGCCGTTCGGCGGCATTGCGTCATATCCGAGCGGAACCGAAACCCACTCTTGGGAGTTGAAGATTGGGGTTTAGAGCGCCCAGCGTTTCAACGGAATGCACCAGGGTGCTCTGACATTTTTGAAAGGCGCATAATCCATTCCGGAAACGATCCGGAGTTCAGGAATTATGCGGTAGGGAGGTGCCGGATGCCAGAGCTTCGCAGCAGCGCGGAAGATCAGCAGAAAATCTATCAGCGCTGGGCGCCGGTCTATGACCGCGTCTATCGGGGCATCCTGCGCGATGGCCACCGTAAATTGGCCGCGCTCGCCGCTGCGGCCGGCACCGATATACTGGAGATCGGCGTCGGCACCGGCCTGACGCTCGGGCACTATCCGCGCCGCTGCCGGGTGACCGGCATCGACATTTCCGAACACATGATTGCGCGCGCCCGCGAAAAAGCGAGGCGTGAGAACCTGCAGCATGTGCAGGCGCTCGAGGTGATGGACGCGCATGCGCTCACCTTTGCCGACCGGTCCTTCGATGCGGTGTGCCTGCCCTTCGTCATCACCCTGATCCCGGAGCCCGAGCGGGCGCTGGACGAATGCGCCCGAGTGCTGCGGCCGGGCGGCGAGATCATCCTCGCCAGCAAGCTCGGCGAAGGGACCGGCCTGCAAGGCGCGATCGAGACGGCGGTGGCGCCGCTGGTGCGCCACATCGGCTGGTCTTCCGCCTTCCGCGTCCACCGCATCATCGCCTGGGCCGAACGTCGCGGGGATTTTGCCGCTACCGACATCATGCCGGTCTTTCCGAACGGCTTTTTCAAGATCGTCCGGCTGAAGCAGCGCGGATTTGCCGCCTGAGACCGAAACCTTCTTCCCGCGTCGCATGTTCTGATGCTACCGTTCGTCCGAGGGGACTGCATGACATCGGATATCTTCTTCTTCATCGCCGTCGGCTTCTGCGCACAGATCGTAGACGGCGCACTCGGCATGGCCTTCGGCGTGCTGTCGACGACAAGCCTTCTGGCCTTCGGCGTGCCGGCGGCCAACGCCAGCGCCATGACGCATGTGACGGAAATGTTCACGACGGCCGCGTCGGGCCTCTCGCATGCCTATCATCGCAACGTCGATTGGCGTCTGGTGGCGCGGCTTGCGCCGGCCGGCATGATCGGCGGCGCGATCGGCGCCACTCTGCTCGCCAATATCGACGGCAAGACGATCGAGCCCTACGTTTCGGCCTATCTGATCGCCATCGGGCTGCTGATCCTCTACAAGGCCTTCCGGCCGCCGCTACGGCGCGAGGTGCGCGACTGGGCGGTGCCGCCCGTCGGGCTGTGCGGCGGCGTGCTCGATGCGATCGGCGGCGGCGGATGGGGCCCGATCGTCACCAGCACGCTCGTCGGTCGCGGCCATGACCTGAAGCGGGTGATCGGCTCGACCAACTTCACCGAATTCGCGGTGACGCTGACGATTTCGATCACCTTCGTCGCGACGCTGGGCTGGTCGGAACTCAATTCGGCGATCGGCCTCATCATCGGCGGTGTCATCGCGGCTCCCTTCGGGGCGATCCTCGTCAAACGGCTGCCGGTGCGGCCGCTGATGGTGGCGGTCTCGATGATCATCATCGCGACTTCAGCCTTCCGGCTCCTGTGACGCAGGCGATCTCCGCCTCAGCCGGTTATAGATTCCGGCCGAAATAGACCTCCACGGAGGCGATCTTCTCCCCGTGGAAGCGAAGGCTCTCCATGTTGACGAAGCTCGCGCCGTCGCGTTTTTCGGCGCGGTAGCGAACAACAGCCTCGTCGCCGTCGACTGCCAGGAATTCGATCTCGATACCGCGGAAGAACGGCTCCTTCGGCCAGCAGCGCTCAAAATACGCAGCCCGGTCGATATGGTCGTCGCGCGGGCTGGAGAAGGTGAAATCCTCGGTCAACATGGCGCCGACGATATCCTTGCGGTCGTCGAGATAGGCGGCGTAGAGATCGCGGACGATTTGCTTTCGGGATGAGTCCATAGCGTTCATGGCAATGTGCTCCGATCATCCGATTGCATAGCGCAATCAGTTATGTTCTAGCACTTTTACCCGAGATGATCCAGATTGCGGCGCAACTGCGCTACAGGATCGATGCAAGGCATGACGGACACGCAATGGGACGCCAGTGTTAAACCAGGCTCGATCTACTGGAAACGCAACCTCGCCATCTCGCTGATCGGCTCCTTCACCACGATCGTGGCGATGACGCTGCTGCTTCCCTTCCTGCCGCTTTATGTCGAGGAACTCGGTGTCACCGACCATGCGGCGATCGTGCAATGGTCCGGCATCGCCTATGGCGCCACCTTCTTTGCCGCGGCACTCGTCGCGCCCCTGTGGGGTCGGCTCGGCGATATTTACGGCCGCAAGCTGATGCTGGTGCGCGCAAGCCTCGGCATGACGCTGGCGATCTCGCTGATGGGCATGGCCGGCAATGTCTGGCAGCTGGTGGCGCTGCGCCTCTTCGTCGGGCTTGCCGGCGGTTACTCCTCCGGTTCGATGGTGCTGGTGGCGACGCAGACGCCGAAGGATCGGTCCGCCTGGGCGCTCGGCGTTCTCTCTTCCGGCATCATGGCCGGCAATCTCGTCGGCCCCCTGATCGGCGGAGCGCTGCCGCCGATCATCGGCATCCGCGGCACGTTTCTCGCCGCCGGCGGCATGATCTTCCTCGCTTTTCTCGCCACGGCTTTTTTGATCAAAGAGGAGAAATCACCGGCCCGCAAGCAGGCAGCCAAGGCAAGCAGCGGCTGGAAATCCGTTGCCGACAAGCGGCCCGTCGTCGCGATGCTGGCGACCGGCATGCTTTTGATGTTCGCCAACATGTCGATCGAGCCGATCATCACCGTCTATGTCGCCCAGATCGTGCCTCAGCAAAGCCAGGTGACGATGATCTCAGGCCTCGTCATGTCGGCCGCCGCCCTCGGCAGCATCCTTTCGGCCTCGCGGCTCGGAAAACTAGCCGACCGGATCGGCCATTGGCCGGTCATCGCAGGCGCGCTCGCCGTCGCCGGGCTGCTGCTGATCCCGCAGGCCTTCGTCACCAGTTCCTGGCAGCTCATCCTCCTGCGCTTCCTGATGGGGGCGGCACTTGGCGGGCTTCTGCCCTGCATCGCCGCCGTCATCCGCCACAGCGTACCGGATAGCGCGGCCGGCAGCATTCTCGGGCTTTCCATCTCCTCGCAATATGTCGGCCAGGTGGCCGGCCCCCTCCTCGGCGGTTTCGTCGGCGGACATATCGGCATGCGGGCGGTTTTCCTCGGCACTTCACTGCTGCTCGTCGCCGGTGCGGCCTATGCCTGGATGGCGCGGCCGAGGGACACGACGACGTCAGACGTTCATTGAAGATTCGGCCGGACGATCCTCAGAGAGCGTTGACGGCGACCGGCAGAGCGCGCTTATGGGCGGTCGCCCGATAGGCGGCGAGGATGCGGCGGCGGGAAATCTCGCCGACCGGCTTGCCTTCGAGGAAATCGTCGATTTCGTCATAGGTGACGCCATAGGCCTCCTCGTCGGGGCGCAGCGGCCGCTGGTCCTCGAGGTCAGCCGTCGGCACCTTGAAGACCAGTTCGTCAGGCGCACCGAGCGTCTTTGCCAACAGGCGGACGCGACGCTTGTTGAGGCCGGCGAGCGGCAGGATATCGGCTGCGCCGTCGCCGAATTTGGTGAAGAAGCCCATGACGGCCTCGGCCGCATGATCGGTGCCGATGACGAGGCCGCCGAGCGCGCCGGCGAGCGCAAACTGGGCGATCATGCGCTGGCGGGCCTTGATGTTGCCGAGGATGAAATCCTGCCGGCCGGCATCGGCAAAAGCGAGGCCTCCGGTCTGAGCGGCGGCCAACATCCCATCCGCCGCGGCCTTGATGTTGACCACCATCGAGCGGTCGGCGCCGATCGTTTCCAGCGCCCGGTTCGCATCGGCCTCGTCCGCCTGAACACCATAAGGAAGCCGCACGGCAATGAATTCGGCGGCATGGCCGCTGTCACGCAGCTCACGTACCGCCTTCTGGGCCAGCAGGGCGGCCGTCAGCGAATCGACGCCGCCGCTGATGCCGAGGACATAGCTGCGCAGGCCTGAGGCCACGAGATAATCCTTGAGGAAAGCAGTTCGCCGTTCGATCTCATGTTCGGGATCAATATCGGCGGCAACGCCGAGCTCACGGATAATATCGCCTTGTTCGTCAGCCAGAATGGTCATGGGATTCTTTCTTGCTCTGTAGAACTCTCAAGCACTATGGCGGAAAGGGAGCGGAAGGCGAAGGCTTCCAAACGGTTTCACAAGATCGCGCCAGCCCTGCGCTTGCGCTCCGGGCGTTCGCCGCTGCAATCGATTCACTGGATCGATTGCTCCCGCTTCGCGGGATCGCGGCTCACTCCTCGCTCTCGCTCCTGCCGTGGGCCCAGTCCATGTAGAGATCCAGCGCCTTGCGGGTGACCGGGCCTTCCTGGAAATCCCGGCCGTCGAGGCGGGTGACGCCGACAACCTTGGAATAGTTGCCGGTGGTGAAGATTTCGTCGGCCTGCATGAAATCCTCGACGGAAAGCGTTGCTTCGACGACGTCGAAACCGGCCTTGCGTAAGAGGCCGATGACGCGGGCGCGGGTGATGCCGGCAAGGAAAGTGCGGTTGGCGGCCGGTGTCATCACCACGCCGTCGCGCACCAGGAAGACGTTCGAGGAGGCGGTCTCGACGACGTTGCCGTTCAGATCGCGCACCAGCGCATTGTCGAAGCCGCGGCTGCGGGCCTCCGCGATCATGCGGCCGCTGTTCGGGTAGAGCGATCCAGTCTTGGCCTCGGTCATCGCGGTTTCCGGTGACGGGCGCCGATAGGGAGAGACGGTAAGGCTCGTGCCGCCATGGCCGCCCATCGGCGCCTCGAACAGGCAGAGCGCGAAACGGGTCGATTCGGCGTCGACGGAGACGATGCTGCCGGGCGAACCGTGCTCACCCCAATACATCGGCTTGATGTAGATCGCCGTGGCGCCGTCGAATTTCTCAACGCCTTCCCAGGCAAGCGCTGCGATCTCCTCGGCCGATTTCACCGGCTTCAGCCCAATGGCAAGTGCGGAGCGGTTGATGCGCTGGCAGTGCAGGTCGAGATCCGGGGCGATGCCGTCGAACCAGCGGGCGCCGTCGAAGACCGTGGAGCCGAGCCACATGGCATGCGAAGTGGGCCCGATCAGCGGCGGATTGCCGGGGAGCCATTCTCCATCGACATGGGTCCAGGTGGTTGAGCGCGGTGATGTATCGACGGCCATTTTTGCCCTCCCTTATGACGCCGGGAAAGCAAAAACCCCGGCGGCGAGCTGGGTCAAGGACAAATCCGACGCCAAAATACGGAAGCAAGAAAATGCCGGAGGACGGCATCGGGCCGCAATATTCGTGCGCAATGGCAAGCGCTGAAGCGATGGGTGCATCAGCAAAAGTGATAGAATCGAATATTGGAACGTCTGCCCGCCGCATGTCATCATGTCGGGGAATCTCGGATAGGCAGCAAGGGAAGACGCCGATGAAAGCCATGTTTTACGAAGCCTTCGAAAAGGCGCCCGAGATCCGCACCCTGCCCGATCCCACCCCGGCCGAAGACGGTGTCGTCATCGCGGTCGGCGCAAGCGGGCTCTGCCGCAGCGACTGGCACGGCTGGATGGGACACGACCCTGATATCCGCCTGCCGCATGTGCCGGGACACGAGCTTGCCGGGCGTATCGTCGCCACCGGCCGCGGCGTGATGCGTTTCAAGGTCGGCGACCGGGTAACCGTGCCCTTCGTTTCAGGCTGCGGCCGTTGCGGCGAATGCCATTCCGGCAACCAGCAGGTCTGCCCCAACCAATTCCAGCCGGGCTTCACCCATTGGGGCTCCTTCGCCGAATATGTGGCGATCGATTATGCAGACACCAATCTGGTGCACTTGCCCGATACGATCGACGATGCAACGGCGGCAAGTCTCGGCTGCCGCTTCGCCACCTCGTTTCGCGCCGTTGCCGACCAGGCGCGCACCGGCCCCGGCGAGTGGATCGCCGTGCATGGCTGCGGCGGTGTCGGCCTTTCGGCGATCATGATCGCCACCGCGCTCGGGGCCAATGCGATCGGCATCGACATTTCGGAAGAGAAGCTCGCCTTCGCACGCAGCTGCGGCGCAGTGGCGACCGTCAATGCGTCAGGCGTCGCAGACGTCGCGGAGGCCGTGCGCGAGATCACCAAGGGCGGCGCGCATGTCTCGATCGACGCGCTCGGCCATCCCGCCACCTGCTTCAACTCGATCAAGAACCTGCGCCGGCGCGGGCGGCATGTGCAGGTGGGGCTGATGCTTGGCGAGCACGCCACGCCTCAGATCCCGATGGCGCAGGTGATCGGCCACGAACTTGAGATCTACGGCAGCCACGGCATGCAGGCCTGGCGTTACGACGCCATGCTGTCGATGCTCGCCTCCGGCAAGATCGCGCCGCAGAAGCTGATCGGACGGCGAGTCAGCCTGGAAGAAGCCGTGCCGGCGCTGATGGCGCTCGACAAGGCGGAGGCGACGGGCATCAGCGTGATCACGCGGTTTTCGTGAGGAGCGGATAAAGGGAAGTTACAAAGATGGCGGCAGGCAGATGAGGGGGCCACACGGCAGATTGGTAAATTCGCTGAGCGCAAGCGAAGGGCAATGATAGGGCGTGCCGTGTGGCCCCCTCATCCGACCCTACGGGCCACCTTCTCCCCGCTGGGGAGAAGAGGGAACCTAGCCGCGACTTGGTCATCCCATAAGATAGGGCTTCACAGGTTCTCCGCTTTGCAACCCGCCTCACTCAGCCACCCCAATCGAGGCGAGATAGGCCGCAGACGCCGGGATCTTCGACTTGTCCTTGATCTCGATGATCAGGCGCGGGTTGCTGTCGAGCTTGCCAAGTGCTGCAAAGACGGCGCGCCAGTGGATCGAGCCCTCACCGAGGCTCCAATGGCGATCGGCGTATCCGTCGGCATCCTGCAGATGGACATGCTGCAGGTGGTTGCCGGCCGCCTTGATGTAATAATCCACAGGCGGAGCACCGGTATAACCATGGGCATAATGGGCGTGGCCGGTATCGATCGAGACGGCGACGGCCGATGAATTGAAGCTTTCGGCGAGCGCCACGCGGATATGCGGATCCTTGTCCTCGATGTTCTCGATGACCATGGTGCAGCCGATATCCTCGGCGCGCCTGACGGCATCGCGCAACGTCAGATGCACGCGCTCGATTAGCTCCTCGCGAGCGCCGTCATTATTGTCGAGGTTGTTGTAGGACCATGAGGTGTAGGGACTGTGGACGACCATCTGCGTCGCGCCGATGGCGGCGCAGACATCGAGGCCCTGCAGCAGACGTCTGCTGACGACGGCGCGGATATCGGGATCTTCTGAGGCGATGGTGAAACCCCAGAACGGTCCATAATGCCGAGACGCCCGGCATGACCGTCGAGCAGCCGCCTGGCGCGGGCGGCGAGCGGCGTCCAGTCGCCGTTCAGGATGTCGGCATCGACGAAGCTTTGCAATTCGAGATCGCGAGGCTTTTCGAACAGCCAGTCACGGTGAAGCTCGACTTCATCGAGCGTCACGGCGGCGCCGACGACGGGAAGAGAAGACATGGATGCGCTCCGTAAAGGTGAATGCGAGGGGGCGTGGAGGGCCGGAACAGCCGCCGCGTTCTATGAGCTCCTTCTGTGTCGGCGGTATTACAGGCGCAGCGCCCTCAAAGGGCGGCCGGGACGACCTAGCGCAATTGTCGCAGCCGCACAGGCCTTGCGAAAGCAACCCGCCACACCGATATCACCGCTCATCGTCTTCATGATGCATCGATGCGCGGGAAGCCTGGATCTTGGCGTCAGAGCCGGTGCCGTCGCGGAGACTGGCACGGCGATCCCGGCATCGGGCTGTTGCCAAAAGCGGCGCAAAGGCCTATCGGCTGCGCCCGCAAGAAAAAGAAAGAGACATGATGTCCAACTCATTTGTGAAAAAGCATGCCGAGAACGAGAAGCGATTTTTCGTCCTGGGCGACCGGATCGAACGGCGGCTTCGTCTCCGCGGAAATTGGCTCAACATCTTCGACGTCACCGTGCCGCCCGGCAGCCGGACGCCGAAACATGCGCATGCCAGTCCTGAGGTGTTCCGCATCCTGGAGGGGCGCCTGACGATCTGGCGTCTCACCGACAACGGTCCCGAAGAGATCGAGGCCGGAGCCGGCGACATCGTCACCATCGCGCCCTTCATGGTGCACGGCTACTCCAATCGCGGAACTGTCCCTGCGGTCTTTTCCGCGGTCGTGGATCGGGAGATGGCCGAATTCATCGAAGCGGAAGGTGCGACCGAGCCACCGAAGTCCAGCCCTTCGGCTGAGACCATCGCCCGCATGACGGCGGCCGCCAATGCTTACGGGATCACCATCCTGGCGGCCTGACGGCGCAGGAGCAGGAGCAGTGATGCCGGAACGTTTCTAGCGATTTTCGGCATCACGCAGAAATGTGAGAAAACTCCCCAAAACTCTTGCCCAGAACACAGCGCCGCCGTTTTCGAAACTGTCATATCAGTGCGGTACAAGGATTTTCGCCCGGCGCCTCTTGCGCCGGATCGGTTTCACCGCCAAAATTGCGCCATGCCTGACAGCGACCCATCCAGTACACGTTCCGCCCGTTCCAGCCGGGATCTCCCGGCCGAAGACGCGGGTGGCCATTGTAGACGGCGTCGCGATCTCCGCCGCGTCTCGGGCCTGTCACGACTTGCGCAGAAAGGGCCGCTTTCCGGAGCCTCCCCGCTGACAGCCCCCTTATGGCCGGCCTCCTCTTGCCGACGGCATATGACTTTCACTTCAGAGGAGCGGTCCTCCGTGACGACGACCGTGCCTCGCCGCGTCGCCTGATGAATGCGGCATTACAACCTCAACGAATAGGGTCCCTGTGTTTCTGGAAATTGGAATTGTGGCGTTTCTTACCATCCTGAATGGTGTGCTCGCCATGTCTGAACTGGCCGTCGTGTCTTCTCGAACGGCCCGCCTGAAGGTTCTCTCCGACAATGGAAGCAAGGGGGCAGCTCAAGCGATCAAACTTGCCGAAAACCCCGGCCGTTTTCTCTCGACCGTGCAGATCGGCATCACGCTGGTCGGCGTTCTCTCGGGCGCGTTCTCGGGAGCCACGCTTGGCGGCCGCCTGGCCGGATGGCTGGTGGCCCAGGGGATATCATCGGCGGCCGCTGACGCCATCGGCGTCGGTTCCGTCGTCGTGGCGATCACATATCTCTCCCTGATCGTCGGCGAACTTGTTCCAAAGCAGATCGCATTGCGGGAACCCGAAGCGGTTGCGGCAAGGGTCGCGCCGGCCATGGCAGTGCTTTCGAAGATCGCGCTGCCGCTCGTGTGGCTGCTGAACGCCTCCGGAAATCTTGTCCTCAAGCTGCTCGGCCAAGCGGGAAAAGGCGGTGACAATGTCTCAGACGAAGAGATCAAGACCGTTCTGGCCGAGGCGCAGTCGGCCGGCGTGATCGAAAGCGAAGAGTCCGCGATGATCTCAGGCGTCATGCGGCTGGCGGACCGCACCGCCCGGGCGCTCATGACGCCTCGACGCGACGTCGAAATCATCGATATCGACGACAGCCTCGATGAAATTCGAACGCAGTTGCACCGGACGAAACGGTCGCGGTTGCCCGTTCGGAAAGGCAGCTCGGACGAGGTGATCGGCATCCTTCCGGTCAAGGACTTCTACGACGCCATGTCCGAACACGGCAGTGCCGACATCAAGGCTCTGACGCAGGATGTCCCGGTGGTTTCGGACCTTTCGACTGCCATCAATGTCATCGAAGCCATCCGGAAATCGCCCGTCCACATGGTCCTGGTTTTCGACGAGTACGGTCATTTCGAGGGGATCGTTTCATCAGGAGACATTCTGGAAGCGATCATGGGGGCTCTCCAGGAAGGCCCTGTCGATGAACAGGCCATCGCTCGCCGGGATGACGGTTCGTACCTCGTGTCCGGCTGGACGCCGATTGACGAATTCGCCGAGTTCTTGAACCTTAAGCTCGATGACGATCTCGAATATCAGACCGTGGCCGGCCTGGTGCTGGAAGAGTTGAAACATCTGCCGGAATTGGGCGAGAGCTTCACGAGGGATGGATGGCGCTTCGAAGTCATCGATCTCGACGGGCGGCGCGTGGACAAAATACTTGTGTCTGCTGATTGAACTCGACGGTCGCAACATCGACAAGATCCGCATCCACGACAGGGAAGATGTGGCCTGACAGCAGGAGTGAACCCCATGGCATGGTCCGCAAGCCAGTATGTGAAATTCGAGGATGAGCGCACAAGACCGGCGCGCGACCTTCTGGCGCAAGTGCCGTTGCAGAGCCTTCGCCGCGCCGTTGACCTCGGTTGCGGACCGGGCAACTCGACCGAACTGATCATCGACCGCTACGGGGCGGACGGCATCTCCGGCCTCGACAGCGATTTGAACATGCTGGAGGCAGCCCGCAAGCGGCTTCCGGGTACCGCCTTCGTCGAGGCGGATCTCGCCAGCTGGCAGCCCCAGGAACCGGCCGACCTGCTCTTTGCCAACGCCGTCTTCCAATGGCTGCCCGATCATGTCGATATCTTCGACCGGCTGATGGACGGGCTTTCTCCCGGCGGCGTACTTGCCGTGCAGATGCCCGACAATCTCGGCGAACCCTCGCATCTGGCGATGGAGGAGACCGCGCATGCCGGCCCCTGGAAGGCTGCCTTCGAGGCAAAGAGCGTGCGTCGCAAGGGACTACCTGCGCCGTCCACCTATTACTCCCGGCTGATCGCCAAAGCCTCGCGCGTCGATATCTGGCACACCATCTACAATCACCCGATGGCCGATGCGGCCGCGATCGTCGAATGGGTGAAGGGGACCGGGCTGATGCCCTATCTCTCCCATGCCGGTGATAGATATCGCGAGGCATTTCTCGCCGACTATCTCGAGCGGGTGGAAAGAGCCTATCCGAAACTGTCGGACGGGCGCGTGCTGCTCAGATTTCCAAGAATTTTCATGGTTGCCGTGAAGGCATAAACTCAATCGCGACCAATGGGCGCACGTTGCGGAAATCGACGCGCGCGCACTTCAAATTGATGTCAAACGCTTGTTATCGCTCGCCCTCATGGTGCTTGCGGCGAAACAGGCAGGCATTATAGTCGGCCGAAATCTCGGGAGATGACATCATGGACGCTGCCCCTACTCCACCGGTCACCCTCGTCATCTTCGGCGCCACAGGCGACCTGACGCGCCGCCTGCTGGTGCCGGCGATCATCAACCTGACGCGGAGCCGTCTCGTCGGCGAGGATCTCCACATTCTCGGCATCGGCATCGAGCAGGGCGACGACGAGTTCCTACGCGGGCGGCTCGACGATTTCCTGAGCCATCTGCACGGCGAAGAGCAAACGGTGAAGGATGAGGCGTGGGAGAGCCTGCGCCGGCGCATTTCCTATATGCCCGGGGATTTCACCAAGGATGAGATCTTCATCGAGATCGGCAGGCGGCTGGGGCCGAATGCCAATGCCGCCTTCTATCTTGCCGTGCCGCCGTCCTTCTTCGGAACGATCGTCGAAAAGCTCGCCGCACATGGCCTGACCGACGAAAAGGACGGCACCTTCCGCCGGATCGCCATCGAGAAGCCGTTCGGCACCGATCTCGCTTCAGCGCAGGCTCTCAATGCACAGATCCTTGCTCAGGTTGCAGAAAGCCAAGTCTACCGGCTCGACCATTTCCTCGGCAAGGAAACGGTGCAGAACCTGATGACGGCGCGATTTGCCAACATGATCATCGAGTCCTTGTGGAACAGCCGCTACATCGACCATGTGCAGATCACTGCTGCCGAGATCGTCGATGTCGGCAGCCGCGGCAAATTCTACGATGCGACAGGCGCGCTGCGCGACATGGTGCCGAACCATCTCTTCCAGCTGCTGGCGATGATCGCCATGGAGCCGCCGAACAGCTTCGATGCCGAAGCGATCCGCAACGAGAAGAGCAAAGTGCTGAAAGCTCTGCGCATCTATACGCCCGAGGAGGCGAAGACGCACGGCGTACGCGGCACCTATGCGGCGGGTCCGCTCAACGGCGTCGAGCTTCCGGCCTTTCGCGACACCAAGGACGTCTCGCCGGACAGCCGGACGGAAACCTTCGTCGCCCTGAAACTCTATGCCGATACATGGCGCTGGGCCGGCGTGCCCTTCTACCTCAGGACCGGCAAGGCGCTGACGGCGCGCGATACCGAGATCGTCATCACCTTCCAGCCGGTGCCCTTCGCGCAGTTCCGCGAGACCGAAGTCAATCGCCGCCTGCCGCCGAACCGGCTGGTCATCCAGGTGCAGCCGGACGAGGGCATGAGCATGGAAATCTCGATCAAGTCGCCGGGACTTTCGGTCGATACCGTGCCTGTCTCGCTCGACTTCCACTATGCCGACAAATTCGATATCGGCAAGACGACCGGCTATGAGTCGCTGCTCTATGACCTCTTCATCGGCGATCAGACGCTGTTCCAGCGCGCCGACGGCATCGAGGCCGGCTGGGCGGCCGTCCAGCCCTTTCTCGACATTTGGAGCAAGGATGAGGCCACGCCCGACGCCTACGCGCCGGGCAGCATGGGGCCGGCCTGCGCCGATGAGCTTATCCAGCGCGACGGGCGGCAGTGGCATGAACTCGGCGTTGTGCTGCATCGAAACGAAGAGAACGGCAAATAGCGTCGCTCTCCCCGCCGCTGTCAGTTTCCGCTATTGTCCGGGCAGGCAGGGTTGACGGAGGCGCCGCTATTGCCGCCCTGCGTGGCAAGAGCGCCACGGGCCTTGCGCGGCGGGCAGCGCGCCCAATCGACGGGGCCGCTTAATGGTTCACTGCCGACGCTGCCCGTTTCGAACGAGTCGAGCGGGATCGTCAGTCCGCTTTGCGTTTCGGCTCCCGGCGCGGTGCCGAGCGGCGGCGTGCCGTCGAAACGACCGCTGGCGTCCATGCCCATGTTCGACTGGGCAAGAACCGGGGCTGAGAGGCTAAGGAGAGCGATCGAAGTTGCTGCAATCAACCTGCGCATGATGCTGTTCCTCCTGGTTTCAACGATGCGATAATAACAGCAATTCGATCTCCGTGGTTCCCCATGGATCAGGCCGGACGATCAAAGTTTGGCGATTGAATATGGTCCTTGCGGCGGCGGTGCTTCCAGTAGTGGCGGCTACAAACTCGAACTCAATCCGCCGGTAAATTCCTGCAGCGGCTGATCGCTGACGAATACGAATAGGCCCGCGATCTTGGATGGCTGCCTAAGTCAAAGATTGACATCTATTGCCACAAAAAAGCGACTGCCCCATACTGTCGACAACGAAAGGAGCCCCTATGCCAAACGTTGCGCTCGGAAGCCACTACGACGAATTTGTCCGGAAGCAGCTGGAGTCTGGCCGTTACAACAACGCCAGCGAGGTTGTCCGTGCAGGCTTGCGGCTGCTGGAGGATCATGAGGCGGCCCGCGAGCGCTGGCTCAATGAGGAGATCCCGGCGCGCTACGACGACCTGGTGAAAAACCCGGGCCTCGGCATCCCGGCCGAGACAGTGCGAGCCCGCTTTGCAACCAAGCGCCGGAATGACGCGGCGAAAGCCAAGTAGGCATGGCCTACCGCATCATCTACCATCCAAAGGCGGAAGCCGAACTCGACAAGCTCTATGCAGATATTGCCGTTGAGGCGGGAACCGGCATCGCCGGCGACTTCGTTGACGCGGTGATCACCTTCATCGAGGCACTGGAAACGTTCCCGAAACGGGGCACGGTGCGGGAAAGCCGAATTCCCGGCCTCAGGGTTATCGGCTACCGGCATAGCGTCAGCGTGGTGTTCTCAGTGAGCGGCGATGACATCAGCATATTGGGCGTGTTCGCGCGTGGGCGTGATATTACAGACGAGATCCTGGAGGAGCGACAACGGTAAGCCGGCAGGCGAGCCAAATGAACGGTCAGTTATAGACTTGTTTCGGTCGGCTCAGGGTATCGAGCCCCGCAGCGGCACCGCGGGGCTCTTCTGTTTTCCGCCGCCGTTTAGACGAACTGGCTGAGGCCGGGAACGGAAGCGACCACCTCGTCGACGACCTCCTCGCCGGCGTATTGCTTGGCAATGGCGATGGTTTCCTTGGCAAGCGAAGTGATCTCGCCCATGCCGAGGCCCTCGCCCATCAGCTGCTGGCCGAGGCCCATGATGCCGCCGCCGCCGAGCGCGCTCATCAGCCCGCCGAGGAGACCGCCGCCGCCGGCACCTGCGCCGTTGAACTGGGCGACGAGATCGGCGCCGCCGGGGATCGCCTCGATCATCCGGGCGACAGGACCGTCGGCAGCTTCGCGCTGCAGGAAGCCGAGCATCATGCCGAGCGCCTTTTCGGCCAGATCCGGCGCGATACCTACGCGATCAGCGATCTGAGTCACAATTTCATTCATCGTCAGCCTCCTTATTATTTTGACGTTAACGTCAACGTTAATCGAGATTCGGCCGCAACTCAAGCGGCCCCTCCGGCCAGCACATTGTCCGGTTTCGCTATCAATGCAACCAGTTGTTCGCATCCGCCTCCCTGCTTATAACAGAGAAACAATGGTTCGATGAAGGCGGCGGAAGAACCCATGCCTTTCGACACAAGCGGCGTAGGCCGAGGGAGACATTCCGAATGCTCGAGGAAGGTAAGATTTTCATCGGCGCGAGCCGCAATCCCGATGACAGCATCAACAAGCCGGAATATCTCGACCTGAAATTCGGCAACCGTCACGGCCTCGTCACCGGCGCCACCGGCACCGGCAAGACGGTGACGCTGCAGGTGCTGGCGGAAGGCTTCTCCCGCGCCGGCGTCCCGGTCTTTGCCGCCGATATCAAGGGCGACCTTTCCGGCATCGCCGCCAAGGGCGAGACCAAGGATTTCCTGACCAAGCGCGCCGAGCAGATCGGTTTTGCCGATTACGAATTCGACCAGTTTCCGGTCATTTTCTGGGATCTGTTCGGGCAGAAGGGCCATCGGGTGCGCACCACCGTCGCCGAAATGGGACCGCTGCTGCTCGCCCGGCTGATGGATGCCTCGGAGCCGCAGGAAGGCGTCATCAACATCGCCTTCAAGATCGCCGATCAGGCCGGGCTGCCGCTGCTCGACCTCAAGGATTTCACGTCGCTGCTCAATTATATGGGCGAAAACGCCAGTGAGCTTTCCAGCCAATACGGCCTGATCTCCAAGGCTTCCGTCGGCTCGATCCAGCGGGCGCTGCTCGTTCTCGAGCAGCAGGGCGCCGAGCACTTCTTCGGCGAGCCGGCGCTGAAGATTACCGACATCATGCGTACCAGCAATAACGGCTACGGCCAGATCTCGGTGCTTGCCGCCGACAAGCTGATGATGAACCCGCGCCTCTACGCCACTTTCCTGCTCTGGCTGCTCTCCGAGCTCTTCGAGGAACTGCCGGAAGTGGGCGATCCGGAAAAGCCGAAGCTGGTCTTCTTCTTCGACGAAGCGCATCTGCTCTTCAACGACGCGCCGAAGGTGCTCATCGAACGCGTCGAGCAGGTGGTCCGGCTGATCCGCTCCAAGGGCGTCGGCGTCTATTTCGTGACGCAGAACCCGCTCGACGTGCCGGAAACGGTGCTTGCCCAGCTCGGCAACCGCGTCCAGCATGCGTTGCGCGCCTATTCGCCGCGCGAGCAGAAGGCGGTGAAGACGGCAGCCGACACGTTCCGCCCGAACCCGGCCTTCGATTGCGCCACCGTCATCACCACGCTCGGCACCGGCGAGGCGCTGGTCTCGACGCTGGAGGCCAAAGGCGCGCCATCGATCGTCGAGCGCACGCTGATCCGCCCGCCTTCAGGCCGCGTCGGCCCGCTGACGGATCCAGAACGTCAGCAGATCATGGACAGGAGCCCGGTTCTCGGTGTCTACGACGAAGACGTCGACCGCGAATCCGCATTCGAGATTCTCGCGGCCCGGGCAAAGAAGGCAGCGGACGCCGATGCCGCCAAGCGGGCGCAGGACGACGCGGCCCAGCAACAGTCGGGCAGCACCACCTCAGGCTGGACAATACCGGGCTTCGGCGGCGATGACGACAGCCAGCAAGGCCGCGGACAATCGCGCGGCCGGGCTTCCGGCTATCAGCGCGAGACGGTGATGGAGGCCGCAATGAAGAGCGTGGCGCGCACGGTGGCGACCCAAGTCGGCCGGGCGCTGGTGCGCGGGATATTGGGAAGCTTGAAGCGGTAGGGTCACGATCTGAATTGTTTCGGGAACCGGTTCTCCGTTCAGGCCGGCGCCCCCTCATCCGCCTGCCGGCACCTTCTCCCCGCCGGGGAGAAGGGAAGCAAGCCGCAAGGCGCCGAATTGGCGATAGGTGGGTTTAATAACGGCAGAACAGCGCCGCATATCTCTTCTCCCCTCGGGGAGAAGATGCCGGCAGGCAGATGAGGGGGCTCCGAACTCCCACTTTTCCGTCGCCATGATGTGAGGCTGACAAGATCATATCTACCACCTGAATACCTGCCGTGCCTTGAACCCGACGCCTTTCTTCCCTAGATTCCTCACCATCGACCATTTCAACAGGATGTGTGCAGCAATGGATTTCAACCCAATCGCAAAGCCGGTTCGCCTTGCCAACGGGGAAATCCATATCCATGCCTGCCTCCATCACCCTCTCGCACATTTCATGGGCCGCGCCTGACGGGCGGTCGCTTTTTTCCGATCTCGACCTGAGCTTCGGGACCGAACGCACCGGCCTCGTCGGACGCAACGGCGTCGGCAAGACGACGCTGCTCAAGCTCGTCTCCGGCGATCTTCGGCCGCAGTCGGGAACGATAGCCGTCGGCGGCAGCCTCGGCGTGCTGCGTCAAAGCGTTCAGGTCGCGGCCGATGAAACCATCGCCGATCTCTTCGGCGTGGCCGGGGCGCTTGAACTTCTTCATCGTGCGGGAACCGGCGCGGCAACGGCCGACGAGCTCGCCTCGGCGGATTGGATGCTGGAGACGCGCATTGCTGCCGCTCTCAATCGCACCGGGCTCGACGCAGAACCACAGACGCCACTTGCCGCACTTTCCGGCGGGCAGCGCACACGCGCCGGGCTTGCCGCCCTGATCTTCGCCGAGCCGGATTTCCTGTTGCTCGACGAACCCACAAACAATCTCGACCGCGACGGCCGCGAGGCCGTGATCGCGCTGATATCGGGTTGGCGGGCGGGTGCGATCATCGTCAGCCATGATCGGGAACTGCTCGAAAACGTTGACGCGATCGTCGAACTGACGTCGCTCGGCGCCGCGCGCTACGGCGGCAACTGGAGCCATTATCGCGAACGCAAGGCTCTCGAGCTTGCGGCCGCCGAGCACGATCTTGCCGATGCCGAAAGGCGCATGGCGGAGGTTGCCAGGAAGGCGCAGGCGACGGTGGAGCGTCAGGCGCATAGGGACCGCGCCGGGCGGAAGATGGCCGCCAAGGGCGGCATCCCGCGCATTATGCTCGGCGGTATGAAGGAGCGGAGCGAAACGACAGGCGGCGACAATGCCCGCCTTGCCGAACGCCGACGCACCCAGGCACTGGAAGAGGCAAAGGCAGCACGCGAAAAGATCGAGATCCTCCAGCCGCTGTCGGTGAAATTGCCATCAACCGGCTTGCCCGCCAACAAGATGATACTGAAAATGGATGGCGTGACGGCGGGTTATCAGCCGGGCGATCCTATCATCCGCGATCTCTCTTTTGACATGACGGGACCGGAGCGCATCGCCGTCATCGGCAGCAACGGCTCGGGCAAGACGACGCTGCTTTCGCTTGTCACCGGCGAACTGAAGCCCTGGGCCGGCACGGTCGGCGTCATGACCGCTTTCACGATGCTCGATCAGACGGTGAGCCTCCTCGATCCGTCGGCTTCGATCCGCGATAATTTTCGCCGGATCAATCCGCAAGCCGACGAAAATACCTGCCGGGCAGCCCTCGCCCGTTTCATGTTCAGGGCCGACGCGGCGCTGCAGGTGGTCTCGACGCTGAGCGGCGGGCAATTGCTGCGCGCCGGCCTCGCCTGCACGCTCGGCGCAGCACCCCCGCCCCTTCTGATCCTCGACGAGCCGACCAATCACCTCGACATCGATTCGATCGCCGCGGTCGAGGCCGGGCTGCGGGCCTATGACGGCGCACTGCTTGTCGTCAGCCACGACGAGACGTTCCTTGAGAACATCGGGATAACGCGGCGGCTGGGACTGCACGGCGCCGGGCCAGCCGGATAATTCCGGCTCATGCCCGTTGCGTGCTTCGACCGCGGCGGTTGCTGCGAACGGCGACGATCAACGCCGTTGCACAGATCAGGAGTTCCAGGCCGAAAGTCCAGTGCAGCATGAAACTGACGACCCAGTTGCCATAGGTCGCAGGCACCGTCGTCAGTTCGAATTTCGTCCAATCGAAGGGGGCCAGCCAGAACAGCGGTGCGGCGACGGTATCCATGACCATGTGGAGCATGACGGCCGTGAAAAAGACGGTGGCCACGGGAAACCACCGTGGTGCCAACCGCCCCACCGCGGGCAGAATTACGGCGGCGAGAGCGAGCCAGAACAGCGGCCAGTGGGTGACATAATCGTGATGGTGAACTTTTCCGCCGGTCAGAAAGAAATAGACCATGTCGAAATCCGGAAGCACGCTGCCGACCAATGCGGCGGTCATGATGCCGGATGCTTTGGATCGCTGCCGCGCGGCGCTCCCCAGAATGTAACCTGCAGGCAAATGAGCAATGAGCATGCGTCTGATCTCCCGATCGGCCCCCGAGAATCGTCTATGCATGATTTATGGCTGGAAATCGGCGCGTATGCGGTTCTCTTGCCTGTTCTTGCAGGCAATGTTATTTCAATGCCCTACAACTCTTTCGAGAAAGGAGGATCACGCCTTGCAATATTATTTCCGGTTTAATCGCCAGCGTGGTCCCGTCAACGCCCTGCAGATGCGTTTGCAGGGCTGACCAGAGACCGTTCCCGATATCTCTTCCTGGTCTGCCCTTCGTGGCCAATGCGGCGCCGTACAGCTTGCAGCGCGCATTCCTTTGATTTTCCGGCCCCGATACCGCGCAATTCCGTGACGGCTGAGTGCCCCGGATCGCGCGCTTCCCGGCCAAGACCAGAGAACGATCATGACTCTCATCAACATCCGCAATCTCGGCGTGACGCTGGGCAATCCCTTGTTTTCCAAACTCAATCTCGTCGTCAATTCAGGCGACCGCATCGGCCTCGTCGCGGCCAACGGGCGGGGAAAGTCGACGCTGCTTGCCTGTATCACCGGCGCATTGGAGCCGACCGAGGGCGAGATCACCAAAGCGCGCGGGCTGACCATTGGTCATGTCGCGCAGAACGTGCCGCCCGGGCTTTTCGACACGCCGTTCTATGACGCGGTGCTGCAGGCGCTGCCGGCCGATCAGGCCGAAAGCGAAGCCTGGCGCGTCGACGTGGTGCTGGAATCGCTCGATGTGCCCGAAGCGATGCGCAGCCGGCCGCTCAAGCATTTGAGCGGCGGATGGCAGCGGCTCGCCCTGCTTGCCCGCACCTGGGTCACCGAACCCGACGTGCTGCTGCTCGACGAGCCGACCAACCATCTCGACCTCGAAAAGATCGCCCAGCTGGAAGGCTGGCTGAATGCGCTGCCGCGCGACGTGCCGGTCATCCTCTCCAGCCACGACCGCGCCTTTCTCGATGCGACGACCAACCGGACCCTGTTCCTGCGGCCGGAACAATCGCCGATCTTCGCCCTTCCCTATACACGCGCGCGCACAGCCCTCGACGAGGCCGACGCCTCCGAAGCCAAACGATACGAGCGCGACATGAAGACGGCGGAGCAACTGCGCAAGCAGGCAGCCAAGCTCAACAATATCGGCATCAATTCCGGCAGCGATCTGCTCGTCGTCAAGACCAAGCAGCTCAAGCAACGGGCCGAAAAGCTGGAGGATGCGGCAAAACCCGCCCATCTCGAGCGCTCGGCCGGGGCGATCCGGCTTTCCAATCGCGGCACGCATGCCAAGGTGCTGGTGACGCTTGAGGATGCGGCGGTGACGACGCCTGACGGAACACTGCTGTTCAAGACCGGCCGGCAATTCATCTGCCAGGGGGACCGCATCGTGCTGCTCGGCCTCAACGGCGCCGGAAAGTCGCGGCTGGTGTCGATGCTGAAACAGGCCATTGAAACGCAGGAAGCTGGACGAGACGGCATCAAGGCGACGCCTTCGGTCGTTCTCGGCTATGGCGACCAGGCGCTTGCCGATCTTGCCGATACCGATACGCCGATCGGCACGATCATCCGCCGCTTCGATGTCGGGGACCAGCGGGCGCGGGCCTTGCTCGCCGGAGCCGGGATGACGATCGACATGCAGGCCAAACCGATCGGCCAGCTTTCCGGCGGCCAGAAGGCGCGGCTCGGCATGCTGGTGCTCAGGCTGACGGAACCGAACTTCTATCTGCTCGACGAGCCGACCAACCATCTCGATATCGAGGGGCAGGAAGCGCTGGAGAGCGAACTGATGGCGCACGACGCGAGCTGCCTGCTGGTCTCGCACGACCGCAGTTTCGTGCGGGCGGTCGGGAACCGGTTCTGGCTGATCGAGAAGAAACGGCTGGTGGAGGTGGAGAACCCGGAGGGTTTCTTTGCTTCGGTTGCCGGGTGATGGATTGACTGGAAAGTGATTGTCGCTGGGTGCCGTGCAGCCCCCTCATCCGCCCTACGGGCACCTTCTCCCCGCTGGGGAGAAGAGGAATCGAGAGGTCGCGGCATAACCCCTTCTCCCCAGCGGGGCTATTAGATTCACACATTGTCGAAAGCGGATAGGAGAAGGGATACGCCGCGCTTGGCGGCCTGGAACTGTTGCCATCCGTCGAGCATGACGATCGGTCCTGGCTTGCCGTAGTAGCCGGTCCA
>NZ_LOKX01000010.1 GCF_002211285.1 Rhizobium sp. R635 | reverse complement strand
ATCGCCCAAACATTCGAATCCCCCTCGCTACGCCGTCCCCAAAAGCGGCGTCGATGCCTAATGACAAAACAGCCTTGACTAAGGCAATGCGATTAGACAACCGCTGCACACTTTTGCGCGACATGCTCTAATCGCCGTCCAATCATTGCAAAACTCGCAGCGGCCGCCCCGGAAGGAGAGATCAACCGTGGCGGCCGCCGCTTGACGGAGGCATGTCGCCTTCACGTCAATAATTGCATCCCGATCCGTTGGTCGGCGCAAAGCCGTAGTTGCAGGTGTTGCTCAGGCGCTGTGGCCGCTCGACCGAGCCGGTATAGCCGTCGAAGGCGCGTGCGGGATACCAATAGCCGTTAGAACTCTTGCGATAGCCGGCCCGGGCACTGCTGTAGCCGCGGTATCCGTTGAGAGACGGTATCTTGCTCTGCGCGACTTGTTGCAGCAGGCCTGGCGAGGCCATGACCGGCGGTATCGCCGGGTGGAGGGGCGCGGCGCCGACGGAGTCGATCCATGCCAGCGATGCAAATGTAATCAGGCTGGCTCGCAGTAAACTCTGTACTATTTTCTGCCTCATGGCGATTTCCCCGATGGCGCGGTGTTCGCCGAACCTGAACGGTGTCTGTCGCGTATCGCGCCCCGATGTCGATGAGGCCACAGGCTTTTCAGGATGTCGATTGCCCGAAAGGATGAAATCCGCAGTGCGGGCCACGCAAAAACGGATTCACCCGCTGCCGAGCGCGACGCCATAGATGCCATGAAATGCGAAGCCGCCCGACGCGTTCCGGACGCATCGGGCGGCTTTTATTCTCATCCGTCGGACGGATCAGATCAGTTCCATTCGCGGATATCGACGAAGTGGCCAGCGATCGCCGCTGCGGCCGCCATGGCCGGCGAGACGAGGTGGGTGCGGCCCTTGAAGCCCTGACGGCCTTCGAAGTTGCGGTTCGAAGTCGAGGCGCAACGTTCGCCCGGCTTCAGGCGGTCGTCGTTCATGGCAAGGCACATGGAGCAGCCCGGCTCGCGCCAGTCGAAACCGGCAGCCTTGAAGATCTTGTCGAGGCCTTCGGCTTCCGCCTGTTCCTTGACGAGGCCGGAGCCCGGAACGATCATGGCGTTGACGGTCGAGGCAACGGTCTTGCCTTCGACGACCTTGGCGACGGCGCGCAGGTCTTCGATGCGGCCGTTGGTGCAGGAACCGATGAAGACACGGTCGACGCTAATGTCGGTCATCGGCGTGCCCGGCTTCAGGCCCATATAGTCAAGCGCACGCCACTTGGAGGCACGCTTCGTCTCGTCCTGGATTTCATCGGGGTTCGGAACGGTGCCCTGAACGGAGACGACGTCCTCAGGCGAAGATCCCCAGGAGACGATCGGCGGCAGTTCGGCGGCGTTCAGCTTGACGATACGGTCGAAATGAGCGCCTTCGTCCGATTTCAGCGTGCTCCAGTAGGCGATCGCCTGTTCCAGCGCTTCGCCCTTGGGTGCGCGCGGCTTGCCCTTGATATATTCGAAGGTGATCTCGTCGGGGGCGATCAGGCCGGCGCGGGCGCCGCCTTCGATCGACATGTTGCAGATCGTCATGCGGCCTTCCATCGACAGGGCGCGGATCGCTTCGCCGGCATATTCGATGACATAGCCGGTGCCGCCTGCGGTGCCGATCTCGCCGATGATGGCGAGAACGATGTCCTTGGCGGTGACGCCTGCCGGCAGCTGGCCATCGACCTGCACCAGCATGTTCTTGGCTTTTTTCTGGATCAGCGTCTGGGTGGCGAGAACGTGCTCGACTTCAGACGTGCCGATGCCGTGGGCGAGAGAGCCGAAGGCGCCATGCGTGGAGGTATGGCTGTCGCCGCAGACGATCGTCATGCCCGGCAGGGTGAAGCCCTGTTCCGGCCCGATGATGTGGACGATGCCCTGGCGCTTATCATTTTCCGAATAATATTCGACGTTGAACTCGGCGGCATTCTTGGCGAGCTGCTCGACCTGAATGCGGCTTTCCTCGTTCTTGATGCCGAGATGGCGGTCGGCCGAGGTCGGAACGTTGTGGTCGACGACGGCGAGCGTCTTTTCCGGCGCGCGGACCTTGCGGCCGGACATGCGCAGGCCTTCGAAGGCCTGCGGCGAGGTGACTTCGTGGACCAGGTGGCGGTCGATGTAGAGAAGACAGGTTCCGTCTGCCTGTTCGTCGACCAGATGATCGTCCCAGATCTTGTCGTAGAGGGTACGCGGTGCGCTCATGGCGTTAAGTCCGTTTTTTGAAGCTTTGGAAAATCGGAAAAAGCGGATCAGGCTCCGCCGGCCGTCATTCGGTCAACGAAGTCGGCTGTTGAGCGCACCGGACACGCAGGCAAAGAACCGTGCCGGCAGGCGATAATGATCCTGCAGCACGAAAATATGCGCGCCAATGCAACTGAACTTGGATTCCATGGCGCTGGATATAGCGATTTTTGATCGAAACGGCAATTCGAATCGTGAGGCGGATTACCGCCGCGGCATCTGCTTCATCTTCTTCTCGATCCGCCGCAGCGCCAGCGACAGGCCGATCGTCAGGATCAGGTAGATATAGGTGACGATCGAATAGGTCTCGAAGAAGCGGAAGGAGCCGGAGGCATAGACCTTGCCCATCTGCGTGATGTCGGCGACACCGAGGACGGAGACGAGGGACGAATCCTTCACCATCGAGACGAAGTCGTTGGAAAGCGGCGGAAAGATCACCCGGATCGCCTGCGGGAAGACGACGAGCCGGAAGCGACGGTAGCGTGAGAGACCGAGCGACTTGGCCGCCTCGATCTGGCCGATATCGACCGACTGGAAACCGGCGCGGAAGATTTCCGCAATGAAGGAGGAATAGCCGATCATCAGCGCGAAGATCGCACGCCACATCAGCGACAGGTCGCGCACGAGGATCGGCTCGGCAATACCTGATTTCACCAAGGGGGTGATCATGAAATTATAGGCTGCAACGAGACCAGGTGCGCCGACGAAGGCGATGTAGAAGAGCAGCACCAGGATCGGAATGCCGCGGATGATCTCGATGTAGAAGCGGGCGATCTGGCGCAGCACGATGCTGTCCGCCAGGCCCAGCAGCGCGATACCGAGACCAAGCACCGTTGCCAGCACGAAGGCGACGAGTGTCACGAACACGGTAATGCCGGCGCCATTCACGACGGTCCGGAAGACCTGCGCGTAAATGTCGTTGGTGACGATCACGACGGCGAGAATGATGCCGATCAGAACGAGGACGGCCAGCCACCACGGGCGGTCGTCCTTCTCCTGTCGCGGGGATGGTGGTGGCGCCATCTGCGATCGCTCGGGGGATTATTCGCCCATCTTGTAGTCGAGGAACCACTTCTTGTTCAGCGCGTCGAAGGTGCCGTCGGCCTTCAGCGCTGCGATGGCGGCATTGACCGGGGCGACGAGATCGGAACCCTTCGGGAAGATGAAGCCGAAGTCCTCGGTGCCGAGCGGCTCTCCGACCACCTTCAAGGCGCCGTTCGAGGAATCGACATAGCCCTTGGCGGCGACGCTGTCGGTGAGGACGAGATCGACGTCGCCTGTTTTCAGCGCCTGCACGGTTGCGCCGAAGGTTTCGAAGAGCTTGATGCGCGGGTTCTGTTCGTTGCCCTCGAGGATTTCATAGACGGCAGTGTAGAAAGGCGAGGTGCCGGGCTGGGCGCCGATCAGGCCGTCCTTGAATTCACCGAAGGACTTGGCGTCGGTGAAGCGCTTCTCGTCTCCGCGCACCAGCATGAACTGCTGCGAGCGCAGATAGGGATCGGAAAAGTCCACCTTCTGCTTGCGGTCTTCCTTGATGGTGATGCCGGTCATGCCGATGTTGTACTGGCCATCGGAAACCGCCTGGATCATCGCGTCCCAGCTGGTGTTCTGATATTCGACCTTGAAATTCAGCCGCTTGGCGATTTCGTTCATCGCATCATATTCCCAGCCGATCGCCTTGCCGGATTTCGGATCGACGAATTGCAGCGGCGGATAGGCGTTCTCGGTGACGACGACGACGCTCTTGCCGCCGAGATCGGGCAGTTCGGCAGCCGATGCGGCGAAGGGCAGAAGAGAAAGGGCGGCGAAACTTGCAAGAACGGTACGGCGAAACAGCATGGAACGGCTCCAGAATTGAACGGGAAAATTGTCACGGAAGATAGGTGTGAGGCAAGGCCGCCGGCTGCACGGACGCGCAAAAAATAGAAAAGGCGATCCGAAGACCGCCTTTCCACGAACAGAATTTTGCGCAGATCTTATTCTGCTGCGGCTTCCGCTGCGGCAGCTGCTTCAGCAGCGGCCTTGGCTTCGGCGGCTTCTGCTGCTGCCTTTTCGGCGGCGAGCGCCTGGGCGGCTGCAACCTTTTCAGCTTCGATGCGTGCCTTTTCCTCGGCGATGGCGGCGCGCTCGGCGTCGTTGAGCTTGCGGGCGCGAACGCCGGTGTCTTCAACGATACGGGCGGACTTGCCGCGGCGATCACGGAGGTAGTAGAGCTTGGCGCGACGGACCTTACCGCGGCGAACGACGTCGACGCTTTCGATCATCGGCGAGTAAACCGGGAATACGCGCTCGACGCCTTCGCCGTAGGAGATCTTGCGGACCGTGAAGTTTTCCTGCAGGCCGCCGCCGGAGCGGGCGATGCAGACGCCTTCATAGGCCTGAACGCGGGTACGGCTACCTTCCGTGACCTTCACGTTGACGCGGACGGTGTCGCCCGGGGAGAATTCGGGGAGGGTGCGCTTGGCTTCGATCTTGGCGGCCTGTTCGGCCTCGAGCTGCTGAATGATGTTCATCGTCTTAACCTTTGGTTCTTCTGAAACAGCCAGAGCGCTCGACACTGATCCTTTGGGTTAGCCTCGGGATTTTGCCCTTTCAGGGCGGGAGCGGATTCGCCATTCTTTGTTTGCTGGCAGACGGGGCTAACCCCATTTCCGCGTGCGCCAATACACCAAAGGCCGGGGCTTGTCATCCCTCGCACGACATTTTTGTGAAAAGGCCGGCGAAATCAGCCGTTTTTCTCGGTTTTCGCGCTATCGAGCAGGTCCGGCCGCCGTTCCCGCGTCAGCCGCACCGCTTCCTGGTGGCGCCATTTCTCGATGGCGCCATGGTTGCCTGATGTCAAGATGGAGGGGATTTCCCGGCCTTCCCACTCCTGCGGCCTGGTATAATGCGGATGTTCCAGCAGCCCGCCTTCGAAGCTTTCGTGCAGGCCGGAAAGATCGTTGCCCATGACGCCGGGCAGGATGCGGATGATCGCATCGAGCAGGGTCAGGGCCGCCGGCTCGCCGCCCGACAGCACGTAGTCGCCGATCGAGACCTCTTCCAGACCGCGCGCCTCGATCACCCGCTGGTCGACCCCCTCGAAGCGGCCGCAGACGATGATGACGCCTTCGCCCGCTGCAAGTTCGCGCACGCGCTCCTGCGTCAGCGGCCGGCCGCGCGGGCTCATCAGCAGGCGCGGCCGCGCGTCATTTTCGCAGGCGCTGTCGATCGCGCGGGCGAGAACGTCTGGTTTCAGCACCATGCCGGCGCCGCCGCCGGCCGGGGTGTCGTCGACCGTGCGGTGCCTGTCGGTGGCGAAGTCGCGGATCTGGACCGCATCCAGCGCCCATTGCCCGCGCTCCATCGCCTTGCCGGCGAGCGAGAAGCCCAGATGTCCCGGAAACATCTCCGGATAGAGTGTCAGTACGCTCGCCCGGAAAACCATGGCGTCACTTCTTCTTTTTCGGCTTGTCCGGCGTGAATTTCGGAACCTCGTCCGGGTCGTCGACCAGTCCCGCCGCCAGCGGATCGATCAGCAGCGTGCCGGCTTCGAGGTCGATCTCCAGCACCGAGGCTTCCGAGAAAGGGATCAGCACCGGGCGCTTGCCCGGACCCTTGAGTTCCAGGAGATCGCCGGCGCCGAAATCGAAGACGCCGGTGACGGTGCCGTAGCTGGCGCCCTTGTCGTCCCGCGCCTCGAGCCCTTCGAGATCGGCATAGTAGAACTCGTCGTCCTCCAGTTCCTCGTCGGGCAGGTTGTCGCGCTCGATATAGAGTTCCAATCCGTTCAACGCCTCGGCTGCGTTGCGGTCGTTGATGCCGCGGAAGCGGACGACCACGACATTCTTCATCTCGCGGATTTCGAGGACTTCGAAGCTGCGTCCGTCCATGCTGTGCAGATGGCCGTAGTCGCCGAGCGCTGCCGGATCGGCCGTATAGGCCTTGGCGCGCACTTCGCCGCGCAGGCCCTGCGCGCCGCCGATCGTCGCCATCAGAACGGGGTTTTCAAGCTTTGTCATGGGTTCCTTCATGTGAAGCCGGAAAGACAGGCCTCTCATAAACGAAGTGCGGATAATTGGAAACGAAAACGGGCGGCATGTCGCCATGCCGCCCGTGGGATCAAGGGGATGTCCCGATTATTCCGCGGCGTCGGCAGCAGCGGCGGCGTCAGCGGCCTTCTGAGCCTTTTCAGCGGCGCGTTCCTGGGCGCGCTTGCCCGGCTTTGCCTTGATCGGGTTGTTCTTGGCTTCGCGCTTGGCAACGCCGGCTTCATTGAGGAAGCGCAGAACGCGGTCGGTCGGCTGGGCGCCGTTGTCGAGCCAGTGCTTGATGCGCTCGGCGTTCAGCTGAACGCGCTTCTCGTCGTCCTTGGCGAGCATCGGGTTCCAGGAACCGAGGTTTTCGAGGAAGCGGCCGTCACGCGGGCTGCGCGCATCGGCGAGAACGACGTGGTAGTACGGACGCTTCTTGGAGCCACCGCGGGCGAGACGAATTTTCAGTGCCATGTTCTTTACTCCTTAGGCTTTTCTTGACCGCTTCGTAGGGCGGTAGGGTTATCGGGCCGCGGCGCTCTGTTCAGCGTGATCCGCAGCGATCTGCTCATGATGCCGGATGACTTCCTTGATGACGAAGTTCAGGAACTTCTCGGCGAAATCCGGGTCCAGATTGGCGGCTTTCGCCAGCTGGCGAAGGCGTTCGATCTGGTATTCCTCGCGCGCCGGGTCGGCCGGCGGCAGATTGTATTTGGCCTTCAGCACGCCGACCTCTTTGGTGCAGCGGAAGCGTTCGGCCAGCATGTGCACGAGAGCGGCGTCGATATTGTCGATCGACTGACGATAGCTCGCGAGCTGGGCTTTGACGTTTGGATCAATCATGGGGCAAGCGATCCTTTCACTTCTTCTTCGGCAAGCCGGGCAAACCCGGGAAACCACCGCCAAGACCCGGCAGCTTCGCGCCGCCGAGGCCCGGCAAACCACCCGGCAGACCGCCGAGACCGGGCATACCCCCACCCGGCTTTCCAAGCCCCGCCGCTTCCGCCTGCTTCTGCAGGGCTTCGAGCTGGCGAGGATCGATATTCGAGAGATCGGGCATGCCGCCCATGCCGCCGCCAAGCCCCATCTTGCCGGCAAGGCCGCTCATCATCTGCTTCATCATGCCGCCTTTGCCCTTGCCGCCCATCATCTTCATCATGTCCGCCATCTGGCGGTGCATCTTCAGAAGCTTGTTGATGGCGGCGGCATCGGTGCCGGAGCCGGCGGCGATGCGCTTCTTGCGCGAATGCTTGAGCAGGTCGGGATTGGCGCGCTCGGCCTTGGTCATCGACTGGATGATGGCGATCTGGCGGCCGAAAAGCTTGTCGTCGAGGCCGGCTGCGGCCATCTTGTCCTTCATACCGGCCATGCCGGGCATCATGCCCATGATGCCGCCCATGCCGCCCATCTTCTGCATCTGGCGCAGCTGATCGGCGAGGTCGTCGAGATCGAATTTGCCCTTGGCCATCTTGGCGGCCATGGCGGCCGCCTTCTCGGCGTCGATGTTTTCAGCCGCGCGCTCGACGAGCGAAACGATGTCGCCCATGCCGAGAATGCGGTCGGCGATGCGGCGGGGATGGAACTCCTCGAGTTCGCTCATCTTCTCGCCGACGCCGATCAGCTTGATCGGCTTGCCGGTGACGGCGCGCATCGAAAGGGCCGCGCCGCCTCGGCCGTCGCCGTCCATGCGGGTCAGCACGAGGCCGGTGATGCCGACGCGTTCGTCGAAGTTGCGGGCGAGATTGACGGCGTCCTGGCCGGTGAGGCTATCGGCGACCAGCAGGATTTCATGCGGGTTCGACTTCTTCTTGATGTCGGCCATTTCGACCATCAAGGGCTCGTCGATATGGGTGCGGCCGGCGGTGTCGAGGATGACGACGTCATGGCCGCCGAGCTTGGCCGCCTGCACGGCGCGGGCGGCGATATCGGTCGGCGACTGGCCTGCTATAACAGGCAGTGTATCGATATTGGCCTGCGCGCCGAGTTGGCGAAGCTGCTCTTGCGCGGCCGGACGGCGCGTGTCGAGCGATGCCATCAGCACCTTTTTCTTGTCGCGCGTCGACAGCCGATTGGCGATCTTGGCCGTCGTCGTCGTCTTGCCCGAGCCCTGCAGGCCGACCATCATGACGACGACGGGGGCCGGCGCATGCAGATCGATGCCCACACCTTCGCCGCCCAGCATCTCGATCAGTTCGTCATGCACGATCTTGACGACCATCTGGCCGGGCTTGATCGACTTCAGGATCTCGGCGCCGACAGCCTTTTCACGCACGCGGTCGGTGAAGGAACGTACGACGTCGAGCGCGACGTCGGCTTCCAGCAACGCGCGGCGAACCTCGCGCAGCGCTGCGGAAACATCGGCTTCCGAAAGCGCGCCACGGCCTGTCAGTCCATTCAGAATGGAGCCAAGACGATCCTGGAGGTTTTCAAACATCGGCTCTTCCTTGATACGTTTCAGGCGGTTCGGTATGCCCGGAAACGTCGTGCTTTTCCTTGACGAAAACAAGACGCAAAGCCAAAAAGCACCCGAGGGCGCATCGCGCTGTCGGGTGTTGACCTCCGGGATCTCGAAGTCCCGGTCGGCGGCTCGGAGTCATGCGGCTCGTCGCGGATTGGGCGCGATAAACAGGAAAGCGGCGGGAAAGTCAAGGCGAATGCGTTGGAACGACCGCGTCGCGGGCTTTCGTTAGCCCATGTGACATGGATGTGCGCGGCTAAAATCCGGCTGGCAGTTCAAATTCGCCATAGCGGCCAGTTGCAAAATATTCTGCTTATGATTCTACTTTCTACTTAAGTGCATCCTGTAAAAATGATTCGTGAATATCCTTGATGCCGGATGATCCGGCGGAGATATCGAATGATCAATGCTGATATTGAAAGCTGGGCGCTGGCACGGGCCCACCATATTGTCCTCAACGAAGGCCTTAGTCTTGCAAAAGCGGCACAGGATCTGGACCGCAAACGGTCCCGCTCGCTGGTCTACGAGCTGAGAAAGGTCATCACCGCCGCGATCGTCGAAGCGCATGCCGCCTCCTTCGATCCTCAGGGTGTGCGCCCCGAAAGCTAAACACGACGATATGTGTTCAGCGCCCAAGTGTGGAGAGGCGCGAATGCCATCTCACGGGCAGGGTGCGGGCAGGCCCGCATTGCGCGGCAAGAACGGTGATGAGCCTGACGACGGATTTATTCGAAAGCGATTACTGCGGTTCGCTTCCGATCAGGACATTGCGGAGCATGTCTGTCATTGCGCCGGCTAGGTCCTCGGGTGCAGTGACGCGCAGGTTATGCTTGTAAAGACTGTCGGTCTCCCAATTGATCCCGATAGCTGCTAGCAGTATGCGATCATCTGCTTCTATGCGCGCAATAACGGTACGTAGATGATCGATCAAAAAATTGGGTCCGTTTTCATGCAGCGTGGAATCGTCGACGGGGGCGCCGTCCGAGAGGACTATCAGAATTTTGTGCTTCTCCGGCCTCTGATATAAGCGGCTTGCTGCCCACTCGAGCGCTTCGCCATCGACATTTTCCTTTAACAAGTCCCTTCGCAGCATGTCCTTGAGGACGTAGCCCAGCGCGGGTGGCCCTCTCTTATCTGCCGACCGATAAACGATGTGGAGCAAGTCGCATAAACGGCCCGGGTATTGAGGACTTCCTCGCCTCTTCCACAATCTACGTGATTGGCCTCCCTTCCAGTCTAATGTTGTAAAGCCCAAAATCTCTACCCGGTAACCGAGACGAGACAGGAAATCGCAAGCAATCTCTACCGTAGCCGCCGCCAATAGTATCGATTGGCCACGCATAGAGCCTGAATGATCTACTAGAATGGAAACGACAGTATCTTGTCGCTCATGTTCCGATGTCGCGTCTCTTATAGATCCCGTTGTTTCCAACGCCTGTAGGTTGGCCGTTGTGCGCCATGAATTGAGCGACGTTTCAAATGTCGTCCAAGCATCATCAAGTGCGGTTGCATCATCAGGGCTCAGCGGGGCCAATACCTCCTTCAGACGTGTTGCATCGACAACGACGTCGAAATCGCGTGTGAAAACCGAGTAAGTATCCGCGGCTTTTGACCCGGCTCTTTTTAGGGCCCGGTTGAATAATGATTTAAACATGATTGAGATCGAATTTCATTGGCGACAAGTTTCAATCGCGAGCCTATCGAATTTTTACCAGGTTTCAATCTTCTCCAAGGTTTTGAAGGAAGCCATTTGGATTCCGGAAGTTGCGTGATGGCATGCCGCGAGCCTTCCCCACTGGTAATTCCCTCGCGTTTCCGCCATATACAGCGGAAAGACGGACGGAATGATATCATGAGCGCAACGGTCGAATTCGCGAGGATGAACGGGCTTGGCAACAAGATCCTGGTCGTCGACATGCGTGGGCGGCCGGACAAGGTGACGCCTGTGGCGGCAATCGCGCTCAATGCCGATCCGCAGACCGAGTTCGACCAGATCATGGCGATCCATGATCCGAAGGCCGACGGCACCGACGCTTTCATCGATATTCTGAATTCCGACGGCTCGAAGGCGCAGGCCTGCGGCAACGGCACGCGCTGCGTCGTGCAGGCGCTTGCCGCCGAAACCGGAAAGAAGGCCTTCACCTTCCAGACGGTCGCCGGCATCCTCAACGCCGTCGAGCACGAGGACGGGACGATCTCCGTCGATATGGGCCGGCCGGTCTTCGATTGGAACAGAATCCCGCTGGCGGAAGAATTCCACGATACGAGCCGCATCGAACTGCAGATCGGCCCGATCGACAATCCGGTGCTGCATTCGCCCTCGGCAATGTCGATGGGCAATCCGCACGCGATCTTCTGGGTGGACAGGGACGTGATGTCCTATGATCTCGCCCGCTTCGGGCCGCTGCTCGAAAACCATCCGATGTTTCCGGAGCGCGCCAATATCACGCTGGCGCAGGTGACGTCTCCGACATCGGTGACGACGCGCACGTGGGAGCGCGGCGCGGGACTGACGCTTGCCTGCGGTTCGGCCGCCTGTTCGGCCGCCGTCAGCGCGGCGCGCACCGGCCGCACCAGCCGCAAGGTCACGATCAACGTGGCAAGCGCCAAGCCGCCGGCGACACTTTCCATCGAATGGCGCGAGCGTGACGATCACGTCATCATGACGGGACCGGCGGAATGGGAATGGTCGGGCCGGGTCGATCCTTCGACCGGCCTCTGGTCGCGCGACGGCACCCGAGAGGTCGAGGCGCAGTGAGCGGTATCGAGGTCATTACCTTCGGCTGCCGCCTCAACACATATGAATCCGAAGTGATGAAGGCGCAGGCCGAGAAGGCCGGGCTCAACAACGCCATCCTGGTCAATACCTGCGCCGTAACCGGCGAGGCCGTGCGCCAGGCCCGCCAGGCGATCCGCCGGGCGCGGCGCGACAATCCGCATGCGCGCATCATCGTCACCGGCTGCGCCGCGCAGACGGAAAAACAAACCTTCGCCGCCATGGCCGAGGTCGATGCGGTGCTCGGCAACGAGGAGAAGCTGACGAGCGCCTCTTATCGCAGCCTGCCGGATTTCGGCGTTTCGGCCGAAGAGAAGCTCCGCGTCAACGATATCATGAGCGTCAAGGCGACGGCGCCGCAGATGGTCAGGCACATCGACGGCCACGTGCGCGCCTTCATTCAGGTGCAGAACGGCTGCGACCATCGCTGCACCTTCTGCATCATCCCCTATGGCCGCGGCAATTCCCGCTCCGTGCCGATGGGTGCGGTCGTCGATCAGGCGCGCAAACTCGCAGACAGCGGTTATCGCGAGATCGTGCTGACCGGGGTCGACGCCACCAGCTATGGTGCCGATCTGCCGGGCGCGCCGACGCTCGGCCTTCTGGCGAAGACGCTGCTGAAACAGCTCCCTGAAATCCGTCGTCTGCGGCTTTCCTCGATCGACAGCATCGAGGCCGACGCCCATCTGATGGACCTCATTGCCGACGAGCCGCGTTTCATGCCGCATCTGCATCTATCGCTGCAGCATGGCGACGACATGATCCTGAAGCGGATGAAGCGCCGGCATTCGCGCGCCGATGCGCTGCGTTTCATCGAGGAAGCGCGCCGCCTTCGCCCTGAAATGAGCTTCGGCGCCGATATGATCGCCGGTTTCCCGACGGAAACGGAAGAGATGTTCGCCAATACAGTGCGGCTCGCCGAAGAGGCTGGCATCGCGCATCTGCACGTTTTCCCCTACAGCCCGCGTCCCGGCACGCCCGCCGCCCGCATGCCGCAGCTCGACCGGTCGCTCATCAAGGATCGCGCCGCACGGTTGCGCGCCACTGGACATAGGCTGCATCAATGCCATCTCGATGGCATGATCGGCACCCGGCAGTGGCTGCTTGTCGAAAACAACGGCCTGGCGCATACGGAAAACTTCACGTTGGTGGCAGCCGCCGGACTTTGTCCCGGCGAACTTGTGCCGGCCACGATCACCGGCCACAATGGCAAGCATCTCGACATGCAATTGACGGCCGCAGCGGCCTGACTTTCACGGAATCTCCATGGCGCTCAGTTTCATCAAAAAGGTCTTCACCTTCGGCAAGCCGGCTGAAGAGCCCGTGCCTGAAGCCGTCGAAAGGGAGCTCGAGCCGCGCTCGCGCGACGAAGACCTGCCGATTGCGGATGATCCCGTTCTTCCCGAGGAAATGGAGACTGCGGGCGGCCCTGCTGCCGATATCGTGCAGGACGCTGGGGAAGAGCCCGCGATCCTGCCGGCTTCGGACCAGCTGAGCGACATGGGCGTCGTGCCGTTGTCGCTGCTGGAGGCCGAGGCGGAAGCGGAGGAAGATACCCCCCCTACCCTGCCGGGCGTCCCCCCCACAGGTGGGGGGACTAGGAGTGCGGAGACCGATCGCCAGGCAATCGATGGCGAAGATCACCCTGCTGCCGCCTTGCGGGATTCGGTAGATGTGACGCAAGACATCGCCACGAGTTTCCCCCCACCTGTGGGGGGGATGCCCGGCAGGGTAGGGGAGGAGGCCGAGGACCGCGACATTTCGGTCGAAACACCCCTGCCGTCACCGGAGTCGATGGAAGCGGCGCCAGCTGTTGAGCCCATCCTTCCCAAAGGCTTCGCCACCGGCCCGAAGGTCGCCGAACCCGAACCCGTTCTCCCGCAGCCGAAGCTCAGCTGGTTCCAGCGCCTGCGCAACGGCCTCGCACGCACCTCCTCGCAGCTCACCGGCCAGATCACCGCGCTCTTCACCAAGCGCAAACTCGACGACGAGACGCTGCAGGATCTCGAAGACCTGCTGATCCAGGCCGACCTCGGCGTCGAGACGGCGCTGCGTGTCACCGATACGCTGGCTTCCGAGCGCTACGGCAAGGATGTGACCGGCGAGGATGTGAGCCGGATCATGGCGTCCGAAATCGCCAAGGTGCTGAAACCGGTCGCCAAGCCGCTGCAGCTCGACCTTTCGCACAAGCCGCATGTCATCCTCGTCGTCGGCGTCAACGGCACCGGCAAGACGACGACGATCGGCAAGCTCGCGGCCAAGCTCTCCGGCGCCGGGCTGAAGGTGATGCTGGCCGCCGGCGATACGTTCCGCGCGGCGGCGATCGAGCAGCTGAAGATCTGGGCCGAGCGGACCAATTCCGAGTTCATCGGCACCAAGCTCGGCGCCGATGCCGCGGGCCTCGCCTACGACGCCTTCGAACAGGCGAAGGCTAGGAAATGCGACGTGCTGATCGTCGATACCGCCGGCCGCCTGCAGAACAAGGCCGAGCTGATGGCCGAGCTGGAGAAGATCGTGCGCGTGCTCGGCAAGCTCGATCCCGATGCGCCGCATACGGTGCTGCAGACGCTCGACGCCACGACGGGGCAGAATGCGCTGAGCCAGGTCGAGATCTTCCGCAACGTCGCTGGCGTCAACGGGTTGATCATGACCAAGCTCGACGGCACGGCGCGCGGCGGCATCCTCGTTGCGATCTCCGCCAAGCACAAGCTGCCGGTCTATTTCATCGGCGTCGGCGAGGGTGTCGACGATCTGGAGCCCTTCGAGGCCGAGGATTTCGCCCATGCCATTGCCGGGCTTGGGCAATGATGCCACAGATATGCCGCCGAAAGCCTGCAAGGGACGGTCGGGAAACAGGTTTTCAGGAATAGCAGGTTCGAAGAACGCATGACCACCGAAAGCGATATCACGCCGTCCGCGGCCGACCGCCATCATCCGATGCTGAAACTGGCGCTGGAACTCGGGCCGCTGCTGATCTTCTTCTTTGCCAATCTGCGCGGTCAGTGGCTGGTGGAAAAATTTCCCGCCCTTTCCGAACTGGGCGGCCCGCTGTTCGTCGCAACCGCGCTCTTCATGGGGGCGACGGTGATTTCGCTCGTGGTTTCGAAGATCGTGCTCGGCCACCTGCCCATCATGCCGTTCGTTTCCGGCATCGTCGTCGTCATCTTCGGCTCGCTGTCGATCTGGCTGCAGAACGAGACCTTCATCAAGATGAAGCCGACCATCGTCAACGCGCTGTTCGGGGTCGCGCTGCTCGGCGGGCTCGCCTTCGGCAAGTCGCTGCTCGGCTATGTCTTCAATGCCGCCTTCCAGCTCGACGCCGAGGGCTGGCGCAAGCTCACCATCCGCTGGGGCATCTTCTTCCTGTTTCTCGCCGTGCTGAACGAGGTCGTCTGGCGCAATTTTTCGGACGATACCTGGGTCGCCTTCAAGGTCTGGGGCACGATGCCGATCACCATCATCTTCACGCTGGCACAGATGCCGCTGGTGCTGAAGCACAGCCTCAACCCCGAAACGGATGGTGAAAAGTGAGTGCTGCAGACGCCGAATATCGGGTAAAGAACCAGACATTCTGGTTCGTCGCCTGCCTCGCGGTCCTGGTCGCCCAGACCGTCGCCGAACATCTGATGGGCCGCGTGCCGATCTGCGCCTGCGGTTATGTCAAGCTGTGGGAGGGCGGGGTCAATACCAGCGGCAATTCGCAGCATCTGTCGGACTGGTACACCCCGTCGCATATCATTCACGGCTTCCTGTTCTACGGGCTCGGCCATCTCGTCCTGCGCCGCAAGCCGCTGGCGGCAAAGCTGCTTCTGGCGCTGTTCATCGAATCCGGCTGGGAACTCTTGGAAAATTCACCTCTCATCATCGACCGCTACCGCACGGCGACGATCGCGCTCGACTATTACGGCGACAGCATCCTGAACTCGGCGACGGACACCGTCTTCATGTGCCTCGGCTTCTTCTTCGCCTGGCGCGCGCCGGTGGCGCTGACGGTGGCGATCGCCATCTTTTTCGAGATTTTCACGGGTTATGTGATCCGCGACAACCTCACGCTCAATGTGGTGATGCTGATCTGGCCGGTCGAGGCGATCAAGGTTTGGCAGGGCGGGGTTTAGACTTACGAAGCCGGCTTCCCCAGTGCCTTTTCCATCGCCGGAAACAGCCCTTCCTTCAGGCTGATATCGTCGAAGGGGCCGACGCGCTTGTAGAGGATGGTGCCGTCAGGGCCGACGAGGTAGCTTTCCGGAATGCCGTAGACACCCCAGTCGATCGCTGCCTTGCCGTTCGGGTCGACGCCGATCGCCTTATAGGGGTTGCCGAGTTCGCCGAGGAAGCGCAGGGCGTTCTCGTTCTTGTCCTTGTAATTGATGGCGACGATGTTCAGCCGGCCGTCTTTCGCCAGTTCCTTCAGAATGGGGTGCTCGTCGCGGCAGGGGACGCACCAGGAGGCGAAGACGTTGACGAGCGTCAGCTTGCCTTTGACCGCTGCATCGGTCAGCGCCGGCAGGTTCGCGCCGTCGAGCGGCGGCAGGTTCAGCGACGGCGCCTTGGTGCCGATCAGGGCGGAAGGGATTTCGGCGATGTTCTTGCCGTGAAAATCCTGGTCGTAGAGCATCTTCGCGGCCGTCGCGGCAATGCCGCCGAAAACGATCAGCGGCAGAAGCGCCAGCGCATAGCTGCCGCGCCCGCGCGGCTTGGCGGTGGTGGTCTCAGGCTTCTCGTTCATTCGCCGTCCTTTGCGCGCGCCGAGCGGCGGCGGATGCCGGCGGCTTCGAGCGCCGCGAGTTCGCGCCGGCGCGCCCGGCCGTCGGCCCAGGTCCATAGGATGACGGCAACGGTCACCAGGGCTGCGATGCCATAGGATGCGTAGACATAGAAGGCGTGCGTCACGGCCTATTCCTCCCGGCTGGCCATGCGGGCGGCGAGACGGCGCTGGGCGGCGATGCGGCGGCGCCAGATCTCGTTTCTCATCGCCATGATGTGCAGGGTGAAGAAGAGCAGCGTGAAGGCGATCGCCATGACGAAAAGCGGGCGCAGGAATTCCGGATCGATCGCCGGGCCGTCGAGGCGCATCACGCTTGCCGGCTGATGCAGCGTGTTCCACCAGTCGACCGAGAACTTGATGATCGGGATGTTGACGAAGCCGACCAGGATCAGCACGGCGGAGACGCGCGCCGCCTTTGACGGATCGTCGATGGCGCGGCTGAGCGCAATCAGTCCAAGATACATCAGGAAGAGAATGAAGACGGAGGTCAGCCTGGCATCCCAGACCCACCAGGTACCCCACATCGGCTTGCCCCAGAGCGAGCCGGTGATGAGGGCAAGCAGGGTGAAGGCGGCGCCGAGCGGGGCTGCGGCCTTGGCGGAGACATCGGCGAGCGGATGGCGCCAGACCAGCGTGCCGATCGCCGAGACGCTCATGATCGTGTAGCACATCATCGAAAGCCAGGCCGCGGGCACGTGGATATACATGATGCGCACGGTCTCGCCCTGCTGATAATCGCCTTCGGTGGCGAAGCTCAGATAAAGGCCGGCCGCAAAACAGAGGGCGGTGATGCCGGCCATCCAGGGAATGATGCGCGCCGCCAGCGCCAGAAACCGCGTCGGGTTGGCGAGATCGCTGAATTTGCTGATGGCAAGGCTCGGTTGGCTCATGAGCGCTTCCTTACCTTGATCCGGCTTTTCCCGCAATCGAATGCCAATCAATCCGCCGTGTTTCGTAGTGCAAGGGCGGCGGCGGCCGGGCCGATGACCGCGAAGAAGAGTGTGAGCGCGATGAGGATCAGGAAGGGCGGCAGGAACGGCGCCGGCTCCTCGACCGCGGCATAGGTGGCGCTGACGCCGAAGATCAGCACGGGGATGGTCAGCGGCAGCACGAGGATCGAGACCAGAAGGCCGCCGCGGGGCAGGGCGACGGCGACGGCAGCGCCGACGGCGCCGATGAAGGTGATGGCAGGCGAGCCGACGAAGAGGGTCAGCATGGTGGCGCCGATCGCCGTCTCGTCCATGTTCATGAACAGGCCGAGCAGCGGCGAGGCGATGACCAGCGGCAGGCTGGTGGCCGTCCAATGGGCAAAGCATTTGACGAGCACGGTCAGGACGAGCGGCGCTTCCTGCATCAGCATCAGGTCGAGCGATCCGTCGTCGCGCTCGGCCTGGAACAGGCGATCGAGGCCGAGAAGGGCGGCCAGCAGCGCGCCGATCCAGACGATGGCCGGGCCGATGCGGGAGAGAAGCTTGAGGTCGGGGCCGACGCCGAAGGGGATGACGGCGACGATCGTGAGGAAGAACAGCACGCCGATCAACGCGCCGCCGCCGGCGCGGATCGAGAGTTTGAGATCGCGGAGGAAGAGGGCGGTCATGCGGGGTGGTTTTCCTTGGCAGGTGCAGAAGACCGCGCGTCGTGAGTGGCTGAAAACCCCTCCCCAACCCCTCCCCACAAGGGGGAGGGGCTCAACCGCGGCTCGCCGCGGCGGCCAAAAGCGAAGGTTTTGCAGGTTGCTGATGTTCTGTTTACCGTGGAGGCTGGATTTGAAAGAGACCGTGCGGCAAAGTAGCCCCTCCCCCTTGTGGGGAGGGGTTGGGGAGGGGTCTTCATTTCATGTCCTCGCAAATACCCGCAAACCATCACCCCCATACTCCGTGATCCACGCCGGCAAAGCCCGTCATCTTCATTTCCTGTACATTCTTCAGCCCCAGTGGCTGGTGCGTCGCGGCCAGTACGATGCCGCCCTTGGCCAGGTGCGCCTCGATCAGTCCTGCGAACAGCCGGTCGGCGCTCGCGTCCAGCGCCGCTGTGGGTTCGTCGAGAATCCATATCGGCCGGTGAGCGACGAGCAGTTTGGCGAAGGCGAAGCGGCGCTGCTGGCCGGCGGAGAGATAGCCGAAGGGAAGGTGGGTGATGCCTGCGAGGCCGACGGCTTCGGCGGCGTCTTCGAGAGGGAGACCGGTGGTGCCTGGGCTGCCGAGGAAGGATCGCCAGAAGTCCAGGTTCTCTGCAACCGTAAGTTCACCCTTCATCGCATTTCGATGGCCGAGGTAGTGGCTGGCCTCACCGGGATGGCGGCCTTGTGGGCTCTCTTCGTCGCGGAAGATCACAGTGCCTTTTTCCGGCCTGAGGAGACCGGCGACAACGCGCAGCAAAGTGGACTTTCCCGATCCATTTTTGCCGGTCAGGACGAGCGCCTCTCCTGCCGCCAAGCGAAAGGAAACGTTAACGAAAATCAAATCCTCACCGCGCCTGGCAGCCAGATTTTCGGCGGTGAGATGCATGCGTCTGCTCTTTCTTCGTTGCTGCTTGCGGCGGGGTCAAAAAATGTCAGATTTTGATCGTTCTCGGGTATGGCAAGTTTTTAGGAAATTATCTATAAGACCGGCAACCACGCCAGCGGTCGGCGTGAATTTCATCCTTGCGCCGAACTTGGAGCGTCTGCTCCACGTGCGGACAGCGGAAATGGCCGTACCCGCATCCTGATGTGCATTAAGTGCATAGGCGTTCGCACGACTGTGTTGGCTATCAGAACGGGGTCTCTCGTGTCTAAATCTCTTGACAGTTTCAATTGTCGTTCCACGCTTTCCGTTGGTGGAAAGGACTATGTCTATTACAGCCTGCCCAAGGCTGAGGCAAACGGTCTGGCCGGCGTATCGAAGCTTCCCTATTCGATGAAAGTGCTGCTCGAAAATCTGCTGCGCTTCGAAGATGGCCAGTCGGTCACCAAGGAGCACATCGTTGCGGTCGCCGAGTGGCTGAACAACAAGGGTGCTGTCGAAAACGAGATCGCCTATCGCCCGGCGCGCGTGCTGATGCAGGACTTCACCGGCGTTCCCGCCGTCGTCGATCTGGCCGCGATGCGCGACGCGATGGTGTCGCTCGGCGGTGATCCTGAGAAGATCAACCCGCTCGTTCCCGTCGACCTCGTCATCGACCACTCCGTCATCGTCGACGAATTCGGCACGCCGCAGGCCTTCGCCAAGAACGTCGAGCTGGAATATCAGCGCAACGGCGAGCGCTACCGCTTCCTGAAGTGGGGGCAGCAGGCATTCAAGAACTTCCGCGTCGTTCCCCCCGGCACCGGTATCTGTCACCAGGTCAACCTCGAATATCTCGGCCAGACCGTCTGGACCAAGGAAGAGGACGGCGAGACGATCGCCTATCCCGATACCTGCGTCGGCACCGACAGCCACACGACGATGATCAACGGCCTCGGCGTTCTCGGCTGGGGCGTCGGCGGTATCGAGGCGGAAGCGGCCATGCTCGGCCAGCCGGTTTCGATGCTCCTGCCCGAAGTCATCGGCTTCAAGCTGACCGGCAAGCTCAAGGAAGGCGTCACCGCGACCGACCTCGTTCTGACCGTCGTGCAGATGCTGCGCAAGAAGGGCGTCGTTTCCAAGTTCGTCGAATTCTTCGGCCCGGGCATGGACAACATGCCGCTCGCCGACCGCGCGACGATCGGCAACATGGGTCCGGAATACGGCGCGACCTGCGGCTTCTTCCCGGTCGACGGCGAAACCATCAACTACCTCACCATGTCCGGCCGTACGCACGACCGGATCGCACTCGTCGAAGCCTATTCGAAGGCCCAGGGCATGTGGCGCGAAGGCGATGGTTCCGATCTCGTCTTCACCGACACGCTCGAACTCGACCTCGGCGACGTCGTGCCGTCGATGGCCGGCCCCAAGCGTCCGGAAGGCCGCATCGCGCTTGAAAACATCGCTTCCGGCTTCGCCGGCTCGATGGATGCCGATTACAAGAAGCCCGGCCAGCTTGCCAACCGCTATGCGGTCGAAGGCACGGATTTCGATCTCGGCCATGGTGACGTCGCGATTGCCGCCATCACCTCCTGCACCAACACCTCCAACCCGTCGGTGCTGATCGCGGCCGGCCTTCTCGCCCGCAACGCCGTTGCCAAGGGCCTGAAGACCAAGCCGTGGGTCAAGACCTCGCTGGCGCCGGGATCGCAGGTCGTCGGCGAATATCTCGCCAAGTCGGGCCTGCAGGCCGACCTCGACAAACTCGGCTTCAACTTGGTCGGCTTCGGCTGCACCACCTGCATCGGCAATTCCGGTCCGCTGCCGGCGCCGATCTCGAAGACGATCAACGACAAGGGCCTGATCGTATCGGGCGTGCTCTCCGGCAACCGTAACTTCGAAGGCCGTATCTCGCCTGACGTCCAGGCGAATTACCTCGCTTCGCCGCCGCTCGTCGTCGCCTACGCTCTCGCCGGCACGGTGCAGAAGGACCTGACGAAGGAGCCGATCGGCGAAGACCAGAACGGCAACCCCGTCTATCTCAAGGATATCTGGCCGACCTCGCACGAAGTGCAGGAGTTCATCCAGAAGTACGTCACCCGCGAGCTCTACGAAAGCAAATATGCCGACGTCTTCAAGGGCGACGTCAACTGGCAGGCCGTTCAGGTCCCGCCGGGCCAGACCTATGCCTGGGACGACAACTCGACCTATGTCCAGAACCCGCCCTACTTCGTCGGCATGGGCAAGAAGGGCACCGGCGTCGCAGACATCAAGGGCGCGCGCGTCCTCGGCCTGTTCGGCGACAAGATCACCACCGACCACATCTCCCCGGCCGGTTCGATCAAGGCGGCATCGCCCGCTGGCGCCTACCTCATCGGCCACGACGTCGCCGTTGCCGACTTCAACCAGTACGGCACGCGCCGCGGCAACCATGAAGTGATGATGCGCGGCACCTTCGCCAATATCCGCATCCGCAACCACATGCTCGGCCCGAACGGCAAGGAAGGTGGCTACACCATCCACTACCCGTCGAAGGAAGAGACGTCGATCTACGACGCCGCCATGCAGTACAAGGCCGAAGGCGTGCCGCTCGTCATCTTCGCCGGTGTCGAATACGGCAACGGCTCGTCGCGCGACTGGGCTGCCAAGGGCACCAACCTGCTCGGCGTCAAGGCTGTGGTCGCCCAGTCCTTCGAGCGTATCCATCGCTCGAACCTGGTCGGCATGGGCGTCATCCCCTTCGTCTTCGAAGAGGGCACGACCTGGCAGAGCCTCGGCCTGAAGGGCGATGAACTCGTCACCATCGAGGGCCTCGACAAGATCAAGCCGCGCGAGCGGAAGATCGCCAAGATCACTTATGGCGACGGCTCCGTGAAGGAAGTTCCGCTGCTGTCGCGCGTCGATACGCTCGACGAGGTGATCTACCTCAACAATGGCGGCATCCTGCAGACGGTCCTGCGCGATCTCGCTGCCTGATTGTTGAGAGCTTCCCATTGATAATGGCCGCCGGAAAGCAATTTCCGGCGGCTTTTCTTTGCGGCGGCAGTATCTGATCGGGCTCACGATGATTTGTTTTCACCGCCTTCCCGTCGAGCTACGTCTCACCCGTTCGTGACTTTTCGTTTGGACCCGGAAGGATTATTCGTACGTTCATATGTCAGGGCCTCCGGTTCCAACATGCCGTCGGCGCTGAAAAAGAGGTGCAGGTGAATGTCCCCCCGTTTTTTGATTCCGCTGATCGCCGGCATTGTTCTCGCAGGCTCGTTGCATGCCGAAGACGGCACGCCGAAAGGCGTCGTCGAACTTTTCACCTCGCAGGGCTGTTCCTCCTGTCCTCCCGCTGATGCGGCCTTCCGCAAGCTGGTGAACCAGGGCGACGTCATCGCGCTCGCCTACCACGTCGATTACTGGAATTATCTCGGCTGGGCCGATACGCTGAGCTCCAAGGAAAATACCGAGCGGCAATATGGTTATGCCAGGACGATGGGCCGCAGCAACGTCTATACGCCGCAGGCGGTCGTCAACGGACGCAGCCACCTCGCAGGCTCCGATCTCAACGGCATCAACAGCAAGATCGAGACCGACAGCAGCGAAGGCAATGGGCTGAACATTCCGATCAGCGCCGCGATGCGCGGCGACGAGTTGGAGATCAAGATCGGCGCGGGACAGGGCAAGGCCAATGTCGTGATGGTCTATTTCGACAAGGAAAAGACGATCGACGTCGAAAAGGGCGAGAACAGCGGCAAGAAGATCTCCTATCTGCACAGCGTCACCAATGTCGAAACGGTCGGCATGTGGGACGGCAAGGCGACCAGCCTGACGCTACCGGCGAGCGTGTTGCAGCGGCCGCAGCTCGAGGGCTGCGCGATTCTGCTGCAGTCGGCGAACGCCGACGGCGATCCGGCTGCGATCCTTGGCGCGACCGTGGTGATGGCTGGAAAAAACATCTGAGACTTCATCCGGTAACGGATGAAGGGCCGGGCGGCCCGGCCGAGCGTATTCGGGGCTGGGGTTAAGGTCGATACGCTCCGCCGGGCCCTTTGGCGCGCTGGCGCCAAACCGGGATGCATAAATCCCCTGCAAATGAGGCGCTGTTTTGACTGAAATGCGGCACTGGGGAGAAAGCAACCTTCGTCCCCAGCGAAGGTGCGGGGACGCGCGGCACTGCGGTGCGGCGGAATGTGACGGGCGGCGCTCTTGCAATTTATGACGGCTCGGGCAAACTGTCACTCTCCTGTCACAAGCGGAGGCCTCGGGAGACTGATGACAGATCAGCCGGATTTGCGACACGGCGAAAGCCGCTCCGTCGACAACAGTTCCTCAGTCGTCGTCGATCTCAGGGAATACAAACAAAGCAAGGACCCGCTTCCGGTCACTTTTCATCGGCGCGAACTGGACGCGATCCTCTGGATCTATGGCCGCATGGTCGGCGAGGGTGAATGGCGCGATTACGCCATCGATCACCTGAAGGACAGGGCGGTCTTTTCCGTCTTCAAGCGCTCCGGCGAAATGCCGCTCTTCCGTATCGAAAAGAACCCGAAGCTCGCCGCCAAGCAGGGCGCCTATTCCGTCATCAACGTCAACGGGATGATCCTGAAGCGCGGACACGAGCTGAACCAGGTCCTCAAAGTGTTCGACAAGGCCCTGAAGCTCGTTGAGAAATAGGGCGTATCAGCCGACAAACAGCGTGCCGGGGTAGGCTGATAAGTCCGGATCGGTCATCGTGCCATCGCCAAGGGTGCGCTGCATGAACATCGTGTCCAGCCAGCGGCCGTGCTTGTAGCCGGTGCCTCTCATCAGGCCGACTTCGACAAAGCCAGTCTTGAGATGAACGGCGATCGAAGCGGGGCTCGCGCCGCCGATGACGGCCACCATCTGACGAAAACCGAGAGCAGTGCAGCGGCCGATCAGTTCGTCGAGCAGCGCCTTGCCGATGCCCCGCCCGCGAGCTTCAGGCGCCAGATAGATCGAATCCTCCACCATCCAGCGATAGGCGGGACGGGCGCGGAAGGCCGAGGCGTAGGCGTAGCCGAGGAGGTTTTCGTCCGCATCTGTCGCGGCGATATAGGGATATTGCTGGCCGACGATCGCCGAAAAACGCTGCATCATCTCGGCCTCGGAGGGTGGAGCAATCTCATAGCTTGCAACGCCGTTCAGGACGGAGTCGCGATAGATCTCCGTAATGGCGGGAATATCGGCTTGCGACGCATCGCGCAGGAGGAAGGACATTTCGGCGGCTGGTCCATCGGGAAGCAAGGCCCTCCTAAAACCATCCTCCGGAAACCGGCGCAACAAAAAAGGCGGCCGAAGCCGCCTTTTTCGATCTCAATGCGCCTGATTATCTGCGGTTGCCCATGAACTGCAACAGGAACATGAAGAGGTTGAGGAAGTCGAGATAGAGCGTCAGCGCGCCCATGATCGCCTTGCGGCCGGCGACGGCGACGTCATCGGCTTCGTAGTAGAGTTCCTTGATCCGCTGCGTATCGTAGGCAGTGAGGCCTGCGAAGATCAGAACGCCGATCACCGAGATCGCGAACTGCATGGCGGATGAGGCTAGGAAGATGTTGACGATCGAGGCGATGATCAGGCCGAAGAGACCCATCATCAGGAACGAGCCCATTGCCGACAGGTCACGCTTCGTCGTGTAGCCGTAAAGCGACAGCGCGCCGAAGGAAGCGGCGGTGACGAAGAAGGTCTGGACGACGCTCTGGCCCGTATAGACCAGGAAGATCGACGAGAGCGACAGACCCACCAGGGCGGCGTAGACCCAGAAGGTCGTCTGGGCGGCGGACACGCTCATCTGGTGAATGCGGAAGCTCAGGAAGAAGACGACCGCCAGCGGCGCAAGAATGACGACCCAGCGCAACGGCGACTGGAACAGAACCGCGCCGAACTGGGTGAGCTGGCCGTCCTGTACGGCGAAGTTGAATCCGAGATATGCGGCCACACCGGTGATCGCCAGACCCAGCGCCATCAGGTTGTAGACCTTGAGCATATATGCGCGCAGGCCTTGATCAATCATCTCGCCGGTCTGAGCGCGGCTTTGATAGTTACGAAGATCAGCCATAGTTTCCTCTTACAAGCTCCGATGGAGATACGGTGTCGGGTTTTCGACCCGGGCGCCGCTGCGGAGCTCCAGCATGCCTGCCGACAATATGAGGCTTTCGCCCATTGCAAACAAGAGGGTTGCCAAGGCGCAGCCGGTTAAATCGCCGTAAGGTGAAGGGCTTTTGTGCGCCGTAGCCTCATCAAAGCTCGCGCAGTACGGGCGCCGCCTTCTGCCCGAGGATGCGCCAGGTGCCGATGAGGCCGATGCCGACGGTGAGCACCAGTGCGGTGACGAGCGTCAGCCCGGCCACATCGGGCAGGAAGGTGGATGGCAGGCGCATGATGCGGGCGACGATGAACCAGGCGGCGACGGCGCCGGCGATCAGCGAGAAGATCGCGGTCGCGAGCCCCAGGATCAGATATTCGTAGCTGAAGGCGCGGATCAGCATGGCGCGCGTGGCGCCGAGCGTCTTCAGCACCACGGCGTCGTGGGTGCGCGCCCGGTTTCCGGCGGCGAGCGCGCCGGCAAGGACGAGGATCGAGGCGATCAGCGCGACCGAGGCTGCGGCGCGGATCGCGGTCGCCAGCTGCGCGACCAGCTGATTGACGATGTCGATCGCGTCTTTCACGCGGACGCTGGTGATCGTCGGGTAAGTATTGGTGACGGATTTCAGGATCGCCGCATCCTCGGCCGGCGTCGAGGAGGGATCGGTCAGGGTCGCCAGCCAGGCGTGCGGGGCGCCGCGGAAGGTATTGGGCGAGAAGACCATGACGAAATTGATCGACAGCGATTCCCATTGGACACGGCGCAGATTGGCGATCTTCGCCGTGATGTTGCGTCCGAGCACGTTGACGGTGACGGTATCGCCGATCTTGAGGCCGAGTTCGTGCGCCTCTTCGGAGGAGAAGGAGACGAGCGGTTCGCCGCTGTAATCCTTGTCCCACCAGCTGCCTTCGGTGAGGGCGGCATTTTCCGGCAGGGTGTCGGCGTAGGTGATGCCGCGGTCGCCATTCAGCACCCAGCGGCCGGCGGCCGGTACGTTCATCTTGGTGACGTCCTGCCCGTTGAAGGCGACGATCCGGCCGCGCAGCATCGGCACTTCCATGAGCTTGCCCTTCGGCGCCTGCGCCTGGACGAGATCTCGGAAAGCGCCGACCTCGGCGCTCTGGATGTCGACGAAGAAGAAGTTCGGCGCGCCCTCGTTCATGCGGCCGGTCAGCTGCCGGCGCAGGTTTCCGTCGATCAGGGTCAGCGTCACCAGCAATGCCAGGCCGAGGCCGAGCGAAAGCACGACAGACGGCGTCAGCGCGCCGGGGCGATGGATGTTGCCGATCGCAAGCCTGAGCGCGGGCGAGTTGACGCGGGGGCTGCGGCGCGCAAGCCAGGCGATCAGTGCCGCGACCAGGCGCAAGACGACGAAGGCGAAGACGATGGCGCCGACGAAGACCACGGCGATGAAACGATCATAGGCGGTGAGGATGGCAAGGCCCGCAAGGGCCGCCATGAAGAGGGCGGCCAGCAGGACATAGGGCCAGGACGGCAGATGGCGGGCTTCGAAGCCCTGCTCGCGGAAGAGCGCCGTCGCGGGCACTTCGCGGGCGTGGCCGAGCGGCAGGATGGCGAAGGCGAGCGTCGTCAGGATGCCGAAGAGGCTCGCGAGCAGCAGGGCGCCGGGATAAAGGGTCGGCGCTGTGGAGACCGGCAGGAATTGCGCCAGGAACTGCGCTGCGAAGATCGGCGACAGGGCGCCGATGACGAGGCCGATCGCAATGCCGCCGAAGGCGATGATGGCGATCTGGAAGAGGTAGATCAGAACGACCGTTGCCGCTGGCGCGCCGAGGCATTTGAAGGTGGCGATGGTGGTGCGCTTGGAATCCAGGAAGGCGCGCACGGCATTGGCGACACCGACGCCGCCGACGATCAGCGCGGTCAGGCCGACCAGCGTCAGGAATTGCGAAAAGCGGGTGATGTTTTCGGTGAGCGAGGGTGCCGCGCGGTCGCTGGTACGGATCGCCCAGCCTGCGGAAGGGAATTCCTTGGCGGCGCGCGCCTGGATACCCGACATCGCGGCCCTGTCTTCCAGCCGGATCTTATAGGCATGTTCGACCAGGCTTCCCGTCTGGATCAGCCCCGAGGCCTGGAGCGCCTTGCGGCTGACGAGCAGGCGCGGCGCAAAGCCGAAACCTTCCGACAGCGCGTCCGGCTCGGTTTTCACCGTGCCTGTGATGCTGAGCTTGACGTTGCCGAGCAGCAATTCGTCGCCGACCGAGAGGCCGAGGCGATCGAGAAGCAGGGGGGCCGCCACCGCGCCGTAAGTGCCGCCTTCGCCTGAAAGCAGCGCTGCAAGCAGATAATCCGGCTCGGCCGCGAATTTGCCATAGAGCGGATAGGCGTCGTCGACCGCCTTGACCTCGACCAGTGCCTGGTCGGAACCGTCGGGCTTGCGGGCCATCGAGCGCAGGCCGGTCGAAACCGAGACGGCGCCGAGACCTTCGAGGAAATTCATTTCGGCCGGCGTGGCCTCGCGGTTGTTCAGCTCGAAGCGGACGTCGCCGGCAAGCAGCTCCTGGCCCTGCGAGGCGATCGTGTCGGTGATCGATTGCGAAACCGAATTGACGGCGGCGATGGCGCCGGTGCCGAGCGCGATGCAGGCAAGGAAGATGTAGAAGCCGCGAATGCCGCCGCGCAGCTCGCGGAGCGCCAGGCGAAGAGCGAGCGAAACGCGTGGCGTGACGATCCTCATGCGAATGCCGCCTCGCTGTGGCGGGCGGCGCTGTCGCCTTCGATCCTGCCGGAGCGAACGCGGATCTGGCGCGAGCAGCGGTTTGCAAGCGAGACGTCATGGGTGACGAGAAGCAGGGTCATGCCGCGTTCGGCCTGCTTGGCAAACAGCAGGTCGGCGATCTGGCGGCCGGTCTCGGTATCGAGATTGCCTGTGGGTTCGTCGGCGATCAGCAGGGCGGGCGAGGGGGCAAGCGCCCTGGCGATCGCCACGCGTTGCTGTTCGCCGCCGGAAAGCTGGCCGGGATAGTGGTTCAGCCGCTCGCCGAGGCCGACCGAATTCAGCTCGCGATGGGCGATGTCGAAGGCATTCGCAACATTGGCGAGCTCCAGCGGCACGGCGACGTTTTCCAGCGCCGTCATGTTGGCGATCAGGTGGAAGGACTGGAAGACGATACCGATGTTGCGGCCGCGGAAATCGGCGACCTGGTCCTCGCTCAGGCTGTGGAGCGGCGTGTCGTTGATGTTGATCTCGCCGCTGTCGAGCTTCTCCAGCCCGGCCAGCACCATCAGCAGAGTGGACTTGCCGGAACCGGAAGGGCCGACGATGCCGACGGATTCGCCGGCGGCGATATCGAGATCGATGCCCTTCAGCACATGGACGGAAGCGGCGGCGCTGCCGAGGGTCAGATCGGCGCTCTTCAACTCGATGATGGTTTTTGCCAAGGGAAATCGCCCTATATAAGTCCGTAATCCAATGGCCGCATAACGGCCCCTCGCCAATCTAGGGAAAGCAGGATGAGATTTAAAGTTGCCGCCCTTCAATTCACCGTCATTGCCGTCTCGCTGATCTTTGCCGCCGCAGCAAATGCACGGACGATCAATCTCGTCGGATTTGGCGACAGCCTGATGGCGGGGTATCAGCTGCCGCCCGGTGACGGCTTTCCCGAAAAGCTGCAGGCGGCCCTGAAGGCGAAGGGGCTCGACGTCGCGATCGCCAATGCCGGTGTCTCCGGCGATACGACGACAGGAGGGCTTGCCCGGATCGACTGGTCGGTTCCCGACGGCACCGATGGCGTCATTCTGGAGCTCGGCGCCAATGATGCGTTGCGCGGCATCCCGCCTCAGGAGAGCGAAAAGAATCTCGACCAGATGATTGCCCGGCTAAAGGAACGAGGAATTGCCGTGCTGCTCGTCGGCATGATGGCACCGCCGAACATGGGGGCGGACTATGCCGCGCGCTTCAATCCGATCTACCGGGAACTTTCGGAAAAACACGGGGTTCCGCTCTATGCCTTCTTCCTCGACGGTGTGGCGCTGGATGCGGGGCTGAAGCTCGAGGACGGAATGCATCCGAATGCCAAGGGCGTGGACGTCATGGTCGGCAAGATGGAAGCCGATGTCACAAATTTCATCGGGACGATTTCTACTGTGAAGAAATAGGGGCTTGCGCGGTTGTTGATTGCGTGATTCCGTGTGAGTACCTGCAAAAGATTCGGGGAGTGCTCGTTATGCCGAGACTGTTTACCGCCCTCGAAATTCCGCGCAATGCGGCGATGAGCCTTTCATTGCTGCGCGGTGGCCTCCCCGGAGCACGATGGATCGATGTGGAGAATTACCACATCACGTTGCGCTTCATCGGTGATGTCGACGGCCGTACGGCCGATGAAATCGTAGAACGCCTCGACCGGATCGACCGGCCGGAATTTCAGTTCCGGCTCGAAGGTATCGGTTCCTTCGGCTCGAAGAAACCGCATTCGGTCTGGGCCGGCGTTTCGCAATCGCCTGAGATGTATGCTCTGCAGGCTGAGATCGAGCGCATCTGCCAGCGCATCGGCCTGCCGCCGGATCCGCGCAAATTCACGCCGCATGTGACGCTGGCAAGGCTCAAGTCCTCGCGGCTCGACGATGTCGTGCAGTATCTGGCCGGACGCGGCAACTTCCACACCGCGACCTTCACGGCGCCGCGCTTCGTGCTGCTTTCATCGCGCGAATCGGTCGGCGGCGGCCCTTACCTCACCGAGGAAGTGTTCCCGCTGCACGAGGCGCGCTCGACGCCGAGCGTTTCGAGCAGGCTGCTGCAGCCGGTCAAGAGCCTGGTATAAACCAGCTCGAAACCGCCCGGGCCGCCATAATAGGGATCGGGGATATCTTCTCCGGTTCCAAGCGCGGCGTCGCCGAAAAGACGGATGTCGGTTCCCGGCGGTGCGATCTTTTCAAGTGCCGCCACGTTGTCGCGGTCCATGGCGAGGATCAGATCGAAATCCATGAAATCCTTGGGTTGGATGCGCCGGGCGTGCTGTCCCGATATGTCTATGCCATGGCTTTTCGCGGTGGCGATCGAGCGCTGGTCGGGCTGATCGCCTTCGTGCCAGCCGCCGGCGCCGGCAGAATCGATCGTAAAATGATCGGTCAGGCCCGCTTGCGTGACGAGATGGCCAAAAATTCCTTCCGCCAGAGCATGATGCCGAAAATTGTGAGCGGTTTTCGGACGACATCATGCTCTAACTCTTTAATTAAGAACAGGATTCAGATTTAAGGCCGATCCGGCCTTAAATCATCCTGTTCTGGCGGCGAACGGCATATATTGCCCATGCAAACGAAGAGGATACTGATGCGTTTCATCGGTAGACCTGCAGACGGATAGGAGGACCATGGCATGAAATGGGAAAAACTGGAGCGTGCGGCAGTCGAGGCTGAACTGAGCAAGCTTGAGGGCTGGACGCTCAACGACACGGCCTCCGCGATATCGAAAACATTCAAGTTTTCAAATTTCATCGAGGCTTTCGGCTTCATGACGGAAGCAGCGATTACGGCTGAAAAGCTCAACCACCATCCCGAATGGTTCAATGTCTATTCCAAGGTGGAGGTGACGCTGAACACGCATGATGCCGGCGGACTGACGGAGCTGGATTTCAAACTCGCCAGGGCGATGGAGAAGGCGGCGGCGAGACGACTTGTTTGAAAGCGGACGCGCCATCACCATATGTTCGCATGGACGAAAGGATGTGAGGGATGGACGACGTCAAATTCGGGGAAATCCTGCTGCCGGGCGACGAGGATACGCAGAGCCGCCGGGAAAAGACCGTGCGGCAGAAATTCTGGCCGACCTTCCGGCGGGCGGTGCGGCAGATTCCGTTTTCGCGTGATGTCGTCGCCGGTTTCTACTGCGCGCTCGATCCGCAGACGCCGACCAAGGTGCGCGGCGTGCTGCTCGCGGCACTTGCCTATTTCGTCATGCCGGTCGACATGATCCCCGACATTTTCGCCGTCATCGGTTTTTCCGACGATATCGCGGTGCTCTCGGCTGCCTTCGCCATGGTGCGCGGCCATATCCGGCCAGGCCATTACGAAGCGGCCGACCGCGTGCTCGCCGACGGGCCGGAAGAGGTGATGAAAACCATTTAACTCTCCTGCTCCAGCACCTTGCGGAGCTTGCCGAAGGCAAGCCGGATGCGCGATTTGACCGTGCCGAGCGGCAGTCCGGTCGCCTCGGCGATTTCCGAATGCGATTGGCCGAGGAAGAAGGCGGCGCGCAGCATGTCGCGCTGTTCCTCCGGCAGTTCTCCGATGGCGGCGCGTATCTTGGCGTCGCGGTCGTCGTTGGCGATCATTTCATCCGCGCCGATCTCGGCGGGCGGCCGCAGGGCCGGATCGGTCTCGTCGAAGACGCGGGTGCTGGTGCGGCGCTGCAGGTCGATCCGGCGGTTGCGGGCAATACGGAAAAGCCAGGTCGACAGCGAAGATCGCGTGGCATCGTAGAGACCGGCCTTGTGCCAAAGCACGATCATGATTTCCTGGACCAGCTCCTCGGCCTCGCCTGCCGTCATCTTCCGGCGCATCAGCCAGGATTTCAGGCGGGGCGCGAAATAATCGAACAGGATGGAAAAGGCCTGCTGGTCGCGGTCGTCCGCAACGGCCTTTGCGAGGGCAGCGAAACGCTGTCTTTCCCCGGCATCCATGTTCTCTCACGAGCCCCCTGCGGCGAAATTTTGCCCCGAATTTCCAAGTCTTAATGAGGTACAACGGAATTGAGAAAGGTCAAACTCTTGCCTGAATCTTTGTGTCTTAAATTCAGCCGAACGCACGGCCGATGCCATCACGTCATGGTGTCACGACCAAGACCGTCAAAGGGACGAAAATTGATACTCGGGTTGAAATGACACAGGCAGATACAAATCGCAGCTATTGTTGACCATTTGGTAACCTGAATTAAGTCAAAATAAAGCAGATCGTGATTATGCGGCGCCCGCTATGATCGCTTCGGGCCTTGAATCGCAAGAACCGGCAGGAATCCATGTTTGTAAAAAGTATCGTATCCGCCCTCGCACTCACCTTGACCATGGCCGGAGTGGCGGCAGCGCAGCAGGCCGCGCCGAACCGCATCCAGCAGTTCCAGGCCTGGGGCGCCTATTCCTACAAGTCGGGCAGCAGCACCGTCTGCTACGTGCTGTCCGTTCCGACGGCAAAGCAGCCCGCAAGCGTCGATCACGGCGACAATTTCTTCATTGTCTCCCAGCGTCCGGGCCAGAACATTTCCTACGAGCCGCAGGCGATGATGGGCTATACGGTGAAGGAAAATTCGAAGATCAACGTCGTCATCGACAACAAGACCTTCGTGATGTTCACCAAGGACAAGGCCGGCTGGGTCGAAAACGCCGCACAGGAGCCGGCCCTCGTCGCCGCGATGAAGAGCGGTCACTCGATGACGGTGAATGCCGTCTCGCGCAAGGGCACCGGCACCTCCTACAGCTATTCGCTTTCGGGTATCTCGGCTGCGCTGAAGCAGATCGAAACCTGCAAGTAAGCGGACTTTCGTCGATAGAATTCAAAAGGCCGGCCTTGCGCCGGCCTTCGTTATTTCCATCTATAGTGACGCGCGGGCAAAATGATGCTAAAGGCCGCGCAAACAGCGGACAGATCGCGATATCAGTCGCCGTCCGCCATCAATTTCTGCCAATGTGCCGTCATGCGCCCGCAAGTCTTCCGGATCAGACCCTGAAGTCCGCGGCTTGCGGAACGGTTACGTGTTCGAATTCGGGATGAAAGACTATGTCGGTCATGGATGCGATCGTCGTCAAAAAGCCGCAGGCCGCGCGCCCCTCTTCCGGCGTCGAGAAGCCGTCGCTGATCGGGCTCTCCCGCGAGGAGATGGCGGCTGCGCTCCGGGAAAAGGGTGTGGCCGAGAAGCAGATCAAGATGCGCGTCTCGCAGCTCTGGAACTGGATCTATGTGCGCGGGGTTTCCGACTTCGACCATATGACGAATGTCGCCAAGGACATGCGCGAAATGCTGAAGCAGCATTTCACCATCGAGCGTCCTGAAATCGTCGAGGAGCAGGTTTCCAACGACGGAACGCGCAAATGGCTGCTGCGCTTTCCCGCGCGCGGCGCAGGCCGCCCCGTCGAGATCGAGGCCGTCTACATTCCGGAAGAGGGCCGCGGCACGCTCTGCATCTCAAGCCAGGTCGGCTGCACGCTCACCTGTTCATTCTGTCACACCGGGACACAGCGCCTGGTGCGCAACCTGACGGCGGAGGAAATTCTGTCGCAGCTGTTGCTTGCCCGCGACCGGCTCGGCGACTTCCCGGATCGCGAAGCGCCGCAGGGTACGATCATGCCTGCCGAGGGCCGCAAGGTCAGCAACATCGTGATGATGGGCATGGGCGAGCCGCTTTATAACTTCGATGCCGTCAAGCAGGCATTGTTGATCGCCACCGATGGCGATGGGCTGTCGCTCTCCAAGCGCCGCGTGACGCTTTCCACCTCGGGCGTCGTGCCGGAGATCTTCCGCACCGGCGAAGAGATCGGCGTCATGCTGGCGATCTCGCTGCATGCGGTGCGGGATGACCTGCGTGACATTCTGGTGCCGATCAACAAGAAGTACCCGCTGAAAGAGCTGATCGAGGCCTGCAAGGCCTATCCCGGCCTTTCCAACGCACGGCGCATCACCTTCGAATATGTGATGCTGAAGGACGTCAACGACAGCCTTGAGGACGCCAAGGGGCTAATCAAGCTCCTGAAGGGCGTGCCGGCCAAGATCAACCTCATTCCGTTCAACCCCTGGCCTGGCACCAATTATCAGTGTTCCGACTGGGAGCAGATCGAGAAATTCGCCGATTTCATCAATTCGGCCGGCTACGCTTCGCCGATCCGCACGCCGCGCGGCCGCGACATTCTGGCCGCCTGCGGCCAGCTGAAATCGGAATCCGAACGCATGCGCAAGACCGAGCGCCTGGCCTTCGAGGCGATGATGATCGCCAATCACGGCGCTGACGACTGATCAGCAAGTTTGATCCTCGCTACAATTCTCCTGCATTGATTTAAGCATGCGCTTTTCCTAATAGTGCCGCCAAAATCAATCAGGAGGATACAAATGCGCCCGATTCTGCTCGCTCTTGCCGCCACTTTGGCGCTTTCCCTGCCCGCAAAGGCCGATGACGTTACCGTTGCCGTGACGGCGATCGTCGAACACCCGGCGCTGGACGCAGCCCGCAAGGGCGTTCTCGACGTGCTGACGGCGGCCGGCTACAAAGAGGGCGAGAACCTGAAGTTCCTGTTCGAATCGGCGCAGGGCAATCCGGCGACGGCAGCCCAGATCGCTCGCCAGTTCGCCGGCGACGAGCCCAATGTCATCGTGCCGATCTCGACGCCATCCGCCCAGGCCGTCGTCTCCGCGACGCGCGACATTCCCGTCGTCTTCACCGCCGTCTCCGATCCGCTTGGCGCCCAGCTCGTCAAGAACATGGACAAGCCGGGCGGCAACGTCACCGGCCTTTCCGACATGTCTCCCGTTGCCGAACACCTGGCGCTGATCAAGGAAATCGTGCCGAAGGTTAAAACGATCGGTTATCTCTACAATTCGGGCGAGGCGAATTCGGTTTCGCTGCTTGCCGTCCTGAAGGCCGAAGCCGAAAAGGCCGGCCTCACGGTTGTGGAATCGGCCGCCACTAAGTCTGCCGAAGTTCAGGGTGCCGCGCGTGCCCTCGTCGGCCGCGCCGACGCAATCTACGTTCCGACCGACAACACGATCATCTCCGCGCTCGAAGGCGCCGTCGCGGTTGCCGAAGAGAGCAAGCTGCCGCTCTTCACTGCCGATACGGATTCGGTTTCGCGCGGTTCGATCGCCGCCCTCGGCTTCAACTATTACGATGTCGGCAAGCAGACGGGCGAAATCGTCGTTCGCGTGCTGAAGGGTGAGAACCCGGGCGATATCGCCGTCAAGACCGCAGCCGGCAGCGATCTCGTCGTCAACAAGGCTGCTGCGGCCAAGATGGGAATCACCCTGCCTGAAAGCGTGCTTTCGCGCGCCAACAAGGTCATCGAATAAGCGTTCATCGTTGCATCGACCATTCACATTCAGCCGCTCCCGTTTGCACGGGGGCGGCTGAAGTATTAAAAGGCTGCGGTTTCGCGACGGGCGGAACGGAAACAAAAAGGGGCTGAAAGCCTTGAGCCAAATCGCATTCTGGGGGGCCGTCGAGCTCGGCCTGGTCTATTCCTTCGTCGCTCTCGGCGTCTATCTCGCCTTCCGCGTCCTCGATTTTCCCGACCTGACGGTGGACGGTTCCTTTCCGCTCGGCGCGGCGGTAACGGCAGTGCTGATCATCGCCGGCGTCAACGCCTGGCTTGCGGCGTTGATCGCAATGGCGGCAGGAGCAGCGGCCGGCATGGTGACGGCGCTGCTCAACGTGCGCTTCAAGATCCTCAATCTGCTCGCCTCGATCCTGACGATGATCGCGCTGTTTTCCGTCAATTTGAGAGTAATGGGCAAACCCAACGTCGCGCTGATCAATGCCGACACGATGATCAGCCCGTTCTTCGGCCATGGCCTGCGTGATTTCTACGTGCGGCCGCTCTTCGTCGGCGTTCTCGTCGTCGTCGCGCTCCTCCTGGTCTGGCGCTTCCTGGAAAGCGATGCCGGGCTTGCCATGCGCGCGACCGGCGCCAATGCGCGGATGGCCCGCGCCCAAGGCGTCGATACCAGCCGGCAGATCTATCTCGGCATGGCGATCTCCAATGCGCTTGTCGCCTTCGGCGGCGCATTGTTTGCCCAGACGAACGGCTTTGCCGACGTCACCTCCGGCGTCGGCACGATCGTCGTCGGCCTCGCCGCCGTCATCATCGGCGAGACGCTGCTCGGGCGCCGGGGTCTGTTGATCGCGCTGATCGGCTGCGTGCTCGGTTCGATCCTCTATCGTATCGCGATCCAGCTGGCGCTTTCGAGCGATGTCATCGGCTTGCAGGCCTCCGACCTCAACTTCGTCACGGCGGTGCTGGTGACCGTCGCACTCATCCTTCCCCGTCTTCGCCGAGGTGCCGCATCGTGATCAGCGTTAGGGATATCAAGGTCGTTTTCGGGCGCGGCACGCCGCTGCAGAAGCAGGCGCTGAACGGCGTCAGCCTGACCATCGAGCAAGGCTCCTTCGTCACCGTCATCGGCTCCAACGGCGCTGGCAAATCTACGCTGCTCGGCGTGCTCGCCGGCGACGTCCTGCCGAGCGAAGGCCAGGTGCTGATCGGCAAGAGCGACGTGACGCGCAAGTCGACGGCGGCGCGCGCCGGTCTCGTCGCCCGCGTTTTCCAGGATCCGCTGACGGGAAGCTGCGGCGCGCTGTCGATCGAAGAGAATCTTGCTCTGGCCGCCCGGCGCGGCGAAAAGCGCGGACTTCTGCCGGCGCTCGGCGGTAACAGGCGCGACTATTTCAAGGAGCGGATCGCCGAGTTGAACCTCGGGCTGGAAAACCGGCTGAAGGATCGCATGGATCTGCTCTCGGGCGGACAGCGGCAGGCGGTTTCGCTCGTCATGGCGACACTTGCCGGCTCGGAAGTGCTATTGCTCGACGAACATACGGCAGCGCTCGATCCCGGGATGGCCGAGTTCGTGATGAACCTCACGCAGAAGATCGTTGCCGAGCGCAAGCTGACGACGATGATGGTGACGCATTCCATGCGCCAGGCGCTGGATTACGGCCACCGCACGATCATGCTGCATGGCGGCGAGATCGTTCTCGACGTGGCGGGCGACAACCGAAAGAACCTGCAGGTCGAAGACCTCATCGCCATGTTCCGCAAGATGCGCGGCCAGACGCTCGATGACGATGCTTTGCTGATTGGCTAAGCCAACAGCGTGCTGATCGGCTGAGCCAACAGCGTGCTGATCGGATAAACCGACAGCGTGCGGATCGCTGCGCGACCGCGTGCTGATCGGCTGAGCTCAGCGTGCCTGGGTGAGCAGGATCTTGGCCGCGAAGAGCGAGAAGACGCCGGCGAAGGTGTAGTCCATGCCGCGCAGCACCTTCCTGTTGTTCTGCAGCCACGAGGCCAGCCAGTCGGCGGCAAGGACCACGGCGGCATTGACCGGCATGGCGAACAGGATGAAGCAAAGCCCAAGGAAAAGCAGCTTCTGCGTGACGGCGGGATCGCCGGCGCTGACGAATTGCGGCAGGAAGGTCATGAAGAAGATGATGACCTTCGGGTTCAGGAGGTTGACCCAGAAGCCGGACGAGATGTTTGCGAGCGCGGTTCCCTTCTGCGCCTCGACCTTGGCGACGGTGAGCTTCGAGCCGAAGCGGATCGCCTGCACCGCCAGCCAGAACAGATACGCAGCACCGCCGGTCTTCAGGATCAGGAAGGCGGTCGACGAAGCGGTGATCAGCGCCGAAATGCCGAAGGCGACCAGCATGGTGTGGACGACGATGCCGAGGCTGGTGCCGATGACGACGAAGAGTGCTGCCTTCTTGCCCTGGGCCAGCGCACGGCTGATCGACAGCGTCATGTCAGGGCCCGGGGTCGCCGCAAGCAGGAGCGTTGCGGCGGCAAAGGCCAGAAGTGTCGGCAGGTCGGGCAGGAAATCCATGGCACGCTCTGAAAGCCGGAAAGACCGGTAATTTCTTACGCGGCTGTCAGAAAATTACCAATCAAACCTGCTGATGGCGCCGATCACTTCTGTTCCAGAAAGGCCTTGAACTTGTCGGCATAGTCCTTGTGCCAGCGCGACAGCGGCGGGCGGTTCTCGATGATATCGCCGGCAGCCCATGCCATGCGGCGTTCGTCGAGCGGGCGGGCCACGTCGTTGTCGGGGCAGAGAATATAGAAATCGCCGCGTGCGAGGCTTTCGATCATGAAATCGACCGTCTGCTCCGGCGTCCAGGCGCCGGCCGGCTTTTCCGCGCGGTCGCCCTGGGTGAGGCCGGTGAAGACGAAGCCGGGGATCAGGAGATGCGCGGAGATCTTCGCGCCTTCGGTGTTGCGAAGCTCGTGCTCCAATGCCTCGGTGAAGACCTTCACGCCTGATTTGGAGATATTGTAGGCGGGATTGCCGGGCGGCGTGGTGATGCCCTGCTTGGAGCCGGTGTTGATGATGAGGCCGGGCTCGCCATGCGACAGCATCTTCGGGCCGAAGGTGCGCGTGCCGTTTATGACGCCCATCAGGTTGACGGCGAAGATATGGTCCCAGTTCGCCTGCGGGCTGAAGATCGAGGTTTCCGGGCCGATGCCGGCATTGTTCATCAGCACGTGCACGCGGCCGAAACGCTGGAGCACCGCGCGTTCGAGCGCTTCCAGCGAGTCGCGGCTTGCGACGTCGGTCTCGACCGCCATCACATTTTCCTCGCCTGAAATGGCCTTGAGTTCGTCGGCGGCGTTCGCCAGCCGGTCGCCGCCGAGATCGGCGATGACGACGCTCATGCCGCGCTCGGCGAAATATTTCGCCGCGGCAAAGCCGATGCCGGAAGCGCCGCCGGTGACGACTGCAACATTGGATTTCTTGAAAATGTCTTGAATATTCGTCACGGGGAGCCCCTCCTCGATCATTGTTCGGACGTTGGCGAATATGGGCTCCGCTTTCGGACTGTCAAACGGTATCGGCGCCGTCAGCCGCAGCACTTGCCCTTGCGTCACGCGCCAATCTCGCTAAAAGTGCCGCGACACCGGGTTTTCGCCGGCCTTTATGTAACGGACCTCATCACCATGGCATCATACAAAGACGTGAAGAAAGTCGTGCTCGCCTATTCCGGCGGCCTCGACACCTCGATCATCCTGAAGTGGCTGCAGACGGAGCTCGGCGCCGAAGTCGTCACCTTCACCGCCGATCTCGGCCAGGGCGAAGAGCTGGAGCCGGCGCGCAAGAAGGCCGAGATGCTCGGCATCAAGGAGATCTACATCGAGGACGTGCGCGAGGAATTCGTGCGCGATTTCGTCTTCCCGATGTTCCGCGCCAATGCCGTCTACGAGGGCGTCTATCTCTTGGGCACCTCGATCGCCCGTCCGCTGATTTCCAAGCATCTGATCGATATCGCCCGCAAGACCGGCGCGGACGCGATCGCCCATGGTGCGACCGGCAAGGGCAACGACCAGGTCCGTTTCGAGCTTTCCGCCTATGCCTTGAACCCCGATATCAAGATCATCGCGCCGTGGCGTGATTGGTCCTTCAAGAGCCGCACCGATCTGCTCGCTTTTGCCGAGCAGCATCAGATCCCGGTCGCCAAGGACAAGAAGGGCGAGGCTCCCTTCTCCGTCGACGCCAACCTGCTGCACTCTTCTTCCGAGGGCAAGGTTCTCGAAGATCCGGCGCAGGAAGCTCCTGAATATGTGCATATGCGCACGATCTCGCCGGAAGCGGCCCCCGACAAGGCGACAACCATCAAGGTCGGCTTCCGCAAGGGCGATGCCGTGTCGATCAATGGTGTCGAGATGTCCCCGGCCACGCTGCTCGCCACGCTCAATAATTACGGCCGCGACAATGGTATCGGCCGCCTCGACCTCGTCGAAAACCGCTTCGTCGGCATGAAGTCGCGCGGCGTTTATGAAACGCCGGGCGGCACGATCCTCCTTTCGGCGCACCGCGCCATTGAATCGATCACCCTCGACCGCGGAGCGGCCCATCTCAAGGACGAGATCATGCCGCGCTACGCCGAGCTGATCTATTACGGCTTCTGGTTCTCGCCGGAGCGCGAGATGCTGCAGGCGCTGATCGACAAGAGCCAGGAGCATGTCGAAGGTGAAGTGACGCTGAAGCTCTACAAGGGCAACGTCATGGTCATCGGCCGCGAGAGTGCCAAGTCGCTCTATTCCGACAAGCTCGTTACCTTCGAGGACGACCAGGGCGCCTACGACCAGAAGGATGCGGCCGGCTTCATCAAGCTCAACGCGCTGCGCCTGCGCACGCTCGGCAAGCGGAACCTCGCGAAGTAATCCTGCTTCGCGCTTGAACGAATATGAGCCCGCCGGCATTTGTGCCGTGCGGGCTTTTTTGTGAGCTGAGGTGCCATGGCAGCAGTGCTGCTGCCCAGTCTGCTTGGCGCCGAGGAGCGAGTGCAGCTTACGACAAGGCGAAGATTCTCACTTCTCTTCCGATGCCTTGAAGCTCGGCCATCCGGGAGGCCGATGAGATGCCGCCGTTATGCAGGATCTCCGAAACCCGGGCGTCCCCGACAATCGCCTCCGTCGTCATGATCACATTGGGATCGGCAAGGCCCTGGACGCGGGAGGCGATGTTGACGGTCTGGCCGAAATAGTCCTGCCGATCGTTCAGGTTGACCGCGAGGCATGGCCCCTCATGGATGCCGATCTTCAGGAGAAGATCGTCGCTGCCGTGTTCGGCATTCAGCCGGAGCATTGCTTCCCGCATCCGCAAGGCGGCCGCCACCGCGCGGTCCGGCCTCGGAAAGGTCGCCATCACGGCGTCGCCTATGGTCTTGACGACCGCTCCGGCCTCCGTGGCGACGATTTCATGAAGAACGCGGAAATGCGCCCGCACCAGATCGAAGGCGGCGAGATCTCCGACGCGCTCGTAAAGAGCGGTCGAGCCCCTCAAGTCGGTGAAGAGGAAAGTCAGGCTGGTGATCTTGAGGCGCTGGTCGACGTCGAGAGTATCGGTCCGATAAATATCCCGGAAACTCTGGTTCGTCAGCAGGCGCTTGGCCGTCAGAAAAGGCCGTCTGCGGCCGAGCAGTTCGTGTAGATCATCTCCTGCTATGCAGACGTTCGGCACGACTCGGCGATCGGTGTGGTTCTCGAGGGTGAGCCGCAGCAAGCCGGGACGCAGCGTCAGCGTCTCGTTCAGCGCATGCCCCCGGCTGATGACCATCGAGAGGTTTTGACGTTCGTCGGTCGGTTCGCCCTTCACGTCGATGAACTGTGCCGAGTGTGTGACCGCATCGAAGATGATGACGAATTGCGCCGGCAGTTGCAGTGAGACGAAAGCCTTCTCGCCCGGCGCCAGCTCGATGATCTCCAGCATGATGCGTGCGAATTTCGCTTCCAGGTTCTCCGGCAGGTCGATCCCGGAGCTGAAGAAGATTTGGCGGTAATATTCGAGCGGAGGCAGCAGATCGGGCTCGTGGGCGGCAATCCTGCGCACGCGTGGACTGACCGTGAACGTTACCTCGACCATTTCGTCGAGGGTCGGTTCATATCCGGCCGCGCAGAGCGCGCAATGGTAGGTGTCCTGGACGACCCCTTTGAGGGTTGCGCCGCTGTCCAGGACGCCGCCGCATCCTGGACAAAGGACATTCCAGGTCATCTCGAACGCGCCCATGCGCGCAGCATGGAGAAGTGCTGCGATCGTTTTCTCTTCGTCGAGATTGTGCTTCTCGGCGAAGGCGAGCGCATTGATGCGATTGAGATCGCGATCCAAACCACGCAAGACCACGTTTTCGATGCAATCGACCGTCTTCGGGTCGGCTGCCTGTCGCAATGTGGTAAAAAGCACGTCCACTTCGCTCATCAGACAAGTCTCTGTGCGCATAACCTGCGGCGGATGACGCCGATACCGGCATCATAACATGGGAATTTTCCAATAGAAATCTGTAGCGCGGATGCCGCTCGCTTCCCGTCCGGCGCGGCGTTGCGGGCCGGAGGCCGCTCCGGCAGATCTGGTTCCACGTCTCATGCAGTGCAACTACTCTTGACGGACGTTCGTGATCGCTTAGTCTGCCGCAATCATCCTCCGGAGCATTTCCATGACGCAGTCCCTGCTCTTCGGCGCCTTCCTGGCGGCGCTCTTCTACGTGCTCATCCCCGGACCCGCTTTCCTGCAACTGCTCGGCATCGGCGCCGGGCAGGGGCGCAAGGCCGGCGCCTTCTTCATGATGGGGCATCTGGTCGGGGATATCATCTGGTCGTCGCTGGCGCTGATCGCGATCGTTGGGGCGAAGACGATCGGAACCTTCGTCTTCGATCTGCTCGGCCTCGCCTGCGGCTTCTATCTCGCCTGGATCGGCTGGAGCGCCGTCAATGCCAAGCCGAAAGCGGACGGGCAGGCGCTCGTGATGGTCGAACGGCCGTTTCGCCGCGGCCTGATTTTCGGAGTCACCAATCCGAAGGGTTATCCGGTCGCTCTCGCCACCTTCACCGCGCTGGTCGCAGGCTCGGCCGGCGCGCTCGATTTCGAGGCGCTGCCGGTGCTTCTCGGCGTGTCGTTCGTGGGTTTCGTGACCGCCGACATCATCCTGATCGGCATCATCGGCGCGGGTGCGGTACGCCGCTTCTACCGCGCGCATGAGCGGCTGATCGTGCGCACCTCAGGCGTGCTCTTCATGGGGTTTGCCGTTCAGGCGCTCTGGCACGCGACGCCCGGCCTGCTCGGCTGGCGCAGGGCCTGACCTGGAACCGAGAGCATGATACCGCTGACACTTTTCGGTATCGTGCTCTGATCAGCTATCCAAAAAATTGACGATCGATTTCAGCGTCTGAACTTCGCCCGCATCGCCGATCGACATGGCGATCTGGAGCTGGTCCTTATAATAATCGAGGAAATTGAAGCTCGTGCCGTCGGTGACGCTGGAGAGATCGATGAGATTGCCGAGTGGATCGATCGCATGCATCGGCAGCGGTTCGGAAATCGCGGCATAGGTATTCTGGTCGATCAGGCCGCTGTCGAAGCTTTGGCGCGCGTAATTGCGCAATTCTCCAGGGCTGACCGCGGTAAAATCGAGCCCGTCATCAAGGTCGTCTTCGATCTGGAACGAGGCCGGGGCCGGAGCTCTGGTCTCGATTTCAATATCAGAGGTCTTCGAACTTTTTGCGTTATTAGGATTGTTTTTAAATAGCAAACTCTGAGAAGACCGCACAGAAAAAATTTCCATGGCGCATGTCCCCTTACAAGAAGAACACCGGGAAACTAGCGCTTGCGTCCGATTCGCGTCAATCGTTAACAAATGGTTAATTTTCGTGAGTCAAATTTTGTCCACCAGATTTTTGTGATGTCCACCGGATTTGGCGCGCGCCCGCCAGATTTGGCGTGCGAGACAAAAGGCCATTGCCGGCGACATACCAATTCTGCGGTTGCTCTCCTATATTGACCATCCATTCGCATGCCAAAAAGGATTCTCCGATGCCCTCTTCCCATGATTTCAATCCGGCGCTGGTCAAATGGGACGGCCTTCACGGCCTGCCGCGTTTCGATGCGTTGAACGACGGCGATTTTGCCGCCGCTTTCGAGGCGGCGCTTGCCGAGCATGAAAGGGAGATCGACGAGATCGCCGGAAATGCCGATGCGCCGACATTCGAGAATACGGTCGTGGCGCTGGAGATAGCGGGAGATGCGCTGTCGCGCGTCTCGGCGCTGTTCTGGAACAGGGCAGGCGCCCATACCAATGACGTCATCCAGGCGCTGGAGCGGGAGATCTCGCCGAAGATGTCGCGCCACTATTCGAAGATCGGCATGAATGCCGCGCTTTTTGCCCGCATCGATACGCTCTGGGAAAACCGCAAGAGCCTTGGCCTGACGCTCGAACAGACGCGCGTGCTGGAACGCCATTGGAAAGGTTTCGTCAAGTCGGGCGCCAAGCTTGAAAAGGCCGAACAGGAAAAGCTTGCAGCGATCAATGAAAAGCTCGCCGGCCTCGGCACGCAATTCGGCCAGAACGTGCTGGCCGACGAGACGGCCTGGGCGCTGACGCTTTCCGAGGGCGCGGAGCTCGACGGACTGCCGGAATTCCTGCGCGACGCAATGGCTGCGGCGGCACGCGAGCGCGGCGAGGAGGGTAAATATGCCGTGACGCTGTCCCGCTCGATCATCGAGCCGTTCCTGACCTTCTCGGAACGCCGTGATCTGCGCGAGCAGGCTTTCAAGGCATGGGTGGCGCGCGGCGCAAATGGCGGGACGACGGACAATCGCGCCGTCATCAAGGAAACGCTGGCCTTACGGCATGAGGTGGCGAGGCTGCTCGGCCATGGCAATTTCGCCGAGCTGAAGCTCGACAACACGATGGCCAAGACGGCCGATGCGGTGAACGGCCTATTGAAGGCCGTCTGGGCGCGGGCGGTGAAACGCGCCGGCGAGGAAGAGATCGACATTGCGGCGCTGATCGCCGAGGAGGGCCGGAACCATGAGGTGATGCCCTGGGACTGGCGCCACTACGCCGAAAAGATCCGGGCGCGGAAGTTCGATTTCTCCGAGGCCGAACTCAAGCCCTATTTGCAGCTCGAAAAAATCATCGATGCCTGCTTCGACGTGGCGGGCCGGCTGTTCGGCATCCGTGCCGTGGAGAAAAAGGGCGTGCCGGCCTATCACCCGGATGTCAGGGTCTTCGAAATCAGGGATCGCGACGACAGGCTGGTCGCGCTCTTCCTCGGCGATTATTTCGCCCGCAGTTCGAAGCGCTCAGGTGCCTGGATGAGCTCGCTGCAATCGCAGCACAGGCTGGAGCTCAAGAACGGCCGCCACGGCGAGTTGCCGATCATCTATAATGTCTGCAATTTCGCCAAGCCGGCCGAAGGCAAGCCGGCGCTGCTGTCGCTCGACGATGCCCGCACGCTGTTCCACGAATTCGGCCATGCGCTGCACGGCATGCTGTCTAATGTCACTTACCCCTCCGTTTCAGGCACCGGCGTATCGCGCGATTTCGTCGAACTGCCCTCGCAGCTTTACGAGCACTGGCTGACGGTTCCCGCCATCCTCAAGCAATATGCCGTGCATTTCGAAACTGGCGAGCCGATGCCGCAGGTCCTGCTCGACAAGGTGCTGGCGGCGCGCACCTTCAATGCCGGCTTCAATACGGTCGAGTTCACCTCCTCGGCGTTGGTCGACATGGCGTTTCACACGCGGGAGACCGTCGAGGACCCGATGGCGGTGCAGGCCGAGGTGCTGGCCGAGATCGGCATGCCGAAATCGATCGTCATGCGGCATGCCACCCCGCATTTCCAGCACATCTTCTCCGGCGGCTATTCGGCCGGCTATTACTCCTACATGTGGTCCGAGGTGCTCGATGCCGACGCCTTTGCCGCCTTCGAGGAGACGGGAGACGCCTTCAACGGCGAAATGGCGCGCAAACTCAGGGAAAACATCTACTCCACCGGCGGCTCGGTCGATCCCGAGGATGCCTACAAGGCCTTCCGCGGCAAGTTGCCGAGCCCGGATGCGATGCTGGTCAAGAAGGGGCTTGCGACCTTCGAGGAATTGACAGGCAGCGACGCTTAAGACAGTTTGATGACATGGAGCAAAGCGGCATGGTGGCAACCATGCCGCAGCTTTCGCGTGCCACCCCCTTTCGCAATCGCGAAAAAACCGGTAAGAGCGCGCCAAACGTAAATGGCGCGTCCACTTGGCGTAGCGCCCCAGCCTCAGAGATTATGACAAATGGCACTTCGCAACATCGCGATCATCGCGCACGTTGACCATGGCAAAACGACCCTCGTTGACGAGCTTCTGAAACAGTCCGGCTCGTTCCGCGAGAACCAGCGCGTTGCAGAACGCGTGATGGACTCGAACGACCTTGAAAAGGAACGCGGCATCACCATTCTCGCCAAGGCGACCTCGGTGGAATGGAAAGGTGTCCGCATCAACATCGTCGACACCCCCGGCCACGCCGACTTCGGCGGTGAGGTCGAGCGCATTCTCTCGATGGTAGATGGCGCGATCGTTCTGGTCGATTCCTCCGAAGGACCGATGCCGCAGACCAAGTTCGTCGTCTCCAAGGCGCTGAAGGTCGGCCTTCGCCCGATCGTCGCGATCAACAAGATCGACCGTCCGGACGGCCGCCATGAAGAAGTCATCAACGAAGTCTTCGACCTCTTTGCAAATCTCGACGCGACCGACGAACAGCTCGACTTCCCGATCATGTACGGTTCGGGCCGCGACGGCTGGATGAACGTCAATCCGGAAGGCCCGAAGGATGAGGGTCTTGCTCCGCTTCTCGACCTGGTGCTCAAGCACGTTCCGGAGCCGACTGTCGAAGAAGGCCCGTTCCGCATGATCGGCACCATCCTCGAAGCCAACCCCTTCCTCGGCCGTATCATCACCGGCCGTATCGCCTCGGGCTCGATCAAGCCGAACCAGGCCGTCAAGGTTCTCGGCCAGGATGGCAAGCTGATCGAAACTGGCCGAATCTCCAAGATCCTCGCCTTCCGCGGTATCGAGCGCACAGCGATCGACGAAGCGCACGCGGGCGACATCGTCGCGATCGCCGGTCTTTCCAAGGGCACTGTCGCAGACACATTCTGCGATCCGTCCGTCTCGGAAGCCATGAAGGCGCAGCCGATCGATCCGCCGACGGTGACCATGTCCTTCATCGTCAACGACAGCCCGCTGGCCGGCACCGAAGGCGACAAGGTGACCTCACGCGTCATCCGCGATCGTCTGTTCAAGGAAGCCGAAGGCAACGTCGCCCTGAAGATCGAAGAAGCCGAAGGCAAGGATTCGTTCTACGTGTCCGGCCGCGGCGAACTTCAGCTCGCCGTTCTCATCGAGACCATGCGTCGTGAAGGTTTCGAGCTTGCCGTGTCACGCCCGCGCGTCGTGATGCACAAGGATGAAAGCGGTCAGCTTCTGGAGCCGATCGAAGAAGTCGTCATCGACGTCGACGAAGAACATTCCGGTGTCGTCGTGCAGAAGATGTCCGAGCGCAAGGCCGAAATGGTCGAGCTGCGTCCGTCGGGCGGCAACCGTCTTCGCCTGCGTTTCTACGCACCGACGCGCGGCCTGATCGGCTACCAGTCGGAACTGCTGACGGATACGCGCGGCACGGCGATCATGAACCGCCTGTTCCACGACTACCAGCCCTACAAGGGTGTGATCGGTGGCCGCGTCAACGGCGTGCTTCTCGCCAACGCTGCCGGCGAAGCCGTCGCCTATGCGATGTTCAATTTGGAGGATCGCGGCCCGATGATCATCGAGCCGGGCGAAAAGGTCTATGCCGGTATGATCATCGGCATCCACTCGCGCGACAACGATCTTGAAGTGAACGTCCTGAAGGGCAAGCAGCTCACCAACATCCGCGCTGCGGGCAAGGACGAAGCGGTGAAGCTGACGCCGCCGATCCGCATGACGCTTGATCGTGCGCTTTCCTGGATCCAGGACGACGAGCTGATGGAAGTGACGCCGAAGAATATTCGTCTGCGCAAGATGTATCTCGACGCCAACGACCGCAAGCGTTTCGAAAAGTCGAAGGCTGCTCTCTGAGAGTGTTCTAAAGCGCGTCGCGATCTTTCAGATTCGCTCTTGGCGCTTTAGGTCTTTGTTGTTACGCATGTCGTTCACGCAAAACCGCCGCACACTTTTGCGCGACATGCTCTAATATCTCTTTTGAACCCCGGCCTTCGCGCCGGGGTTTTTTGTTGTGCGCTGCGTCGATTCCGGCTTGTGACAATCGTTAAAAAAGCGTTAAAATTTGACCATCGTCCACATGTTAAGTCTGTGGGCAATCGGCCGGAATGCGCTGTCGCATATGGTTAATTGCTCCTGGCAGGACCAGAGTAAGCGTTATGAAGACGTTGTCGATCGATGTCCGGCGGGCCGAGCCGCATGATGCCCGAGCCATTTCGGAAACCCACAGGCTCGCCTGGCAGCATACCTATGCAGGGATCATTCCGCATCGCGCGCTGACGCAGATGATCGAGCGGCGCGGTGAAAACTGGTGGCGCAAGGCAACACGCGGCCCCGCGACGCTGCTGGTGCTCGATGTTGCCGGAACGGTCGCCGGCTATGCCACGCTTGGGCTCAACCGCGCCCGCGCCCTGCCCCAGGAAGGCGAAATCTACGAGCTTTATCTTCGCCCCGAATATCAGGGCATCGGCCTCGGCAGGATGTTGTTCGGGGAGGCGAGGCGGCTCCTGAAGTCGCTCGGCTGCAACGGGCTGGTCGTCTGGTGCCTCGAGGACAACGAGAATGCCAGCCGGTTTTACCGCAGCCATGGCGGCATGGATTTCTGCGAAGGCATGGAAAATTTCGACCACAAGCAGTTGAAGAAAATCGGCTTCATCTGGAACTGAACCGCCTCGGAGGCGGTTCGCTCATCTCCTGCTAGAATTTTGATGTGGTTGCGTGTTGGCACCATCACGCATTGGTGATCTCCAATGTTGCGTTGCCGCATGAAACCGATTAACTGGCTGCGAGCAATTCAACCTCGCAGGAGTTTCGTATGCGCATCGACGCCGTTGCAATCGGTAAGAATCCCCCTGAAGACGTCAACGTAATCGTCGAGGTTCCCGTCGGCGGCCATCCGATCAAGTATGAAATGGACAAGGAAGCCGGTACGCTCGTCGTCGACCGTTTCCTCTATACGCCCATGACCTATCCGGGCAATTACGGTTTCGTGCCGCACACGCTGTCCGAAGACGGCGACCCGATCGACGTGCTGATCGCCAGCACCCGTCCGCTCGTCCCGGGCTGCGTCATCAACGTGCGCCCGATCGGCGTGCTGAAGATGGAAGACAATTCCGGCAAGGACGAGAAGATCATCGCCGTGCCGTCGCCGAAGCTGACGCTGCGCTACGAGAAGGTGAAGGATTACACCGATCTTCCGGAGATCACGCTGAAGCAGATCGAGCACTTCTTCGAGCACTATAAGGATCTGGAGCCCGGCAAGTGGGTGAAGATCTACGGCTGGGGCGACTCCAAGGAAGCCGGCCAGCTCATCATCGAAGCCGTCGAGCGCGCCAAGAACACGAAGGGCTGATCGCTCAGCCGAAAAGTGCTTCTAGCTTTTTTGCCAAATCCTCCGGGTCGCCCTCGATCCGGAGGATTTTTTTGCGCGCTGTCTCGCCGGAGACGAGGCTGATGGAAGATTTGGGAATGCGCAGCGATCCGGCGACCAGAAGGATGAGGGCCTTGTTGGCCTTGCCTTTTTCCGGCACTGAGGTGACGCGCGCCTTCAGATGGGTTTCGCCCTCGCTATCCACTTCGATGCCATCAATCGCATCACGCCCGCCATTCGGCGTCAGCCGGACGGCGAGGCGCAGATGGTCGTCATGGAGGCTCCAGGGGCGGCTCAAGCGACCAGCGGGTATAGCGTGGTCCAAAGCAGGGTGCGCAGGAAGAAGATGATCAGCAGCAGGATGATCGGCGAAATATCGATGCCGCCAAGGTTCGGCAGGAAGCGGCGGATCGGCCTCAGCGCCGGTTCGGTGACATTATAGAGGAACGTGCCGACCGAATTGACGAACTGATTGCTGGAATTGATGACGTTGAAGGCGTAGAGCCAGGAAAAAATGGCGCTGGCAATCAGGATCCAGGTGTAAATATTCAAAGCCAAATCAATGGTTTGAAACAGTGCAAACATCATCGTCTCCAATTCGTTGTTGACAGAGATGTAGACATTGGCGACTAAACGGGCAAGTGCCGTGTGGAAACGCATGGTGAATCATGTTTAACGGGCGGCTTTGCAGCTATTCCGGCGCCCGTTTCCTCGGAAAACATCCATGTCGTTTTCGCCCACCGGAGACCGTTTTGCCGCGTTCCGGCATTCGTCCTACACCCGCTTCTTCTTCGCGCGTTTTCTGCTCTCCTTTTCGCAGCAGATCGTCAGCGTCGCCGTCGGCTGGCAGATGTACGACCAGACGGGCAAGGCGATTTATCTCGGGCTGATCGGGCTGGTACAGTTCCTGCCGTCGCTGCTGCTCATCCTCGTCACCGGTTCGGTGGCGGACCGGCACAATCGCCGGGCGATCGCAGCGCTTTGCTCGCTGGTGAGCGCGCTCTGCACGCTGGCGCTGCTTGTCATGACGGCGACCGAAACCTTCGCGCCGTGGCCGGTCTTCGGGGTGCTTCTGATCTTCGGCATCGAACGCGCCTTCATGTCGCCGGCGGTGCAGTCTCTCGCGCCCAATCTCGTGCCGGAACACGCGCTTTCCAATGCAATCGCCTGGAATTCCTCGTCCTGGCAGCTCGCCGCGATCACCGGGCCGGTGATCGGCGGCCTGCTCTACGGCATCAGCGCGACGACGGCCTATACGGTAGCGGTGGTTTTTTCCATCCTCGGCGCCGCTCTTCTCTATATGATCCCGAAGCCGGAACAGAAGACGACGGGCGAGGCCAAAAGCTGGGCGATGATCCTCGGCGGCTTCAGCTTCATCCGCACCGAAAAAGTGGTGCTCGGAGCGATCTCGCTCGATCTCTTTGCCGTTCTGCTCGGCGGCGCCACCGCACTGATGCCGATCTTCGCGCGTGATATCCTGACGCTCGGGCCTTGGGGACTCGGGTTGCTGCGCGCCGCGCCCGGGCTTGGCGCCATCGTGATGGCGATCTTCCTGGCCGCCTATCCGCTGAAGCATCGCGCCGGCCTCTACATGTTCATCGGCGTCGCCTTGTTCGGTGTCGGAACCATCATCTTCGGCATCTCGACCAATACCGAAGTCTCGATCGCCGCGCTCGCCCTTATGGGGGCGGCCGACATGATATCGGTCTATGTGCGGGAGAGCCTGATCGCGCTCTGGACGCCGGATCACTTGCGCGGCCGGGTCAATGCGGTCAACATGGTCTTCGTCGGCGCGTCGAACGAGCTCGGCGAATTCAGGGCAGGGACGATGGCGTCGATCTTCGGCGCGGTGCCGGCAGTCGTTATCGGCGGTGTCGGAACGCTCGTCGTCGCGGCGCTCTGGGCTTCGAGCTTCCCGAAATTACGCCGGATCGATACGCTCGACGCGCCCAGTCGATCAGCATAGCGGCGCGGCCTCGGGCCACCGCAGTTTATGCGGAGAGAGTGATCGGGGAGGCGGCTTTCGCCGCCTTGCCTTCGAAGACGATATCGAGAAATTCGGTCAGCCAGGCTTTCAGCGGCGCATCGAACAGCATGCGGCCTTCCAGATGCTCGCGGCCCTGCTGGGCGTTCGGCAGGATGAAGCGGTGCGCGCCATGGACGACCCAGCGATGCATCATCACCCGGGTGAGTTCGGCATGGAACTGCAGGCCCCAGGCGTTGCTGTCGTAGCGGAAGGCCTGGTTCGGATAGGCATCGCCTTCGGCGAGCAGATCGGCGCCGTGCGGCAGCTCGAAGCCCTCGCGGTGGAAATGATAGACCATCTTCGGCCAGTGCATCAACAGCCGGCCTCTCTCCGTCGGCCGCAGCGGATACCAGCCGATCTCCGTCGAGCCGTCGGCATTCGATTGCACCTTGCCGCCGAGATGATGGACCAGCATCTGCGCGCCCAAGCAAATGCCAAGATAGGGGCGCTTTTCCTTGAGCGGAACCTTGATCCACTCGATCTCCTTCTTGACGAAGTCATCGGGATCATTGGCGCTCATCGGCCCGCCGAAGACGACGACGCCGGCATGATCTTCGAGCGTCGCCGGAAGCTGTTCGCCGAGAACCGGACGCCGGATATCGAGGCGGTAGCCTTTTTCGACGAGCAACTGGCCGACGCGCCCCGGGCTCGACCGCTCCTGATGCAGGACGATGAGGATGGGGCGCCGGTCGCGGTTCGGATCTTGCTCAGTCGCTGTCATCTTGCAGAACCTGAACATCGGTCACCCTGGCGGCGGCTTCCTGCCGCTTCTGGATGCGCTCGCGCGAGGAGACGCCGAGCAGGTCGGCGATCCGCCAGATCACATGGTCTTCCATTTCGCTGCGTTCGCCATCGGCATAGACGATGTCCCAGAGGACGCCGATCAGTTCCAGCCGTTGCTCCGTGTTGAGGTGGCGCTTCAGGTCGGAGGTGAAGCGATAATAGTCGACCGCGGTGCTTTCGGCTTCGAGGCCGGCGGCCATCAGGGCGTCGAGCTGTTTGCCGTCGAGCGCATATTGCTCCTTCAGGAGCTTGCGCAGCCGTTTCTTCTCGCTGGTCTTGATCTGGCCGTCGGCTTCCATGACCTGCATGCAAAGTGCCGCCACCGCAATGCGCGGATCATCCGGGGCAAAGCCCTTCTTGGAGTGATCGGACGTCAGATTGTGGAAGAATGCCTGGAAGCGTTCGAACATGCGGTTGTCGTTCCATTTCAGAAGAGGCGGAGCCGTGTCCTGGGTTCCGGTTCCGCCCGGGGATCGCGAACACCGGGATCATCAGGCAATCCGCCGAAGAAAGGCTTGGTGTCGCTCGGCGCCGGTGTTCTATCGCCGGCGGCGGGTTCGGGTTTTTGCTTTGCGGGCGCCGGCTTGGGTGCCGGCCGCACGGCCTCGGCAATGGTTGCCGCGCGTTCGAGCTCGATGATGCGATGGTCGTTGACCGGGCTTTCCGGCTTGACGTCGCGCAGCGGCGGCAGCGTCTTCAGCGCGGTTTCGATCGAGGCATGCGCCGAACCGTCTTCGAGCGCACCCTCGATCTGGCCGAAGGGCGCTTTCCATTCGAAGGCGTCGATGCGGCCGGTCACCGGCGATACCGGCAGCCATTTGTCGGAGACGAAACCATCCGCCACCCAGGCCGGATCGCGCGGCGCCTTGAGCGCCTGGGCGAGCCAATGGCGCACGCGGCCCTGATCGCCGGTTTCGGCTTCCTCGATGTCGGCAAGCAGAAGGAAGGCGGCTTCGCGCGGCTCGATGCGCGCCGCGGCCTCCGCCTTGGCGCGAGCCTTGGCGAATTCCTGCGCGTCGAGGGCCGCCTGGGCGACGACGAGAAGGGATTCGACATTGTTCGGGCGCATTCCTTCCAGCCGCTCGGCACGCTTCAGCCGGTCGAGGGTGGAATCGCCGCTCCGCGCCCTGACATAGGTGCGGCCGATCTCGGGATGCGGTCCCGCTTTCCAGGCTTGTTCGAGGATCGAGGCGGCCTTGCGCAGGCCGTTTTCGCGGAAGAGCGCCTTTGCGGCGATGAGGGCGGCCGGAATGAAATCGGCGGCGAGCTTCAGCGCCTGCAGGGCATCGTCGCGAGCCCCAGCCGGGTCGCCTTCCAGCTTCTCGCCGGCGCGCGCCGTCAGGAGGACGGCGTGCAGGCGGTTGGCCTCGGCCTTTTCGACGACGCGGGCGGCCTTCTGCTGTTCGAGCAGGCGGATCGCATCGTCCCAGCGGCCGGCCTGGCTGCGATATTCGAGCGTCGCCTGCGCGGCCCAGGGCAGATAGGGCGCGTTGTCGGCGGCCTTCTCGGCATATTGGCGGGCGGCTTCGTTGGCTCCGAGGCGGCGGGCTTCGAGATAAAGGCCGCGCAGGCCGAGTTCGCGCGTCTCGGGGTCGTTGGCCATGGCCTCGAACTTGGCGCGCGCCTCGTCATGGCGACCCTCGATCAGGGCTGCCTGGGCCTCGAGCAGGTTGATCAGCGGCTCCTGGTCGGCGCGGATCAGGCCGCGCGAACGGGCGGCCATCTTTCGGGCGAGCAACGCATTGCCGGCGCCGGCGGCAATCAGGCCGGTCGACAGCGCCTGGTAGCCGCGATCGCGCTTGCGGGCACGGAAATAGCGGGTCACCGAATGCGGCGAAGTCCAGATCAGACGGACGAACCACCAGACGATCATCACGGCGGCGATCAAAGCAATGATTGCGCTCACGGCGACGATCAGCTTCGTCTGGTAGATCTGGCCTTCCCAGATCAGCGAAATGTCGCCGGGACGATCGGCGAACCAGGAGAAGCCATAAGCGAGAAGCAGCACGAAGAGGGCGAAGGCGACAAGTCTGATCATGGTCTCACCCCTCCTTGCCGGTGCCGGTGACAGCCTTCGACAGCGCCCCGCCGACCAGTTCCTCGACGCGGATGCGCGCTTCCAGCGACTGCTTGAAGGCGGCGGATGCCTGCTTGCCGGTAGCGGGCAGATTGTTCCATTCGGAGGACGCGCCGGGCAGATCGCCGTTCTTCACCTTGTCCTCCATGCGGGCGGCGATGGCTTCGACGCTCTCGCCTTCGATATTGCCGACGGGACGGACCGTCACCAGTGATTTCGCGCTGGCCATCAGCCGGTCCGACCAGCTCTGGTTCGGATCCGGCTGGTTGACGGCTTCGACGATCGCGGTCGCAACGTCGGGAACCTGACGCATAAGCTCGGCACGCGAGGGAATGCCGGTCTCGGCAAAGCCGCGCAGGTCGGCGACGGCGGGATCGTCGGGCGCCACACCGGCGAAGGTGTCGAGCTCCGCAAGGAAGGGGCCGCCGCGATCGATCGCCGCCTTGAGGGCGGCTGCCGCGATCGCCTTGGCGACGGCGACATCCTCGCGCGGCTCGTTGAGCTTCTTTTCGGCCTCGGCGAGGCGCTTGGCAATGTCGGCGTCGCTGCTCGTCTGCTGGTCGGAGGATTGGGCCAGCATGGAGCGCAGTTGATCGACCTGGCCGCTCAGCTCTGCAATCTTCTGGTTGAGTGCATCGACATTTGCCGAATCGGCCGGCGCGCCGGCTGCGGGAGCGCTTTTAGCCGCTTCCAGCGCGGCGATGCGCTTTTCCAGTGCGTTGTCGCCGCCGGTCGCCGGGTTGGCGGCAAGATTGGCAACGGTTTGTTTCAGCCCGTCGATCTCGCCGGAAAGGTCGGCAATCTCGGGCGAGGACATTTGTTGCGAGGAGGAGCCGGGGAGATAACCGGCATATTGAATGGCGCCTGCGCCGAGCAGGGCGACGAGGCCGCCGAAGATGCCGGCGGCGATAAGGCCTGAGGTAGCGGCGCTTTTTGGCGCGGCCTGTTCGGGGGGAGGCGTAAAGGCAGGCTCGGACGCTGCCGGCTCTTCTTGCCGGGCCTCGGCTACGGGCTCGTCTTCATATTCGGCGGGCGGCCCAGCATCCGTTTCAGGCGGCGTGCCGACATCGGCGGTGGTGCTGTCGGTCTCGCCGGCTTCGTTTTCCACCGGCTTTTCGGTATCGGCTGCAGAGGCGAAATCCTGTGAATCCAAGTCGATCGTGACCGGTTCGTCGGCGCTCTTGGAATGGCGTGGCGGGTTTCCCGATACCATGAGATCCTCTTTATCCTGCATTGCAACGAAACTAGACAGTGATGCCAATTAAGGGAAGAGGTTAGATCAAATTTGGGCGGCTAAAGCATTCAAAGCAGCGACAAAAGACTTTTCTCATCCGGCATCGGCGCAATCGCCACGCTTTTTTTCAGGGGCTCCGGAACGGCTTGCGCTACCGCCTCACTGAGGCAGAGAAGGCGGATTTCGCCCCGTTCCGATAGGGCCGACCGGAGTTCGGCGACGTGAAAGAAATCGTCGGCTGTCTGGCGGGAATAGAAGAGTATGGCGCCGGGGCCAGGCCCTGAGAAAATCGCGTCTATCTCGGCGGGATGGGGAGCGACCGGCTGCATGAGGTAACATTCGGTGATGGAAAAGCGGATGCCGTGTTCACGCAATCCTGCTTCGAAGGTTTCGGCGCGCGGTATGCCCGCAAGATAGAGCAAACCGTCCGCTCCCTGCGCCGCGACGAGCTCGGCGAGATCGCGGCCGTTGCCCGAGGATGAGGAAACGGATTGAAAGCCGAGGCTCTTCGCCTCTCTGGCCGTCGTCTCCCCGACCGCGAAAAGCGGGCGGGCAAGATGCGGGCGAAGTGCCTCGCCGAGGGCGGAAACGACCCGGATGGCTTCGGCGCTGGTCACTGCGATCGCGCCGCTGGTGGCTGCAAGCGCCTGTGCGGCGACGGCGCTGTCGTGCAGCGGCTGGCGCAGCGGCAGCAGTACGGGCTCGTGGCCCATATCGCGCAAACGTTGTGCGGTTCTCGCCGCCGAATGCGCGGGGCGGGTGACGAGCACGCGCATGGCCGCTCTAGTGCCAGTCGTCGAAAAAGGCGCTGCCGGCTCTTGCTCGCACGTCCTGGCCGGCGCGGGTGCCGAGGGCTGCCGCATCACGGCGGTGGCCGTCGATCGTCACCGCATGCTGGCTGCGGCCGTCGGGCGTGATGATGAGGCCGGAGAAGCGGATAAGGTCGCCTTCGCAGACGGCGTAACCACCGATCGGCGTGCGGCAGGAGCCGTCGAGAGCGGCGAGGAAGGCGCGTTCGCACGAAACTGTGTCGAAGGTCGTGATATCGTTTATCGGCGCCAGCAGATCGTCGATCCGAGTGTCGCCGATGCGGCTTTCGATGCAGATCGCCCCTTGCGCCGGCGCCGGCGGGAAGGTGTCGGGGTCGAGGATATCTGTAATTACGTCAACCTTGCCGAGGCGTTTCAGGCCGGCCAGCGCCAGCAGCGTCGCGTCCACCTGGCCCTCTTCGAGCTTGCGCAGGCGCGTTTCCACGAGGCCGCGGAAGGTGATGACGTTGATATCCGGCCGCATGCGGCGGATCAGCGCCTGGCGGCGGAGCGAAGAGGAGCCGACGGTGGCGCCATGCGGCAGGTCGATCAGCTTGGGCGCAGTGCGGCCGACGACGGCGTCGCGGATATCCTCGCGCGGCAGGTAGGCGGAGAGATGAAGTCCATCCGGCAGGTGCGTCGGCATGTCCTTGGTGGAGTGCACGGCAAGATCCAGCTCGCCTGATGCAAGCTTCTGTTCGAGCTCCTCGGTAAAGAGGCCCTTGCCGCCGATCTCGGCGAGCGACCGGTCGGTGATGCGGTCGCCCTTCGTCGTCAGCACGACGATTTCGAACATCTCTTCAGGCAGGTTATGCGCGGCCATCAGCCTGTCGCGGGCCTCATGCGCCTGGGCAAGCGCCAGCGGGCTGCCTCGCGTGCCGATCCGGAAAGGTTTTGTTTGCATCCGCTCTAATCCGTTGTTACCGGAGTTCTCGTAAACGGGTTTCCGCCCTATCGCAATCAACGAACAGGCCCAATGGTTCCCTTTCTGCGCATCCTTGGCATCGAAACGAGCTGTGACGAGACCGCCGCGGCCGTCGTCGAGCGCGATGCGGAGGGGCATTCCAAGATACTCTCCGACGTGGTGCTTTCCCAGCTCGACGAGCATAGCGCCTATGGCGGCGTGGTGCCGGAGATCGCCGCGCGCGCCCATGTCGAAGCGCTGGACGAATTGATCGAGGAGGCGTTGAAGCGCGCCAATGTGTCGCTCAACGATGTCGACGCCATCGCCGCCACTTCGGGGCCGGGGCTGATCGGCGGGCTGCTCGTGGGGTTGATGACCGGCAAGGCGATCGCCAGGGCCGCCGGCAAGCCGCTCTATGCGGTCAACCATCTCGAAGGCCATGCGCTGACGGCGCGGCTGACGGACGGACTTTCCTTTCCCTATCTGATGCTGCTCGTCTCGGGCGGCCATACCCAGCTGATCCTGGTGCGCGGCGTCGGGCAATATGAACGCTGGGGCACGACGATCGACGATGCGCTCGGCGAGGCCTTCGACAAGACGGCAAAGCTGCTCGGCCTGCCCTATCCCGGTGGCCCGGCGGTGGAGCGGATGGCGCGGGACGGCAATCCCGACCGTTTCAATTTTCCGCGCCCGCTCGTCGGCGAGGCGCGGCTTGATTTCTCCTTTTCCGGCCTGAAGACGGCGGTGCGGCAGGCCGCACAGGAGATCGCGCCGCTCAGCGATCAGGACGTCTCGGATATCTGTGCCTCGTTCCAGAAAGCGATTTCGCGCACGCTGAAGGACCGTATCGGCCGCGGCCTGCAGCGGTTCAAGACGGAATTTCCTGCCGCCGGCGAGAAACCGGCGCTCGTCGTTGCCGGCGGCGTCGCCGCCAATCTCGAACTGCGCGGCACGCTGCAGGCGCTCTGCGACAAGAACGGCTTCCGCTTCATTGCGCCGCCGCTCAGCCTCTGCACTGACAATGCCGTGATGATCGCCTGGGCGGGATTGGAGCGCATGGCGACGGGTGTTCAGCCCGATGCGCTCGACGTCCAGCCGCGTTCGCGCTGGCCGCTCGATTCCAAGGCGGAGACGCTGATCGGTTTCGGAAAAAGAGGGGCCAAGGCATGAGCGAAAAGATCGCCGTCGTCGGATCGGGGGCTTTCGGAACGGCGCTCGCCGCCGTCATCGCCCTTGCCGGGCGAAGTGCTGTGACGCTCGTCGGGCGCGATCCGGCGCTGATTGCGGATCTGAAGAACGAACGGCTGCATGACGCGGTGCTGCCCGGCATCCCGCTGCCGGAGTCGCTTGAATTTTCCGCCGAGGCGGATGTGATCAGCGGCGCCTCGATCGTGCTTTTTGCGATGCCGTCGCAGGCGCAAGCCGATGCGGCGCGACAGTACGGCCCTTATCTTGCGAAGGATGCGATCGTCGTTACCTGCGCCAAGGGCATCGAGCGGGCAACGGGCAATCTCTTGACCGACATGCTCGAACGGGAACTGCCGGACCATCCTATCGCCGTGCTGTCCGGCCCGGGTTTTGCCGCCGATATCGCCAAGGGGCTGCCGACGGCGATGGCGCTCGCGGCGGCGGATACGGAGACGGCGGAGCGGCTAGCCCAGGCGATATCAGGCCGGACCTTCCGGCTTTATGCCTCCGACGACCGCATCGGCGTCCAGCTTGGCGGCGCGCTCAAGAATGTGCTGGCGATCGCCTGCGGCATCGTCGAAGGCGGCGGTATCGGCGACTCCGCGCGTGCGGCGCTGATTGCGCGCGGACTTGCGGAGATGTCACGTTTCGTCGTCGCCAAGGGCGGGAAGGCGGATACGGTGCGCGGGCTTTCCGGTCTCGGCGATCTGGTGCTGACGGGAACGAGCCATCAGTCGCGCAACCTGCGTTTCGGCATTGCGCTCGGGCGCGGCGAAAAAGCCGATGCTCTACAGGGCTCGCTGGTGGAAGGCGCGCTCGCCGCCTCCGTTGCCTCGCGGCTTGCGGCGGAGCTTGCGATCAGCATGCCGATCACCGACGCCGTTTCCGCCATCATCGACGGTAGTCTCGATATATCGGATGCCATTGAGCAGCTGATGACGCGTCCAATCACCACCGAATAGGAGAACAGACTTGCTTTTCGCCCTTCTCTGCAAAGACAAGCCGGGACATCTGAACGTGCGCATGGAGACGCGGCCGACGCATCTCGATTATCTCAACAAGCTCAATGCCGAGGGTAAGCTCGCCATCGCCGGCCCCTTCCTCGACGACGAGGGCAAGGCTTGCGGCAGCCTCGTCATCGTCAAGGCGGAGACCGCGCAAGAGGCAAAGGCGCTCGCCGATGCCGACCCCTATGCTCAGGCCGGGCTGTTCGAAAGCGTCGAGATCAAGGCCTACAACTGGGTCTTCAACAAGCCGGAGGCGTAAGCATGGCGCACTGGCTTTATAAATCCGAGCCCGCCTCCTGGTCCTGGGAGCAGCAGAAGGCCGCCGGCGAAAAGGGCACGGAATGGACCGGCGTGCGCAATTATCTCGCGCGCAACAACATGCGGGCGATGCAGATCGGCGACAAGGGTTTCTTCTACCACTCCAATGACGGGCTGGAGATCGTCGGCATCGTCGAAGTCTGCACCTTGTCGCATCCGGACTCCACCGCCAAGGGCGACCCGAAGTGGGATTGCGTCGATATCCGCGCCGTCATGGACATGCCGAAGCCGGTGACGCTGAAGGACGTCAAGGCGAGCGAGACGCTTGCCAAGATGTCGCTCGTCACCTCGATGCGGCTTTCGGTGCAGCCGGTGACAGAAGAGGAATATCTCGAAGTCTGCCGTATGGGCGGGCTGGACAATCCGCCGCGTTGAAAACCGATCCCGAAGCCTTCATCCGTGCTAATACCAGCCTGATGGCGCCGCCGCATGTGCCGGAGATTTCGCTCCATCTGGCGAGCGAAGCGCATGAACTCTGGCTGAAGACGGAAGAGGAACTGGAAGCGATCGGCCTGCCGCCGCCCTTCTGGGCTTTCGCCTGGGCGGGCGGGCAGGGACTGGCGCGCTACATCCTCGATCATCCGGAAACGGTGCGCGGCCAGCGCGTCTTGGATTTTGCCAGCGGTTCCGGCCTCGTCGGTATCGCGGCCGTCTTGGCAGGCGCCCGCGAGGTCACGGCGGTCGATATCGATCCCTGGGCGGAGACGGCGATCCGGCTGAATGCCGGGATCAACAGGGTTTCGCTGGAATTTACCGGCGCGGATCTGGTCGGACAGGCCGTCGATGCGGATATCGTGCTTGCGGGCGATGTCTTTTATGACCGTGCTTTCGCCGACGCGCTCATTCCCTGGTTCACGCGGCTGGCCGCGGAGGGCAAACTGGTTCTGGTCGGGGATCCGGGGCGAAGCTACCTGCCTCGGGAGCGGCTGGAATTCTGCGCGGCCTATCAGGTGCCGGTGACGCGGGCGCTGGAAGACAGCGAGATCAAGAAGACGACGGTCTGGCGCTTTGGTTCCTAAGGTCTGATGACGCAGACATTAGCCTCGTAGGCGCAAGGATCGCCCTGGACGGCGACGTCGATGACCTTCGCCTTAGGTGCCATCGGCTCGGGCCGTGGCGCCGGATAGAAGCCATAGCCATTGCCGCCGACATAGGTTCCGCCATCGACCTGATAGACGTAGGAGGAGCCGGAATAGGTGCCGCCCTGGTCCCAAACCGGCGCCTGGGGCGCGAGGATGACGAGATTGCCGCGGGCCACGCGGTTTGTTGCCCCCGACGAAAACCGCGTCAGCATCGGCATCCTGTTCCTGCCGGCCCGGCGGCCGTAAGCATGGTCGAAACGGATGCCGCGATCGCGCCAGCTCACACGTTCGCCGAGAAGCAGCCCGCGGTGGAGCGCGTGACGATGGCCGGCAACGCGATCATCATGACGGCGTTCTCCCGCTGCGGCGGGAAGCGCGGCAAGTGCTGCAAGTGCAAGCAAGGCGACTGCGGTCAGACTGCGAGACATGGCGCCGGCTCCGGAATTCCAATCGTTAACAAATCGTTAACGCCAGATTGCGCCAAAAACGGCAGCTTGTCCATTCGCCAGGAAAGAGCGGCATAAATATTGAGTACAAAAGGCTAGTTTGGATGAGCCGCAAACTTCGCGGTAACCCGAATCGATTAAATTAAATGCAGACAGCGATTGTGCTTGTCGTCTGGCTTTTCGGTGAGTAAACGTCGCAATTGATGCAACGCACACAGAGAATTTTGTCATTCGTGTGGTTGACTGAGCATGCTCCGGAATCCGGGAGCGCAGAGAAGCCGCCGCGAGGTTCTGATGGCGAACGTGACAAATAACCGGCCCCTGTCGCCGCATTTACAAATTTATAAACCTATTCCCACCATGGTCATGTCCATCGTCCACCGCATTACCGGTGGTGCGCTCTATGTCGGCACGCTGCTCGTCGCCTGGTGGCTGATCGCGGCGGCAAGCGGCCAGGGCTCCTACGACTGGGCCAACTGGGTGCTCGGCAGCCTGATCGGCAAGCTCGTGCTGCTCGGTTATACTTGGGCATTGCTGCACCACATGCTCGGCGGCTTCCGCCATCTCATGTGGGACCTCGGCTACGGTTTCGAGAAGGAATTTTCGACCAAGCTTGCCATCGCCAACGTCATCGGGTCGCTCTGTCTGACCGTTCTGGTCTGGGTGATCGGCTTCCTCATTCGCTTCTGAAGGCCCTCTCATGGATATGCGCACCCCCCTCGGCAAGGTTCGCGGGCTCGGCTCCGCCAAGGACGGCACGGACCATTTCTGGCGCCAGCGGCTGACGGCCGTCGCCAACATCCCGCTCATCCTCTTCTTCGTCATCTTCATGATCGCCTATGCGGGCGCGCCCTATGCGGATGTGGTTCGCGCGCTGTCGAACCCCTTCGTCGCCGTCGTCATGGGGCTGATGGTGATCTCAGGCGTCATTCATATGAAGCTCGGAATGCAGGTCATCATCGAGGATTACGTGCACGGCGAGTTCGGCAAGGTCGCTCTGCTGATGCTGAACACGTTCTTCGCGATCCTGATCGCCGGCCTCTGTCTCTTCGCCATTCTGAAAATCGCATTCGTAGGATAAGCTCGTCATGGCACCGACCTCACCCGCCCAGAATGGCAAGGCCTACAAATATGTCGATCACTCCTATGACGTGATCGTCGTCGGCGCCGGCGGCGCGGGCCTGCGCGCCACGCTCGGCATGGCCGAGCAGGGTTTCCGCACCGCCTGCATCACCAAGGTATTCCCGACCCGCTCACACACCGTCGCGGCCCAGGGCGGCATCGCCGCCTCGCTGCGCAACATGACGCCGGACAGCTGGCAATGGCACCTCTACGACACTGTCAAGGGTTCCGACTGGCTCGGCGACGTCGACGCCATGCAGTATCTCACCATGGAAGCGCCGAAGGCGGTCTATGAGCTCGAACATTATGGCGTGCCGTTCTCGCGCAACGAGGAAGGCAAGATCTACCAGCGCCCGTTCGGCGGCCACATGCAGAACTACGGCGAAGGCCCGCCGGTGCAGCGCACCTGCGCCGTCGCCGACCGTACCGGCCACGCCATCCTGCACACGCTCTACGGCCAGTCGCTGCGCCACAACGCCGAATTCTTCATCGAATATTTCGCGCTCGACCTGATCATGTCGGAAGACGGCAGCCGCTGCACCGGCGTCGTCGCCTGGTGCCTGGATGACGGCACGATCCATCGTTTCGCCGCCAAGATGGTGGTGCTGGCGACCGGCGGCTACGGCCGCGCTTATTTCTCGGCGACCTCGGCCCATACCTGCACCGGCGACGGTGGCGGCATGGTGGCGCGCGCCGGCCTGCCGCTGCAGGACATGGAATTCGTGCAGTTCCACCCGACCGGCATCTACGGTTCTGGCTGTCTGATCACCGAAGGCGCGCGCGGCGAAGGCGGCTACCTCGTCAATTCCGAAGGCGAGCGTTTCATGGAGCGCTACGCGCCGTCGGCCAAGGACCTTGCCTCGCGTGACGTCGTCTCGCGCTGCATGACGCTCGAGATCCGTGAAGGCCGCGGCGTCGGCAAGAACAAGGATCACATCTTCCTGCACCTCGACCATCTCGATCCGGCCGTTCTGCATGAACGCCTGCCGGGGATTTCCGAGAGCGCCAAGATCTTCGCCGGCGTCGACGTCACGCGCGAGCCGATCCCGGTCCTGCCGACCGTTCACTACAATATGGGCGGCATTCCGACCAATTACTGGGGCGAAGTGCTGAACGCCGACAGCGCCAATCCGGAACGGATCATCCCCGGCCTGATGGCCGTGGGTGAAGCAGGCTGCGCCTCGGTGCACGGCGCCAACCGTCTCGGCTCCAACTCGCTGATCGACCTCGTGGTCTTCGGCCGCGCCGCTGCGATCCGCGCCGGCGAGGTCATCGACCGCGCAGCGCCGGTCCCGCACCTCAACGTTGCGGCCTGCGACAAGATCATGGACCGCTTCGACGGCCTGCGCCATGCCAGCGGCGGCACGCCGACGGCCGACCTGCGCGAAAAGATGCAGCGCGCCATGCAGGAAGACGCGGCGGTCTTCCGCACGCAGGAATCGCTGGAATCCGGTTGCCGGCGTATTTCGGCGATCTGGGGTGAAATGAAGGACATCAAGGTCACCGACCGTTCGATGGTCTGGAACTCCGATCTCGTGGAAACGCTCGAGCTGCAAAACCTGATGGCAAACGCCATCACGACGATCTACGGCGCCGAGGCCCGCAAGGAGAGCCGCGGCTCGCATGCCCGCGAGGATTATACCGAGGGCGCATTCGCCGGCCGCGACGACGTCAACTGGCGCAAGCACACGCTTGCCTGGGTGAACGAGGCGGGCGACGTCAAGCTCGACTATCGCCCTGTTCACACCGAGCTCATCGCCGAAGGCATCGATCCGCACAAGATCGAGCCGAAAGCTCGCGTGTACTGATTTCAAGAGGAACCGGATATGGTTGAACTCGCTCTCCCCAAGAATTCTCAGATGCGCGAAGGCAAGGTCTGGCCGAAGCCGGCGGGTGCGACGAACACCCGCGAGTTCCGCGTCTACCGCTGGAGCCCGGACGACGGGCAGAACCCGTCGATCGACACTTTCTACATCGATGTCGACGATTGCGGCCCGATGGTGCTCGACGGTCTGCTCTACATCAAGAACAAGATCGACCCGACGCTGACCTTGCGCCGCTCCTGTCGCGAGGGCATTTGCGGTTCCTGCGCGATGAACATCGACGGCACGAACACGCTGGCCTGCACCAAGGGGATGGACGATATCAAGGGCTCGGTGAAGATCTATCCGCTGCCGCATCTGCCCGTCGTCAAGGATCTGGTTCCCGATCTCACCAATTTCTACGCCCAGCACCGCTCGATCGAGCCCTGGCTGAAGACGGTATCGCCGGCGCCGGCCAAGGAATGGAAGCAGAGCCACGAGGATCGTCAGAAGCTCGACGGCCTCTATGAATGCATCCTCTGCGCCTGCTGCTCGACCTCCTGTCCGAGCTACTGGTGGAACGGCGACCGCTATCTCGGCCCGGCCGTCCTGCTGCAGGCCTATCGCTGGCTGATCGATTCCAGAGACGAAGCGACCGGCGAGCGTCTCGACAATCTCGAAGATCCGTTCCGTCTCTACCGCTGCCACACGATCATGAACTGCGCGCAGACCTGCCCCAAGGGCCTCAACCCTGCCAAGGCGATCGCCGAAATCAAGAAGATGATGGTCGAGCGCCGGGTTTGATCCGGGTGCACGGCGAGGGCGGAATAGACGGCTTCGATCCGGAAGCCGTCAGAGAGATCAGGTCGCGGCTCGCCTCGGTCCGCGGGCCGGCATTCGCATCGAGCGGCTGCAATCCTTCCTGCGAAGTCGGTCACATACTATTCCAAGATGATACGAGACTTTGACTGGGATCCCGGCAGAGATGAATGCGCGCAACACCTTGCTGACAAATTCTATGTGCAGGAAGTTTTGCAGCGAGACAGTTGAACTGTATCGTTTTTCGGTTAGTTGTTGTCACGGGCAATTTATGCCGCCCGACTTGATTAACCAAAGCGAATTACGATAATCGGACTTGTCTCACGCCCGTTTCTTCGCGGCGATAGCCGAATTCAGGAGTATGATGATGCAGTTGCGATATGCGATGACAGGTCTGGTGGTGGCTCTCGCGCTAGCCGGTTGTCAGCGTACGGCATATGATTACAGCTCCAACTCGAACGCCGGGCCGGCGCCGTTGACGGCGCAGCCCGTTCCCTCCGTGCAGGGTGGGCAGCTTCCGCCGCCGACCGGCAGCTCGCAGTTTCCGGCCGCGCCGACGGCGACGTCGCCGATGCCGGGTGCGCAGCCCGGTGCAATGGCCGCGAATGCGCTCGATGTCACCAAGGAATCGATGGTCGGAAGCTGGCGAGTCAACGGCAGCTGCGACATGTTTCTCACCCTCACCAATCTCGGCAGCGGTTCGCGCGGCGGCACGCGCGGCTGTGTCGGCGAGTTGACGGCGATGGGCTCCTGGGAGGTTGCCGGCAAGCAGGTGTTGCTCAAGGACCGCTCGGGCAACCAGATCGGCAGCGTCTACAAGACGGCCGACAACCGCTTCGAGGGACAGACCAGCACGGGCCAGCAGATCAGCCTCAGCCGGTAAGCGAACCGGCGGGTAAGCAAACCGGCGGTAAATGATCCGGCGGGTTTCCGCCGATGACTGACAGGCGGATATGCCCTCATGCAGCCAATGCCAGATTATGCGCTCAGCGTTTGCGAACAGCTTAAATCGCTGACGCTCGCAGGCGCGTTGCAGGTCGATTCCGCCCAGATGGATGTGGCGAAAAGCCTGGACCGGGTGCTTGCCGGGCTGAAGCAGCAAAGGCCGGCGGCAAAATCGAGCGCGCTCGGCTGGCTGTTCGCATCGAAGAAGAAAGCCGCCGGCGGCATCAAGGGGCTCTATATCCACGGCAGCGTCGGACGCGGCAAGACCATGCTGATGGACATGTTCTTCGCGATGGCGCCGTGCAGGAAGAAGCGGCGGGCGCATTTCCACGAATTCATGGCGGACGTGCACAACCGCATCGCGGCGCACCGGCTGAAGCTCAAGAACGGCGAAACGAAGCAGGCGGACCCGATGCCGCCGGTCGCCACAGCCCTTTACGAGGAAGCGGAACTGCTCTGCTTCGACGAGTTCACGGTCACCGACATTGCCGACGCGATGATCCTGTCGCGATTGTTCTCCGAACTCTTTGCGCGGGGATGCGTGCTGGTCGCGACCTCGAACGTCGAACCCGACAATCTCTACAGGGACGGTCTTAACCGCGGGCTCTTCCTGCCCTTCGTCGCTCTGCTCAAGCAGCATGTCGATGTCGTCACGCTGGATTCGCCGACCGATTACCGGATGGAGAAGCTGAATAGCCAGCCCGTCTATCTCGTGCCGATCAACGAGCATAACGACATGGCGATGGAGGCGTCCTGGACGCAGGCGCTGCACGGCCGCAAGGCGCAGCCGCTCGACATTCCGATGAAGGGGCGCTCCATCCATGTGCCGCTCGCCGCCGACCGCATGGCGCGCTTCTCCTTCACAGACCTTTGCGACAAGCCGCTCGGAGCAGTCGATTTTCTCGCCATCGCCGAACGCTTCGATACGGTCTTCCTCGATCACGTTCCCTTGCTCGGCCCGGAGAAGCGGAACCAAATCAAGCGCTTCATCATTCTGGTCGATACGTTCTACGATCATGCCGTGCGGCTTTACATATCGGCGGCGGCGATGCCGGAGGAACTGCTCCTCAATCGCCGGGGCACCGAAGGCTTCGAATTCGATCGCACGGCATCGCGCCTGTTCGAGATGCGGAGCGCGGAATATCTTGCGCTGCACCATGAGAAACGGGCCGCAGAGTGACGATCCAGTGACAAAATATCTTACGTTTACGTAAGAATTTTAGTATCTAAACGATTGAAAATGCTGCATCAAAATTAATGGATTGCCATTTTTTGGCTTTGGGTCTATGCGATTGCGTCATTGAGCGGCCTCGCAGCGTCGTTCGACGAATTTGATCGCAAAGGAAACAGCGAAATGGCGCGTAACAAGATCGCACTCATTGGTTCTGGCATGATTGGTGGCACGCTGGCGCATCTCGCCGGCCTGAAGGAGCTGGGCGACATCGTCCTCTTCGACATCGCCGACGGTATTCCCCAGGGCAAGGGCCTCGACATCGCACAGTCCTCTCCGGTCGAAGGCTTCGACGCCAACCTGACCGGCGCCAGCGACTATTCCGCAATCGAAGGCGCCGATGTCTGCATCGTCACCGCCGGCGTTCCGCGCAAGCCGGGCATGAGCCGCGACGATCTCCTCGGCATCAACCTCAAGGTCATGGAGCAGGTCGGCGCCGGCATCAAGAAGTATGCCCCCAACGCCTTCGTCATCTGCATCACCAACCCGCTCGACGCCATGGTCTGGGCGCTGCAGAAGTTTTCGGGCCTTCCCGCGAACAAGGTCGTCGGCATGGCCGGCGTTCTCGACTCCTCGCGCTTCCGTCTCTTCCTCGCCAAAGAGTTCAACGTCTCCGTTCAGGACGTGACGGCCTTCGTTCTCGGTGGTCACGGCGACACAATGGTGCCGCTCGCCCGCTACTCGACGGTCGGCGGCATTCCGCTCACCGATCTCGTCACCATGGGCTGGGTCACCAAGGAGCGCCTCGAAGAAATCATCCAGCGCACCCGTGACGGCGGCGCCGAAATCGTTGGCCTGCTGAAGACCGGCTCGGCCTATTATGCGCCGGCTGCCTCGGCGATCGAAATGGCCGAATCCTACCTCAAGGATAAGAAGCGCGTCCTGCCCTGCGCGGCCCATCTGACCGGCCAGTACGGCGTCAAGGACATGTATGTCGGCGTTCCCACCGTCATCGGCGCCGGCGGCGTCGAGCGCGTCATCGAGATCGACCTCAACAAGACCGAGAAGGAAGCCTTCGACAAGTCCGTCGGCGCCGTCGCCGGTCTTTGCGAAGCCTGCATCAACATCGCGCCGGCCCTGAAGTAATTGGCGCTCAAGTAATCGAAACAGGGATAGACCCCATGAACATTCATGAATATCAGGCCAAGGCTCTGCTGAAGGGCTATGGCGCGCCGGTTGCCGAAGGTGTGGCAATTCTCAAGGTTGAAGAAGCCGAGGCTGCCGCCAAGTCGCTTCCGGGCCCGCTTTACGTGGTCAAGAGCCAGATCCATGCGGGCGGCCGCGGCAAGGGCAAGTTCAAGGAACTGTCGCCGGAAGCCAAGGGCGGCGTGCGTCTCGCCAAGTCGATCGAAGATGTCGTTGCCAACGTCAAGGAAATGCTTGGCAACACGCTGGTGACCGCGCAGACCGGCGAAGCCGGCAAGCAGGTCAACCGCCTCTACATCGAGGACGGCGCCGACATTGCCCGCGAACTCTATTGCTCACTCCTGGTCGACCGTTCGGTCGGCAAGGTCGCCTTCGTCGTCTCGACCGAAGGCGGCATGGACATCGAAGCCGTCGCCCACGATACGCCCGAGAAGATCCAGACGATCGCCATCGAACCGGAAACCGGCGTGACGGCGGCCGACGTCGCCAAGATTTCCGCCGCTCTCGAGCTCGAAGGTGCTGCCGCAGAAGACGCCAAGTCGCTCTTCCCGCTGCTCTACAAGGCCTTCAACGAGAAGGACATGTCGCTTCTCGAAATCAACCCGCTGATCGTCATGAAGAATGGCCATCTGCGCGTCCTCGATGCCAAGATGTCCTTCGACGGCAATGCTCTGTTCCGTCACGACGACGTCAGGGCGCTGCGCGACGAGACCGAAGAAGATGCCAAGGAAATCGAGGCCTCGAAGTGGGACCTCGCTTATGTCGCGCTCGACGGCAATATCGGCTGCATGGTCAACGGCGCGGGCCTTGCCATGGCGACGATGGACATCATCAAGCTCTACGGCAAGGAGCCGGCCAACTTTTGCGACGTCGGCGGCGGCGCCGGCAAGGAGAAGGTTGCGGCAGCCTTCAAGATCATCACCGCAGACCCCAAGGTCGAAGGCATCCTCGTCAACATCTTCGGCGGCATCATGAAGTGCGACGTCATCGCCGAGGGCGTCATTGCCGCGGTCAAGGAAGTCGGCCTCAAGGTTCCGCTCGTCGTGCGCCTTGAAGGCACCAATGTCGAGCTCGGCAAGAAGATCCTGAACGAGTCGGGTCTCGCGATCACGGCGGCTGACGACTTGGACGATGCGGCCAAGAAGATCGTCGCGGCGATCAACGGCTAATTTGAAGGATCGGAAAGAATGTCTATTCTCGTCAATAAAGACACCAAGGTCCTCGTTCAGGGTCTGACCGGCAAGACCGGCACGTTCCACACCGAACAGGCGCTTGCCTACTACGGCACCCAGATGGTCGGCGGTATCCACCCGAAGAAGGGTGGTGAAACCTGGACCGGCGCAAAGGGCGAAAGCCTGCCGATCTTCGCAACCGTCGCCGAAGGCAAGGAAAAGACCGGCGCCGACGCGACCGTCATCTACGTTCCGCCGGCAGGTGCTGCCGATGCGATCATCGAGGCGATCGACGCCGAGATCCCGTTCATCACCTGCATCACCGAAGGCATCCCGGTCATGGACATGGTGCGCGTCAAGGCTCGCCTCGACCGCTCCAAGTCGCGCCTGCTCGGACCGAACTGCCCGGGCATCCTGACGCCGGAAGAGTGCAAGATCGGCATCATGCCGGGCTCGATCTTCCGCAAGGGTTCGGTCGGCATCGTTTCCCGCTCGGGCACGCTGACCTACGAAGCCGTCTTCCAGACCTCCAACGAAGGTCTCGGCCAGACGACGGCCGTCGGCATCGGCGGCGACCCGGTCAAGGGCACCGAATTCATCGACGTGCTCGAGATGTTCCTGGCTGACGAAGCCACGACCTCGATCATCATGATCGGCGAAATCGGTGGCTCGGCTGAAGAAGACGCGGCCCAGTTCCTCAAGGACGAAGCCAAGAAGGGCCGCAAGAAGCCGATGGCCGGCTTCATCGCCGGCCGCACGGCGCCGAAGGGCCGCACCATGGGCCATGCCGGCGCCGTGGTATCGGGCGGCAAGGGCGACGCCGAATCGAAGATCGCGGCGATGGAATCGGCAGGCATCAAGGTGTCTCCGTCTCCAGCCCGCCTGGGCAAGACGCTGGTTGAAGTCCTCAAGGGCTGAAGCCACCTATAGACCGGGCGGAGGAACGGCATCTGCGCCTTCCGCCCGGCTCGCACACGAGACCAGCAGATGCGCCGCGGACAGGCGGCAATCGGAATGCGGCAGCCGGCGATCGATCCGGCAAATTCATCAAAGTCAGGAGGCGGACGGAAGCGTTCGCATATCACCATGGCACGGCAAGAAGCCAACGAGCAGTTTCAGATCACCTCGTTTCTGGATGGCGCCAACGCGGCCTATATCGAGCAGCTCTATGCGCGCTACGAAGAGGACCCGGCGTCGGTGGACGATCAGTGGCGCACCTTCTTCAAGGCGCTGGAAGACGATCCTGCCGATGTGAAGAAGGCGGCCAAGGGTGCCTCCTGGCGCAAGAAGAACTGGCCGCTGGCAGCCGGCGGCGATCTGGTGTCGGCGCTCGACGGCGACTGGGGCATCGTCGAGAAGGTGATCGAGACCAAGGTGAAGGCGAAGGCCGCAGCCGAGGGCAAGCCCGCCGACAGCACCGACGTGCTGCAGGCGACGCGCGATTCCGTCCGCGCCATCATGATGATCCGCGCCTACCGCATGCGCGGCCACCTGCATGCCAAGCTCGATCCGCTCGGCATCGCCGCCGCCGTCGACGACTATCGCGAGCTGTCGCCGGAAAATTACGGCTTCACATCAGCCGATTACGACCGCAGGATCTTCATCGACAACGTGCTCGGCCTGGAATACGCGACCATCCGCGAGATGATCGAGATCCTCGAACGCACCTACTGCTCGACGCTCGGCGTCGAATTCATGCATATCTCCAACCCGGAAGAGAAGGCCTGGATCCAGGAGCGCATCGAAGGTCCTGACAAGGGCGTGGCCTTCTCCCCGGAAGGCAAGAAGGCGATCCTCGCCAAGCTCGTCGAAGCCGAAGGCTACGAGCAGTTCCTCGACGTCAAGTTCAAGGGCACCAAGCGCTTCGGCCTCGACGGCGGTGAATCGCTGATCCCGGCGCTCGAACAGATCCTGAAGCGCGGCGGCCATCTCGGCCTCAAGGAAGCCGTGTTCGGCATGGCCCATCGCGGCCGCCTCAACGTGCTCTCCCAGGTCATGGGCAAGCCGCACCGCGCCATCTTCCACGAATTCAAGGGCGGCTCCTACGCGCCTGACGAAGTCGAAGGTTCCGGCGACGTCAAGTACCATCTCGGCGCCTCCTCCGACCGCGAATTCGACGGCAACAAGGTGCACGTTTCGCTGACCGCGAACCCTTCGCATCTCGAAATCGTCGATCCCGTCGTCATGGGCAAGGCCCGCGCCAAGCAGGACATGAGCGCCTCCGTCTGGGACGGCGACATCATTCCGCTTTCCGAACGCGCCAAGGTCCTGCCGCTCCTGATCCACGGCGACGCGGCTTTTGCCGGCCAGGGCGTCATCGCCGAAATCCTCGGCCTGTCCGGTCTGCGCGGTCACCGCGTTGCCGGCACGATGCACGTCATCATCAACAACCAGATCGGCTTCACCACGAACCCGGCCTTCTCGCGCTCGTCGCCCTATCCGTCCGACGTCGCCAAGATGATCGAAGCACCGATCCTGCACGTCAACGGCGACGATCCGGAAGCGGTGGTCTACGCGGCCAAGATCGCCACCGAATTCCGCATGAAGTTCCACAAGCCTGTGGTGCTCGACATGTTCTGCTACCGTCGCTACGGCCATAATGAAGGCGACGAGCCATCCTTCACGCAGCCGAAGATGTACAAGGTGATCCGCGGCCACAAGACCGTGCTGCAGCTCTATGCCGCGCGTCTCGTCGCCGAAGGCCTGCTCACCGATGGCGAAGTGGAGAAGATGAAGGCTGATTGGCGCGCGCATCTCGAACAGGAGTTCGATGCCGGCCAGCACTACAAGCCGAATAAGGCCGACTGGCTGGACGGCGAATGGTCCGGTCTGCGCACGGCCGACAATCAGGACGAACAGCGCCGCGGCAAGACCGCCGTGCCGATGAAGACCTTGAAGGAGATCGGCCGCAAGCTCTCCGAGATCCCGGCAGGTTTCAACGCGCATCGCACGATCCAGCGCTTCATGGAAAACCGCGCCAACATGATCGGCACCGGCGAAGGCCTCGACTGGGCGATGGCCGAAGCTCTCGCCTTCGGTTCGCTCGTCGTCGAAGGCCACAAGATCCGCCTGTCCGGCCAGGATTGCGAACGCGGCACCTTCTCGCAGCGCCATTCGGTTCTCTACGATCAGGAGACCGAAGAACGCTATATTCCGCTCGCCAATCTCGCGCCGACGCAGGCCCGTTACGAAGTCATCAATTCGATGCTTTCGGAAGAAGCCGTTCTCGGCTTCGAATACGGCTACTCGCTGGCTCGCCCGAATGCGCTGACGCTTTGGGAAGCGCAGTTCGGCGATTTTGCCAACGGCGCGCAGGTCGTCTTCGACCAGTTCATCTCGTCGGGCGAACGCAAGTGGCTGCGCATGTCGGGCCTCGTCTGCCTGCTGCCGCACGGTTATGAAGGTCAGGGTCCGGAGCACTCTTCGGCTCGCCTGGAACGCTTCCTGCAACTCTGTGCGGAAGACAACATGCAGGTCGCCAACGTCACGACGCCGGCGAACTACTTCCACATCCTGCGCCGTCAGCTGAAGCGCGACTTCCGCAAGCCGCTGATCCTGATGACGCCGAAGTCGCTGCTGCGCCACAAGCGGGCGGTCTCGACGCTTGCGGAACTCGCGGGCGAATCCGCCTTCCACCGCCTGCTCTGGGACGATGCCGAGGTGATCAAGGACGGCCCGATCAAGCTGCAGAAAGACAACAAGATCCGACGCGTCGTCATGTGCTCCGGCAAGGTCTATTACGATCTTCTGGAAGAGCGGGAAAAGCGCGGTATCGACGATATCTACCTGCTGCGCGTCGAACAGCTCTATCCGTTCCCGGCAAAGGCACTCATCAACGAGTTGTCGCGCTTCCGTGGTGCCGAGATGGTCTGGTGCCAGGAAGAGCCGAAGAACATGGGCGCATGGTCGTTCATCGACCCGTTCCTCGAATGGGTGCTTGCCCATATCGATGCGAAATACCAGCGTGTCCGCTATACCGGCCGTCCGGCCGCCGCCTCGCCGGCGACGGGCCTGATGTCCAAGCATCTTTCGCAGCTCTCGGCATTCCTCGAGGATGCACTGGGCGGCTAATACAAGGGGGGCGCAATGGCTTATTTCTTTCTGAGACTGCCGCCGCCGCGCCCCACTTTCCCGCATGACGGGACCGGGGAGGAAATGGCGGCGATGAAAAGCCATGCCGAATACTGGCGTCGAAACGCCCTTGCGGGAACGGCCGTCACGGTCGGCCCCGTCTTCGAAGGGGAAGGCGCTTGGGGCATGGCGGTCGTCGAGGTCGAGGATCAGGCGGCTGCACGGGCTCTCGCCGATGCCGATCCGATCATCGCTTCCGGTTTCGGTTTCCGTTTCGATATTCTGCCGATGCCCTCGATCATTTTGCGGCCGCCCGCCGTCTGAAACGCATAAACGAAAACACACGAAATCAGGATTTGAACAATGGCCACAGAAATCCGCGTTCCAACTCTCGGTGAATCCGTCAGCGAGGCAACCGTCGGCACCTGGTTCAAGAAGGTCGGCGACGCCATCAAGGCCGACGAGCCGATTCTGGAGCTTGAAACCGACAAGGTGACCATCGAAGTTCCCGCGCCCGTCTCCGGCACGCTTTCGGAAATCGTTGCCGCCGCCGGCGAGACCGTCGGCCTCGGCGCACTGCTCGGCCAGATCGCCGAAGGTGCCGGCGCTGCCGCCGCCGCGCCGGCTGCTGCCGCACCGGCCGCCGCCCCTGCTGCACCGGCGCCTGCCGCCCCGGCCGCCGCTGCCGCAGCGTCGTCGAGCGCTTCCGTTTCCACCATGCCGGCAGCGCCGGCGGCCGCCAAGATGCTCGCTGAAAACAACCTTTCCGCCGATCAGGTCGACGGCAGCGGCAAGCGCGGCCAGGTGCTGAAGGGCGACGTCATCGCCGCCGTCGCCAGGGGCATTTCCGCTCCGGCGGCCGTACCCGCGGCAGCGCCGGTTGCTGCGCGCGGCCCGTCGACGGTCGAGGATGCCTCGCGCGAAGAGCGCGTGAAGATGACGCGCCTGCGCCAGACGATCGCCAAGCGCCTCAAGGACGCGCAGAACACTGCCGCCATGCTGACCACCTACAACGAGGTGGACATGAAGGCGGTCATGGACCTGCGCAACAAGTACAAGGACATTTTCGAGAAGAAGCACGGCGTCAAGCTCGGCTTCATGGGCTTCTTCACCAAGGCCGTTACGCACGCCCTGAAGGAACTGCCGGCCGTCAACGCCGAAATCGACGGCACCGACATCATCTACAAGAACTACTGCCATGTCGGCATGGCCGTCGGTACGGACAAGGGCCTCGTCGTTCCGGTCATCCGTGATGCCGACCAGATGTCGATCGCCGAGATCGAGAAGGAGCTCGGCCGTCTTGCCAAGGCTGCCCGCGATGGCTCGCTCGCCATGGCCGACATGCAGGGCGGCACTTTCACCATCACCAATGGCGGCGTCTACGGCTCGCTGATGTCCTCGCCGATCCTCAACGCACCGCAGTCGGGCATTCTCGGCATGCACAAGATCCAGGAGCGGCCGGTCGCGATCGGCGGCCAGGTGGTCATCCGTCCGATGATGTATCTGGCGCTTTCCTACGATCACCGCATCGTCGACGGCAAGGAAGCGGTCACCTTCCTCGTGCGCGTCAAGGAGAGCCTCGAAGATCCGGAACGTCTGGTTCTCGATCTCTAAGGGAGCGCTTTCGATGCGGAACCGGATCTTGCGAGCGGCGCGCCTTCTTCTTTGCGCTGCCGCCGCGCATACCCCGGTCTCCGCATCGGCTGCCGGCTGGGATGCCGGAAAGGCGAGCAGCAATTTCGAGCTGGTGGCGTTGGGCGATGCCGAACTCTCCGCGCGCTCGATCAACGTGATCCACATGGGCAATGTCGAGCTGACCTCCGGCCGTATCGTCGCGGCCGATCCGCTCGCTCAGCCGGATCGTCCGGCGCTCGCAAGGACGGTCGCGCCGGGGGAATATCCGGTCACGCTCTACCAGGCTTCCGGGCGCATCGCGGCGGCCGGCATGCGCTTTGCCGAGGGCAAGCCGGATCACTGGGAGCTTGCCGTCCTGCCCGGACAGGATCCGATGACGCTGAAGGACGGCGAGATTTTCGGCTATCCCGTCGATGCCGGCGTCGGCTGCTACATGGATGCCGACACGCTTGCTCTGATCGGCGAGCGCGAGGCGCAGGTCCAGGCACAGAAGCCGGATGCCGACTTCAATTATTACGACGACGTGCTGGCTTCGGACCTCGATGCCAACAAGGGCCGCTATGCGCTCCACCGGCCGGTCGCCGGCAAGAAGGGCAATGTCGCCGTCTTCTGGAGCGGCTGGGGCGACGGGTTCTACCCGGTTTTCTGGGGCCTCGACAAGGACGACCGCCCGCTGGTGCTGCTGACGGATTTCGGCGTGATCGAGAATGCCGACGGGCGGAGAGAGCCGAAGGGACAATGAGCGGAAAGATCGGCATCATGGCGGGAGGAAAAGGCATGGCTGCAATCGCGGCCGCTGCGTTTTTCGCCGCGCCTGCCGCTGCATCCGGCGCCGAATGCAAGCAGGAAGGGGCCGTCTATGTCGACCGCGACGGCGCCTATGAATTGCGCTTCACGCCGCTGAATTCCGCGTCGGCCGCCGCCAGCAACCAGTTCAAGGTCAGCGCGCTGAAGACGTCCGTCGTGATGGAAGGTTATGTCATGCCGTCGGAAGATCCGGTACGCGCGATCGGCATCCTGATGTTCAACTGCCCCGAGGGCGATGTGACGGGCGCGAATCTCAATGCCTGTACGGTCTGGCAGGGCGCCGTCTACGGCATGGATGCCAAGGGCGAAATGGACAATCTCCAGCCCGAGGGTGCTGTGGCGGCCGAAAAGCTGGTGCTGCCCGGCCTTGGCCCGGCCATCCGTGAATCCAGTGCCTGGGGCGAGGGCAAGGCTTCCGTGGCGCCCTGGGACGTGCTTGTTTTCAAGGAATGCGCGACATGAGCGGTGCACCTGTCGTTCTCGTGACCGGCGGCAGCCGGGGCATCGGCGCTGCCGTCTCGCGCCTTGCCGCACGCCAGGGCTGGCGTGTCGCGGTGAACTATGCCTCAAACCGCGCGGCTGCCGACGCTGTCGTTGCGTCGATCACCGAGGCCGGCGGCGAGGCGCTGGCAATCGAGGGCGATGTCGGCAATGCCGCCGATATCGTCTCGATGTTTGCGGCCGTCGACCGCCATTTCGGCCGGCTCGACGGGCTCGTCAACAATGCCGGCATCGTCGATTATCCGCAGCGGGTCGACGAGATGGCGGCGGAGCGGATCGAGCGCATGCTGCGGATCAACGTGACCGGCTCCATACTCTGCGCGGCAGAGGCGGTACGCCGCATGTCGAGCCGTCATAACGGCCGCGGCGGCGCGATCGTCAACATCTCGTCGATGGCTGCGGTTCTCGGTTCTCCGGCGCAGTATGTCGATTATGCCGCCTCGAAGGCCGCCATCGATACGTTCACCGTCGGGCTCGCGCGCGAGGTCGCCGCCGAGGACGTCCGCGTGAATGCGGTCAGGCCAGGCATCATCGAAACCGATATCCATGCTTCTGGCGGGCTGCCGGACCGGCCGCGCGAAATGGCGCCGTCGATCCCGATGCAGCGCACCGGTACGCCCGAAGAGGTGGCGGATGCGATCCTCTACCTTCTCTCTCCTTCGGCTTCCTATATAACCGGCGCGATCCTCAATGTGAGCGGCGGCCGTTAGAAGGACAGGGCAAAAACGATATGCAGTATATTCTCGAATTCCTTGGCCTGATGGCCGTTTTCTCGATCTTCATCGTCGTGCCGGGCGCCGATTTCGCCGTTATCCTGCGCCAGAGCATCGTGCACGGGCGTCGCGCCGCCATCATGACCGGGCTCGGCATGGGCTTTTCCCTGCTCTTCCATATCAGCTACACCATTCTCGGCCTCGGCCTCATCGTGTCGAAATCGCTGATGCTGTTTGCGATGATCAAATGGGCGGGTGTCGCCTATCTCGTCTATCTCGGCATCAAGTCGTTCCGCGAGCCTGGTTTCAAGGTGAGCGAGATCGAGGTAACGGCCGAAGACCGCAAGCCGGTCTCGATGCTGAAATGCCTCGGCATGGGCTTCATCACCAATGCGCTGAACCCGAAGCCGGTGCTGTTCTTCCTGTCGCTGTTTTCGACGCTGGTGCATCACGACACGCCTGTTCTGATCCAGTTCTCCTACGGCATCGGCATGGCGACGGCGCTGGTCGCGTGGTTTGCCGGCGTCTCCTATTTCTTCACGGTCAAGGCGATCCGTGACCGCTTCATCGCCAGCGGCAAATGGTTCAACCGCATTACCGGAGCAGCACTCGTCGGCTTCGGCTTCCGCCTCGCGCTTACGCGCGCGGCCGACTAAACGATAATCCAAAGGGAAAAAGCAATGTCCTACGATGTCATCATTATCGGAACCGGCCCTGGCGGCTACGTCTGCGCCGTCAAGGCAGCCCAGCTCGGCCTCAAGGTCGCCGTCGTCGAAAAGCGCGCGACCTATGGCGGCACCTGCCTGAACGTCGGCTGCATCCCGTCCAAGGCGCTGCTGCATGCTTCCGAAATGTTCCATCAGGCCGGCCATGGATTGGGCACGCTCGGCATCGACGTGCCGGCGCCGACGCTCAACCTCGCCAATATGATGGCGCATAAGGATGCGACGGTGAAGTCGAACGTCGACGGCGTCGCCTTCCTCTTCAAGAAGAACAAGATCGATACCTTCCAGGGCACCGGCAAGATCGTCTCGGCCGGCAAGGTTTCCGTCACCGCCGAGGACGGCAAGGTGCAGGAGATCGAGAGCAAGAACATCGTCATCGCCACCGGCTCCGATGTCGCCGGCATTCCCGGCGTGCAGGTCGAGATCGATGAAAAGACCATCATTTCCTCCACCGGCGGCATCGCGCTGGAGAAGGTGCCGGAAACGCTGATCGTCGTCGGCGGCGGCGTCATCGGCCTCGAACTCGGCTCGGTCTGGTCGCGCCTCGGCGCCAAGGTCACCGTCGTCGAATATCTCGACACCATCCTCGGCGGCATGGACGGCGAAGTTTCCAAGCAGTTCCAGCGCATGCTGGCCAAGCAGGGTATCGATTTCAATCTCGGCGCCAAAGTCACCGGCGTCGAAAAGGGCGGCAAGGGCGCCAAGGTCACTTTCGAACCGGTCAAGGGCGGCGACGCCGTGACGCTCGAAGCCGACGCCGTGCTGATCGCCACCGGCCGCAAGCCTTATACGGCGGGTCTCGGCCTCGAAGAGGCAGGTGTGGCGCTCGACAATCGCGGCCGCGTCGAGATCGACGGTCACTTCAAGACCAATGTCGCCGGCATCTATGCGATCGGCGACGTGGTGAAGGGGCCGATGCTGGCGCACAAGGCGGAAGACGAGGGCGTGGCGCTGGCCGAAATCCTCGCCGGCCAGCATGGCCACGTCAATTACGAGGTCATCCCGAGCGTCGTCTATACCCAGCCGGAAGTCGCGTCTGTCGGCAAGACCGAGGAAGAGCTGAAGGCGGCAGGCGTCGCCTATAAGGTCGGCAAGTTCCCGTTCACGGCAAACGGCCGCGCCCGCGCGATGCTGGCGACCGACGGTTTCGTCAAGATCCTCGCCGACAAGGAAACCGACCGCGTTCTCGGCGGCCATATCGTCGGCTTCGGCGCCGGCGAAATGATCCACGAGATCGCCGTTCTGATGGAGTTCGGCGGTTCGTCGGAAGATCTTGGCCGGTCCTGCCATGCGCATCCGACGATGTCCGAAGCCGTGAAGGAAGCCGCGCTCGCGACCTTCTTCAAGCCGATCCATATGTAAGCTTACATCTTCGTAATGAAGCGCGCAGCCGCTTGCCGGAAGGCAAGCGGCTGTTTTAGTTGTTGCCTAGAGCAAAGTTGGGGCATCTGGCGGGGATCAAGAAATGCAGCAGTCATCCATCATGAGCTACAGTCTCAGCCAGCGTTTCCTTCACTGGGCGGTGGCGCTGCTGATCTTCTTCAACCTGCTCTTTCCCGACGGAATGAACATCTGGCACCGGCTCGTTCGCAGAGGCCAGGTGCCGACACCCGAGCAGATCGCGTCGGCCAATATCCATGCCTATGTCGGCATCGCCATTCTGCTGCTCGCCGTCCTCCGGCTCTGTCTGCGCTTTATCAAGGGTGTGCCGCCCGAGGTTTCTCGGGAGCCGGCGATCTTCCGTCTCGCGGCGAAGCTTGCCCATTCAGGGCTCTATATCCTGATCTTCGCGATGCCGCTTTCTGGCATTGCCGCCTACTATTTCGGCATCGATCCTGCCGGTTTCCTCCACGCGGATGTCCTGAAGATCGTTCTCTGGGCGCTGATCGCGGCCCATGTCGCCGGCGCGCTCGTCCATCAGTTCTATTGGAAAAGCAATGTGCTGCGCCGCATGACGCTCGGCTGACCGTCTCCCGGTTCAGTTGACCGCGGTGACGGTAAAGCCCTGCTTGCGCAGCAGTTCGACGACGCCTTGTTCGCCGGGCAGGTGCAGGGCGCCGACGGCCATGAAGACGTTGCCGCCGTCGAGAATGGGGGCCGCACGTTCGGCCATTACCTGGTTACGGTCGAGGATGACGCGCTGTTCGAAGGCGGCATAGTCGCTGGTGTCGCCCTCGTCTTCCGGCGTCACGGTCTTCAGCATCGGCATCGTCATGCCGATATCGCCGGAAAGATAGAGATCGGTCATCGTTTCGACGACGTCGTTCATCTTGTCGCCGAGTTCCAGCGTCTCGATCAGCGACTTCATATGAAATTCGACCGGCAGGTCGGCCATGGCCTGGATCTGCTCGGCAAGGGTTTCCAGCCCCTTGACCGTCTTGCCTTCGGCAGCAGCGTCGGCCGCGATCTTCTGGTCAAGAAATTTCACGCCTTTCGCCTTGCGGGCGATTTCGCAGGCCGGCAGGGCGACGGCGCTTGAGATCATCCACGGCCGCATGCGGGAGACGGCGCCGAGCGGGATGCCGCGCTGCTTGAGGCCGGCTTCCAGGCGCTGGTAATCCTCCGGCGAGAGCAGCTTGTCGATCGTCGTGCCGTCGGTGAACATCGTCAGCTCAGGCCTTGCGAGCAGGGCGGCGGTTGCTTTGCGTTCATCGAGAATCTCGTCGGATTCGATGATGATCGTATCGGCTGCGTCGTGAGCGGCCTGGGCGCGCGGCGGCAGGGCAAGCACGCGCGGGTCGGTGACATGCATGCTGCCGAGCAGCCAGGAAGGCCGGATACCCGGCTTCTCGATCTTCCAGAAGATGCCCTTGCCGTTTGGCGTCGCATCGGCTTCCTTCAGCGCCTCGGCATAGCGGGCCGGGTCGTTCTGCCGCAGCTCGGCCATCAGGTTCCGGCCGGTGCAGGCCTCCTCGGCGGCGGTCGCCGGCCGTGCAGTCAAAAGACCGGCAAACAGGGCTGCGAGAAGCAGCATGTGAAAGGCTGCGATCAACCAGAGCAGCAGGTTGCCCGGCGCTACGAGATGAAACGTCCGGCGGCCGATTGATGTCGTCACGATGGTATTCCCTACATGCCTTATGCGTTTCATGCTCTACGCCCGGCTTGCGCATATTCCTTTAAGAGAATGCGTTAACGAAAACTTATGCCCATATGCATGTCGTTGTCCCAAAACCGCTGCACACTTTTGGGCGACATGCACTAGGCCCGCGGATGGGCGCGATCATACACCTCCAGCAGCCGCGACGCATCGACGCCGGTATAGACCTGCGTCGTGGAAAGGCTGGCATGGCCGAGCAGTTCCTGGATGGTGCGCAGATCGCCGCCGCCGGCGAGCAGGTGGGTGGCGAAGGAGTGACGAAGCGCATGGGGCGTCGCCGTCTCCGGCAGGCCGAAGGCGCTGCGCAGCTTCTGCATGGCCCGCTGGATGATCGCCGGCTGCAGCCTGCCGCCGCGGGCGCCGCGAAACAGCGGTTCGCCGCTTTCGAGATGGTACGGGCAGAGCGTGCGATATTTCTCGACGGCGTCGAAAACCACTGAGAGCAGCGGCACAAGCCGCGTCTTGTTGCCTTTGCCGGTGATGCGCAGCGCCGTTGCGCCCTTTTGCAGGTCGGCGGGGGTGAGATCCAGCGCTTCGGAGATGCGCAGGCCGCAGCCGTAGAGCAGCGTCATGACAGCCGCATCGCGCGCTGCGATCCAAGGTTCGTCATGGAGCTGGGCTTCGTCGCTGACGACGGTGATCGCCTGCGTGTCGGAGAGCGGCTTGGGCAGCGATTTCGGCTGTTTCGGCGAGCGGATCGCGCCGGCGCCGGCAGCATTGACCAGCCCTTTCTTTTCGAGATGGCGTAGCAGCGAGCGGAGGCCGGCGAGATTGCGGCCGAGCGAGCGGGCGCCGGAGCCCTGCTTGCGCCGGGCCGCGAGGAATGCGCGGAAATCGGCAGGGCGCAATTCCCTGATATCGGCGAGTGTGGCCGGCCCGGCGAGATGGCCGGTCAGGAAGGTCAGGAACTGGCGGGTGTCGCGCTCATAGGCATCGAGCGTATGCTCGGAAAGGCGGCGCTCGCGGGCGAGGTTTTCGAGCCACGCGGCCCGCTCGGCCATCAGGCGCGGATCGGCGATGATCAAGAGTTCGTTCACGTCTCTGGCCTTGAATTTGCCTTCAAGTCCGCCAATTTGAAGCAGGAACGGTTATGGAATTGCTAATGCCGGCCAAACCTTTGTCATCCCCAGATCATATTCTACTGCGATAGCTTTATGCCCCATAGACAGGATCTTTCATGGCACGGCGCGATTCCATGACGGCTTTCGGACAGCTCGCGGAAGCGATCGCTCTCGTCTCGCATGGAAGACCTGGTCACATCGTCGATACGCTGATTGCCGAACGCGGCCAGAGGATCGTGAAACATCCGCTCTGGCCTGCGATGCGGCCGTTCCTCTACACGCTGCTGCGCTACGGCAAGGCGATCGAATTCGCCAATGCGGTTGCCAAGATGCCGGGTTTCCAGTCGTTCGAATATCTGAGCGACGTGCTGAAGCTCGATATCGGCGTCGCCAATGGCGAACGCATTCCCAGTAGCGGCGGCTTCATCCTCGTCAGCAATCATCCCACAGGCATTGCCGACGGCGTCGCTGTCTTCGATCTCCTGAAAGCGCGCCGGCCGGATATGATGTTCTTCGCCAACCGCGACGCGATCCGGGTCAATCCGCGCTTTGCCGAGATGATCATCCCTGTGGAATGGCGGGAGGAGCACAAGAGCAAGCTCAAGGCGCGCGAGACGCTGCAGCTGACGAACCATGCGGTGAGGGAAGGCAAGGCGACGGTGCTCTTTCCCTCGGGCCGCATCGCCTACTGGGCGAACGGCCGGCTGAACGAACGCCCCTGGAAGACCTCGGCCGTCGGGCTGGCGCGCAAATACAATCTGCCGATCCTTCCCGTCCATATGACGGCGCGCAATTCCGGCCTGTTCTATTGGCTGGCGAAATGGTCGACGGAACTTCGCGACATGACCGTTTTTCACGAACTGCTGAACAAACGCGGCGACCGCTTCGATTTCGTGATCGGCAATCTCATTCCGGCCGAACATCTGGACGGCGACCTCAACGAGGTGACGAAGGTGCTGGAGAGGCATACGGTGCACGATCTCTCGGCAGGTGGTGACGCGACCTTCATACCGGTCGGCCTGCCGGTTGAAGCAGTGGAAGGCCGGGAGATGCCGGTTCCTGCCGTCTAAACAAGCCGGCGCATGTGGCAGACCCGTCACCTGTTATCATGAAATCGTCACTCTTGCCGGGCGTCATGCCCCGATCTCCTTGAGGCGGAGGGCCTGGCGCGCCAGCAGCCGCTCGACATCGGCGATATCGAGCGCCGAGAGCTTGGCGCCCGGCTTGCGCAGGGCGGCCGACTTGATGACGCCGCGCTTGGCAAGCACATATTTGCGGCAGGCGAGGCCGATGCCCTGCTGCTGTTCATAGCGGGCGAGCGGCAGATAGGCGTCGAAGATCTCATGAGCGCGATCGGGGTTGCCGGCGCCATAGGCTTCGACGACGCCGACCATCATCTCGGGATAGCAGAAGCCGGTCATGGCTCCATCGGCGCCGCGTCCCATTTCTTCGGGCAGGAAAAGCCCGCCATTGCCGCAGAGGATCGAGATGCGCCGCATGGCGCCGCTGCCGCTGGCGGCGCGAAGCGCTGATATCTTCGCAAGGCCCGGCCAATCCTCATGCTTGAGCATGACGCAATTGGGCACGTCCCTGACGATGCGCTCGATGACACCAGGCGCGATCGTCACATTCGTCGTGAGCGGATAATCCTGCAGCACGAAGGGCGTGTCACCAAGCGCTTCGCCGACCGACTGGTAAAAGGAGAAGGCCTGATCGTCGGTCCTGACGGTCCAGGGCGGCGCGACCATGACGCCCGCGGCGCCCGCGCCCATGACGGCTTCGGCAAGTTCGCGCATCGGCGCAAGCCCTGGAGCCGACACGCCGACGACGACGGGAAGACGCCCGTCGAGGCGCTTCAGCACACGCTCGACCACCAGGCGCGATTCCTCGGCCGTCAGCTTCGGTGCTTCGCCGAGCTGGCCGAGGACCGTCAGGCCGGTGACGCCGGCGCTCTCGTAGAAATCGACCATGCTGTCGACGCTGGCAAGATCCAGCGCGCCGTCGTCGGTGAAGGGTGTTACGGCGATTACATAGACACCCTTGGCATCTTCGGTCAGTCTAGCCATTCGTTCCTCTCCGATTCAGCGGTCGAATAAATCGTCCCGGCAATCTATGCGCTCCATCGCGTGCCCAGCAACCCTTATCCACGTCCGTTGCCTGGCGCGCATGTCCGTCTTTGCGGTTCCAATTCCAATGATTTGCGGGCATGGTCTCGCGCGATGAGCACAGATTCGTCCGATCTCTTTGGCGCGCTTTTCGAGGCACCGCCCGCGAACCGCACGGTTCCGGTGCTGGTGCCGATGCCGGCGCCGAAACCCTATTCCTATTCCGTGCCGGAGGGCATGGCGGTCGAGCCCGGCTCGGTCGTGCAGGTGCCGCTCGGGCCGCGGCAGGTGATCGGCGTCGTCTGGGACGGTGGCGAGGATGGCGTCGATCCGAAGAAGCTCAGGCCGATCAGCCACGTCTTCGACTGCCCGCCGCTTGCCAAGGAGATGCGGGATTTCATCGACTGGGTGGCGACCTATACGCTTTCGCCTCCCGGCCTCGTCGCCCGCATGGCGCTGAGGGCGCCGAACGCCTTTGAACCGGAGCCGATGGTGGAGGGGCTGAAGCTCGTCGGCGGCGAACCGGAGCGGATGACGCCGGCGCGCGCCCGGGTTCTCGATGCCGCCTCCGACGGCTTATCCTGGACGCGCAGCGGCCTGGCACATGCCGCCGGTGTTTCGACGAGTGTCGTCGACGGGTTGATCACGCTCGGCATCTTCGAGACGGTGTTTCTGCCGCCGCCGGCGGTCGTGGCAGTGCCGGATCCCGATTTTGCCGCCGCCCGCCTCGAAGGGCCGCAGAGGCAGGCGGCTTCGGAGATCGTCGACGATGTCCGCAAGGGCGAATTTTCGGTATCGCTGATCGACGGAGTGACCGGTTCCGGCAAGACCGAGGTCTATTTCGAAGCGGTTGCCGAGACGTTGAAGCGCGGCAAGCAGGTGCTGATCCTGCTGCCGGAAATCGCGCTGACGGCCAGCTTCCTGGAGCGCTTCCAGGATCGCTTCGGCGCAAAGCCGGCCGAATGGCATTCCGATCTGGCGCCGCGCACGCGTGAGAAAGTCTGGCGCCAGGCGGTGACCGGCGAAGTGCGCGTCGTGGCCGGTGCGCGCTCGGCGCTCTTTCTGCCCTTCGAGGATCTCGGCCTCATCATCGTCGACGAGGAGCACGACCCCGCCTACAAGCAGGAGGACCGCGTCTTCTACAATGCCCGCGACATGGCCGTCGTGCGCGGCCGCATCGGCGATTTTCCCGTCATCCTGGTGTCGGCGACGCCATCGGTCGAAAGCCAGGTCAACGGGCAGAGCGGCCGCTACAGCACGGTCCATCTGCCGACACGATTCGGCGATGCCGCGCTGCCCGATCTGCATCTCATCGATATGCGCAGGCACGCGCCGGAGCGCGGCGGCTTCCTGTCGCCGGTCTTGATCCGGGCGATCGGCAAGACGGTGGAGAAACGCGAACAGGCGCTGCTCTTTCTCAACCGGCGGGGCTATGCGCCGCTGACGCTCTGCCGGGTCTGCGGCCACCGGTTCCAATGCCCGCAATGTTCGAGCTGGCTGGTGGAGCACCGCTTCCGCAAGCAGCTGCAATGCCATCAATGCGGCCATGCCGAGCGCACCCCGGAAGCCTGCCCGGAATGCGGCACGCTCGACCATCTGGTCGCCTGCGGCCCGGGTGTCGAGCGGATCGCCGAAGAGGTGGAGCGGCATTTTCCCGAGGCCCGCACCATCGTTCTCTCCTCCGATATCATGGGCGGAGTGAAGCGGCTGCGGCTGGAGCTGGAAGCGATCGCCAAGGGTGAGGCGGATATCGTCATCGGCACACAGCTCGTCGCCAAGGGGCACAATTTTCCGCTGATGACGCTGGTCGGCATCGTCGACGCCGATCTCGGCCTTGCCAATGGCGATCCCCGCGCAGCCGAGCGCACCTTCCAGCTGCTGTCGCAGGTGACCGGCCGCGCCGGGCGCACCGGCCTCAAGAGCCATGGGCTGCTGCAGACCTACCAGCCGCAGCATCCCGTCATGCAGGCGATCGTGTCAGGGGATTCCGGCGCCTTCTACGACCGTGAGATCACCGAGCGCGAACGCGCCGCGCTGCCGCCCTTCGGCAGGCTCGCCTCGATCATCGTTTCGGCCGAAACGCGCCACGACGCCGAAAACCATGCGCGCGGCATGCGAAACGCCGCTCCGCAGGTCTCCGGCATCTCCGTGCTCGGCCCGGCGGAGGCGCCGCTCGCGCTGGTGCGCGGCCGTCACCGCTTCCGCCTTCTGGTGCATGGGCGGCGGAATTCGGACATGCAGGGTTTCCTGCGGGCGATGCTGTCGCAAGCGCCGAAGGAGCGCGGATCGGTGCAGGTGCAGCTCGATATCGATCCGCAGAGCTTCCTCTAGCTACCAGCCTGCTTTGGAGTGCCAGCCGGTCACTTTTCTGACGTTGTCGCCATTTCCTCCTTTTTCGGCTCGTGCCATAAAACAGCGATTCGCGAGTGATTTGGGGCTGATGCATGGAACTCTATTTTCCGACCGAGCTTGGCGAGCAGCTGGCGTTCTGCTCCGCGGCTTTCACGGCGCTGGCGGGTTTCGTCATGATGTTCGCGCCGGGCCACGCCCTGCGTCTTCTCGGCCTGCAGGCGCGGGAAGGGCGGCCGGAAGGTTTCGGTGAGGCGCGCTCGATGGGCGGTTTCTATCTCGGCTTCGGGGCCTCGGCGATCATGCTCGCCCAGAGCTGGATCTACATGGCGCTCGGCGCTTCCTTTGTGATGGCCGCCTTTGCCCGTATCATCTCGATCCTGTCCGATAAGGGGAGTAATATCGTCAACTATTTACTCCTGGTTGTGCAGGTCGCCTTGGCCGCATTGCCGCTGCTTTATGTTTTCGGCTTCTTCCAGACGTGAATTTCGTGGCCTGCGGGCGGTTTCCCGGGCCTGCTTCAAAGTCATTCCGCAATTTTGCGGACAGAAATTCATGTGAAAGGCGTATTCGGGCATTACGCGTGTTGCGAGTCCGAACATCCTATGTTAGACGGACCCCGAATTTCGGAAGAAGCAAGAGGCTTCTCTTGTGATTTCTGGGGGAAATCAAAACGAATTCAAGATCATAGGTTCGGCGTCCGCCGAGAGCCGGATTTTGGGTTGAAATCAGGGAAATTTGTGCCAGTGGCAGACACGTCCCAGCTTACTTCTGGTGTTGCAGAGCGCTATGCCTCGTCGCTTTTCGAGCTCGCGCTCGAAGAGGGCGCCGTCGCTACCGTAACTGCAGATCTTGACCGTTTCCAGGCGATGCTGGATGAGAGCGATGATTTGAAGCGCTTTATCCTGAGCCCGGTTTTCTCCGCCGAGGACCAGCTGAAGGCAATCGTCGCCATCAGCGAAAAGGCCGGCATCTCGGGCTTCTTCGCCAATTTCCTGAAGGTCGTGGCGCGTAACCGCCGCCTGTTCGCCCTGCCGGGCATGATCAAGGCCTTCCGCATCATCGCCGCCAATCATCGCGGCGAAATTTCCGCCGAGGTCACCTCGGCCCATGCTCTCTCCGCAGAGCAGGAAAATGAATTGAAGGCGGCGCTGAAGGGCGTCACCGGCAAAGACGTGGCGATTGCCGTCACGGTTGATCCGTCAATTCTTGGTGGTCTGATCGTCAAGGTCGGGTCCCGTCAGATTGATACGTCTCTTCGTACCAAACTCTCTACCCTTAAGCTTGCATTGAAAGAGGTCGGCTGATGGATATCCGCGCCGCGGAAATTTCCGCAATTCTCAAAGACCAGATCAAAAATTTCGGCAAAGAGGCAGAAGTCTCGGAAGTCGGCCAGGTTCTCTCCGTCGGTGACGGTATCGCTCGCGTTTACGGTCTGGACAATGTCCAGGCCGGTGAAATGGTCGAGTTCCCCGGCGGCATCCGCGGCATGGCCCTGAACCTTGAATCTGACAATGTCGGTGTCGTTATTTTCGGCTCCGACCGCGACATCAAGGAAGGCGACACCGTCAAGCGCACGGGCGCTATCGTCGACGTTCCGATCGGTCCTGAACTGCTCGGCCGCGTCGTCGACGCGCTCGGCAACCCGATCGACGGCAAGGGCCCGATCAACGCGACCCGCCGTGCGCGCGTCGACGTCAAGGCTCCGGGCATCATTCCGCGCAAGTCGGTTCATGAGCCGATGTCGACCGGCCTCAAGGCCATCGACGCCCTCATCCCGGTCGGCCGCGGCCAGCGCGAGCTCGTCATCGGCGACCGCCAGACCGGCAAGACCGCGATCCTGCTCGACACGTTCCTGAACCAGAAGCCGATTCACGACAACGGCCCTGACAACGACAAGCTTTACTGCGTCTACGTCGCCGTCGGCCAGAAGCGCTCCACCGTTGCCCAGTTCGTCAAGGTTCTCGAAGAGCGCGGCGCCCTGAAATACTCGATCATCGTCGCCGCGACGGCTTCCGACCCGGCTCCGATGCAGTTCCTCGCTCCGTTCGCAGGCTGCGCAATGGGCGAATACTTCCGCGACAACGCCCAGCACGCCCTGATCGGCTATGACGACCTGTCCAAGCAGGCTGTCGCTTATCGCCAGATGTCGCTGCTGCTGCGCCGCCCGCCGGGCCGCGAAGCCTATCCGGGCGACGTTTTCTACCTGCATTCGCGTCTCCTCGAGCGCGCGGCAAAGATGAACGACGACAAGGGCGCCGGTTCGCTGACCGCTCTGCCGGTCATCGAAACGCAGGGCAACGACGTTTCGGCCTTCATTCCGACCAACGTGATCTCGATCACCGACGGCCAGATCTTCCTCGAAACCGACCTGTTCTACCAGGGCATCCGTCCGGCCGTTAACGTCGGTCTGTCGGTTTCCCGCGTCGGTTCTTCGGCTCAGATCAAGGCGATGAAGCAGGTTGCCGGCTCGATCAAGGGCGAACTCGCCCAGTATCGCGAAATGGCCGCCTTCGCCCAGTTCGGTTCGGACCTCGACGCTGCGACCCAGCGCCTGCTGAACCGCGGTGCACGCCTGACCGAACTCCTGAAGCAGCCGCAGTTCTCGCCGCTGAAGACGGAAGAGCAGGTCGCCGTGATCTTCGCAGGCGTCAACGGCTACCTCGACAAGCTGCCGGTCGCTCAGGTCGGCAAGTTCGAGCAGGGTCTGCTCTCGTACCTGCGTTCGGAAGGCTCGGCCATCCTCGACGCGATCCGCACGGAAAAGGCAATCAGCGACGATACCCGGGGCAAGCTCACCGCTGCTCTCGATAGCTTCGCCAAGTCTTTCCAGTAATCGGGCCTAGTTAGGACGGATAACGGATGCCTTCACTTAAGGATCTGAAAAACCGGATCGCCTCCGTCAAGGCGACGCAGAAGATCACCAAGGCGATGAAAATGGTCGCCGCGGCGAAGCTTCGGCGTGCGCAGGAGGCGGCCGAGGCCGCCCGGCCCTATTCGCAGCGCATGGGTGCGGTTCTGGCGAACATCGCCAAGGCCGTCACCGATGCGGATGGTGCGCCGGCGCTGATGACAGGCACCGGCAAGGACCAGGTTCACCTGCTGGTGGTCTGCACGGCTGAACGCGGTCTTTGCGGCGGCTTCAACTCGCAGATTGCGCGCTTTGCGCGTGACCATGTCCGCAAGCTGCTGGCCGAAGGCAAGACGGTGAAGATTTTCACCGTCGGCAAGAAGGGTTACGACATCCTGCGCCGTGAATATGCGTCGCTGATCATCGAGCGCAAGGAACTGCGCGAAGTCAAGAAGATCGGTTTCGAGAATGCCGACCAGATCGGCAAGCGCGTCATCGATATGTTCGCTGCCGGCGAGTTCGACGTCTGCACGCTGTTCTACTCCGAGTTCAAGTCGGTCATCTCACAGGTCCCGACCGCGCAGCAGCTCATTCCGGCCAAGGCTCCGGAAGCCGTCGCCGAGGATGCAGAACATGCAGGCGCCGTCTACGAATACGAGCCGGATCCGGCGTCGATCCTCGACGACCTGATCCCGCGCAATATCTCCGTCCAGATCTTCCGCGCTCTCCTGGAGAACGTCGCGGGCGAGATGGGTGCCAAGATGAGCGCGATGGACAATGCGACGCGCAATGCCGGTGAGATGATCAACAAGCTGACGCTGAACTACAACCGTCAGCGTCAGGCTCAGATCACCAAGGAACTGATTGAAATCATTTCGGGCGCGGAAGCGCTCTGAGTTAGGAAAAGAGGGTAAGAAAATGGCTGAGGCAGCTACCCGCTCTGTCGGCAAAGTCACCCAGGTTATCGGCGCCGTCGTCGACGTTGCTTTCGAAGGCGAACTGCCGGCGATTTTGAACGCACTTGAAACCGACAACAACGGCAACCGTCTGGTTCTCGAAGTCGCTCAGCATCTGGGCGAAAACGAAGTTCGCACCATCGCGATGGACTCGAGCGAAGGTCTCGTTCGTGGCCAGCAGGTCATCGATACCGGCGCTCCGATTTCGGTTCCGGTCGGCGATGAAACGCTCGGCCGCATCATGAACGTCATCGGCGAGCCGGTCGACGAAGCAGGCCCGCTGAACACCGCTCACAAGCGCGCCATCCACCAGGACGCTCCGGCTTACGTCGAGCAGTCCACGGAAGCGCAGATCCTCGTCACCGGCATCAAGGTCGTCGACCTTCTCGCTCCTTACGCAAAGGGCGGCAAGATCGGCCTGTTCGGCGGCGCCGGCGTCGGCAAGACCGTTCTCATCATGGAACTGATCAACAACGTCGCCAAGGCGCACGGTGGTTACTCGGTTTTCGCAGGCGTGGGTGAACGTACCCGCGAAGGCAACGACCTTTACCACGAAATGATCGAATCGGGCGTCAACAAGCACGGCGGCGGCGAAGGCTCCAAGGCTGCGCTCGTTTACGGCCAGATGAACGAACCGCCGGGCGCCCGCGCTCGCGTCGCTCTGACCGGCCTGACCGTCGCAGAACATTTCCGCGACCAGGGCCAGGACGTTCTGTTCTTCGTCGACAACATCTTCCGCTTCACGCAGGCTGGTTCGGAAGTGTCGGCTCTGCTCGGCCGTATTCCTTCGGCCGTGGGCTATCAGCCGACGCTCGCAACCGACATGGGCCAGATGCAGGAACGCATCACCACGACGACGACGGGCTCGATCACCTCGGTCCAGGCCATTTACGTTCCGGCCGACGACTTGACCGACCCGGCACCGGCAACCTCGTTCGCCCACTTGGACGCAACGACGGTTCTGTCGCGTTCGATCGCTGAAAAGGGCATCTATCCGGCCGTCGATCCGCTCGACTCGACCTCGCGCATGCTCGACCCGCTCGTTGTCGGCGAAGAGCACTACGAAATCGCCCGTAAGGTTCAGTCGACGCTGCAGCGCTACAAGGCCCTGCAGGACATCATCGCCATCCTGGGCATGGACGAACTGTCCGAAGAGGACAAGCTGTCGGTTGCCCGCGCCCGCAAGATCGAGCGCTTCCTGTCGCAGCCGTTCTTCGTCGCCGAAGTCTTCACCGGCTCGCCGGGCAAGCTCGTTGCTCTCGAAGACACGATCAAGGGCTTCAAGGGCCTCGTCAACGGCGAATACGACAATCTGCCGGAAGCTGCCTTCTACATGGTCGGCTCGATCGATGAAGCCATCGAAAAGGCCAAGAAGCTCGCTGCTGCTTGATGAACGATGCTCAGGACGAGATATTCTGCTGCGACTCCCTCAAAGGGGTCGTAGCGGAACTTCCGGAGCCCGCCGCGCCGACCGTCTACCGTGCCGATAACGGCGTGATCATGATGGTCGTGGGGTTGGTTCAGACCGAGGAAGGCCTCGGATATCTCGATCAGGCGATACTGCACTGCCCGTTCTGCGGGACCAAATTGCAAGATGCAAAAGCCATAGCCGAGAAGGTAAGTCACTGATGGCTGACAATTTCAACTTTGAGCTCGTTTCGCCGGAGCGTCTGCTGCTGTCGGAGATGGTGACTGAGGTCGTCATTCCCGCGACCGAAGGCGAGATGACCGTGATGGCGCACCATGCGCCGACGATGACGACCGTCAAGCCGGGTGTCGTGAGCGTGCGTTCGGCTTCCGGAAAGAAGCAGGACTATGTCGTGTTCGGCGGCTTCGCCGATATTCTGCCGACCGGCTGCACGCTGCTTGCGGAATCTGCCGTACCGGTGGAAGAGCTCAACAAGGACGAACTGACCCGCCGTATCGAAGCGGCGAAGAAGGAACTCGAGGATGCCGAGCATCACGAGCACAAGTCGAAGCTCGAGCACTTCATCATGGAACTGACACACCTGCGCGGCATCGTCCAGCAAGACTGAACGCCACTCGACGGCATCGATGAAAAGCGGCCTCTACGGCCGCTTTTTTGTTTCTGCTTTCTTCCATCGGATATGGGAGCGGCGGCGTCGAACGGCTTGAAACGAATGGCGGCGGGTAATGGCCGCTTTGGCTTGGCGCTACTATGGGGCTCTTAGAAGCCGGTGCCGCCGCGCAGCTCGATGACGAGTGTCTTGAACAGGATCTTCAAGTCGAGCAGCAGGCTGAAATTTTTGACATAATAGATGTCGCAGGCGATGCGGGCGCGGGCCTGCAGCGGCCGTGCCGTCGGGCCGCGCCAGCCGCGCGTCTGCGCAAGGCCAGTGATGCCAGGGCGCATGATGTGGCGGTGGTGGTAGTCCGGAACGAGCTCCTCGTAGAGCCTGCCGGCCGCCCGCATGTTGATGGCATGGCAGCGCGGGCCGACCAGGGACATGTCGCCCCTGAGGACGTTCAAAAGCTGCGGCAGTTCGTCGATATTGGTCTTGCGGAGCACGGCGCCGATGCCGGTCAGCCGGCTGTCGCCTTTTACGGTCTGTTGGATGCCGCTCGGGTCGCAGGCTTCCTTGCGCATCGAGCGGAACTTGAGGACCGTGATCTTCCGGCCTTTCAAACCCCAGCGAAGCTGGCGGAAGAACACGGGGCCACCATCGTCGAGTTTGATGAAAAGTGCGATCACCAGAAAAAGCGGCGCCAGCACGATCAGAGCGCCGGCCGAGACGATGATGTCGATAAATCGTTTCACCATCAATCGCTGCCCTATCTTTCTTTCCGAAACAGGAAAGCTGTCCGGCTGGCGAATGTTGGAATTCGCTACAACCAGTGCCTTGATTCTGTCCTGACGCAATGACGCATCGAAGCGCGCGTTCCTCTTCGAAGTAAAAGCATTCATTACATAAGGTCCACAAGTTTATGCCTGACACTGAACCGCAGCGAGACAAATACATCCTCAGCTATCGTTTGTCATGGGTATAAATAAGAAATTAGTAAGCATGAAGACGCCAAAAATGGGAGTATTTTCCGTTAACCTTAATGCCTCTAGTTGAGGTGGCGGGGGATTTATACTTTAAAAGGAGTAGCTCGATTGGGTTGCCGGCTCGACATCCGGTTGCCGAAGTGGATCGCGGGCCTCTCCAGCAGATAGTAGCTGAGGGTCGCGATCAGGAAGACGAGCGCTGCGGCCAGCCCGCAAGACTGAAGCCAGCCGGTCATGACATTTTCCGTGGAAGCGCCGAACGAGCCGGGGTCGAGCTTCTGGACCAATATCAGGATGACCTCCTGCCAGATATAGATGCCGAAGGAGATCTTTGCCGTGTAACGGACGGGAGGGTTGTCGAGCAGTCTGCCCAGGTGCCGCGAATGGCTCAGCGAAACGAGAGCTGTCGCGACCGCCAGGGGAAAGACCGGGAAGCCATAGGGGATGTCGAGCCAGCCGTAAGCTTCGGGAGTGCCGCCCGGCGAGATGACGAGGCGGTAGGCGGCGATGACGAGGGCGAGGAGTGCCGCGGCATCGAACCAGACGGAGCGCTTTTCTAGGAGCATGACCTCGATGCCTGCGGCAAGGGCGCCGAGGGCGAAGAGAGCGAAGAAGCCGATCGGATTATATTTGGGCATCCATTCCTTCGCTCCGCCCTGCAGCCCGTATTGCCAGCCGCGCCCGATGTCGTCGAGCGCAAAGAAGGTCAGGATCAGCGCATGGGCCAGGAGCACGCCGCCGATGACGCAAAGCCAGGCGGCGCGGGCGAGCAACGGACGCTGTCTCAGGACGGGCAAACGAAACAGCAGGAAGAAACAGGCGGGCAGGAGCACATAGCTGGTGACCTCGAAAGGAATCGACCAGAGCGGCCCATCGGTTTCGACGGGAAAGAGCGTGCGCCAATGCCACTGGCTCATGAACAGCATGCCGGAGACGTAGCGGAGCGCAAGCTCCGGCGTCAGCGGCAGGGCAAGCAAGGTCAGGCTGAGGGCAAAGCCGACGGTGGCTGCGACCCAGAAGCCCGGAGCGATGCGCGCCGCCCTCCGGATCGAGTACGACCGCAGACTCGGCATGTCGCCGTCCGCGTCGAGCGCGCGCCAGAAGGGACGGGCAAGAAGAAAACCACTCAGCACGAAGAAGATGGCAACGCCGAAATTGCCGAAGCGGGCGATATGTGCGGCTGGGGCAAATTCGTCCGGAATCCTGCGCATATCCAGCCGAAGCACGAGATGGTGGACGAGCACCAGCAGACAGGCCGCCGCACGCAAGAAGTCTGCCCCGGCCAATCTCTCCTCTTGTCGCATTCCGTCCCTCGCCTTGTCCGAAGACTTTGCCGCGGAAAGCCGCGGCGGACAAGGCTGGAACATCCTGTTCCACGTCAAATAGTGGGAGCAGGGTATGGATCGAAAACCGTTCACGCTTTTCGTCATCATGCTCGAACGCATCGGCCCGAAAATCAGAAACGATCTTCGGGCCGATGCAAGATTGTCGTGCGAACTCAGTCGAGAAGTTCGTTGGTGTAATAGGCGGAAAAGTCCGGCTTTTCCTTGAGTGCGGCGCCGTTCGCATCGACCAGGATGCCGTTATCGAGCAGGAAGCTGCCGATGGCATCGGCCTTTGCCGGATCGAGCGTGCCGATCACGCCAGCCTCGGACTTCAGGAAGTGTCCCTCGATCAGCGCCTTCTGAGAAGCCTTGACCAGTTCCGTATTCATCAGTGCGCCGTTGCTGCCGGAGATCAGCAGGTCGCAGGCTTCATCGGGATGGTCGACGGAGTAGGCGTAACCCTGGCGCGTCGCCTGGATGAAGGCGCGGGCGTGTTCGCGACTGGCCGAGAGATAGGCGTCGCTGGAGACGATGACCGTCGTCTGCTCGTCGGGAATGCCATAATCGGAGTAGTGGAAGCGGCCGATCTTGCGGTTTTCCAGCTCGGCGGCGATGCCTTCCCAGGTGTAGATCTCGAGCGTGAAATCGATCGAGCCGTTGTCCAGCGCTTCATAGGCGGAGGTGCCGAGGGTGACGGTCTTGACGTCGCCCTTGCCGCCGTCGTTGCGGATCATCGCGGAGACCAGCGCGCTTTCCCAGGCGCCGCCAAAGCCGCCATAGGTCTTGCCGTCGAGATCTTTAGGGCTCTTGATGTCGTCGCGTCCGCCCTTGAAGATCAGGCGTGCGGTTTCCGTCTGGACGACGCCGTAAACCATCTTCACGTCACCGCCGCCGGCGCGCTGCGTGAGGGCCTCGATCTCGCTGCTGATGCCGAAATCGGCGACGCCGTTGGATACGAGCGTTCCGGCGCTGGTGTCCGTGAAGGGAAGAATTTCGACATCGAGGCCGGCGGCGGCATAGTAGCCTTTCGCTTGGGCCACGTAGATGCCGATATGGTTGGTATTGGGCGTCCAGTCGAGCGCGATGCGAACCTTTGCGGGTGCCGACTGGGCGAAGGCGGTGCGGCCGGCGAGGCTTGCGGCGAGAGCGGCGAAGATCGTCTGTCGACGGGTGAGAAGCAGCATGGTGACCTCCTCAGGTTTAACTCTTTAAATTAGGAAAGGATTCAGATTTTAGGCCGACGGCCTAAAATCATCCTGTTCCAGCGGATGAAGCAGGGTTTGCAGGATTTCAGTCTCGATCGCCTGGGCCGACGGCGAGCCGAGATCGGCGATGCTTCTCGGGCGGGGCAGGGGAACGCGGAATTCGCGGATGACACGCGCCGGCCGGGCGGAGAGCACGTAGATGCGGTCGGAAAGAAACACCGCCTCGCGGACATCGTGGGTGATCAGCAGCGCCGTCCAGCGATGTTCGGTCCACATGCCCTGCAGCCACTCCTGGATCTGCGTGCGCGTCAGCGCGTCGAGCGCGCCGAAAGGTTCGTCGAGCAGAAGCATGTCCTGGGTCTGAACGACGGTGCGCAGCAGCGCGGCACGCTGGCGCATGCCGCCCGATAGCGCTGAGGGATAGTGATGTTCGAAGCCGGCAAGGCCGAACCGCTCGAAGAGGGGGGCGACAGCCGCGCGGGCGGCCCGACGGCTCATGCCCTTTACCTCGAGCCCAAGTGCAGCATTGTCGATGATCCGGCGCCAGGGCATCAGCGCATCGCGTTGCGGCATGAAGGCGAAGGAATGCGGCGTCTCTTCCAGCGCTGCACCGTTGAAAAGCATGCTGCCGGAATCGGGGCGCAGCGCCTGTGTCAGCAGTCGCAGCACCGTCGATTTTCCGGAGCCGGACGGGCCGACGATCGAAACGAACTCGCCGCTTGCGACATCAAGCGAGATATCGCCCAGAACCTTCATGCCGTCGAAGGATTTCGAGATGTTGCGCAGTTCAAGCATGTGACCGGTCATCGGCGCCGCTCCTGGGATGGCTGCCAGGGCATGACGAAACGCTGGATCATCAGCGTCAGCCCGAAGAGGCAGAGTGTCAGCACGGCGCTGACGATGACGGCGGCGAGCACGAGATCGGGGCGGAAATTGTTCTTGGCGTTGAGGATATAGATGCCGAGGCCGCTCGCGGCGCCGGCATATTCGGCAAAGATCGCGCCGACGACGGCATATGTGATCGAGATTCTCAGGCCGGCGAAGAAATAGGGCAGCGAAGAGGGAAGCCGCGCCAGGCGGAAAATGCGCCAGCGGCTCGCCTTCATCGAGTTCAAGAGTTCAGCGATGTCGCGGTCGGTCGATTCATAGCCCTGTAAGAGCGCGACGAGCAGCGGGAAGAAGGTCACGAGCGCCACCAGCAATATCTTCGGCAACAGGCCGAAACCGAACCAGAGCACGACGAGGGGGGCGATCGCCACCAGCGGCAGGGTCTGGCTGGCAATGAAGATCGGCAGCAATGCGCGGCGCATGAAGGGCACGAAATCCATGAGGATCGAGGAGACGAATGCGAAGGCCAGCGACAGCGCGAAACCGCCGAGCGTCGCGCCGAGCGTCGGCCAGGTGTTTGCCATCAGCGCCTGACGGTTCAGCCAGCCCTGGATGACGATGCGCGAGGGCGCCGGCAGGATGGAGGGCTTGATGCCGGAGAGATCGACATAAATTTCCCAGGCGGCCAGAAAGGCGCAGCCGGCGAGCAAGGCGGGCATGCCCCGATAGAGGGTGGCGCGGAGCGCGGAGAAACGTGAATCCGATGGTTGCGGCGATGTCATCAACGTTCGATTTCGGCCGTGACGAAGAGATCGCACATGGCGGCAAAGAGGATATCGGGCGGGCTGAGAGTGATGCCGGTGAAACTGCCGGGCATCGGATAGAGTGACACTTGCGCGCCTGAGAACATTGGACCTCGCTCCGCTGGCATTACCCAGATCAGCTTTGAAGGGTCCGGAAGCTCGTGCCTCACATCTCAGCCCCGGCAATACGGAGCTCCCCTGTAATCGGCGCGGAAAATATCACCGGGGTTTTCTTCCCGCAACCGCAAATTTGCAGACCCGTCCGCGCGGTCGGGATGGGCCTGCTATGAAGCAAAAACACCCGGACGGGGCTCCGTCCGGGTGTTCCTCGAGGTTCCGTACCTGCCGGGAACGGAACCGGAGTTCTCTGCCTCGGGCGGCGCGATCGGACTTTACGATTGCAGGAGTACGACTTATAAAACCTCAACTAATATTGAGGTCAAGAGGCGATGGACAGGATTCCCGCAACCCCGCTCGGCAGGCTCCTGACAGTCGGCGAAGTGGCGGAGCGCAGTGGTCTTGCCGTCTCGGCGCTGCATTTTTACGAGACCAAAGGGCTGATCTCGAGCATCCGTACCCGCGGCAATCAGCGGCGTTACGGGCGCGACGTGCTTCGCCGGCTCGGGATCATCAAGGTGGCGCAGCGAGTCGGCATTCCGCTGTCGGAGATCCAGGCGGCGTTCGAATCCCTGCCGCAGGGGCGCACGCCGACGGCCGCCGACTGGCACACGCTGTCGGCGCTCTGGAAGGATGATCTCGACGCGCGAATCAGGCAGCTCAGCCTGCTGCGCGACCACCTGAGCGGATGCATCGGCTGCGGCTGCCTGTCGGTGGAGAGCTGTCCGCTGCGCAATCCCGGCGACCGGCTCGGCAAGGAGGGATCGGGCGCGCTGCTGCTGCAGGCCGGGCGCTGATCTCTGGGGGACCAATCTCCGGGGAAAGATCGATGCACGCCTTTCTTTTGCGTGACATACCCATATGTTAAGGCGAATGACACACCCGGCGGCCCTGTCCGCAAGGAGGACGGCTTCGTGTTCCACCCCAGGCTTTTTGAAAATCGCAATGTCGTCGTGACCGGGGCCGGTCGCGGCATCGGTCTTGAAGTCGCCCGGCAATTTCTGGACTGCGGAGCGAGGGTGATCGTCCATACCGGACGCAAGCCGGGACGAGATCTGCCGGATTCCCTGCTGACGGCGGAATCCGAAAGGCGGGCGCTGCTGCTGCATGCGGATTTTTCCGCTTCGAACGGGGCGGCAGGATTTGCTGAAGATGTGCTCGCCTTCTTCGACGAGGTGCATGTCCTCGTCAACAATGCCGGCACCATGCTCGGCCGTTTTCCGGCCGGCACGCTCACCGATGCGGATTATGAGGCGGTCGTGCGACTGAACCAGACATCGGTGGTGGCGCTGACGCGGGCGTTGCTGCCGGCGTTGAAGGCGGCTCAGGGGGCTGCCATCGTCAACACGGTTTCGATTTCGGCGCTGACCGGCGGCAGCCCCGGTTCCTCGATCTATTCGGCGTCGAAAGCTTTCGTGGCGACCTATTCCAAGGCGCTGGCGCGCGAGCTCGCGCCGGACGGAATCCGCGTCAACTGCGTCTCGCCGGGAACGATCGAAACCGATTTCCACGAGCGCTATTCCTCCCGCGAGAAGCTGGAGCAGACCAGAAAATCCATCCCCCTGCAGCGGCTCGGAACGGCGGAGGATTGCGCGCCGGCCTATCTGTTCCTGGCGGCTCCGTCGCTGTCGGGATACATCACCGGTCAAGTAATCGAAATCAACGGCGGTCAGCTTATCTGCTGATTTGTTTGGACCTTTTTTGGCATTTCATGACTTTCGGCCAATTCGTTTCTGCGAATATGCTATTGTACTGATCTACCTCATCGCTTCCCTTCCGAGATTTCGAATGCCGTTGCCTAAACCGGAGCCGGGGATGACCGGCCAGGAGTTGCACAAACTCGCTGGAAAAGCCCATGAAGCGAGCGATCTTCTAAAAGCGCTGGCGCACCAGACCCGCCTTCTGATCCTCTGCATATTGGCGAATGAGGAGCGGACGGTGGGCCAAATCGAAACCATCCTCGGCATTCAGCAGGCGATGGTTTCGCAGCAGCTTGCGCGTTTGAGGCTCGAAGGCTTGGTCAATACGCGCCGCGAGGGCAGGATGGTCTATTACAGCATCGGCAATGTCAGCGTGCTTGCCTTCCTCGAAACGCTGTTCGAACTTTTCCCGGCTGCAGAAAACAGTTAGCTCCCGCCCTTGCGGAGTGCGGCTGCTATGTCGAAGATAAGGGGATGATCGACAAGCTGGAATTCTTTATCGCCCTTGCCAATGAAAAGCATTTCGGCCGCGCAGCCGAGGAGTGCGGAATTTCGCAGCCGACGCTTTCGGCTGCCATCCGGCAGCTCGAAGACCAGCTCGGCGTCATGCTGGTGCAGCGCGGCTCCAGGTTTCAGGGGCTGACGCCGGAGGGGCAGCGCGTGCTCGAATGGGCCCGGCGCATCGTCGGCGATACCCGCACCATGCGCGAGGAGATGCGCGCCGCACGCCGCGGTCTTTCCGGCCACATCCGCCTTGCCGCCATTCCGACAGCGCTCGCCATGCTCTCGCGCATCACCACGCCCTTTCAGGAGCGGCATCCCGGCGTCACCTTCTCGATCGTCTCGCGCAATTCGCTGCAGGTGCTGAGCATGCTCGAAAATCTCGAAATCGATGCGGGCATCACCTATCTCGAAAACGAGCCGCTCGGCCGCGTCACCACCGTTCCTCTCTATGCCGAGCGCTACAATCTGATCACGGCCGCGGGCAGCCCGCTCTCCGATCGCGACAGCGTCACCTGGCGGGAGGTCGGCGATCTTCGGCTTTGTCTATTGACCGCGGACATGCAAAACCGCCGCATCATCAACCGGCACTTGATCGAAGCCGGCGCCACAGTGCATCCGACACTCGAATCCAACTCGATGATCGTGCTGTTCTCGCATGTCCGGACCGGGCGCTGGGCGAGCATCATGCCGCGCAATGTCGCAAAATCCTTCGGTTTTCCCATTGAAATCCGAATGATTCCGATCGTCGAGCCGGAGGCCCATCATCTGGTCGGCCTCGTCGCGCCTTATCGCGAGCCCTTCACGCCGCTCGTCTCGGCGCTGCTGCACGAAGCGAGAGTGCTCGTGCAGGAGGAAGAGCTTCAATAGAAAAATCCTATCAATCCACGCGATAGCTTTATTGATCGCCGGCTGCTTCCCTGAGATGCTGCCCAACGAATGGCGTTCGGCTGGGGAGGCCGCCATTTTGCAACGAGCAAGCCGTGGGAGGGCTGCCTTATGACCATTCATATCGCCGAAGGCGATATTGCAGCGCGTACCCGTTCCATCGTCGCCGATCTTCGCTTCCTCGAAGGGCCGCTTCTTCCCATTCTGCACGAGGTACAGGAAGAATTCGGCTATGTGCCGCAGGAAGCCCTGCCTGTCATCGCGGAGGAATTGAACCTCTCGCGCGCCGAAGTGCATGGCGTGATGACCTTTTATCACGATTATCGCGATCATCCCGCCGGCCGGCATGTGCTGAAGCTCTGTCGCGCCGAGGCCTGTCAGTCGATGGGCGGCGATGCGGTGGCCGAGCGTGTGAAGAAACTGCTCGGCATCGATTTTCACCAGACGACCCTCGATGGCAGCGTGACGCTGGAGCCGGTCTACTGTCTCGGGCTCTGCGCCTGCGCGCCGGCGGCAATGCTCGACGGCGAGGTTCACGGCCGGGTCGATGATCAGATGACGGCGGAACTCGTCGCGGAGGCACGCCGATGACGATCAAGATTTATGTTCCGCGCGACGCCGCTGCGCTGGCGCTCGGGGCCGAAAAGGTGGCAAAGGCGATTGCCCAGGAGATCGCCGCCCGCGGCCTCGATGCAGAAATCGTGCGCAACGGCTCGCGCGGAATGTTCTGGCTGGAGCCGTTGGTCGAGGTCGAACTTGCCGGCAAGCGCATCGGCTACGGGCCGGTGAAAGCTACGGACGTGCCCGCCCTGTTCGACGCTGGAATGATGAGCGATGGCAATCACCCGCTCTGTCTCGGGGAGGTTGAAGACCTCCCGTTCCTGAAGGAACAGACCCGCCTGACCTTTGCCCGCTGCGGCATCACCGATCCGCTTTCGCTTGCCGATTACGAGGCGCATGGCGGCCTTGCCGGCCTTCGCCGCGCCGTTTCGATGACGTCGGCCGACGTCGTCAAGGAAGTCACCGATTCCGGCCTGCGCGGACGCGGCGGCGCCGGTTTCCCCACAGGCATCAAGTGGAAGACCGTTCTCGATGCCGTCGGCGACCGCAAATATATCGTCTGCAACGCCGACGAAGGCGACAGCGGCACCTTTGCCGACCGGATGATCATGGAAGGCGATCCCTTCGTGCTGATCGAAGGCATGGCGATCGCTGGACTTGCGACTGGGGCGACGAAGGGTTTCGTCTATACGCGTTCGGAATATCCGCATGCGATCGCAGCGATGACGGCGGCGATCGGTATCGCCCGGCAGGCCGGTATTCTCGGGCTATCGGTGCTCGGTTCCGGCCGTGCTTTTGATATGGAGGTTCGCACCGGTGCGGGCGCCTATGTCTGCGGCGAAGAGACGGCGCTGCTGAACAGCCTCGAAGGCAAGCGCGGCGTTGTGCGCGCCAAGCCGCCGCTGCCGGCACATAAGGGATTGTTCGACTGTCCGACTGTTATCAATAACGTGATTTCGCTGGCGTCGGTGCCCGTCATCATGGAAAAGGGCGCCGCCTTCTACCGCGATTTCGGCATGGGCCGTTCGCGCGGCACGATCCCGCTGCAGATCGCCGGAAATGTCCGATATGGCGGGCTCTATGAGACCGCCTTCGGTCTGTCGCTCGGCGATATCGTCGACCGGATCGGCGGCGGTACGGCGACTGGCCGGCCGGTCAAGGCCGTGCAGGTTGGCGGCCCGCTCGGCGCCTATTTCCCGCGGGCTCTGTTCGATACGCCGTTCGACTACGAGGCTTTCGCCGCCAAGGACGGACTGATCGGCCATGCCGGCATCGTCGTCTTCGACGACACGGCCGACATGCTGAAGCAGGCGCGTTTCGCCATGGAATTCTGCGCGGTCGAAAGCTGCGGCAAGTGCACGCCCTGCCGCATCGGCTCGACCCGCGGCGTCGAGACGGCCGACAAGATCGCGCATGGCATCGAGCCGGAGAAGAACCGGGCGCTGCTGGCCGATCTCTGCAACACGATGAAGTTCGGTTCGCTCTGTGCGCTTGGCGGTTTCACGCCCTATCCCGTCATGAGCGCGATGACGCATTTCCCGGAGGATTTTTCGCCGGCGCCGATCGTGGAGGCTGCTGAGTGATGATCTTCCAAGCCGCAGCCGTATGCCCCAACCTGCCCAATTCCATTTCCGTACAGGAGGCCGACCATGTCTCTCATCCATGAAATCGACTACGGCACTCCCGCTTCGAAATCGGAAGCCATGGTGACGCTCACCATCGACGGACAGCGGATCAGCGTGCCGGAGGGCACGTCCATCATGCGCGCCTCGATGGAGGCTGGCATCAAGGTGCCGAAACTCTGCGCCACCGACATGGTCGATGCCTTCGGCTCCTGCCGTCTCTGTCTCGTCGAGATCGAAGGCCGCAACGGCACGCCTTCCTCCTGCACGACGCCGGTGGCGGCAAATATGGTGGTGCACACGCAGACGGGCCGGCTCAAGGATATCCGCCGCGGCGTGATGGAGCTCTATATCTCCGACCATCCGCTCGACTGTCTCACCTGTGCGGCCAACGGCGATTGCGAATTGCAGGACATGGCGGGCGCCGTCGGCCTGCGCGACGTGCGCTACGGCTATGAGGGCGACAATCACGTCAAGGCCCGCAACAACGGCGACATCAATCTGAAATGGATGCCGAAGGACGAGTCCAATCCCTATTTCACCTATGATCCCTCCAAGTGCATCGTCTGTTCGCGCTGCGTGCGCGCCTGCGAGGAAGTGCAGGGCACTTTCGCGCTGACGATCGAGGGGCGTGGTTTCGGTTCCCGCGTTTCGCCCGGCATGCACGAGCATTTCATCGATTCCGAGTGCGTTTCCTGCGGCGCCTGCGTCCAGGCTTGCCCGACGGCGACGCTGACTGAAAAGTCGGTCATCCAGATCGGCCAGCCAGAGCATTCGGCGGTGACCACCTGCGCCTATTGCGGCGTCGGCTGCTCCTTCAAGGCGGAAATGCGCGGCGAGGAACTGGTGCGCATGGTGCCGTGGAAAGACGGCGAGGCCAATCGCGGGCATTCCTGCGTCAAGGGCCGCTTCGCCTACGGCTATTCCACCCACAAGGACCGCATTCTCAACCCGATGATCCGCGAAAAGGTCAGCGATCCCTGGCGTGAAGTCAGTTGGGACGAGGCTTTCGCGCATGTCGCGTCGGAGTTTCGCCGCATCCAGTATCAATATGGCCGCGAAGCGATCGGCGGCATCACCTCTTCACGCTGCACCAATGAGGAAACCTATCTGGTGCAGAAGCTGATCCGCGCCGGTTTCGGCAACAACAATGTCGATACCTGCGCCCGCGTCTGCCATTCGCCGACCGGTTATGGCCTCGGCCAGACATTCGGGACGTCGGCGGGAACGCAGAATTTCGACAGCGTCGAGCATTCGGATGTCGTCATCGTGATCGGCGCCAATCCGACGGACGGGCATCCGGTGTTCGGCTCGCGGTTGAAGAAGCGGCTGCGCCAGGGCGCCAAGCTCATCGTCATCGATCCGCGCCGCACCGATATCGTCCGGTCGCCGCATGTCGAGGCTTCCTATCACCTGCCGCTGAAGCCCGGCACCAATGTCGCGGTCATGACGGCGCTGGCGCATGTGATCGTCACCGAAGGGCTTTATGACGAGAGGTTCATCCGCGAGCGCTGCGACTGGTCGGAGTTCGAGGACTGGGCCGCCTTCGTCGCCGAACCGCGGCACAGCCCGGAGCAGACCGAGATATTCACCGGCGTGCCGGCCGCCGATCTGCGCGGTGCGGCAAGGCTCTATGCCAAGGGCGGCAACGGCGCGATCTATTATGGTCTCGGCGTCACCGAACACAGCCAGGGCTCGACCACCGTCATTGCGATCGCCAACCTCGCCATGGTGACCGGCAATATCGGCCGCCCCGGCGTCGGCGTGAACCCGCTGCGCGGCCAGAACAACGTGCAGGGCTCCTGCGACATGGGCTCCTTCCCGCACGAGTTGCCGGGCTACCGGCACATTTCCGACGATGCGACGCGTGATATCTTCGAGAAGCTCTGGGGCGTAAAACTCAACAACGAGCCGGGCCTGCGCATCCCGAACATGCTGGATGCGGCGGTCGACGGCTCCTTCAAGGGCATTTACATCCAGGGCGAGGACATTCTCCAGTCCGATCCCGATACGAAACATGTCGCGGCGGGGCTCGCGGCCATGGAATGCGTCGTCGTGCAGGATCTCTTCCTCAACGAGACCGCCAACTACGCCCATGTCTTCCTGCCGGGCTCGACCTTCCTCGAAAAGGACGGCACCTTCACCAATGCCGAGCGTCGCATCAACCGTGTGCGCAAGGTGATGTCGCCGCGCAACGGTTATGGCGACTGGGAAGTGACGCAGAAGCTTGCCCAGGCGATGGGGCTCGGCTGGAATTACAGCCATCCGTCCGAGATCATGGACGAGATTGCCGCGACCACACCGAGTTTCGCGCTTGTTTCCTACGATTATCTCGACAAGATCGGCTCCGTGCAGTGGCCCTGCAACGAAAAGACCCCGCTCGGCTCGCCGATCATGCATGTGGATGGTTTCGTGCGCGGCAAGGGCAAATTCATCCGCACCGAATATGTGGCGACCGACGAACGCACCGGCCCTCGCTTTCCGCTGCTGCTCACCACCGGGCGAATCCTCAGCCAGTACAATGTCGGGGCGCAGACGCGCCGGACCGAGAATGTCGCCTGGCATGCGGAGGACCGGCTGGAAATTCACGCGCATGACGCCGAACAGCGCGGCATTCGTGACGGCGACTGGGTGAAGCTCGTCAGCCGTTCCGGCGACACGACGCTGAGGGCTTTGATCACCGATCGCGTCGCGCCGGGTGTCGTCTACACGACCTTCCATCACCCGACGACGCAGGCGAACGTCATCACCACCGACTTCTCCGACTGGGCGACGAACTGCCCGGAATATAAGGTGACGGCGGTGCAGGTCTCGCCCTCCAACGGGCCGAGCGAGTGGCAGCTCGAATATGACGAGCAGGCACGGCAATCGCGCCGCATCGCCGGCAAGCTCGAAGCAGCGGAGTGACGATGGGGGTGCGGGCTGGCGTTGACGGCAAGATCCTCCCTTCTCCCCAGCGCGGAGAAGAGGAGGCATGCCTCATGACCTTCGCAACCACCGCCCGCGCCCCCGAAACCGCCCGCCGCAACGGCATCATGCATAGCGGTTCGCGCATCGTGCCGGAGGAAGTGCCGATCGCCTTTTCCTATGGCGGCAGTACGCATGCGGTGATGATGGCGACGCCTGCTGATCTTGAGGATTTTGCGGTCGGGTTCAGCCTGACTGAAGGAATCATCACCGAGCGGACGGAGATATCGGGGATTGAAGTCGTTGCGGGCGAGCAGGGCATCGACGTGCAGGTGAGCCTTGCCGACGACGTCGCCGACCGGCTGCGGGCGCGCCGCCGCAGCATGGCGGGGCCGGTCGGCTGCGGGCTCTGCGGCGTCGAATCGATCGAGCAGGCGGTGCGGGCGGTGCCTGACGTCTCGGCATCGGCGCTGGCGCTGTCGCATGCGGATATCGTGCGTGCCGTTTCGCTTCTGAACGAAGCGCAGCCGCTGCATCGGGAGACGCGGGCCGTGCACGGAGCCGGCTTCTATCTTCCCGGCGGAGGCTTGGTCGCTGTGCGCGAAGATGTCGGCCGGCACAATGCGCTGGACAAACTCTGCGGCGCCATCATCCGTTCCGGCGAAAGGGGCGGGAATGGCGCCGTCGTCGTCACCAGCCGGCTTTCCGTTGAGATGGTGCAGAAGGCGGCGATCCTCGGCAGCCCGGTGCTCATCGCCATTTCAGCGCCGACTGCCCTTGCCATCCGCACGGCCGAAGAGGCCGGCATGACGCTCGTCGCGCTGGTGCGCGGCGAGGATTTCGAGATTTTCACCCACCCGCACCGCATCTCGCCCGGAAGCATCGCCGATGTCGCATGATACCAAGACCAAGCTCGTTTACATGGCAAATCAGATTGCAACCTTCTTCAAGAGCCAGCCGGCGGACGAGGCCGTGCAGGGGGTTGCCACTCACATCAATAAATTTTGGGAGCCGCGCATGCGGCGGCAATTGTTTGAAATTCTCGAGAATGAGGAAAACGGCCTGGATGCGCTCGTGCTTCAGGCCGCTCCCATGATCCGCAAGCCGGAGGCGGAAGCAAACCAGGTCCGGTAATCCAAAGTGGCGTATGCCGGAGGGGAGGCAGCAGCATGCTGCCTACGCATGCGCCACTGCATACATCATGAAATATAATCGATTTAAAATAAGTGGAAGTTCGAGTGTTACAGCGTCCTTTGCGCGCCTGAAAAACGGGCGACGCACCAATCACAGCCAGGTCTGAAACAAGGAGGAGTTGTTCATGACTGCAGCGCAAACACGTACAGACGGAGCGTTGGCGGGCTCAGGCCTGCTTGATCGCGAAAGGATCGTCGCAAGACCCGGGTTCAACAGGTGGCTGGTGCCGCCGGCCGCGCTTGCCATCCATCTCTGCATCGGCATGGCCTATGGTTTCAGCGTGTTCTGGCTGCCGCTTTCCAAGTCGCTTGGGATCACGGCTTCAACGGCCTGCCCTGACCTGACGCTCGCCTCGGCGCTCTTTACCACGACCTGCGACTGGCGCGTCGCCGATCTTGGCTGGATCTATACGCTGTTCTTCGTTCTGCTCGGCTCGTCCGCCGCCATCTGGGGCGGCTGGCTGGAGCGGGCGGGCCCGCGCAAGGCGGGCGTCGTTTCCGCCTGCTGCTGGTGCGGCGGCATCGTGCTTGCCGCCGTCGGCGTCATCACCCATCAGCTCTGGCTGATGTGGCTTGGCGCCGGCGTCATCGGCGGCATCGGTCTTGGTCTCGGTTACATCTCGCCGGTCTCGACGCTGATCAAATGGTTTCCCGACCGGCGCGGCATGGCGACCGGCATGGCGATCATGGGCTTCGGTGGCGGCGCGATGATCGGCGCTCCGCTTGCCAACCTGCTGATGAATGCCTTCAAGACCGATACGTCGGTCGGCGTCTGGCAGACCTTCATCGTCATGGCGGCGATCTATTTCGTCTTCATGATGGGCGGCGCCTTCGGCTACCGCATTCCGCCGGCCGGCTGGCGTCCTGACGGTTGGACCCCACCCGCCGCCAAGAGCACGATGATCACGACCAGGCACGTTCACCTGCGCGACGCTCACAAGACCAAGCAGTTCTGGCTCATCTGGGCCGTGCTCTGCCTCAACGTCTCGGCCGGCATCGGCGTCATCGGCATGGCCTCGCCGATGCTGCAGGAAATTTTCGCCGGTTCGCTGATCGGCCTGCCTGATGTCGGCTTCGCTCAGCTCGATGCCGGGCAGAAGGCATCGATCGCCACGATCGCTGCCGGTTTTGCCGGCCTGCTGTCGCTCTTCAATATCGGCGGGCGGTTCTTCTGGGCGTCGCTTTCCGACAAGATCGGCCGCAAGAACACCTATTACAGCTTCTTCATCATAGGCATTGCGCTTTATGCCCTGGCACCGACCTTCGCGGGAATGGGCAACAAGGCGCTGTTCGTTCTCGCCTTTGGCGTCATCCTGTCGATGTATGGCGGCGGCTTCGCGACCATTCCGGCCTATCTCGCCGATATCTTCGGCACGCAGTTCGTCGGTGCCATTCACGGCCGGCTGCTGACCGCCTGGGCAACGGCCGGCATCGTCGGTCCTGTCGTCGTAAACTATATCCGCGAGGCGCAGATCGCCGCCGGCGTCGCGCCCGGACCGGCCCTCTATACCGGCACCATGTATATCCTCGCCGGCATGCTGGCGCTCGGGCTCGTCGCCAATGCGCTGATCAGGCCGCTGCCGGAGAAGTGGTTCATGGGGGATGACGAGGTCGCGGCGCTGCAGGCGAAGTCGGCTGCGGTCAATGCCGGGCCGACCGGCTCCTTCGGCATCGGCACCGGCGGGCTTGACGCCAAGGCGATGCTCGCCTGGGCCGTCGTCGGCATTCCGCTGCTCTGGGGTGTCTGGGTAACACTGAAGGCGACCTTCGCCCTCTTCGGGTAAGCGATCAAAGCGCGCCGCCCGGTCTCGGGACGGCGCGCTCTATTGCAGCTTGACCGGATAGCGATGGGAAATCAGAACTCTTCCCAGCTCTGGGTATTTGCTGCGGCAGCGCCGTGGGCTTTGGCGACACGTGCAACGAGGTGCAGCGCCGGCGATCCCGTCTGCCTTGCCTCGGGTCTGCTGACGGCCTGGACCTGGCCCGGCAGCCGGAATTTCGCCAGCAGGACGCGCAGGGTTTCGGCTTCCCTGGCAAGGCTGTGGCTGGCGGCCGTGCTCTCCTCGACCATTGCCGCATTCTGCTGCGTTGCCTGGTCCATCGTGTTGACCGCCTGGTTTATTTCCTTGAGGCCGACTGCCTGTTCCTTCGATGCCCTGACGATCGCCTCGACATTGCCGTCGATATCGCCGACCTGCGCGACGATCTCTTCGAGCGCCTGACCGGTCTGGCCGACGAGGCCGACGCCGTTTCTGACGAGTTCGCTCGAGGTGTTGATCAGCGCCTTGATTTCCTTGGCGGCCTTGGCGGAGCGTTGGGCAAGCTCGCGAACCTCTTGGGCCACGACCGCGAAGCCCTTTCCGGCTTCGCCGGCGCGCGCCGCCTCGACGCCGGCGTTCAGCGCCAGGAGATTGGTCTGGAAGGCGATGTCGTCGATCACGCCGATGATGTTGTTGATCTCGCGCGAGGACTGTTCGATCTGGCCCATGGCCGCGACGGCGTTGCGGACCACGACGCCGGATTGTTCCGCGCCCTGTTTCGTCTTGGCGACGAGGCGGCCGGCTTCATCGGCGCGACGGCTGGAATCGTTGACGGTGGTGGTGATCTCTTCCAGCGCGGCGGCCGTCTCCTCGATCGATGCGGCTTGCTGTTCCGTCCGCTTCGAGAAGGTGTCGGCCGATGCGCCGATCTCGCGGGAACCTGCGGCGATCGCACTGGCGTTCTCGCCGATTGTCTTCATGGTTTGGGCAAGGTCGCCGATCGCCGTGTTGAAATCGTGCCGCAACTGTTCCATCGACGGAACGAAGGCCGTGTCGACCGTCCGTGTCAGATTGCCCTCGGAGAGGTCGCGCAGCGCGGTGCCGAGCAGGGAAATGGCGCTCATGCGCTCGGTGACGTCGGTCGCGAATTTGACGACCTTATAGACTTTGCCATCGGCATCGAGGATCGGGTTATAGGCCGCCTGTATCCAGATTTGCCGGCCGCCCTTGCCGAATCGGACGAACTCATTGGCAATGAATTCGCCTCGCGCCAGCCGTTTCCAGAAATTGGCATAGTCCTCGGTCCTGGCGTAGGCAGGATCGCAGAATATGCTGTGGTGCTTGCCGGTAATCTCGGTCAGCGAATACCCCATGGCGTCGCAGAAACTCTCGTTGGCTGTCAGGATCTCGCCCGCTGGGGTGAATTCGATCACCGCCTGCGAGCGCGAGATCGCCGCCAATTTACCGGCATCCTCGACCGCCTGCCTTTTCGCCGCCGTGATATCGGCCGCGAATTTAACGACCTTGAATGGTTTGCCGCCCTTGAAAACCGGATTGTAGGATGCCTGGATCCATATCTCCCTGTTGCCCTTGGCAAAGCGCTTGTAGGCGCCGGCATCATATTCGCCGCGTCCGAGCCGTGCCCAGAATTCGCGGTAGTCCTGGGTTGCGGTATAGGCCGTGTCGCAGAACATGCTGTGATGCTTGCCGAGGATTTCGTTCAGGCTATAGCCAAGCGCACGGCAGAAATTCTCGTTGGCCGTCAGGATATTTCCCTTGAGATCGAATTCGATGATCGCCTGCGATCTGGAGATGGCATCAAGAATGTATTTCGAATCGGAGGATAGATTAAACATTCATGTCCCTCTGAGATGCTCAGCATCCGCTGCTCGACTTGGTAATGCGGCATGTCGGATGAGGAATGCCGATGCGGATATGCAATCAAAAATTGATTTTGTGCACCGACCGCCGGAAAACGTTTCATCGTCCTGCTTTGCAATCATAATGGTAGGTCATGGTTAATATTCAATATAAAAGCGACTTCTTATATTATATAAAGTTGAAAAATGATGGACGTTCTAAATTTACGTGCAATGCCCAATAAAAAACCGCCCGAAAGGGGCGGTTTTCCGAATTCGAGATGTTGGCCGGATCACGCCGCCAGTTCGTCCGTCTCGTTTTCCTTGAACATCTTGGCGAGGTTCAGGAAGCAGATCATGCCATTTTCCGAAGCGATGATGCCTTCGCAATAGGCGCGGTCGAAAGAAGCGGTTACCTCAGGCACCGGCTGGACCTGGCTGGAGGAGATGGTGAGAATGTCCGAGACGCGGTCGACGAGCATGCCGATGACCATGTTGTGAACTTCGGCGACGACGATGGCGCTGCGTTCGTTGGCAACCGTGCTCTTCATCCCGAGCTTGTAGGCGAGATCGATGATCGGGATGACCGAGCCACGCAGGTTCATCACGCCGATCACATCGGCCGGAGCATGCGGGATCGGCGTCGACGGCGCCCAGCCGCGGATTTCGCGGATGGTCGTGGTCTTGACGCAGAATTCCTGATCATGCAGGCGGAAGGCAATGATCTCGAGCGTATCGCCGCTGAAGCTAGTGGAATTGATCGTGGCCATTAGAATTCTTCCCAACTGTCGTAAGCCGCGATGGCTTTGCGCTCGCAAAGCATCGTGACGGTTAGCGACGACATTAACGGAAGAGTGTTGCCCAAATCTAAATCGGAAACGAGTTTGCGACGGTTTTCAGCCCCGGTTTACCTTAACTTATCGTCTTTTCGATCTCAGAGACCGCCCAATCGACCTGCTCCCTTGTTATGACGAGCGGCGGAGCGAGACGAATCGTATGGTCGTGGGTATCCTTGGCGAGAAGGCCGCGCTCCTTGAGGGCATGGCAATATTGCCGCGCGCCGCCGGCTTCGGGCTCCAGTTCGATCGCCATCATCAGGCCACGGCCGCGAACGTCTCTGACGATGTTCGAGCGGATCGACCTCAAGCCTTCGAGGAAATACTCGCCCATAACAGCGGCGTTCTCGATCATGCCCTCTTCAACCAGAACCTTGAGTGCGGTGCGCGCCACTGCGCAGGCCAGCGGATTGCCGCCGAAGGTCGAGCCGTGCTGGCCGGGTTTCAGCACGCCCAGGACCTCGGAATTGGAAAGCACGGCCGATACGGGATAGAAGCCGCCGGAAAGCGCCTTGCCGATCAGCGTCACGTCGGCCTCGATGCCTTCGTGCTCTTCCGCCAGCAGCTTGCCGGTGCGGCCGAGGCCGGTCTGGATCTCGTCGAGGATCAGGGTGACGTTGTTATCCGTGCAGAGTTCGCGGATGCGGGTGAAATAACCGGCCGGCGGGATGATGACGCCGGCTTCGCCCTGGATCGGCTCGATCAGGGCGGCGACGGTATTGCCGTTGATCGCCGCCTCGAATGCCTCGGCATCGCCAAAGGGAACGGTGCGGAAGCCCGGCGTATAGGGGCCGAAGCCGGTGCGGGCGTCGGGATCGGTGGAGAAGCTGACGATGCTCAGCGTGCGGCCATGGAAATTGTCGGCGCAGACGATGATCTCCGCCTTGCCCTCCGGCACGCCCTTGACCTCGTATCCCCATTTGCGCACCGCCTTGATGGCGGTTTCCACGGCTTCGGCGCCGGAATTCATCGGCAGGATCTTGTGCGAGCCGGTCAGCGCCGCAAGCTCTTCATAGAGATGAGCGAGCTGGTCGTTGCGGAAGGCGCGGGAGGTGAGCGTCAATCTGCCTGCCTGCTCGACCATGGCGGCGAGGATCTTCGGATGGCAATGGCCCTGGTTGACGGCGGAATAGGCCGAGAGACAGTCGAGATAACGATTGCCGTCGGTATCCCAGACATAAACGCCTTCGCCGCGCGTCAGCACCACGTCGAGCGGCTTGTAATTGTGGGCGCCGAGCCGCTGTTCCGTGGCGATCAGTTTTTCCGAAGTGTTCATGGCGGTTTTCCCTCCCTATGCGGCGCGTGTCGGACGATCGAAGATGCGGCGGCCGAAGAGGCTTGCCGTCAGCTCCACCAGGATGCGGGCGCTCTTGCCGCGATCGTCGAGAAACGGATTGAGCTCGACGAGGTCGAGCGACGAGACGAGGCCGCTGTCCGACAGCATTTCCATGACGAGGTGAGCCTCGCGGAAGGTCGCACCACCGGGCACCGTCGTGCCAACGCCGGGGGCGATGTCGGGGTCGAGGAAATCGAGATCGAGGCTGACATGCAGCAGGCCATTGGCCTTGGCGACGACAGCGAGAATATCCCGCATGATCGCGCCGATGCCCTGCTCGTCGATCGCGCGCATGTCGAAGACGTTGACGCCGTGTTTGTGAATTTCCTCGCGCTCGCGCGCATCGACCGAACGAATGCCGACCTGGAAGACATTCTTCGGATCGACGAAGGGACGGTCCTTCGGCAGGATCTCGGCGAACTCAGCCTCGCCGCAGAAGAAGGCGACCGGCATGCCGTGAATATTGCCGGAGGGCGAGGTGGCGGGGGAGTTGAAATCGGCATGGGCATCGAGCCAGAGCACGAAGAGCGGGCGGCCTTTGCTGGCGGCATAACGGGCCATTCCGGAGACGCTGCCCATGGAAAGGCTATGGTCGCCGCCGAGAATGAGGGGAAAGCGGCCGGAGGCGGCGACCTCATAGACGCTGCTTTCGAGCGCGCGGGTGAAGGCGCCGACGATCCTCAGATTATGGGCTTTCGGATGGTTCGGCAGATCCATCGCCGGCACGATGGAGAGATCGCCGTTGTCCGCGACGTCATGGCCGAGATCGATCAGCGTCTGGTCGACACCGGCAATGCGCAGCGCCGCGGGACCCATGGCGGCGCCTCTGCGGCCGGAGCCTTCTTCCAGCGGTGCGCCGATGAGGGTGACAGATCGCGATTGGACATTCATGCGAGGGCTCCGTGTTGAGGCCGGTTTTGGCCGATAGTGGGATAAAGGGCTGCTAGCAAAAAGATGGAAAAGTGCCAGAAATGGATTATGATTGCGCAGATTGATAAAGCTATTTTGACAAAGTGATCAGCGTGGACGATCTCGATACCGAACTTCTGAGCGCCCTTCGCCACAATGCCCGGATTTCCGTTTCCTCGCTTGCAGCGATGACAGGGGCATCCCGGGCGACGGTGGCCGCCCGAATCGACCGGCTGGTCGCCAGCGGCACCATCGTCGGCTTCACGATTCGCACCAGTCATGAGACGCGGTCCGCCGGCGTGCGCGCCATCGTCATGATCGAGGTGCTCGGCAAGCTCGCCGACAGGGTGGCCGATCAGCTGCGCGGCCTGCCGCAGGTGCGCGCGCTCCACAGCACCAACGGCAAATGGGATTTCGTCGCCGAGCTGGAGGATCGCGATCTTGCCTCTTTCGACGAGACGCTACGCCGTATCCGCCTGATCAACGGCATCAACTCGACGGAGACCAATATTCTTCTCAAGACGAGCAAGACAGGCTTTTAAGCCGGCTTAATACTCACGTTCATAGACGATTCCCGCTTCGCCTTCGCCGTTGCCACCGGCGCCTCCCCGCAGCTTGACGCCGCGGCCGACATCGAGGTTGATGATCGCTTTGGCGCCGGCCGATCCGCCCTGCTGCAGTTCGAAATAGGTGCGGTCGTTGAGATAGCGGCCGACGCTGACGCTTGTCTGGCCCTTGGAATCGGTGCTGACGTCGAAATCGTCGACGCCGAGCTGGTTGCGCAGGCCTTCGAAAAGCGAGGTGGAGCGGTTGCCGGCCAGCTGGCTGACGGCGTCGGCGAGCTGGGCGATCTGCACCGGCGAGAGCTTCGACATCGACTGGCCGAAGATCAACTGCGCCAGAACCTCGTCCTGCGGCAGCTGGGGTGAGGAGGAGAAGGTGATTGCGGGATCGGTGGCGAGGCCGGCGACATCGACGGTGAGCGTCGTCGTGCCGGAGGTGGAGGTCGCCTCCATGTCGAGCGCCGGCGTCAGGTCGCCGGCAAAGGTGATCCTGCTCTTGTCGGAGAAATCCAGGCGGCGGTTGAGGATGGTCAACCGGCCGCGGCGCATGGTGAAACCGCCGGTGACGATGGGTGCAGCCGCCGTGCCGCGGATCGTGACGCTGCCGCCGAGTTCGGCATCGATGCCGCGGCCGCGCGCGAAGATATGCGAAGGTGCGTCGATCTGAAGATCGAGGGTGATCACCGAGGATTTCTCCCCCGGTTTCCGTTCACTTTCATCGCGCAATTGCGCAAGCACGGCCCGCGGCGCATTCTTATGCCGGATGTCGATTTCCCGGAGCGAGGTCGGCAGTTTTTCCGGGACCGTGATCGACGTCTTTTCCAGCTGAAGCTTGCCGCTCAGCGTGGCGCTCGTGATCGGCCCGCGCAGGCCGAGCGTGCCGCTGACGGTCGAGACGACGAGGGTTCCGTCGACATAAACAGCCTTGTCGAGCTTGATCGAAATATCGGCGGGGAAGCCGCCGGCCGGCTGAATGCCGATCGTGCCGCTCGCCGAAATCGTGCCGCCGCCGCCAAGATTGCCGCTGAGGCGGGAGATCACGGCCTGGCTGCCGTTGAAGGTCACGGTCGCCGCGAAATTGTTGACGGCAAGGTTGCGCCGGACGTCGACGAGCTTGGCGCCATTGGTCGCAACGGTGCCGTTAATGACGGGTGCGGCCGCCGTTCCGCCGATCCGGAGGTCGACCGTGGCGACGCCATCGGCGACGAAGCCCTGCTCGGCAAGCGGCGCGCCAAGGACGGCGAAGGGAAGATTGCCATTGAAGCGCATGTCGATGGCGCGATTGCCTGACATCACCACGCTGCCGCCGCCTTTCAGCGACATGCCGGCGTCACCGGCAAGGCTGGTGTCGACCGTCAGCTTGTTTCCGGCAAGCTTGCCTGACGCGCCGATGGTGAAGGGCGAGAGGCCGGCGCCTTTCGTCTGGCTGGTGGCGGCGTTCTTCCAGTCGACCTTGAAGTCGACGGAGGGCGCCGATAGCGCGCCGGTCGCCTTTGCGGTTGCCGAGACGGCACCTTCGGCGCCAAGACCCGGAACGAAGCCGTTGGCGATGCCGGCCGGGACATTGTCGGCATCGGCGGTGACGTCGACCGAGCGGATCGTCGTGCCTGCGATCGCAAGATTGCCGGCGGCTTTCACAGCAATGCCGCCGCCGCCGGTAAGGTTCGCATCGAAATCCAGCCTGTCGCCGGCGTATTTTCCCGATGCCACCAGTGTAAGGCGGGAAAGGCCGGCAGCCTTGGTATGACTGGTCGCGGCATCCTTCCAGTCGAGCTTGAAATCGACGATCGGATCGGCCGGCGTGCCGGAGGTGATCGCGCTTGCCGAAAGCGTGCCTTCGGCGCCGAGACCGGGGACGAAGGCATTTGCGAGATTTGCCGGCAGGGCGGGGATATCGGCATTGATCGAAAGATCACGAATGGCCGCTCCCGCGATCGTCACACCGCCCTTCGCTTTCGCCAGCACGCCGTCCTTGCCGGCCAGATTGGCATCGAAATCGACCCTGTCATTGACGAATTTCCCGGATGCCGCGGCAGTGAGGTCCGAAAGGCCGCTGCTCCTGGTCTGTGCGGTTGCGGCGTTCTTCCAGTCGAGCTTGAAATCGACGGCAGGTTTCGGAAGCGTTCCTGAGGCGGATGCCGTTCCGGATACCGTGCCTTCTGCGGCAAGGCCCGGCACGAAACCGTTGGCAAGGGCCGCGGGCAGATTGGCAAGATCGGCCTTGACGTCGAGGTTGCGAACCGAGGCGCCCTCCACGGCGACATTGCCGGTGGCCTTCAGGGAGAGACCGCCCCCGCCGCCGAGATCGGCACTGAAATCGAGCCGGTTATCGGCGAAGCGTCCCGATGTGGCCAGCGTGAGATCCGAGAGATGAGCGCTTCTCGTGTGGCTGGTCGCGGCATCGGCCCAGCCGAGCTTGAAGTCGGCGGTCGGTGCGGCAGGGGTGCCGGAGGCCGATAAGGTGCCCGAAATCGTGCCGCCGGCGGCGAGATCCGGAACGAAGGCGTTTGCGAGGCCGGCGGGAATATTGGCGATCTCGGCATCGACTTTCATGCTGTCGACAGCCGTGCCGGCAAGGGCGACATTGCCGACAGCCTTGAGCGACAGGCCCTTGTCGCCATTTGCCGCCGCGTTGAAATCAAGCTTATTGTCGGCGAATTTTCCGGACGCGGTCACGCCGAGGCCGGCAAGGCCGGCGCGCTTGGTGTGGCTGACCGCAGCGTTTTTCCAATCGAGGTCGAAATTCGCGGTCGGGCCGGAAAGCGAGCCTGCGGCCGAGAGCTTTCCTGAGATCGCGCCTTCGGCGGCAAGATCGGGAACGAAGCTGTTTGCGATGCTTGCCGGAACATTCGCCAGCGTCGCATCGACCTTGACGTTGCCGATCGTCGTGCCTGTGACGGCGACATTGCCGGCTGCTTTCAATGAGAGTTTCTCGGCGCCCGTTATCGCCGCGTTGAAATCGAGCTTGCTGTCGGCGAATCGTCCCGATGCCTTCAAAGCGAGATCGGCGAGGCCGGCGCGCCGTGTGTGGCTTGTCGCAGCGCTTTTCCAATCGAGATCGAAATCGGCGGCTGGAGCGTTTACTGAGCCGGAGGCGGTCACTTTTCCCGTTATCACGCCTTCGGCGGCGAGATCGGGAACGAAGCCGTTGGCGAGGCGGGCCGGCAGGTTGAGGATATCGGCGTTGACAGCGAGAACCGGGGCTGCAGGGTCGGCGAGCCCGACATTGCCGGCAGCCTTGAGCGAAAGGCCCTCTTCACCGCGGACCGCCGTGTCGAAATCGAGCCTCTTGTCGGCGAATTTGCCGCCGGCGGTGATGCCGAGCGGCCCAAGGCCCGCGCCCTTGATCTGACCTGTCGTCGCATCCTTCCAGTCGAGCTTGAAGTCGGCCACGGGCGCCGCCGGCGTTCCGGTTATGGCAATCTTTCCGGAAATCGTGCCGCCGGCCGAAAGGTTCGGTACGAAACCATTGGCGAGGGCTGCAGGCAGCTCGTGGATATCGGCATCGATTTTCAGCGTCTCGCCGGCAGAGCCGGTGACCGACACCGAACCGGCCCCGGTCTTCAATGTCAGTCCGTCCAGATTGGCGGCGCCGCCGGTGACTGTGACCCGCGTCGGGGCGGCAAGCTCGATCGGAATGTTGCGGGGGCTTGCCGAGAACCGATCGAGGTTGAGGCCAATATTGCCGCCAGAAGTCTCGACATTGCCGTCCGCCATTACGGGATTGCCGTCATAGGCGGCATCGAGGTCGAAGTCGGTGCGGTCCTGCTGTTTGGTAAAGGCGAGCGAAAGGCCGGCAAGCCTGTTGGTTCCGGCGCTCAACTCTTCGGCCTTGACCGTGCCGTTTGCAGCAAGGGCGGCGAGATCGCTGATCGTGACATCGATATCCGGCTTGACGATCGCAAGCGTATCGCGGCGGACCGAGCTGCCTGATGCAAGCAGTTTAAGCCCGATCCTGCCGCTGTCGCTGCTGATGCCGAGCGAACCCTTGAGATCGCCTTCGGCCTTCTGCCCGCCGAGAGCGGCGAGCAAGCCGATATTGGGGAAATCGAACGTCAACGCGCCTGCCGGCTCCAGAGAGGGCGACAGTTCCAGATTGCCCGTCAGCCGGTTGCCGCCGATATCGGCGGTCAGTGCCGGAATACTGATCTTGCCGTCCTTCGAGAGGACGTCGCCGTTGATGCCGATCGGCTGGCCGTCGATCGTGCCGGTGGCGGCGATCTTGCCCTGCGGCGCCTTGGGATCAACGACACCCGACAGGTCGACATTGAGGTTGGCGAGCTCGCGGTCGGCCATCGCAAGGCTGGGGGCCTTGAGATTGGCGGTCACTGAGATGGCCGGCAGCTCGCCGCCTATTCTCAATGCATAACCTGCCGCGCCGCTCGCGCCCGCCATGAGCTTGCCGACATCCGGCAGCCGGCCGGAGAGATCGGCGTTCAACGCGGTGCCGTCGAGCGCGACATTGCCGGCGGCTTCGAGCGTACCCGATGTCAGGACGATGTTGCTGAAGGCGAATTTCGACGGGATGGTGCCGGCCACCTGGCTTTCGAGCGAGATCGGCCCGTCGAATTTGCCGGTCACCGCAGCCGGCAGCGCAGCCGGTTCGATGGTGAGCTTGACGTTGCCCGTCAGCGCTTGGTCCGCCAGCCGATAGGAGCCGTTGAGACTGCCGTTGATATTGGCGCTTTCGACGGTTGTGCCGTTGAAGCCGATGGTGTCGGGCGAGACCTGCAGGGGCGCGGCGATCGTGACAGGGGCCTGGACCGCGCGATTGAGGTTGGGATCGGTAAAGGTCGCGTCGCCCGCAACGAGGCGCAGCTGAACGCTGCCGGAACGAGCCGCCAGATTGAAGGCGTCGCTCTTTGCCGTCAGCTTGACATTGCCGATATTGGCCTGCGGGAGGGTGGCGGAATCGAGCGAGCCGCTGACGTTCAGCCGGGCCGCCTGCGCATCGCCTGTCAGGGCCAGATTGAGGCCCGATATCAGGAAGCGCGCGTCGCCCTCGGCGAGCGGCCAGCGAAAATCGACCGGGCCGGATGTTCCGAGCAGATTGGCGTTGAGGCTGTTGTTGCCGGCCGGATCGAGCGTGCCCGATGCGGCGATCACGACGCTGCCGGTGGCAAGGTTGCCGGTCTGGATATCGATCTTGCCGCGGTTGTCGAAGGTGGCGGCGAGATCGATATTGGTCTGGCCGGCAAAAAGCGGCCGGAACGCCGACGGAAGGAGCGAGCTGAGGTCGCCGCCGCCCTTGAGATCGAGGTGGTGGAGCCCGTCTGCGCTGATGGCATGCCGGCCCTCGATCGCGGCGCGCTGCTGTCCGTCGAGCGCGGCCTGCAGTTTACCCGTCCAGTCGGATATGGGCCCCTGACCGTTGAGATCGATTTTGACCGCAGGCTCGCCCGGCAGGCCGAGAAGGCCCGCCACCAGCCCGCCCTTCGGCTCGGAAAGCGCAGCTTTCAGTTGCAGCCGGTTTTCGGCCGGCGCATAGGCGATGTCGGCGGCAAGCTTGGCATCCGGGACGGCGTGGCGGCTGACGTTGACGACGGCCTCGCCGCCGTCGGCATTCGCCGACAGGCTTCCTTCCGCGGCAAGCGCGAAGGCGCGCCCGGCCAAGGGTTCGGCCAGTTTGATATCGGGCAGGGCGACATGGTCTATATCGATCTTGATCGGAAGGCCGAAGCCGCCGGAATTTTCAGCGGCGGGCCGCGAGGGCAGGGTGCGCACCGGCTTGCGCAGCACGCTGATCGCATCGATCTCGAAGCGTTTGGCGTGGAAGGTTCCGGTCAGCAGCGCCAGCGGATTCCAGTCGATGGCGATGCCGTGAATTTCGGCGAAGACGCCTTTGGTATCGGAGAGGGAGATCTCGGCGGCGCGAAGCCCACCGGTCAAAAGGCCTTCCGGTTCGCGAACCTCGATCGTCATGTCGCGGTTGGAAAGGGTGGAGGCGATCCTTTCGGTGACGATGCGGGCGCCGAAACTCGTGAAGCCGAAGATCGCAAGTGCTGCGACAGCGAGAATCAAGGTGACGCCCACGGCATAGCCGGTGAGCCGTATGATCCAGTTGACGATTTTTGCCAGCGTTTGCATCAGCGCGGACACTACCCCGTTTTCATGCGGCCATGGATCGGAACGAACCGGAATCGGCAATCCTAGAAGGATTGGCCGATGCCGGCATAAATTCCATAATCTGTGCCATCTTCGTACTTGTTCAGCGGCACGGCAAAATCAAGCCGCAGCGGGCCGAAAGGCGTGGCATATCGTATTCCTGCGCCGGCGCCGGCGCGGATATCGGAAAAACCCGGGAAGGTGCTGTCCGATACCGTACCGACATCGACGAAGGGCACGATGCCGATCGTCTCGGTAATCTGGATGCGGGCTTCCAGCGAACCGGTCACATAAGAGCGGCCGCCGGTGGCCTCGCCATCGTCGTTATAGGGCGAGATTTCCTGGTAGCCGTATCCGCGCACGGAGCCGCCGCCGCCGGCGAAAAAGCGCTGTGTAGCGGGAATGTCTTCGATCCCGCCGCCGCCGATCAACACACCCGCGGCGACCTTGCCGGCTAGCACAAGACGGTCTTCGGCGCCGAACGGCAGGTAGCCGGAGACCGAGCCTTCGAACGCCGCGTAAGGGGTGGCGTTGAAGATCTCGTAGCCGGGCTTTGCCGAAAGTGTGGCGCGATAGCCTTCCGTCGGGTTGAACTTGTCGTTGCGCGCATCGCGGTCATACTGGATCGGCAGGGCGACCGTCAGATAGTCGTTCGTACCGAAGGCGTCGTCGTCGCGCTCCCAGCTGACCTCGCCGCTCGCCGAGATCGTGTCCTGGTCGGTCAGTTCGTAGGAAAGGCCGAGCGAGGCGGTGACGAGCGTCGCATTATAGGCATCCGGGTTTTCGGTCTTGGCGATGATGCCGGCCTTCAGCGTGGCGGCGGGGAAGAAGGCGCCGGGCTTGGTGAAGAGGATGCCGGCGGAATAGTCGAGATTGCCGACATCCGTCGTTTCGCCGAGCCGCGAAACCGATCCCTCGATCCTCAGCGTCTCGGCTTCGCCGAACAGATTGCGGTGGCCCCAATAGCCCTGAACGCCGAAGCCGTCGATGGTGGAATATTGTGCGCCGACGCCGAAATAACGCCTCTTGCCTTCCGACACTTCGATCGTCATCGGCAAGGTGCCATCCGGCGCCAGCGCGTCACCTTCATGGATGGTGACGCTCGAAAAGACGCCGAGGGCGCGAAGGCGATCGCCGGCCTTCTTCAGCGCTTCGGGGGAGTAGGCCTCGCCCTTGTTCAGCCGGGAATAGCGCTGGATGAACGCAGGCTTGACGGTTTTTTCACCGGTGACGCCGACATCGCCGATCGGGGCGACGGGACCGCCTTCTGCGGCAAGGACGATATCGACCGTATCGTTCCTGTGATCGGCGACGACCTTGCGCTCCGTCAATTTGGCGAAGGGCCTGCCTTCGCTCTTCAACTGTTCGACGATCCTGTCGCCGGCCTTGATGATGGCGAGCGAGCCGGCCTCAGCGCCCGGGGCGAGATCGTAGTCGGCGGGATTGCGGCTGGCGGCGTCGCCGCCGAACTGCACCTCCTTGACCCTGAAGACGGGGCCGGGAGTGATATCGACGGTGACCGGGATGGGGCCGGAGCGGTCGAATGTCGGATTGGGGGGCAGGTCGTCGATGTTCTTGCCGTCAATGGTGATCGTCACCACGCCGCCGTAGCGGGCTTTTTCATACAGTGTGGCGATCAGCCGTTCGCGGTCGTCGCGCGCCTTGACGACGACGCCGAGATCGCCGGAAACCGGCTGCTTCTGGTCGCTGATGAGACGGGAACTGTTTTCCAGCGCTTCCTTGAGGTCGGGGTCGGCGGTCTCGGCCTTGAGGTCGACGTGATAGCGCACAGGATCGGGGACCTGTTCGCCTTCGTCTTCCTCTTTGCCGAAGATGGTGATGCCGAAAAGCTTAAAGGCGTAAGCATCGCCGATCAGGACCGGTGAGAATGCAGCCGCCGCTGCGACCACCATCATGGTGCCTGTTCGCCGATACGCAGTACCTGTTTTCGGGCCTGTCCCTCTGATCCGCATCCGCCGCTTTTGGTTTACGCCTACAATGAAGCTTCGTTGCCCAGCCGTGAACAGCTTAGCGACAAAATCGCGCGGGGTGTACCATTTTAAATTGCCAACGCGCTAATTTAGCACAAAAAATCCCGGATGTGTGTCCGGGATTTCCTGATTTTGCCGGTTTGCGAGCACGCTCAGCGCGGGCAAGTGTCGATGTAGCGGCGGCCGTAGCGGTCGCGATAGTAGCACTGGCCGGGCTGTTCGGCGACGCTGCCGATGAGGGCGCCGGAGACGCCGCCAATCGCGGCGCCGACCGCCGCGCCACGGACATTGCCAGTGGCGACGCCGCCGATGACGGCACCAGATGCAGCGCCGATGCCGGCGCCCTGCTGGGTCGGCGTGCAGCTTGCGATCGACAGGCCGATCAATGCGAGTATGACAGCTTTCTTCATTACTTTCTCCTGGGTTGTCGCCCAATGGGCATAGGCCGTCCCTATTGTTTTTTTGGCACGCTAGCCCGAAAACTATGTCGGAAGAAAGGGTTGTCCACCTTTGCCCCGATTTTTTTGCAAGACTGGCGTCGTCGCGGGGCCGCGGTTTTGCGACTTTCCATCGGCATGCGTCCTATCGAACTCATGGATGATCGCACGCATATTTTTTATCTGGAATCATTCAAAAAACTGGGCCTTTTGCCGCAGTTGATGTTAAAGCAAAGGGTAAGCATTGACGCGCGGACGTCCGGTCGGCAAGAACGGCCGCGCGATACTGGAGCATATGATGGATTTCGAAGCATTTTTCAAAAACGAGCTGGACGGGCTTCATGCCGAGGGCCGTTACCGCGTTTTTGCCGATCTCGAGCGTCACCGCGGCCACTTCCCGCGTGCGACGCGCCATACGGCCGATGGCGAAAAGGACGTCACGGTCTGGTGCTCCAACGACTATCTCGGCATGGGCCAGAATCCCA
>NZ_LOKX01000009.1 GCF_002211285.1 Rhizobium sp. R635 | reverse complement strand
CTATATTCGGTATTACAACAACGATCGCATCAGGCTAAAACTCAAAGGGCTGAGCCCTGTTCAATACAGGACTCAGCCCTTAAATAATCCCAGCCAATAAACCGTCCAACTTTACGGGGTCAGTTCAATCGCTCCGGCGGGTTTTTTAGTGATCGGGTATGGCACCTAAGCGAACCGCGGTGCTTGGATGCATCAACCGGCGAGAACGGCGAGAAGCAGCAACGCGACGATGTTGGTGATCTTGATCGCCGGATTGACGGCGGGGCCGGCGGTATCCTTGTAGGGATCGCCGACGGTATCGCCGGTGACGGAGGCCTTGTGCGCATCCGAGCCCTTCATGTGACGTACGCCGTCCTTGTCGACGAAACCGTCCTCGAAGCTCTTCTTGGCATTGTCCCAGGCGCCGCCGCCTGAGGTCATCGAGATGGCGACGAAGAGGCCGTTGATGATGACCCCGAGCAGTGATGCGCCGAGGGCGGCGAAGGCCGAGGCCTTGGAGCCGGAGATGAGCAGCACGCCGAAATAGACGACGATGGGCGCCAGCACCGGCAAGAGCGATGGCACGATCATCTCGCGAATGGCGGCCTTGGTCAGAAGGTCGACGGCCTTGCCGTAATCCGGCTTTTCCGTGCCCTGCATGATGCCCGGCTTCGCCTTGAACTGACGACGCACCTCCTCGACGATCGAGCCGGCGGCGCGGCCGACGGCCGTCATGGCGATGCCGCCGAAGAGATAGGGGATCAGGCCGCCGAAAAGCAGGCCGGCGACGACATATGGGTTCGACAGTTCGAACGAGATTTCGCCGATGTTGGCGAAATAGGGATATTGGTCGCCATGGGCCGCGAAATACCGCAGGTCGTTGGCGTAGGCGGCAAAGAGCACCAGCGCGCCGAGACCGGCGGAACCGATCGCGTAGCCCTTGGTCACTGCCTTGGTGGTGTTGCCGACGGCGTCGAGCGCGTCGGTCGACTTGCGCACTTCCGGCGGCAGGTGCGACATTTCGGCGATGCCGCCGGCATTGTCGGTGACCGGGCCGAAGGCGTCGAGCGCAACGATCATGCCGGCCAAGCCGAGCATGGCGGTGACCGCGATGCCGGTGCCGAAGAGGCCGCCGAGCTGATAGGTCGCAAGAATACCGCCGACGATGACGATCGCCGGCAGGGCCGTCGATTCCAGCGAGACCGCCAGTCCCTGGATGACGTTGGTGCCGTGGCCGGTCACCGACGACTGGGCAATCGAAACGACGGGACGCTTGCCGGTGCCGGTGTAATATTCGGTGATGACGACGATCAGCGCGGTGACGACGAGGCCGACGAGACCGCAGATGAACAGGTTCGTGCCGGTGACGTCGGCGCCGGCGACCGTGCCGAGCGAGCCCCAGCCGACCGTCAGCGAGGTGGCGGCGCCGAGACCGATGATCGACAGCAGGCCGGTGACGATGAGGCCCTTGTAGAGAGCGCCCATAATCGAACCGTTCGAGCCGAGCTTGACGAAGAAGGTGCCGATGATCGAGGTGATGATGCAGGCGCCGCAGATCGCCAGCGGATAGATCATCGCAGACTGGAGGATCGGCGCGCCGGCAAAGAAGATCGCGGCGAGAACCATGGTGGCGACGACGGAGACCGCATAGGTCTCGAATAGGTCGGCGGCCATGCCGGCGCAGTCGCCGACATTGTCGCCGACGTTATCGGCAATCGTTGCCGGGTTGCGCGGATCGTCCTCGGGAATGCCGGCTTCCACCTTGCCGACGAGGTCGCCGCCGACGTCGGCGCCCTTGGTGAAGATGCCGCCGCCGAGACGGGCGAAGATCGAGATCAGCGAAGCGCCGAAGCCGAGCGCCACGAGCGCATCGATGACTTCGCGCGAGCCGCTCTCATGTCCGAGCCCGGCGGTCAAAATGGTATAGTAGATGGAGACGCCGAGCAGCGCGAGGCCTGCCACCAGCATGCCGGTGATGGCACCCGATTTGAAGGCGATGTCGAGGCCGGCGGAAAGGCTCGCGGAGGCCGCCTGGGCAGTGCGCACATTGGCGCGAACGGAGACGTGCATGCCGATGAACCCGGCAACGCCGGATAGTACGGCGCCGATCAGGAAGCCGATGGCGGCCGTGGCGGAAAGAAGCAGCCATGCTGCGATGAAAACGACGACGCCGACTATGGCAATGGTCTTGTACTGGCGGGTCAGATAGGCTTGGGCGCCTTCACGGATATAACCCGCGATCTCCTGCATGCGGCTGTTGCCCTGATCGGCGGCAAGCACCGACCGGGTTGCCCAGGCGGCATAGACCACCGAGAGCAGACCGCATGCGATTACGCATAAAAGAATGGTCATTTCGCTCTTTCCTCCCATAGGCCGGAGCTCACTCCTTCTCCGGCAAATACGCCGCCGACTCGCCTTCCTCTCCACAGAAATGCCACAGCTAAGCGGTCCGGAGATTGCGTGGTCGATCACGTGGCGTCAAGTCCGCAACGGGCGAAAACCATTGCGGCGCGAAGAAAGACGCAGGGAGATTGTTTGGCGGCTAAGAGCTTATTTCTTCGCCTCGCCGCGGACCTGCTTTGCGATCCGGTCGAGCACGGCGTTGACGAGCTTCGGCTCGTCGTCCTCGAAAAAGGCCTGTGCGATCTCGACATATTCGGTGACGATGACCGCCACCGGAACGTCCTTGCGGTCGGTGAGCTCGAAAACGCCGGCGCGCAGGATGGCGCGCACGGTGCTGTCGAGGCGCGACAAGGCCCAGTCATCCTGCAGGGCTGCGGCAATCAGCGGATCGAGACGGACCTGATCGCGCACGACACCGGAGACGATGGAGCGGAACCAGCCGGCATCGGCCTTCAGATAAGTCGCGCCGTCGAGTTCCTGGCCGAGGCGGTGCGCCTCGTATTCGGCCACGATTTCCAGAACGCCCGTGCCGCCGACATCCATCTGATAAAGCGCCTGAACGGCAGCCAGGCGGGCAGCGCCCCGCTGGTTCGCAGTCTTGACCGGCCGTTCCGTCTTGTCGTCGTTCATTCGTTATGCACCCAGTTTCTGCTTCAGCTCGATCATCGTCAGAGCCGCGCGAGCGGCAAAGCCGCCCTTGTCCTTTTCCGAGCGGCGTGCGCGCGCCCAGGCCTGTTCATCGTTTTCCACGGTCAGGATGCCGTTGCCGATGGCAAGGGATTCACTGACCGCGAGATCCATCAAAGCGCGCGAGGATTCGTTCGATACGATATCGAAGTGATAGGTCTCGCCGCGGATGACCATGCCGAGGGCGACATAGCCGTCATAGTGTGTGCCGCCATTGTCGTCCCCATCGAGCGACATGGCAATCGCCGCCGGAATTTCCAGCGCGCCGGGAACGGTGACCACCTCGTAGGTAGCGCCGGCTTCCTTGAGCGCAAAGGTCGCGCCTTCGAGCAGCGCGTCGGCCATGTCGTCGTAGAAGCGGGCTTCGACGATCAAAATATGGGGAGCGGTCTCTCTCGACATGGTTCACCTTCGGTTCGTGGGACATTTTCCACTCGGCAGGCCGCGGTCAAAACACGCCTTCGGGCGAATGGCAAGCAATTTCGCCCGATGCCGCAACACGGAAAGAGGAAATATCCGCAAAGGGATAGCCGCACAATCCGTACACAACGGGACGAGCGTTGCGCGCCGGCTTTGCCGGATGCCTGGAAAACGGCAATTCGAAGGCGATTTCCATGAAGAATTTTTAATGGTTTTTCAGTGGCTTAAGCCATTGAACTAAGAGGGGCGGAGCGCCAATTCCATGTCGTGACACCGACGATCCCCTGCAACGACAGCCGACCGTCAAAGCAGATGAAAGGATATGATCATGAACCGAATTGTCACCGTCACCCTCGCCGCAGCTCTCTCCTCCATGGCATTTGCCGGCGTCAGCCGGGCCGAAAGCCTTGGGATGAACACCACCCAGGGCATCGAGCATACGCTCAGGACCTTCCAGGGCAATGATTTCAACGTCGAGCAGGTTTACAATTGGCGCAATAGCGACGACGGGACGACCGGTCCGCGCTCGGCACCTGAGCGTTCCGACCAGGCCATTCACGGCATCCAGGCCTCGATCGACGCCAACAGGTCGCTTGCTCACCGGCTCAACAACGAGGGCGTCGACGTCCGCAACATCGTCAACGCCGAACAGGCGGCCGACGGAAGCCTGACCTTCTACGTCCGCTGACGGCTTCCCGCATGGGCGGCGTCTCCTCTCCGCCCATGCGGGGATCTCAGAAAAACTCATTGAATTTTTTTCCCGCTATGATGGTTTCTCTCCCTGCAACAGGAGGACATCATGGCGACGGAATCGAAAGCGGTGATCAATATCGCCGATCTCAAGCTCGACCATTGGAAACAGGGTGAGCTCTACGAAGGCGCCGACGCCTCGTTCGGCGCCCTTCTCGGCCTTGCCGGCCTCGGCATCAGCTACAATGAGGTGCCGCCGGGAAAATCGAGCTGTCCCTTCCACAATCACCATGTCGAAGACGAACTTTTCTACGTGATGTCAGGCGCCGGCGAATACCGTTTCGGCGACGAGCGCCATGCGATCAAAGCAGGCGACGTGCTCGGCGCACCGGCCGGCGGGCCGGAAACGGCGCACCAGATCATCAATTCAGGCACGGTGACACTCGTCTATCTCGGCATTTCGACGATGGCGAAGACGGAGATCGTCGAATATCCCGATTCCGGAAAGTTCCTTGCCAAGACCAACAGGGATGGCGCCAAGCCCGGACGCTTCCGCCATATCGGGCGGCCGGAAAGCCACCTCGATTATTGGGACGGCGAACCCGGCGCCTGAGAGGGTGATTTTCAAAGGATCAGATGTGACCGACATTCCGACACTCGAAACGGAGCGGCTGACGCTTCGCCCTCACGGCCTCGACGATTTCGAGGCGCATGCGGCGCTATGGGCGGACGAGGATGTCGTTCGCTTCATTACCGGCGCGCCATCGACGCGCGAGCAGAGCTGGAGCCGCATGCTGCGCATTGCCGGCATGTGGCACCATATGGGTTTCGGCTTTCTCGCGATCGTTGAAAGGAAGAGCGGCCTCTTCATCGGCGAAGCGGGCTTCCTGGAAGCCCGCCGCGAGATGGAGCCCTCGATCGAGGGCACGATGGAGGTCGGCTGGGCGCTGATGCCCTCGGCGCACGGGCGCGGTTACGCCACCGAAGCGCTGACGGCCCTGATCGGCTGGGCGGATATGCATTTTCCGGGAAAGCCGATGAGCTGCATCATCAGCCCGGAAAACGAGGCGTCGCTCAGGGTGGCAGCCAAGCTCGGCTTTCGCCAGACGGCGCGCACGCAGTATAACGGCGAGATCATTCAGTTTTCGCGGTAGGGAATTCGGCCAGCCTGGCGGCATAACGCGCCATGGTATCGACTTCGAAATTGACGAAATCGCCGGCCTTGCGATCGCCCCAGGTGGTGACCTCGAGCGTATGGCGGATGAGCAGGACGTCGAAATCCGTGCCATCGACCGCGTTGACGGTCAGCGAGGTGCCGTCGAGTGCGATCGACCCCTTGGGAGCGACGAATTTCGCCAGATGTTCGGGCGCGCGCAGGCGGTAACGCGTGGCGTCGCCCTCCGATGTCACCGAGAGGATCTCCGCCTTGCCATCGACATGGCCGGATACGATATGGCCGCCGAGTTCATCGCCGATCTTCAGCGACCGTTCGAGATTGATGCGGCTGCCTTCGCGCCATGTGCCGATCGTCGTCAGCCGCAGCGCCTCTTCCCAGGCTTCCACCTCGAACCAGCGGCCATTGCTGCCTTCCTGCGGCAGGCCGGTCACGGTGAGGCAGATGCCGGAATGGGAGATGGACGCGCCCATATCGATGGTCGAGGGATCATAAGCGGTCGTGACGCGCAGCTTGATGCCTTCCTTCAACGCCGAAACGGATTCGATCGTACCGATATCAGTGACAATTCCGGTGAACATCAATTCTCTCTTTCATATTTGTCCAGGCGATCAGCGCCGTATAGAGACGTGCCCCGATGGGTGAAACCGGATGGTATGTCGGTTGCCCGCAGGGGGGATTCAATACCGCCCTCGCCGACGACGAGAGGCGCCTGATAGAGCTGGATACGGTCGACGAGGCCTGCATCGAGGAAAAGCCGGGCAGTCTTGGCGCCCCCTTCGACCAGAAGCGAGGAAATGCCGCGCGTGGCAAGGGCCGGCAGCAGGACTTCGGGATGGTAGGGATTGCAGTAGACGATTTCGACGCCGGCGGCTTCGAGGGCGGTGCGGCGGGATTGAATGTCGGCGAGGCCGGTGGGTGGGGTACCGTCCGCCTCCGAGCCGAGCGGTGAAATCTCTTCACTCGCCACCACGATGACCGGCACGTCGCGCGCTGTCGCAACCAGCTTGCTCGTCAGCGGCAAGGCCAGATTGGGATCGAGCACAATGCGAACAGGCGACTGCGCCTCGAGCCCCGGAGTGCGCACCGTCAGCAGCGGATCGTCCGATATCGCCGTGCCGATGCCGACGAGGATCGCATCGGTTTCGGCGCGCAGCGCCTGGACCTGGGCGCGGGCCTCTGGCCCCGTAATCGCCACCTGCCCTGCCCCCTGGCGGCCGATCATGCCGTCGGCGGAAACGGCAAGCTTGAGAGTCACATAGGGACGGTTCTTAGTCTGGCGGGTGAGATAGGCGGCAAGCGAATGCCGGCCCTCCGCCTCCAGCACGCCGGCATCTACCTCGATGCCCGCATCGCGCAGCATGGCGATGCCGCGGCCGGAGACGCGGGGATCGGGATCGGTGACGCTGATGACGACGCGGGCGACGCCATAGGCAATCAAAGCCTCGGCGCAGGGCGGCGTCTTGCCATGGTGCGAGCAGGGTTCGAGCGTGACATAGGCCGTTGCGCCGCGGGCAAGCTCGCCGGCTTCCGCGAGCGCCTGCGGCTCGGCGTGCGGGCGGCCGCCGAGGGCGGTCACGGCGCGGCCGACGATGGCGCCATCCTTGACGATCAGGCAGCCGACGGAAGGGTTGGTGGCGGTACGGCCGAGATGCTGACGAGACAGACGGATCGCCGCCGCCATGAAACGTTCGTCATGCGGCGTGATGCTCATGGCTCATCCGTCCAGCGGGTCGCGGGCGATCTTGGCGTTGATTTCCGAAATGACTTTCTCGAAATCCTCGGCAAGCGAGAAATCCCGATAGACCGAAGCGTAGCGCACGAAGCCGACATCGTCGAGGCTCTTCATGGCTTCGAGCACCTGAAGACCGATCTGCTCGGAGGAAATCTCGGTCTCGCCGGAGCTTTCAAGCCGGCGGACGATACCGGAAACGGCGCGCTCGATGCGGTCCCGCTCGACGGGCCGCTTACGCAGCGCCACTTCGAAGGATCGCACCAGCTTTTCGCGGTCGAAAGGCACCTTGCGACCGGTTTTCTTGGTGACCATCAACTCGCGCAGCTGCACGCGCTCGAAGGTGGTGAAACGGCCGCCGCAATCCGGACAGATGCGCCGCCGGCGGATGGACGTATTGTCCTCCGCCGGACGCGAATCCTTGACCTGGGTATCTTCCGAACCGCAATAGGGGCAGCGCATCCCTACTCCTTACCCCATGTAGCCATACAAGGGGAAGCGGTCCGTGAGGTTGACCACCTTGCCGCGCACGGCGGCTTCGACGGCAGCGTTGCCTTCATCCGAATTGGCGACCTTCAGGCCGTCGAGAACCTCGACGATGAGATTGCCGATTTCGCGGAATTCGGCTTCCTTGAAGCCGCGGGTCGTGCCTGCCGGGGCACCCAGGCGCACGCCCGAGGTGACGAAGGGCTTTTCCGGGTCGAAGGGAATGCCGTTCTTGTTGCAGGTGACGTAGGCGCGGCCGAGCGCTGCCTCGGCGCGCTTGCCGGTGGCGTTCTTCTTGCGCAGGTCGACGAGCATCAGGTGGTTGTCGGTGCCGCCGGAGACGACGTCGAGGCCGCCTGCGATCAGCGTTTCGGCAAGCGCACGGGCGTTCTTGACGATCTGGGCGGCGTAGTCCTTGAATTCCGGCTGCAGCGCTTCGCCGAAGGCGACCGCCTTGGCAGCGATGATGTGCATCAGCGGACCGCCCTGCAGACCAGGGAAGACGGCCGAGTTGAACTTCTTGGCGAGATCCTCCTCATTGGTGAGGATGACGCCGCCGCGCGGGCCGCGCAGAGACTTGTGGGTCGTGGTCGTCGCGACATGGCAATGCGGGAACGGCGACGGATGCTGGCCACCGGCGACGAGACCAGCGATGTGGGCCATGTCGACCATCAGATAGGCGCCGACGCTGTCGGCGATCTCGCGGAAGCGCTTCCAGTCCCAGATGCGGGAATAGGCGGTGCCGCCGGCAATGATCAGCTTCGGCTTGTGCTCTTCGGCCTTGCGGGCGACGTCATCCATGTCGAGCAGGTTGTCGCCTTCGCGCACACCGTAGGAAACGACGTTGAACCACTTGCCGGACATGTTGACCGGCGAACCGTGCGTGAGATGGCCGCCCGAATTCAGGTCGAGGCCCATGAAGGTGTCGCCGGGCTGGAGCAGCGCCAGGAACACGGCCTGGTTCATCTGCGAGCCGGAATTCGGCTGGACGTTGGCGAAATTGACGCCGAACAGCTTCTTGGCGCGCTCGATCGCCAGCTCCTCGGCGATATCGACGAACTGGCAGCCGCCGTAATAACGCTTGCCGGGATAACCCTCGGCATATTTGTTGGTCATGATGGAGCCCTGGGCTTCCAGCACGGCGCGGGAGACGATGTTCTCGGAAGCGATCAGTTCGATCTCGTGCCGTTGGCGACCGAGTTCCTTTCCGATCGCGCCGAAGATTTCCGGATCGACGTCCGCAAGCGAGCGATTGAAGAAGGATTCGGTGGAAGCATTGGTCATGGGCGGGCTCCTCAACTGGAATGCGCTGAGGTATTAGCCTTCCGCCGGAGCAAGGGCAATACGAAGAACGACATTTGCTGAGCAAACCGCGCGCTCCTGCCATTTTGCGACAGCATGGCACCGATGAATGGCGGCGACATGAACGCAGGACCCCTTCCGGCATGAAAAAACCGCGCCCGAAGGCGCGGTTCTCAAAATCACGATACTGGGGTCGCCGCTTACTGAACCGGCTGTTCCATGCCGGCCGTGGTGTCGAGCGCGAGCTCGGCATTGCCGTCCATCTGATAGATGTCGTCGCGGAACTGGACGATGCCGTCGGGCATGCCCCAGGCGGAGATGTAGACGAAATAGACCGGAACTTCCGTGGCGAGCTTGATCGGCGTGTTGACGCCGCTCGCGATCACCTGCTCCATCTGCTGGCGGTTCCAGCCCGGCGTCTCGCGCAGCAGCCAGGTCGACAGGTCGCGCACGTTCTGAACGCGGACGCAGCCCGACGATTCGAAACGCATGAGCTTGTTGAACAGGCCCTGCTGCGGCGTGTCGTGCATATACTCGCCGTTCTTGTTGTAGAAGTTGATCTTCGTCGAGGCCATGGCGTTGATCTTGCCCGGATCCTGGCGGAACATCAGGTTCGGCGCCTCGCCGTTCCAGTCGACGGTCTCCGGCGAAACTTCGTTGCCCTTGCCGTCGATCAGGCGGATCGCGTTCTTTTCGAGATAGGTCGGATCCTTGCGCATCAGCGGCATGATGTCCTTCTCGACGATCGAGCGCGGCGCGGTCCAGTACGGGTTGAGGATAACCTCGTAGACCTTGGAATTGACGAGATGCGTCGGGCGGCTGAGACGGCCGACGACCGCGGTATGGCGCGTCGCAACGCTGCCGTCTTCGACGGCTTCGACATAGGCGGCCGGAATATTGACCATCAGGTGGCGGCGGCCGAGATCTTCCGGGAAGGTCTGCAGGCGCACCAGATTGGTGTTCAGCTGCTGCAGGCGCACATCGGCCGGGATGTTCATCGCCTTCAGCGTGAATTCGCCGAGAACGCCGTCGGACGGCAGGCCGTGGCGCGCCTGGAAGCGCTTGACGGCGCCGTCGACATAGGAATCGAAGGCGTTCGACATGCCGGCCTCGCGCGGCAGGTCGCCGGTGATCGCGAGACGCTGGCGCAGCGCCTGGACGGCGGGAGAGGAAACGCCGAGCTGCAGGCGTTGGTCGCCGGGATTGACTTCAGGCCAGCCGCCGGCGGCCGCGATCTGCTGGTATTGCATGATCGCCTGCTGCGCACTCGCGACCGATTGGGGGCCGAGGATCGGCGTGTTGGAAACGACGGCGGTCGCCGTGCGCGAAGCAGCCTTCGCATCGAACTGGTCGTCCCAGTTGCCGCGGCGCGGCGCGTTGATCAGCGTATCGAGCGCCGACTGCGCCAATGCCGGCGCGGCCATCGCGCTGGCGCCAATCGTTGCCGCGGACGCAAGGAAAGCGCGGCGCGAGAGAGCTTCATTTCCGTTTTTCTTCGACATAGTCCCAACCACTGAATGCCGCTATAAAGGAAGCGCGGCGCTTTGCGATATCACTGCGCCGTAACGCAGATCCCTATCCATTCGTTCTCCCGGCACATCAGAAAAGCCCGCCCACCGCATCACAAGATTGCGATGCGAAAGCCTGAACGTTCCTGGTCCATTGAAAGCGCCGGTTGTCAAACACTCCGCTGCCACACCAATATGGCCAATTCGTGTTGTCAGGCCGAGGGCAGCTGCCGATGGCCGAGTTCATCACGCAACGAACCATATGACGGGGTAAATCGTGCCGGTTAATAACGGCTAAAAAACGGCTTGAATACCGGCCTTTACGCTTGGCCGCCGTGCGTTGCAAAGATGCCACGCGAGTGCAAACGGCAAAACCGGACGCGCAGGGAACGCATCCGGTTTTCTTCAACCCTGAAAGGAGGTCTCGGGTCTTAGAGGCGATACAAAATCTGGTCGTTCCAGAAACGATCGAGCCGCTGCAACAGCTTGTTCATCTGGGTGAACTCGTCGGTGCCGATGCCGCCGACTTTGTCGATCGAGGCGATGTGGCGTTCGTAGAGCTTGGCGACCGTTTCGGCGATGTCCTGGCCGGTTTCGGTCAGGCTGATGCGGACCGAGCGGCGGTCGATGCGCGAGCGCTGGTGGTTGATGAAGCCGAGGTCGACCAGCTTCTTGACGTTGTAGGAAACGTTGGAGCCGAGATAATAGCCCCGCGAGCGCAGCTCGCCGGCGGTCAGCTCGGAATTGCCGATGTTGAAAAGGAGCAGCGCCTGGATGGCGTTGACGTCGCTGCGGCCCTGACGGTCGAACTCGTCCTTGATGACGTCGAGAAGACGGCGATGAAGACGTTCAACAAGATGAAGGGATTCCATGTAAAGATCACGGATGCCCTGATCCTGCTGGTCACGGAAGTTGGATACCGCCTGCGGCTTGATTTTCGTATTCATATTGACTGCCTCACTGTTTGATTGGCGGTTTTGTTTTCTTCCCGCCTTGAGTGAGACCCTATCGAATACATATAAAATTCGACTTAAACCGCAGGCTTAATGGAGCCTTACCGGAAACCCCACGTTGTCTCAGGGTAAATCAACGCTTACCTGGCGGCGGTGCCGGCGCTTTTCCAGCCAGAGCAGAAGGCGGAAAATCCAGTAGACGACGGCGACCATACCATGCAGCAGGATGATCAGCTGGTTGGCGCCGAAAATCTCGGGCAGCAGCCCGTGCATCACGATCTGGCCGCCGGCCGCCAGCACCCAGATGACGGGACCCCAGGAGACGGTCAGCCAAAGCCCGAGGGAAGCGACGGGGAACAGCACGGCAAGGCTGATGCTCGCCACCTTCCACGGCAGGCTCAAAAGATCGAAGCGGCCGGTGCCGACCAGCGAATAACCGACGAGCATCGCCCAGTATTGCAGCCCGAACCAGAAGCAGGAGACGGCGACCAGCCTCAGGAAGAGAATGAAGAGAAGATCCGCCAGCGTGCGTTTCGGTATCGTCGGGGAGTCGGTTTCCATAAGCGCAAACATCTGTTCGGGGTTGCATCGTTACAAGCAGTTTTCCGCCGCGGCCAATCGTCCGGTTTGGATTTTCCGGGCGCCATGATAATGAGCGCTCCGATAAATGGAATGGGCTGGGGATAGATATCATGCAGGACAAGACGCATCTCGTCGACGAAATCACCGGCCACCGCCGCATGCGGCGCAACCGCAAGGCGGACTGGACGCGCCGTCTCGTACAGGAAAACCGGCTGACGGTCGACGACCTGATCTGGCCGATCTTCATCGTACCGGGCTCCGGCATCGTCGATCCGATCCCGGCCATGCCGGGCGTCAACCGCATGAGCATCGACAAAGCCGTCGAAGCCGCAAAGGAAGCCGCCGGCCTCGGCATTCCGGCGCTCGCGACCTTCCCGAACATCGAGATGGAGCTGCGCGACGAGACCGGCTCGAACAGCCTCGAAGCCAACAACCTGATCAACCAGGCGACGGCAGCGATCAAGAAGGCCGTGCCCAATATCGGCATCATCACCGACGTCGCGCTCGATCCCTTCACCAGCCATGGCCATGACGGCATCCTGAGAGACGGCGAGATCGTCAATGACGAGACGGTCGATCAGGTGGCGCGCGCCGCCGTGATGCAGGCCGATGCCGGCGCCGACATCATCGCGCCGTCGGAAATGATGGACGGCCGCATCGGCGTGATCCGCATGGCGCTCGATGCCGCCGGCCACCAGAGCGTCGGCATCATGAGCTATGCGACGAAATTCGCTTCCGCCTTCTACGGCCCCTATCGTGAGGCGATCTCGACCGGCGGGCTGCTGAAAGGCGATAAGAAGACCTATTATATCGACCCGGCCAACGGCACCGAGGCGATCCGCGACGCGGCCCTCGACGTCGAGGAAGGCGCCGACATGCTGATGGTCAAGCCCGGCCTGCCCTATCTCGATATCTGCTGGCGCATGAAGGAGGCCTTCGGCCTGCCGACCTTCGCCTATCAGGTTTCAGGCGAATACACGCAGATCAAGGCGGCGGCGATGAACGGCTGGATCGACGGTGAACGGGCGATGCTCGAAACGCTGCTGTCGTTCAAGCGGGCGGGATGCGACGGCATTCTCACCTATTTCGCGGTCGAGGTGGCGAAAATTCTCAGCAAACGGTGAGTATGAGGCGAATTATTGTATTTCGTCCCGCCGATACCATATCAGCGGCATCGCTTTTCCTGAGGAGATTGAGATGAGCTACAACCCCAACCCGCTTTATGCCGCACCGGAGGACTGGCGCGCCTATAGCGGCGTGTTGAGCCGCCGCGTCCTCGCCTTCATCCTCGATTACGTCATCGTGGCGCTGCTCTGGATTCCGGCCGCTGTCGTGCTGTTCTTCCTGTCGATCCTCACGCTCGGCCTCGGCTTCCTGCTTTACCCTGCCCTCTTCGTCATCGTGGCCGGCATTTATTTCGGCCTGACCGTGGGCGGATCGAGCCAGGCCTCGCTCGGCATGCGCGCGATGGGAATCGCGATCGTGCGCGTCGACGGCCGGCCGATGGATTTCCTGACGGCGATCGTGCATCTGGCGCTGTTCTGGATCCTCAACTCGGTGCTGACGCCGCTCATCCTGCTTGCCGGCCTGCTTATCGAGCGCAGCCGTCTCATCCACGACCTGCTGGTCGGCACCGTGACGGTGCGCACGGCCTGAGACCATCGGGCGGAGACGAAATAAAGTCTCCGCCTTCCCTTTGCCGGGTGTTGCAGGCGCTCCATATCTAAAATTAGAAGACTGAAATGAAGGGCAGGAACCGCCCCGCTGTTGACGTTTTCTATTCTTAGGTCATGCTGTCAGAAAACGGCACTGTCTCGACAAGGAAACTTCCGCGACAAATGAATACGCAGACGACGCCATCCCCGCAGTTTTATCTGACGGCTCCGGCTGCATGTCCGTATCTGCCGCATGAGATGGAGCGCAAGGTGTTCACCCATCTCGTCGGTCCGCGCGCCGCCGAGATGAACGACATCCTGACACAGGGCGGGTTCCGCCGTTCGCAGAACATCGCCTACCGTCCGGCCTGCGAATCCTGCCGGGCCTGCGTTTCCGTGAGAATCCTCGCCCAGGAATTCGAGCCGACGAAATCGATGAAGCGGGTGCTCGCCGCCAATTCCGACGTCATCGCCACCGAATTTGCGGCCCAGCCTTCCAGCGAGCAATATTCGCTCTTCCGGCGCTATCTCGATTTCCGCCACCAGCAGGGCGGCATGTCCGACATGACCGTGCTCGACTACGCGATCATGGTGGAAGACACGCATGTGAACACCCGAATCGTCGAATACCGCCGGCGCGAGGAAGGCTCCGGGCTGGAAGAGCGGCCGAAGGGCGAGCTGCTTGCCGCCGCGCTGACCGACACGATGAGCGACGGGCTGTCGATGGTCTATTCCTATTTCAATCCGGGGCTCGAGCGGCGCTCCCTCGGCACCTTCATGATTCTCGACCATGTCAGGCGCACGAAAGCGCTCGGCCTGCCGCATGTCTATCTCGGCTATTGGGTTCAAGGGTCGCGGAAAATGGACTACAAGACACGCTTCCAACCGCAGGAGCATCTGACCCCGCGCGGTTGGGAACGTTTCGACCCCTCCACCATGCCCGAAAGCACCCACGACTGAATGTTACCTTCCGCTCGTTCCGATCACAGGAAGGGCTTGCTGCTGACGGCGATCGGCGGCTTGGCGCTTTCGATGGATATCCCGCTCGTCCGCCTTGGCGACGGCGACATCTGGTCGGTTCTCGGAATGCGAAGTGCGGCAACGGTTCTTGCCACGCTCGTCATCCTTGGAACGATTCGGCTTGCTTCCGGCAAATGGCCGGTCCTGGTTCCGGGGCGACCTGGCCTGCTCGCCGGCCTGCTCTACGGCATCTCCTCCCTCACCTTCGTGCTGGCCGTCTTCAATACGACCACAGCCAATGTCGTCTTCATCGTCGCCTTCAACCCGATGTTCGGGGCGCTTCTTTCCTGGATTTTCCTCAAGGAGAAGCCGCAGGCCGCAACGCTGATCGCCATGCTGTTCATGATATCAGGCGTCGGACTGATCGTCAGCGAAGGGCTTTCCAGCGGCCATTTTTTTGGCGACGCCATGGCGCTTCTCAGCGCGCTCATTCTTGCCGCAGCCATCACGGTCGGGCGCGCCTCGCGCCGGGAAATGGGCTTCGTGCCGCTGCTCGCCGCCATTCTGCCGGCCGCGCTCGGTCTCGCGCAAGCGCTGCCCTCCGGCTTTTCCATCGCCCATCCCGGCTGGATCCTCTTCAACGGCGCCATCATGATGCCCGTTGCCTTCTGGTGCCTTGCGACCGGGCCGCGCTATCTCTCCGCGCCCGAGGTCGGCATGTTCTATCTGCTGGAAACGGTGCTCGCGCCGATCTGGGTCTGGCTGATCTTTGCCGAAACGCCGGCGACGATGACACTCCTCGGCGGCGGCATCCTGGTGGCCGCGATCGCCGGACATTGCTTCTGGATGGTGCGAGGAAAGAGCATCAGGCAACAGGCATGACGCGACGTTGTCGCCTGCTTGGCGACATGTTATAACGGCGTTACCACAGAGGATAGAGCGATGAACGTCACGATCCGCAAGATCGGAAACTCCGAGGGTGTCATCATTCCCAAAGAGGTGCTGGATCGCCTTGGATTGAAAGCAGGCGACTCGCTGGAATTGCAAATGGAAAACGGCGGCATCAATTTGAAACCGGCCGATGAGGATTTGTCCCGTCAGCTTGAGGCGGCGCGCTATTTCATGGACAAATATAAGGTTGCCCTGAAGAAGCTGGCCGAATAATGGCCTTGAAATTCCTGACAAGGCCATTGGTGGAGAGCCTGCAGACGATGCAGATCGAGCGATTCGGCGGGCTTGCCGGACTGCGTGACGAAGGCGCGCTGGAATCCGCTCTCGGCCGGCCGATGCACAAAGCCCATTACGGCTGCGAAGACGTCATCGAACTCGCCGCCGCCTATCTTTTCGGCCTTGCCCGCAACCACGCATTCGTCGACGGCAACAAGCGCATCGCGATCGTTACCGCCGGCGTATTCCTTCTCGAAAATGGCTACGAGATAGAGACCACTGACGCCAATCTCTACGCTTTCGTTCTTGCCGTCGCCGCCGGGGAGATCGACGAGGAAGGCGCGACCCGCTTCCTTCGGGACTTCAGCGTGCCGCTCAACCCGTAGCCTTCAACTGCTGCTGTTCCAGCTCCCTGCCGAGCCCTTCGATGACATGCGCCCAGCCCCGCCGGGTCTTTTCCTCGTGTTCGGCCCACTCGGCGCACATTTCATGGGTCAGCGTCAGGCGGCTGCCGCCGCCGAGAGGCTCGATGTCGATCTCGACACGGTCGCAATTGTGGTCGTGGTCTTCGACCGAGAAGCTGAAGGCCATGTGCCGAGGGCGCTTCAGTTCCAGAAAGACACCCTGATGGAAAGCATCTCCCGTCGGGCGGCGATCGACGATGAAGAAACGGCCGCCGACATGCGGATCAATCTCGGCACGGATGACATGACCGTCATCGGTCGCAAACAGGAAGCGCCGGGCGATTTCGGGGTTGAGCCAGGCGTCATAGACGACAGCGGGCGGCGCCTTGTAGGTGTGGCTGACATGCAATTTTATGGTGCTGGCGGGCATCTTTTTTCCTCCGGTAAGGGCACGCGCGCCTTCCCCAGGCGCACGAGCCACAGCCGTTCCGTCCGCCCACGCAACCGGCCTTCTCTTATTTTTGGTAACAGCAATGAGATAGAGAAGTTCCCGCATCCGCCAAGAGCCGGGCGCGGAATTTACTTCTGCAGCAAATCAAAGCGTTACAGCCCGCACCTAAATTGAGCGCGGCGCTGTAAAAGCTCAGCCCGCGAATTTACCGCTGCGCGGGAAGCCCTTCGGCACAGTGCGGCCGGCGGTGGCGCGGTCGGCAAGCCATTCGGCGAGCTCGTCCTTGTTCTTCGTGAAGGTGCGGCCGGCGCTGTCTTCCCAGACGAGGCCATCCGATATTGCGAAGCATCGGACGTCGGAAATGCCGCCATCCTTGTAACGCTGCAGGCGCACACCCTTGCCGCGTGACATTTCCGGCACCTGCACCAGCGGGAAGACCAGCAGCTTGCGGTTTTCGCCGACGACGGCGACATGATCGCCGCTGACGGGCACGAGCAGTTGCGTTTCCTCGGGCAGCGCGACGTTCATGATCTGCTTGCCCTTGCGCGTATTGGCGACCAACTCGGCTTCGGGAACGACGAAGCCGTTGCCGGCCGTGGAAACGATCAGTTGCTTGCGCGAGGGGTCGTGGACGAAAGCGGTCAGCACCGCCTGGTCGTTATCCATGTCGACCATGATGCGCAGCGGCTCGCCATGGCCGCGGCCGCCAGGCAGCTTGTCGCCGCCGAGCGTGAAGGCCTTGCCGCCCGTGGTGACGATCAGGATCTTGTCCGTCGTCTGCGCCGGGAAGGCCACTTTCAGGCCGTCGCCTTCCTTGAAGGTCAGCGTCGCCGTATCGGCGATGTGGCCCTTCAGCGCGCGGATCCAGCCCTTTTCGGAAATGACGACGGTGATCGGTTCCTTCTCGATCATCGCCTGCTGGATCGCTTCCTCGTCGGCTTCGGGCGCATCGGCGAACTGGGTGCGGCGGCGGCCGACCTCGGTCGCCTTGGCGAACTTCTTCTTCACCTCGCCGATTTCCCAGGCAACCGTCTGCCACTGCTTGTCGTCGGAAGCGAGCAGCGCCTCGATCTCGCCCTTTTCCTTTGTGAGCTCGTCGAACTCCTTGCGGATCTCGAATTCTTCCAGCTTGCGCAGGGCGCGCAGCCGCATGTTCAGGATCGCCTCGACCTGGTTGTCGGTCAGATCCCATCGCGCCATCATGACGGGCTTCGGCTCGTCTTCCTCGCGGATGATGCGGATCACCTCGTCGATGTTGAGGTAGGCGATCAGAAGACCGCCGAGGATTTCGAGACGCCTGTCGATCGCCGCAAGGCGGAAGCGCGAGCGGCGCTGCAGCACCTCGCGGCGATGATCCAGCCACTCCTTCAGCACTTCGTTCAGCGCCATGACCCTGGGAATGCGGCCCATGGACAGGACGTTCATGTTCAGCGGGAAGCGGCTTTCGAGTTCCGTCAGCTTGAACATCGATTCCATCAGGATCGTCGGATCGACGGTGCGGCTCTTCGGCACCAAGACGATACGGATATCCTCGGCCGACTCGTCGCGGATATCTTCCAGCAGCGGCAGTTTGCGGGCGATCAACAGCTCGGCGATCTTCTCGATCAGGCGTGATTTCTGGACCTGGAAGGGAATTTCGGTGACGACGATCTGGTAGCCGCCACGGCCGAGATCCTCCGTCTGCCACTTCGCCCGCACGCGGAAGCCGCCGCGGCCGGTGCGGTAGCTCTCGATAATGCTGTCGCGATTGTCGATGATGATGCCGCCGGTGGGGAAATCCGGGCCGGGAATGAATTCGACGAGCTTTTCGACGGTCGCATCCGGATGTTTGATCAGATGCAGGGCGGCGTCGCAAAGCTCATGGACATTGTGCGACGGGATCGATGTCGCCATGCCGACGGCGATGCCGGACGAACCGTTGGCAAGCAGGTTCGGGAAGGCGCCGGGAAGGACGACCGGTTCGGAATTCGACTCATCGTAAGTGTCGCGGAAATCGACGGCATCCTGGTCGATGCCTTCGAGCAGCAGTTCGGAAACCGCCGTCATCTTCGATTCGGTGTAACGCATGGCGGCGGGGCTGTCGCCGTCGATATTGCCGAAATTGCCCTGGCCATTGACCAGCGTATAGCGCTGCGAGAAATCCTGGGCGAGACGGGCAAGCGCGTCGTAGATCGACTGGTCGCCGTGCGGATGGTAGTTACCCATCACTTCGCCGACGATCTTAGCGCATTTCCTGAAAGCCGCGGTCGGCCGCAGGCCCATGTCGTGCATCGCATAGACGATACGGCGGTGGACGGGTTTCAGCCCGTCGCGCACGTCAGGCAGGGCGCGGTGCATGATGGTCGACAGCGCATAGGCAAGGTAACGCTGCTCGAGCGCCGCCTTGAGGTCGACTGGTTGAATATTGTCGTCGTCTCCGCCGGAAGGCGGCAAAATCTCTTGTCCCATGGGTCCTGACTAGCTCAGAAGAGCCCGGCGGGCAAGGAATCCGGCCTATTGCAGCTGTGGATGAAGTCTTCCGGCCGACATCAAAGGATGAGACAAGCTCATCGCGGCAATTTGGATTTCGTTTGCCCTTCCCTTCAACAAAAAATTAGTGGGCCGCAATATAAAGCAGGCCCAATCCGTAGTAGCGTAACTGCAGATTTCCAAACCGCCACACGCCACCAGAGGAATCACCCCATGAATTTTTACCGGACAACGCGGCTGATGCTGTCGGGCGCAGCCTTTTTCTCGCTTACCGGCTCGGCTTTCGCTCTCGACGGCGCCGATCTGCTGAAGAAGCTCAATGCTGCCTATGAAGCACAGGGCGGAACGATCTCGGCTGATGGCGTCGATATCGACGGCACGACCGTTGTCTTGAAGAATGTCAGCGTCAAACCGACCGGCGGCGAGAGCCTTGCCATCGGCGAAGTCACCCTTTCCGGCGTCGAGGAAGACGAAGACGGCGGTTATTACATCGAAGAAGCCGCCTTCCCTGACATCAACACGACGAAGGAAGGCGTCACGGTGACCGCGCAGGAGCTGACGCTCGGCGGCATTTCCGTTCCGGCGACGCCGGGCGGCGACTCGCTCGACACCATGATGCTCTATGAAACCGCCCATACCGGGCCGCTGAAAGTGGTCAAGGACGGTGCGGAAGTCTTCTCCGTGCTCCAGAGCGACATGAATCTGACGCTGCGCGAAGATGAATCCGGCTTCGATTTCGACGGCGCCTTCAAGAGCATGAAGGCCGATCTCAGCAAGGCCGAAGATCCGCAGAGCAAGGATGCGATCGAGAAGCTCGCCCTGCAGCACGTCCAGGGCGACATCACCATGAAGGGCGCCTGGGAACTCGCGCCGGGCACGATCGACATTTCGGAATTCGCCTTCGACTTCACCAACGTCGGCAAGCTGAACCTTGGCTTCAAAATCTCGGGCTACACGATGGCCTTCATCAAGTCGATGCAGGATGCGATGAAGGAATCCGAAGCCAACCCGAACAAGGAACAGTCGCAGCAGGCGCTCGGTCTCGCCATGCTCGGTCTGATGCAGCAGCTGTCTTTCGAGGGCGCAAAGGTGCGCTTCGAAGATGCCTCTATCACCAAGCGCGCGCTCGACTATGCCGGTTCGCAGCAGAATATGTCCGGCAAGCAGATGGCGGATTCGCTGAAGGCGATGACGCCGATCATGTTGGCGCAGCTGAATATCCCGGAGCTGCAGAATGCCGTTTCGGCCGCCGTCAACACCTTCCTCGACGACCCGAAGAGCCTGACGGTCAGCGCCGCGCCTGAAAAGCCGGTGCCCTTCCCGACGATCGTGGGTGCTGCCATGGGCGCTCCGAACACGCTGCCCCAGGTGCTCGGCGTCAAGGTTACGGCCAACGACTGATTTCGTGGCTTTCTTCATGAGAGCAGGCTCGGCAGTTCCGCTGCCGAGCCTTTTCTTTTTCAGGCGCCAACATGCATCGGCACAAATGAAAAGCCCGGCGATTGTGAACTGATCGCCGGGCTCTCTCGTTCGAAAACGAACAGAACTCAGTCCTTTTTCACCGGCGGGATCGGCCGGATCGCAAGTTCGCGCAGCTGCGTCGGCGTTGCCGGGCTCGGCGCGCCCATCAGCAGGTCCTGAGCCTGCTGGTTCATCGGGAAGAGCGAGATTTCGCGCAGGTTCTTCGCGCCGACGAGCAGCATGATGATGCGGTCGATACCGAAGGCAGCGCCGCCATGCGGGGGCGCGCCGTACTGGAAGGCGCGGTAGAGGCCGCCGAAACGGTCCTCGACGTCCTGCTGGCTGAGCCCCACCTTCTCGAAGGCGGCAACCATCGTTTCCGGCGACTGGTTACGGATCGAACCGGAAGCGATTTCGAAGCCGTTGCAGACGGCATCATACTGGAAAGCCTTGATCGTCAAGGGATCCTGGTTCTGCAGCGCTTCGAGGCCGCCCTGCGGCATCGAGAACGGGTTGTGGGCGAAATCGACCTTCTTCTCCTCTTCGCTCCATTCGAAGAAGGGGAAGTCGACGATCCAGCACAGCTCGAAGCGGTCGCGGTCGACGAGGTTCAGTTCTTCGCCGGCCTTGGTGCGAGCCTCGCCCGCAAACTTGTAGAACTTTTCCGGCTCGCCGGCGACGAAGAAGCAGGCGTCGCCGTCATCGAGGCCGAGCTGGGTGCGGATCGCGTCGGTGCGCTCCTCGCCGATGTTCTTGGCAAGCGGTCCGGCGCCTTCGAGCTTTTCGCCTTCCTTGCGCCAGAAGATGTAGCCGAGGCCGGGCTGGCCCTGGCTCTGCGCCCAGGCGTTCATACGGTCGCAGAAGGCGCGCGAGCCGCCGGTCTTTGCCGGGATCGCCCAGACCTGGACCTTCGGGTTGGAGGCGATCATGCCGGCAAAGACCTTGAAGCCGGAGCCGGCGAAATGCTCGGTCACCGCTTCCATGACGATCGGGTTGCGCAGATCAGGCTTGTCGGAGCCGTATTTGCGGATCGCCTCGTCATAGGGGATGCGCGGCCATTCCTTGGTGACCGGCTTGCCCTCGGCGAACTCCTCGAACACCTTGGTGATCAGCGGGCCCATCGTGTTCCAGACATCTTCCTGGGTCACGAAGCTCATTTCGAGGTCGAGCTGGTAGAATTCGCCCGGCAGACGGTCGGCGCGCGGGTCCTCGTCGCGGAAGCACGGCGCGATCTGGAAATAGCGGTCGAAGCCAGCGACCATCAAGAGCTGCTTATACTGCTGCGGCGCCTGCGGCAGGGCGTAGAAGGTGCCGGGATGGATGCGGCTCGGCACGAGAAAGTCGCGCGCGCCTTCCGGCGAGGAGGCCGTCAGGATCGGTGTCGTATATTCGGTGAAACCCGCGCCGCCCATTTCACGGCGCATGGCCGAGATGACCTGGGTGCGCTTGACGATGTTCTTGTGCAGGGTCTCGCGGCGAAGATCGAGGAAACGATACTTGAGGCGGACGTCCTCCGGATATTCAGGCTCGCCGAAGACCGGCAGCGGCAGTTCCTTGGCGGCGGAGAGAACTTCGATCTCCTGGGCATAGAGCTCGATTTCGCCGGTCGCCATGGTCTTGTTGACGGTATCTTCGGTGCGGGCCTTGACGAGGCCGTCGATACGGATGACCCATTCGCCGCGCACGGTTTCGGCCATCTTGAAGGCCGGGCTGTCGGGATCGGCGACGACCTGGGTGATGCCGTAATGGTCGCGAAGGTCGATGAAGAGAACGCCGCCATGGTCGCGAACGCGGTGGACCCAGCCGGCGATGCGGACGGTCGAGCCGACATCCGTCTTGCGGAGGGCGGCGCATGTGTGGCTGCGGTAGCGATGCATGATCTCAAATCCTGGATGTGCTGAGACGGCTGCAAGGGCTCCAAGACCCTCAAGCGCCGACAAGAAAATCGGGCGGAAAAGCGCATGGACGCTCCGATTTGTCAAGGCTTGGCACGCGCTGCCGGGTGTTTGGCACGCCTTTATGGCGAGGCGGCGACGTCAGCACTGCGGCAGTTTGGCCCGCGCCTTCCATATTGATGAAAATGCCGGTCAACTTTAAAAGGACGCATTCTCATCACGGAGCGCCCCATGCCTCTCCTTACCCGCCGCAACCTGCTGAAGGCATCCGCCGTCGCGGGCGCCTATGGTGCCGGCATCGGCATTGCCGGGAAATTCGGTTTTGCCGAGGCAGCCGCGGAGCCGCAACTGCTGACGGCGCTGAAGACCGAGGCGCTGCTGACAGAGGCAGGAGCGACCAGAGATGTGATGAGCTGGGGCCAGGACGGCATGCCGCCCACTCTCCGGATGATCAAGGGGCGGCCCTTTGCGGCGCGCCTGGTCAACAAGCTCGACGAGCCGACGACGATCCACTGGCACGGGCTGCGTATCGACAATCGCATGGACGGCGTGCCTTTCGTGACTCAGCCTTACGTCTATACCGGAGACAGCTTCGACTACGCCTTCACGCCGCCCGATGCCGGCACCTTCTGGTATCATCCCCATTGCAATACGCTGACGCAGATGGGGCACGGAATGACGGGCATGATCGTCGTCGAGGACCCGGCCGATCCCGAATTCGACGCGGAGGTGCTGCTGAACCTGCGCGACTGGCGGCTCGGGGGCGACGGGCAATTCATCGCGCCCTTCCGGCCGCGCGATGCGGCGAAGGCCGGCACCTACGGCACGGTGCGCACCGCCAACTGGCATCAAGAGCCGCAATATGATGCGCCGGCCGGCGGGCTGGTGCGGCTGCGTATCGCCGTCACCGACGTGACGCGCATCTTTTCGCTGAAGATGGAAGGCGCCGATGCGACGGTCATCGCCATCGACGGCAATCCGGTGCCGAAGCGCTTCCCTCTCGACCTCTTGCAGATCGGACCCGGTCAGCGGCTCGATCTTGCCGTGCGCATACCTGATGGAGAAGGCGCCATCGCGACGCTCGAAGACATCCGCGGCACCACGCCGAAGACGATTGCCAGCCTGCGCGCCGTCGGACAGTCGCTGAAGCGCAATATCGGCGATCTCGGCTTGCTTGCCGAAAATCCTGTCCCCAAAGCTGATCTTTCGGCTGCGGAAGAGATCCCGCTGGTGCTGAGCGCCACGGCCGAGAATGCCGCCGTCGAGAGCATCTGCGGCACGCTCGGCTACAGTTTCTGGGCCATCAACAAGGTGCCGTGGCCAGGCGACACGCCCGATCCGACGGCGCCGCTCGCGGAATTGAAGCTCGGCAAGAGCTATGTCTTCAATCTCGAGAACACCACGCCGCATGCGCATCCGATTCACCTGCACGGCATGAGCTTCACGGTGATTTCCTCCTCGACGCGGGAGGTGATGCCGCTGGTCTCCGATACCTATCTCGTCCAGCCCGACGAGAAAGTGCAACTCGCCTTCGTCGCCGACAATCCCGGCGACTGGGTGCTGCATTGCCATATCATCGAACACCAAAAGACGGGCATGACGAGCTATGTCAGAGTGAGCTGAGGCTCAGCTTTGCCACAGTTTGGTCGTGATTCTTAGCCAGCAATGCTGGAAGGCGTATGCTGTTGTATTGACATATCGAACCGAAAGGAGAAGGAAGGTTCAACCGACCTTTTCCTTGCGAATGAAATGATATGATCGAAACCACCGCCGATTTGGCGGCCGCCTGCAAAGAGCTGGCCAAGTCCGACTTCATTACCATCGACACCGAATTCCTGCGCGAGACGACATTCTGGCCGGAGCTCTGCCTGATCCAGATGGCGAGCCCGACGATCGAAGTTCTCGTCGATCCGCTGGCGAAGGGCCTCGATCTCGCTCCCTTTTTCGAGCTGATGGCCGATACGAAGGTGTTGAAGGTCTTTCACGCCGCGCGGCAGGACATCGAAATCATCTTCAATCGCGGCAATCTCATCCCGCATCCGATCTTCGATACCCAGGTCGCCGCCATGGTCTGCGGCTTCGGCGACAGCGTCTCCTACGACCAGCTGGTCAGCCGCATCAAGAACGTCCATATCGACAAGTCGTCGCGCTTCACCGACTGGAGCCGCCGGCCGCTCTCCGATAAGCAGCTGGAATATGCGCTGGCCGACGTCACGCATCTGCGCGACGTCTATCTGTCGCTGAAGGCTGAGCTCGACCGCGAAGGCCGCACGTCTTGGCTCCGCGAGGAAATGGACATTCTCGAAGCGCGCGAAACCTATGACATGCATCCCGACGACGCCTGGCAGCGGCTGAAGATGCGGCTGCGCAAGCCGCAGGAGCTGGCGGTCCTGAAATTTGTCGCCGCCTGGCGTGAGCGCGAAGCGCGAGCCCGCAACGTGCCGCGTTCGCGCGTCCTCAAGGACGACGCGATCTACGAAATCGCCCAGCAGCAGCCGAAGGATTCCGAGGCGCTCGGCCGGTTGCGCACCATCCCCAAAGGCTGGGAGCGCTCGGCCTCCGGCGGCGCCGTCGTCGAGGCCGTCAATGCGGCGCTGGCTCTTCCGAAGGCAGATATGCCGCATGTGCCACGCCAGACCCAGGCGCCCGAGGGGGCTGCGGCTGCCGTCGAGCTGCTCAAGGTGCTCCTGAAGCTCATCTCGGAAAAACACGGCGTCGCGCCCAAGGTGATCGCCAACAGCGAGGATCTCGACAAGATCGCCGCCGACGGCGAGAAGGCCGACGTCGCTGCCCTGCACGGCTGGCGGCGCGATCTTTTCGGCGAACCGGCGCTGCAGCTGATCCAGGGCCAGATCGGCTTGCGCTTCGTCGGCCGGAAGGTCGAAACCGTCAGCCTCTGAGCGCGTCGCGATCTTTCACCTTCGCCTACCGCGCTTTAGGCCTTTGTTTCGACATATCTTGCCGCAAAACAGCTGCACAGTTTTGCTCGACATGCTTCAGGGCAGAATCAAATTCGCTTGACGCTTTTTTCCCGGCTGAAACAATAGCGGGAGCAAACAGCACGACGAAGAGGCGGCATGCGGGAAATATCTCCGACGCAGAACTGGATCTTGATCTCGATCGTGCTGGCGGCCAGCGGCGTCGTCTACGATCTGATGTTCTATTCCAATCAGACGCCTGTTGTCGGAGCTATCTTCGCGCTCTTCATCGGCATGCCGATCCTCGCCTTCGAGCGCAAGGTGCTGTTTCGTACCCTCTACAGGCGCATCCAGAAGCTGCCGACCTTCGTTTTCATCATCACGGAACTGGTGATCTACGAGATCCTGATGAGCATCGGCTTTGCCTGCGCCGGCCTGCTGCTGTGGTCGCTCGGCATGCTCACGCCCTCCTCGCCCCTCGACCTCGTCATCATGCCGTTCGAGGTCTTCCTCTATGCGCTTGCCGTCTGCTCGGCGCTGATCTTCATCCTGCGGGTGCGGGAGTTGCTCGGCCGCGAGGTATTCCTCAGCATGCTCATCAGCCGCTACCGCAATCCGGTCAAGGAAGAACGCGTCTTTCTGTTCATCGATCTCGTCGATTCGACGGCTTTTGCCGAAAAGCATGGTGACCTCCGGGCGCAGCAACTGCTGAGCTCGCTGTTTGCGACCTTCGCCGAGCCCGTGCGGCGTCACAAGGGCATGATCAACGACTATGTCGGCGATGCGGCGATCATCACCTGGCCGCTTGCCCGCGGCATCAAGGATGCGCGCTGCGTTCGCTGTATCTTCGACATCCTTGCCGATATCGAAGCCAATGCCGCCGGCTGGCGGAAAAGCTACGGGCAGGTGCCGAAGCTCCGCGCCGCCCTTCATGGCGGCGAGATCATTACGGCGGAAGTCGGCGTCGACCACCACAAGATCAGCTATTTCGGGGACACGGTGAATACGACCTCCCGGCTGGAGACGCTCTGCCGCAGCTTGAACCGGCAGGTGCTGATCTCCGCCGAGCTGGCCCGGCGCATGGAATTTCCAGACGACGTCGCCTGTGAGGATCTCGGCATTCATGCCGTCAAAGGACGCGGCCAGGCGCTCGGCGTGATGGCGCTTTCCTCACGCGCGGTCACCATGCTGAACACGCCCGCGGTCATTCTGCACGGCTGAGCAAGGCAAGTCACCAAAGCTTCACCCAACCGTCAATTCCCTGACACGGAAGCCCTGCTAAGCGGAGGCATTCGCATCCGTTTCATGGGGATATTATGAAGAAGATCCTTTTTGCATCCGTATCGCTTTTCATCCTGATTGCTGGCTCCGCTTCGGCCGATCAGCAGGAATTTCCGGCCAAGCTCGCGGGCCAGGCGATCCTGCCTGCCAACACCATGGTTGCGGCACCGGCCGACGCGCCCGAATTCCTCAAGCATTCCGGCAAGTTCACGACGCCGGACCGCAAGCGCACCGAAGCGCTCGGCACGGTTCCCGGCAAGGACGGCGCGCGCGTCACCGACCTGAAGCTTCCCTTCGACGGTCAACCGATCCAGGGCTTCTCCGGCATCAAGACGATGGCCGACGGCACCTTCTGGACGCTCTCGGACAACGGCTTCGGCTCCAAGGCCAATTCGTCGGACTCCATGCTTTTCCTGCACCAGATGAAGTTCGACTGGGCGGCCAACAAGGCTGAAGTCGTCAAGAACCTCTTCCTTTCCGATCCCAACAAGATCGCCCCCTTCCCGATCGTGCTCGAAGGCACGGATACGCGCTACCTCACCGGCGCCGACTTCGACATCGAATCGATCCAGCCGGTTGCCGACGGTTTCTGGCTGGGCGATGAATTCGGTCCTTACATCCTGAAGGTCGACACCGAAGGCCGCCTGACCGACGTCATCCCGACGACGCTCGACGGCAAGCCGGTGCTTTCGCCCGACAATCCGCTGATCCAGCTGCCGGGCAATCCGGCGGCGAAGATGCCGGTCTTCAACCTGAAGCGCTCCGGCGGCTTCGAGGGCCTCGCCATGTCGAAGGACGGCTCCAAGCTCTATGGCCTGCTCGAAGGCGCCATCTACAAGGATGACGGCACGATGGAGGCAGTCGACGGCCACACAGCCATCCGCGTCATCGAGTTCGACGTCGCCTCCAAGAAGTGGACCGGCCGCAGCTGGCTTTATCCCTTCGAGGACAAGGGTGTGTCCATCGGCGATTTCAACATGCTCGACGACACCACCGCCCTCGTCATCGAGCGCGACAGCGGCGCCGGCGCCAGCGACAAGGCCTGCGCCGACCCGAAGCAGCCGAAGCCGGATTGCTTCGAAGCTCCGGCCGTGCTGAAGCGCGCCTACAAGATCGAGTTCAACGACGCCAATGTCGGTAAGGCCGTCCGCAAGATCGGTTATATCGATCTCCTTGATATCAAGGACCCCGACAACAAGAAGAAGGCCGGCAGCAAGGACGGCGTCTACGACATGCCGTTCGTGACGATCGAAAACGTGGATCGCGTCGACGCCACGCACATCATTATCGGCAACGACAACAACCTGCCCTTCTCCGCCGGCCGCGCCGTCGACAAGGCCGACAACAACGAGTTCAGCCTGCTTGAGGTTGGCGAGTTTTTGAACGCGAAGTAATTCGGGTTTAATTGAGATGGAGAGGGCGGTGCGTGGGCGCCGCCCTTTTTCTGTTTCAGCGCCGCGAATCTTGAGGTGACGTAGGAATTCGGCGCTGCCACAAACTTCTTCTCCCCAGCGGGGGTCCGAAGGACGGGTTGAGACCCGCGGCTCAACCCAGGTACAGGTGCCGGCAGGCGGTTGAGGGGGTGAGCGGCGAAGCCGCGAATGCGCTGAGCATAAGCGAAGGGCAACATGAAGGGCGTGCCGTGCGGCCCCCTCATCCGACCCTGCGGGCCACCTTCTCCCCGCTGGGGAGAAGAGGGAGCAAGCAGTGTACTACTCGAACCGGAACGCCAGCCTCTTGTTCGTCAATCTCGAAAGTTGCTGCAAACGGCCGTCCAGGCGTTCGCCGGCGAAGTCCCGGTATTCGGGGGGGACGACGAATTCGAGATCGAAGTCGGGGTTCGACGATTTGCGGAAGGTCAGGTTCTTGACGATGCCGGGCATCGAGGCTGAGAAGAGGTAGACGACGCGCAGCATGCCGCCGAGCAGCTTGGCGCGCTCGATGAATGGGGCTGTCGCGATCTGCGCCAACGGCCCGGTGGCGCCGTCATCGTGCAGGCCCTCGAAGCGATAATAGTTGGTGAGGGCGATGAAAGCCCGGCCAGGATGGCTGATGCCGACGAAGGAAGAGTGGGCGATGACGTTCAGCGCCTGAAGACCGCGATAGTCGGGATGGGCGCGCCAGCTGATATCGGCAAGCAGACAGGCAGCCTGACGGTAGCGGCTTTCCTCTTCGGTTTCCTGGATGCCGAAGAGGGGCATCATGCGGCCGGTCCATTCCGCCAGCTCGCGGGCATGTTCCGGTGATCGGGCACGCAGGATCGCCAATTCGCCGGCAGCCGCCAGCAGCGGATCGGCGCGGCGTTCGGATTCGGAAAGCAGTGAATAGAGATAGCCTTCGCGCACGCCCTGCGCCGAGAAGGAAATCATCGAAGGCTTCATGACGCTCAGGACTTCCTTCATGGCGATGGCGCCGAAGGGCAGCAGCGAGCGGCGATGCTTGGAGACCGCCTGAAGGGCCGGCTCCTTGGAATCGCGCGCGGTCGCCACCTGATCGAGGAACAGCATAATCGCTTCGAGCGACACTTCATAACCCTGCATCATGTGCAGCGGATAATTGGTGATCTCCATGTGCAGCTTGGCGATATTTCGCCAGGTGCCGCCGACGGCGTAGAAGGTGCGCCCCTCGCCTTTCGCAAGGAGCTTTGCCGTTTTCACCTGCTTGCGGGCAAAGGTCCGAGCCTTGGAAAGCGAGCCGCTGGCATATTCCGACAGGCGCAGGCCGCCGAGCGGCAGGGTGATGCCCTTGCCGACTTCCTTGCCCTTGATGTCGATCAACTCAAGCGAACCGCCGCCGAGGTCGCCGGCAATACCATCGGGATTGAAGAAGCCGCTGATGATGCCGAGCGAAGCGAAACGAGCCTCTTCCTCACCTGAGAGCACGCGGACGTGGCGCTGCAGGATCGTCTCCGCCTGATGGATGAAATCGGGACCGTTGCTCGCCTCACGTGCGGCGGCCGTCGCGAGCACATATATGGTGGCGGCGCGGGCCTGATCGGAGAGAGCCTTGAAGCGGTGAAGTGCTTGAAGCGCCCGGGCAACGCTTGCCTCGTCCATCTTGCCGGTCAGAGCAATGCCCTTGCCGAGGCCGCAAAGAACCTTTTCGTTGAAGAGGATCGTGGGCGAACGGGACAAGCCTTCGTAGACGACCAGACGAATGGAATTCGATCCGATGTCGACGACGGAGACCGGGGCGATCCCCGGAAGGCGCCCCTGGGCTTCAGATTCAACCATTTAGGTCCAGTTTTACTTGTTGTTGCGGCCGTCGAGCAGGCCGGCGATCAGCTTCGGCGCGCTGGACTTCAGGGCTTCACCACGGCCCGACAGGCTCGGATTGGTCATGAAATACTGCTGCGCATTGAACGGTTCCTCGCCCCTGCGCACTTCCATGCGCCGCGACGTACCGTCGGGCAATATCTCGTAGCTTTGCTGATTGTCAATCACGTTGCCGAGCATAATCTGTGACAAGACCTGCTCATGAACGGTGGGATTCGTCAGCGGAACCATGGTTTCGACGCGGCGGTCGAGGTTCCTCGGCATCATGTCGGCCGAACCGATGTAAACCAGCGCCTTATCGGACGGCAGGCCGTGGCCGTTGCCGAAGCAGAAGATGCGGCTGTGCTCGAGGAAGCGGCCGACGATCGACTTCACGCGGATCTTTTCGGAAAGGCCGGGCACCTGCGGACGCAGGCAGCAGATGCCGCGCACGACGAGATCGATCTCGACGCCGGCATGGCTGGCGCGATAGAGCGCGTCGATGATGTCGGGATCGACGAGCGCGTTCATCTTCATCCAGATCGCCGCCGGCGCGCCGTTCCTGGCATGCTGAATCTCCTCCTCGATGTGACGCAGGATGCGCGAGCGCAACGTATAGGGAGAGATCGCGAGCTGCATGCCCTCTTCCGGCTCGCCGTAGCCGGTGATGAAATTGAAGATATTCGCCATGTCGTGGGCGATGACGGGATTGCAGGTGAAATAGGAGAGATCCGTGTAAATCTTGGCGGTGATCGGGTGGTAGTTGCCGGTTCCCAGATGGCAATAGGTCCGGAGCTTGCCCTCCTCTCGGCGCACGACCATCGACATCTTGGCGTGGGTCTTGAGTTCGATGAAGCCGAAGACGACCTGCACGCCGGCGCGTTCGAGGTCGCGTGCCCAGCGGATATTCGCCTCTTCGTCGAAGCGCGCCTTGAGCTCGACCAGCGCCGTCACCGATTTGCCGGCTTCGGCGGCATCGACCAGCGCACGGACGATCGGGCTGTCGTTGGAGGTGCGGTAAAGCGTCTGCTTTATCGCCAGGACATCAGGATCGCGCGCAGCCTGGAGAAGAAACTGGACCACCACGTCGAAGGATTCGTAGGGGTGGTGGACGACCATGTCCTTCTCGCGGATGGCGGCGAAGCAGTCGCCGGCATGCTCGCGGACGCGCTCGGGAAATCGCGCATTGTAGGGCTGGAACCTGAGATCGTCGCGCGGCGCCTTGGTGATCTCGGAGAGAGTGTTCAGCGCCAGGAGACCAGGCAGAACGGCGACGCGATTGTCGGGAATGCTGAGCGCCTGGACGACGAACTGCCGCAGCGAGGCCGGCATTTCCGAGTCGGTCTCGATACGGATCACCTTGCCGCGGCGGCGCCGCTTCAGCGCCGTTTCGAAGAAGCGGACGAGATCCTCGGCCTCTTCCTCGACTTCGATATCGCTGTCGCGGATGACGCGGAACGTACCCGATCCCTGAACTTCGTAACCGGGATAAAGCCGGTGGATGAAGATGTTGGCGACATCTTCCAGCGTGATGTAGCGAATGATGCCAGCCTCGTCCGGCAGACGCACGAAGCGGTCGAGCGCCGGCGGAAGGCGCAGCAGCGCCGTCATCGGCTCACGTCCGCTCTTGCTGACGAGCTGCAGGCCGATCGAGAAGCCGAGATTGGGAATAAAGGGGAATGGGTGGGCCGGATCGATCGACAGCGGCGTCAACACCGGGAAGATCGCCTGTTCGAATTCCGTCGCCAGCCATTGGCGATCGGCATCGCTCAGGGCCCCCGGCCGCACGATCAGGATGTCTTCCTTGGCCAGATACTGCTGTAGCACGGCGAGCGAGGCCTGCTGCTCCATCTGCAGATGGTCGATTTCCTGCAGGATCGAGTCGAGCTGTTCGGCCGGGGTCTTACCGTCCGGGCTGCGGATGGCAATGTTCTGGCGCACCTGGCCTTCGAGGCCGGCGACGCGCACCATGAAAAACTCGTCGAGGTTGGCAGCGGAGATCGACAGGAAGCGAACACGCTCGAGCAGCGGATGCTCGGTATTCAGCGTCTCTTCCAGGACGCGGCGGTTGAATTGCAGCCAGGAGAATTCGCGGTTGATGAAGCGCTCGGGGCTCGTCAGCAATTCTTCCAGCGGGGGGACGTTGTCGTTGGTTTGCGGGAAGGCTTCCTGATTTTCTGCGACTGCGCTGTCCATGGTCCGCTCCCCCGTTTTCAATCGCGACGGCAATTATATCAGTTTCACGACGGAACTGTGACAGTCAATCGGCCGGTTCCGAATTTCCCAATTCATTCAATACTTCGGCAGCAAGGGACCGGGTGATTTTCGTGCCCCGCGACAAGGCCAGCCGGTCGAGCCTTTCGACGATCGTCTGGGCTGCGTTCAGCGACCGCTCCATGCGGTTGACGATATAGAGCACGAGTTTGTCATCTATATAAAGCTGCCGGTCGGCGAAGAGCTTGACGATCACCTGCGACAGCAGGGCTTCATCCGGTTCGCCGATCTCGACGACGGTGGCGGCCTTGAGGCGAGAGCGCAGATCCGGCAGCAGAACCGACCAAGACATCGGCCAGAGACGGCTTGTCATCAGCAGGCTGGTGCCGTTTTCGCGCACGCTGTTGATGACGTGGAAGAGCGTGTTGTCGTCGAAGCCGAGACGGTCGGCATCCTCGAACAGAACGGGGCCGTTCGCCGCCGCAACGGCGGCATCGGAGCCGGCCTTGGGATGAATGATCTCCGCCCCGCTGTGTTCCTTCCAGATGCCGGCGAGATGCGATTTGCCCGAGCCCACCGGGCCGGCGAGGATGACGACTGGCGAGGGCCAGTTCGGCCAGGCATCGACGATCGAAACCGCCGCCGCGAGACGCTCCGAGATCAGGAGATCGTCGCGGCCGGTTGCAACGTCATGCGAAAAGGCCAGGGGAAGCTGCTCTCCGGCCTTACGCTTCGGATCAGCGTTCTTCACGTCATTCATGGGGAACTGATTTCGTCTTCCGAACGCGGCCGCCTGACGACCCGCCAAAATAAAGATCGCTCTGAAGGTAGCGTGAAAGCGCGAAGCGGACAAGGACGCCGACGGCCGCGGCCGCCGGCACGGCGACCAGAAGACCGACGAAGCCGAAGAGCGCGCCGAAGGCGAAAAGCGCAAACATCAGCCAGACAGGATGCAGGCCGACGCTGGAGCCGACGAGCTTCGGCTGCAGGATGTTGCCTTCCAGGAACTGGCCGCTGAAGAAGACGGCGAGCACCAGGCCGATCCAGGGATAATCCGGCCAGAACTGCACGAGCGCCACGCCCACGGCGAGAATGAGACCAACAAGCGAACCGACATAGGGAATGAAACTGATCATGCCGGCGAAGAGGCCGATGAGCAGGCCGAAATTCAGGCCGACCAGAGAAAGCCCGGCGGCATAATAAATGCCGAGGATGAGGCAGAGCGAGCCCTGGCCGCGGATGAAGCCGGCGATCGCCTGGTCGATCTCCTTGGCGATCTGGCGGACATCGCCGACATAGTCGCGCGGGATCCATTGGTCGACTTTGGAAACCATGCGATCCCAATCGAGCAGGATATAGAAGGCGACGACGGGGGTGACGACGAGCAGCGATATGACATCGACGATCGCCTTGCCGGAATTCCAGAGCTGCGCGAACAATCCCGTAAGGAAACCCATGCCTTCGGAAAGGATGCCGGAGAGATTGTCCTTGATCGTGCCGGCCTGGCTCTTGACCCAGTCCGGCAGCAGCGAATTCTGCGTCTGGGTGATGAACTGCTGCAATTGGCTGATATAGCCCGGCAGCCGCTCGGCGAAATCGTTGAACTGGCTGATGAGCACCGGAATGAGGATCATCAGCGCCAAGGCGAAAATGACGACGAAGGCAATCAGGATGACGATCGTCGCCATCATCCGGCTCAGGCCGAGCCGCTGCAGCCTGTCTGCCACCGGATCGAGGAAATAGGCGATCGCCATGCCGGCGACGAAGGGCAGCAGGATCGAGCTGAAAACATAAAGAAAGGCGATGAAGAAGACGAGCACGGCCAGCCAGAAGAAGATCTGGCGCTTGAGACTGTTGCCGCTGACATGCTGTGGCATCGCTTCCCCGCTGATCGCTCGCCGCCGATAAACGCCGCGTCTCATCCGGCGCGGCCATTCAGCACATAGGATGCAGGCGCAAAGATGGTCAACCCTGTTGCGCCAAATCCCGGAAAGGCTCAGGGAAGACGCGGGAAATTGGGGGCTTTTCCCATGCAGCGCTTGCATAAACGCCCCTGTCATGCAATTGCGACCGGCAGATGACGCGGCATGTTAGCCGCCTGAAAACAGCCATCGGAGACCAGCATGAGCCAGTCTGGGAAAAACGGCCTGACCTACAGCGATGCGGGCGTCGACATCGATGCCGGCAACCTCCTCGTCGAGAAGATCAAGCCGGCGGTGCGCTCGACCCGCCGCCCCGGCGCTGACGGCGAGATCGGCGGCTTCGGCGGGCTCTTCGACCTCAAGGCCGCAGGCTTTACCGATCCAGTCCTCGTCGCCGCCAATGACGGCGTCGGCACCAAGCTGAAGATCGCCATCGATGCGGATTATCACGACACCGTCGGCATCGACCTCGTCGCCATGTGCGTCAACGATCTGGTGGTCCAGGGCGCCGAGCCGCTGTTCTTCCTCGACTATTTCGCAACCGGCAAGCTCGACCCCGACCAGGGTGCCGCCATCGTCGGCGGCATTGCGGCGGGCTGCCGCGAGGCGGGCTGTGCGCTGATCGGTGGCGAAACCGCCGAAATGCCGGGTATGTATTCCTCCGGCGATTACGATCTCGCCGGTTTTGCCGTAGGAGCTGCCGAACGCGGCCAACTGCTGCCGTCGGGCGATATCGCCGAGGGCGACGTAATCCTCGGCCTCGCCTCCTCCGGCGTCCATTCCAACGGCTTCTCGCTGGTGCGCAAGATCGTCGAACTCTCCGGCCTCGGCTGGGATGCTCCGGCGCCGTTCGCCGAAGGCAAGAAGCTCGGCGAAGCGCTGCTCGAGCCGACCCGCATCTATGTAAAGCCGCTCCTGAAAGCGATCCGCGAGACGGGTGCATTGAAGGCGCTCGCCCACATCACCGGCGGCGGCTTCCCCGAGAATATTCCGCGCGTGCTGCCGAAGCATCTGGCGGCCGAGATCGATCTTGCCGCCGTCAAGGTGCCGCCGGTCTTCTCGTGGCTCGCCAAATCTGGCGGCGTCGAGGCCAAGGAAATGCTGCGCACCTTCAACTGCGGCATCGGCATGATCGTCGTCGTCGCTGACGAGAATGTCGCCGCGGTATCGACGGCGCTCGAAGCCGAAGGCGAAAAGGTCGTCACCCTCGGCCGCATGATCGCCCGCGACGAAGGCGCTGCCGGCACGGTCTACAAGGGCACGCTTGCCCTATGAGCACGCCGCGCAAACGCGTCGTCGTCTTCATTTCGGGCAGCGGCTCCAACATGATGGCGCTGGTCGCGGCGGCGAAAGCCGCCGACTACCCGGCCGAGATCGTCGGCGTGATTTCCGACAAGGCGGATGCCGGCGGACTTGCCAAGGCTGATGCCGAAGGCATCGCCACCTTCGCCTTTCCTCGCAAGGACTATGCAAGCAAGGAAGCGCATGAGGCGGCGATTTTTTCCGTGCTCGACACGCTTTCACCCGATATCCTCTGCCTCGCAGGCTACATGCGGCTGCTGACGGCGACTTTCATCCAGCGTTACGAGGGCCGGATGCTCAACATCCACCCTTCCCTGCTGCCGTTGTTCCCGGGCCTGCACACACATCAGCGCGCCATCGACGCCGGCATGCGGATCGCCGGCTGCACGGTGCATTTCGTCACCGAAGGCATGGACGAAGGGCCGGTCATCGGCCAGGCGGCCGTCCCGATTCTCACAGGCGACACCGCCGAAAGCCTGGCCGCGCGGGTGCTCACCGTCGAGCACCAGATCTATCCGCGAGCGCTGCGGCTCTTTGCCGAAGGCCGCGTGACGATGGACGGCGGCAAGGCGGTGGGCGCCGAGACTTCCGCCGTCGCCCCTAAGGCGCAGTTGATTTCGCTGATCGGCGACCGCGCATAAAGCGCATCTCAATGGCTCTGGTTCAAGGGCTGCCCCTCATCCGCCTGCCGGCACCTTCTCTCCGTTTTTCGGGGTTAGGGTTAGGGTGAGGATGAGGGGCGAAACACACAAGTTTTAGGTGAATTGCGTCAAGCCGCTATCGCCCGCAGCGGATGCAGCGTGCCGTCGCTGTAGACGAAGCGGCCGGCGCGGAAGGTGGCGCGGATGCGGTTGATGTCGCCCGGCTCGACCACGACCAGATCGGCGCGCTGGCCGAGAGCGATCTCGCCACGGTCGAGGAGGCCGGCGGAGCGGGCGGCATTGCCGGTCGCCATGGCGACGGCTGCGGGGAAGCCGCCTTCCACCATGTCGGCGAGCTTGAAGATGCCGGGGACGAAGGCGGCCGGGTGATAATCGGCGGCGATGACGCTGAGCAGCCCTGCCTTGGCGGCAGCAAGCGCGCTGAGATTGCCGGACATCGACTGGCCGCGCAGGGCGTTCGGAGCGCCCATCAGCGTCCAGAGGCCACGGCGGCGGGCTTCTTCGGCCGCAGGCGCGGTGACAGGAAATTCGCTGATCGTGACGCCGAGATCATGCATTTCGGCGACCTTCTCGACGCTGTCGTCGTCATGCGAGGCAAGCGACAGCTTGTGCTTCAGCGACAGCGCGACGATCTCCTTCAGCTTGGCTTCGATCTCGGGATTGTTGCGCATGGCGATGCGCTTGGCGACGATCTCGGCGGCCATTTCCTCGGAGATGGCGCGGCGCTCGGAGATGCTGAGGATATAGCTCTGCAGGTTGTTGTATTGGCCCTGGCCCGGCGTGTGGTCGGTGAGCGAGACCATATCGATCTCATCGGCGTTCAGCAGACGTTCGAGCACGGGCGCCGCACCGACATTGGTGATTTCATAGCGGGCGTGGACGCGATGGTCGATCAGCAGATCGTTACGCAACCGGTTGATGCCCTCGATCACGGCCGACGTCGTCTCCAGCGAGCGGACGTGGCCGTAGACGCTTTCGGTGGCGAAGGAGACGGCGGCAAAGGCCGTGGTGACACCGGCGGCGGCAAGCTTCTTGTCGAGTTCGTGGATGCCGAAATCGATCGGCATGGTCGCGTTCGGCCGCGGCGCGATCTCGCGCTCGATCATGTCGCCATGCAGGTCGACAAATCCCGGCATCAGCAGCCGCCCGCCGCCATCGATGGCGGCAGCCGCGACCGGCTCCGGCCTGATCTCGGCGATCATGCCATCCTCGACACGCACGGAACCTTCACTCACCACCTCGTTTGGGAGAACGAGGGTGAAATTGCTGAGCCACATGGGCTTTCTCCTGACCGTATCCGATGATCGACAAGCCGCAGCGCTTAGAACTGCTTCGTGACACTCGTATGAAATTTGGGCGCTATTGAAGCCTGCCCCTGTTCAACAAAGCCCATTGCAACAGCATGATCGTTTTGGCGTCGAAGATCTCGCCGGTTTCGATCATCCGGGCGGCCTCGTCGAGCGGGATTTCGAGAACCTCGATGTCCTCATGCTCCTCATCCAGTCCGCCACCTTCCGCGACGCGATCGGCAGTGTCGATCAGGGCGGCGAAGAAATGAACGACTTCGGTGACCGAGCCCGGTGAAGAATAGGCTTTGAAAAGGAAGCGGGCATCGCGCAGGTGATAGCCGGTTTCCTCCATCGCCTCGCGGCGGATCGCCGCCTCGGGATGATCGTCGTCGAGAAGACCGGCCGGCACCTCGATTGTCCAGGCGGGATCGCCATGCAGATGGACAGGAAGGCGGAACTGACGGACGAGGACGACGAGGTCGCGCTTGGGATCGTAGAGCAGGATGCAGGCAGCCTGCGTGCGGTGGTAGACTTCCCGCTTCAACCTTTGGGTCGCGCCCCTGCGGTCGATATAGTCAAGCAGGTAGCTGGTCAGCCGCGTCCACCCATTCGACAGGGTTTCCTCGCTGACGATTTTCACCCGTGATTTCGGCTGCATCATGCTATGTCCTTGCGAAGCCAGACCTTATTGTCGTGTACGGCCGCCCCGCCATAAGGCGCGACCGGATCTGCGCCCGTCAGCACATTGATGCCCTCACCGTCGACATGCGCCTTGTTCGGCCAGAGCCCCTCGGCGATGAGCACGCCCGGCTTCACCTCGGTGGTGACGCGGGCGTGGATGCGCAGATCGCCGCGGCCGTTGCCGATGCGGACGAGATCGCCATGGCCGATGCCGCTGGCTTCGGCATCTGACGGATTGATCATCACTTCCGGACGGCCTTCCTTCTGACGCGAGGTCTTGGTTTCGGAAAAGCTCGAATTCAGGAAGTTGCGGGCCGGCGACGTGGCGAGACGGAAGGGGTGCTCGGGATCGGCGACTTCGATGACATCGACCTGATCGGGGAATACAGGCAGCTCGGCATGCGGCCCGAGCACGCCGATCGCGGCCGGCGGCTTGTTCGGCGCCGGCTGGTTGATCCAGTCCGGGCGGAAGTGGAACTTGCCGTCGGGATGGGCAAAGCCGTTCAGGAAATGGGCGTCCTCGAAAGCCGGCTGGCGATCGAACCATTTGTGTTCGAGGAAATGGTCGTAATCCGGCAGGTCACTCGATTTCAGAACGCGGTCGATCATTTCGCGGGCGGTGAAGCCGAAGCCGGGGCGGTCGGCGACGCCGAGGCGTTTTGCCAGCTCCTCGATGACGAAGAGGTTGGTGCGCACGCTTGGCGGCGGCTCGACCAGCTTCGGCCCCAGCAGAATGTGGTTCTGCCCGCCGGCGCGGTAAATATCGTCGTGCTCGACGAACATCGTCGCCGGCAGCACGATGTCGGCGATATCGGCCGTTTCGGTCATGAACTGCTCGTGGACGGCGACGAAGAGATCGTCGCGGGCGAAGCCGCGTCTGACGAGGCGCTGTTCAGGGGCGATGTTGGCGGGATTGGTGTTCTGGATCAGCATCGCCGTCACCGGACCGCGATGGCGCAGCGCCACCGCATCGCCGGTCAGCACCCGGCCGATCTGCGACTGGTCGAGCACGCGGATATCGGCATCCTTCATCGACCGGCCGGTCAATTCCGCATTGTTCATGCGGAAGATATCGGTGTTCGAATGGAAGGCCCCGCCGCCCTCATATTGCCAGGAGCCGAGGACGGTGGCGATCGAAGCCGCCGCATGCATGGCGACCGCGCCGTTGCGCTGGCGGGTGAAGCCATAACCCAAACGGAAGAAGGTCTTTTTCGTCGTGCCGACGAGGCGCGCGAAGGCTTCGATCTCCTCGACCGAAAGGCCGGTGATATCAGCCGCCCATTGCGGCGTCTTCGTCTTCAGATGCGCTTCGAGACCGGCGGGATCATCGGCGTATTTCGCCATATAGTCCCGATCGGCGTAGCCGTCGCGGAAGGCGATGTGCATGATGGCGCAGGCAAGTGCGGCGTCGGTGCCCGGCTTGACGATCAGGGCCATGTCGGCCTGCTTCATCGTCGGGTTATCGTAGATGTCGATGACGACGATCTTCGCGCCGCGTTCCTTGCGGGACTTGATGGCGTGGGTCATCACGTTGACCTGGGTCGAGACCGCATTGGTGCCCCAGATGACGACGCAATCGGTGCGGCCCATCTCACGCGGATCCGGCCCGCGCAGTACACCGGTCGCCACAGTGAATCCGGTCCAGGCGGGGTTGGTGCAGATCGAGGAGAAGAAGCCGGAATAACGCTTGGCATGACGCAGGCGATCGATCGAGTCGCGCTGCACCCAGCCCATGGTGCCGGCGTAGAAATAGGGCCAGATCGCCTCGCTACCGTCTCTCGCCTCGGCCTTCACGAAGGCTTCGGCGATCTCGTCAAGCGCATTCTCCCAGGAAATCTGCTGCCACTGCCCTGCCCCCTTGGCGCCGGCGCGGCGCAGGGGATGCATCAGCCGGTCGGGATTGTAGAGCCGTTCGGCATAGCGGGCGACCTTGGCGCAGATGACGCCCGACGTATAGGAATGATCGTTTGCGCCGCGCACGCGGCCGATGCGGCCATCCTCCGATATCTCGACCTCGAGCGCGCAGGTGGAAGGACAGTCATGCGGACAGGCCGTGTGGCCGATCTTGCTGTCCAGCTTCGGGGATTTGGCGTGGATGGGGGTCGCAATGTTCATGGCCTTTGTATATTGCAAGGCTTCTAAGGCCAAAAGCCACAAAAACTCCCGATAACGCGAATTCATACGGACATCAGCGAAAATGAACTACCGCCACATCTATCATGCGGGCAATTTTGCCGATGTGCTGAAACATGCCGTGCTGGCGCGGCTGATCCGCTACATGCAGAAGAAGGACGCGGCATTCCGGGTGCTCGACACGCATGCCGGCATCGGGCTCTACGACCTCTCCTCCGAGGAAGCGCAGAAGACCGGAGAATGGCTTGAGGGTATCGGCAAGCTGATGCAGGCGGAACTCGGGCCGCAGGTTTCCGAACTGCTGGAACCTTACCTCTCGACCATCCGCGAACTCAATCCCGAGGGCGGCATCCGCTTCTATCCCGGATCGCCGAAGCTTGCGCGCATGCTGTTCCGACCGCAGGACCGGCTGTCGGCGATGGAACTGCATCCTGAGGATTATGCCCGCCTGCACCGGCTTTTCGAGGGCGATCACCACGCCCGCATCACCGAGCTCGACGGCTGGCTAGCACTCGGCGCGCATCTGCCGCCGAAGGAAAAGCGCGGCATCGTGCTCGTCGATCCGGCTTTCGAGGAAGAGGACGAATATCAGCGCCTGGCTGCCGGGCTGGAAAAAGCCTATCGCCGCTTTCCCGGCGGCACCTATTGCCTGTGGTATCCGCTGAAGAAAGGCGCGTCGATCAAGGAATTCCACGAGACGCTGCAGGCGCTCGATATTCCGAAAATGCTCTGCGCCGAACTCACCGTGCGCAGCGACCGCGGCACGACGGGACTGACCGGCTCCGGCCTCGTCATCGTCAATCCGCCCTTCACACTGAAGGACGAACTGCACCAGATGCTGCCGGCGCTGAAGGACCACCTGGCGCAGGACCGCTTCGCCTCGCACCGCGCCTTCTGGCTGCGCGGCGAGAGCAAGACGGTCAAGGACGATTGACCGGGGACTACAGCGCCGCGCGTCTTTCAGGCGCGCAAAGGACGCTGTAGCACTTTGAATTTGCGCATAATCCTTTCCGAAAATCGTTTTGATTTTCGGGGTTATGCGCTAGCTTCGGGGATAGTCCGCGCCAGAGCGCATCGCCCAAAACCGCTGCACACTTTTGGGCGCATGCATTAGCCACAATCTTGTCAGGTGTCCCATGAAGCTTCTTTGCTCACCAGCCTCGCCCTATTCCAGCAAGGTGCGGATGGCCGCGCACTTTTTGGGTATCGAGGTCGACGCCATCCGGGTCGACACCAATACCGGACCGGCGATCCTGGTGGACAACAATCCGCTCGGCAAGATCCCGACGCTTCTGACCGATGACGGAGCCTCGATCTTCGACAGCGTCGCGATCATGCATTATTTCGACCGGCTGACGAAGGGCGGGCTCTATCCCTCCAAGAAGGGCAAGCGCACGGATGCGGAAGTCCTCGAAGCGCTTTGCGACGGCATCTGCGACTGCCTGCTGACGATCGTCTACGAGCGCCGCTTCCGCGAGGAGGAGAAGGTTCACCAGCCCTGGATCGACCGGCAATGGAAGAAGGTGACGGCGGGGCTCGCCCATCTCGGCGCCAAGCCGCCGAAACTCGGCAAGGGGCTCAATGGCGGACATTTCGCGCTGGCCGCCACGCTCGACTATCTCGACCTGCGCTTCAAGGACCAGTGGGAAGCCGATCACGCGCCGCTGATCGACTGGCTGGCGCAATTCGAAAAGAAATTTCCCGCCCATCGCGAACTCAAGGCCAGCGCCTGATCCGGAAATCACAAAGCGCCTGCAAGCAACGGGCAAGCAGCAAAAAGCCGGGCGATGAGCCCGGCTTCTGTATGTTCGGAAGGGTCGATCGGCTTAGAACTTGACGCCGATACCGAGCTTGACGCTGTTCTCGTCGTAACCGCGCGAGAAGCTGCCGGAGTCGAGATCGTAATCCTTGCTCTGGTAGTCGGTGTAGCGATATTCCAGGCGCGTCGTGATGTTGTTGGTCACGAAGGCTTCGACACCGGCGCCGACCGTATAGCCGACGTTCGTCTTGCTTTCGTCGGACGTGCCGTCGGAAACCTTGACGTTGCCGAGAGCCAGACCAGCCGTGCCGTACAGCAGGAAGGGGTTCATGTCGTAGCCGACGCGGCCACGGACGGAGCCGTTCCAGCCATACTTGTTCTTGACGCCGCCTTCGGAAACGTCGTCGCCGCTGTAGCCGAGATCGGATTCAACGCCGTAAACGATCTGGCCCTGCTGCCAGTTGTAGCCGGTGAAGACCTGGCCGCCGAAACCGTAGGTGTGGCGATCGGAACCGAAGTCACCCATGTTGTAAGTGCCGGCGCCGCCGAGATAGAAGCCCTCCCAGTTGCCGGCAGGCTTGACCGGTGCGTCCTGGGCAACCGGTGCTTCCGGAACCTGATCGACCGCATCGGCGGCCTGAGCTACCGAAACGCCCGCAATCGCAAAAGCGGAGGCCATGAGGCCAGCAATGAGTACACGCATACTTTTCTCCTTTCAGTCCCGCGCCGCTTATCATCTGTCTCTCAGCGAAGCATTGGCGGGGAAATTGCCAGATGTCCCTTCCGGATCGAGACTGAAATTGGAACTGAATTGCGGATTTGAAAGAGCCAAATTGTGATATCATTGTGGCTGCCGCATGGCCGAAATTCGATGTTGCTTGCGCGCAACATACAATTCATTAACCTTACTGGTAAGTTAAACTATAAATACTTATTTTAAGAAATCGCATTCTTAAATAATACATAGAATATCCCGGCCTCGGATGCAACCGCAGCCACCTATTTATATAATCTCCGCCGGCCCCTATATAGGTTGCACACAGACTCGCGGGACCAGAAGGCAAGATTTTGAACCACAAAAGACTTCGCTCAGCCCTCATAACAGGGGCTGCCAAGAGAATAGGCCGGACAATCGCCGAAGACCTTGCTGCAAATGGCTTTTCCGTTGCGATCCACGCGAACGGCTCCCTCGGCGAAGCCGAGGAGCTGGCGGCGGAATTGCGGCGAAAGGGACAAAGGGCGCTCGCGCTGCAGGCCGATCTTACCGATGTCAGTGAAGCGGGCGAACTGGTCGCTAAGGCATCGGAAGCGCTCGGACCGCTCGATCTGCTCGTCAATAATGCGTCGGTCTTCCAGCATGATTCCGCGCGCGGTTTCAACGCAGCCACATGGGCGCTGCACTTCGACCTTCATGTGCGCGCGCCCTCGATCCTTGCGGCGGCCTTCGCGCAGCAGATGCCGGCCGAGGCCGCGGGGCTGATCGTCAACATCATCGACCAGCGGGTCTGGGCGCTGAGGCCCAGTTTCTATTCCTATACGCTCTCCAAATCCGCGCTGTGGACGGCAACGCAGACGCTTGCCCAGGCCTTGGCGCCGCGCATCCGTGTCAACGCCATCGGCCCCGGTCCCTCGATGCCGAGCGAGCGGCAGTCGTTGGAGGACTTCCAAGCGCAGGTCTCAGCCCTTATCCTGCAGCGAGGGCCGGCACTGGAAGAATTCGGGCAAACGATTCGCTTCCTTTACGACACGCCCTCGATCACCGGCCAGATGATTGCCCTCGACGGCGGCCAGCACCTTGCCTGGCAGACGCCCGACGTGGCGGAGATTAAGGAATGAACGGACGAAAGCTGCCGGATGGCGGCGTTCTCTACGACGATACGGACGAGAGCGAAGACGATATCGAGGCGGAAGGCGACGTTTCCGCCTCGCCGCTTGCGGCAGCGGTCGACTGGAACGCCGGCAGCCTGAACGAGACCGGGCTCATCGGCGCCGAACTGATCGGCGAGTTCGTCAAGCGCCTGCCGAACAGCCCCGGCGTCTACCGCATGTTCAATGCCGAGGGCGACGTGCTCTATGTCGGCAAGGCGCGCAGCCTCAAGAAGCGCGTCGGCAATTACGCCGTCGGCCGCGTCCACTCCAACCGCATCGCCCAGATGGTGCGGCAGACGGCGAACATGGAATTCGTGACGACGCGCACGGAAACCGAAGCGCTGCTGCTGGAAGCGAATCTGATCAAGCGCTTGCGGCCGCGCTTTAACGTGCTGCTGCGCGACGACAAGTCGTTTCCCTATATCCTCATCACCGGCGATCACCGGGCGCCTGCCATTTTCAAGCATCGCGGCGCGCGGGCTCGAAAGGGCGACTATTTCGGGCCTTTCGCTTCGGCCGGCGCGGTCGGGCGGACGATCAATTCGCTGCAGCGCGCCTTCCTGATCCGCACCTGCACCGACAGCGTCTTCGAGACACGCACGCGGCCCTGCCTGCTCTACCAGATCAAGCGCTGTTCCGGGCCCTGCACGCATGAGGTCAGCGACGAGGGCTACGCCGAGCTGGTGCAGGAGGCGAAAGACTTCCTGTCCGGCAAGAGCCAGAAGGTGAAGTCGCACATGGCGGAAGCCATGAACCAGGCGGCCGAGGATCTCGATTTCGAAAGGGCCGCGATCTATCGCGACCGCCTGGCGGCACTCTCGCATGTGCAGAGCCACCAGGGCATCAATCCGGCCGGCGTCGAGGAGGCTGACGTTTTCGCCATCCATCACGAAGGCGGCGTTTCCTGCATCCAGGTGTTCTTCTTCCGCACAGGTCAGAATTGGGGCAACCGCGCCTATTTTCCAAAGGCCGACCCGCAACTATCAAGCGCCGAAGTGCTGAATGCCTTCCTCGCGCAGTTCTATGACGACAAGCCGGTGCCGAAGCAGATCATGCTGTCGGAAACGGTCGAGGAGCTGGAGCTTCTCGCCGCGGCGCTCAGCGAAAAGGCCGGCCACAAGGTATCCATTCTCGTGCCGCAGCGCGGCGAGAAACGCGATCTCGTCGAGCACGTGGTCGGCAATGCGCGCGAGGCGCATGGGCGAAAGCTTGCCGAGACGGCATCGCAATCGCGCCTGCTCGAAGGCTTCAAGGAAACTTTCGGGCTTGGCTATGCGCCGCAGCGCATCGAGATCTACGACAACTCGCACATCATGGGCACCAATGCCGTCGGCGGCATGGTGGTGGCGGGGCCGGAAGGCTTCGTGAAAAACCAGTACCGCAAGTTCAACATCAAATCGACCGACATCACCCCCGGCGACGACTTCGGGATGATGAAGGAGGTGATGACCCGGCGGTTCTCGCGGCTGATCAAGGAGGAAGGCATTCCCGACCGGACGGCGCAGGCAGCCGCCGCCGACGCCGCCGACATGCCCTTCCCCGCCTGGCCCGACGTGATCCTGATCGACGGCGGCCAGGGGCAGATGACCGCCGTGCGCGCGATCCTGGCCGAGCTCGGCATCACCGAGAGCGTGACGGCGATCGGCATCGCCAAGGGTGTCGACCGCGATGCCGGGCGCGAGCGCTTCTTCCCGCCGGGGCGCGAGAGCTTCACGCTGCCGCCGCGCGACCCGGTGCTCTACTTCATCCAGCGCATGCGCGACGAGGCGCATCGTTTTGCGATCGGCTCGCACCGGGCGCGGCGCAAGAAGGAAATGGTCAAGAATCCGCTCGACGAGATCGGCGGCATCGGCCCGTCGCGCAAACGCGCGCTGCTTCAGCATTTCGGCACGGCGAAGGCGGTTTCACGCGCCGCCTTGTCCGACCTGATGACGGTGGAAGGCATATCGGAAGCCGTCGCCAGGCAGGTCTATAACCATTTCCACGACGACGCCGCGAAATAACGGGCCGGCGTCGCAAATTCCACGCAAAGGCAGTGAAAAGACAGAAAGAATGTTGACGGTCCGCGGTCAAAGCCGTCATCTACCCGCATCGGGCCGAAAAATCGGAATCGATATCAGGAAAGCACGATGCGAGGATTTAAAGTGTTGCAGCGTCCTTCATGCGTCTGAAAAGACGCGCGGCGCTGGAGCGGCGCATCAATTCAGAGAACGATCCCATGGCATCGCGTGCGTACAGCATTCCCAATCTTCTGACCTACGGCCGCATCCTCGCCGTGCCGCTGATCGTTCTCTGCTTCTTCGTCGAGGGCAGGCTGTCGATCAGCAATACGGCGCGCTGGGTGGCGCTGTGGATCTTCGTCATCGCCTCGATCACCGATTTCCTCGATGGCTATCTCGCGCGCATCTGGAACCAGACGTCGAATATCGGCCGCATGCTCGATCCGATCGCCGACAAGCTGCTGGTCGCCTCGATCCTTTTGCTTGTCGCAGCCGACCAGACTATCGCCGGCTGGTCGATCTGGGCGGCGATCATCATTCTCTGCCGCGAGATCCTGGTTTCAGGCCTGCGCGAATATCTGGCGGCGCTGAAGGTCAGCGTGCCGGTGACGCGGATCGCCAAATGGAAGACGACGCTGCAACTGGTCGCCATCGCCTTCCTGCTCGCCGGCCCGGCCGGCGATGAGATTTTCCCTTATACGACACAGACCGGCATCGCGCTTCTGTGGATCGCGGCGCTGCTGACCATCTATACCGGCTACGACTATTTCCGCGCCGGGCTGAAACATATCGTGGACGACGAAGAATGACGCGGCTGGTCTATTTCGCATGGGTGCGCGAGCGCATCGGCAAGGGCGAGGAGGAGATCGACCTCCCCTCCTCCGTCGTCACCGTCGCCGATCTCCTGAATCATTTGAAGACGCTGGGCGAAGAATATGAGACGGCGCTTCAATATCCCGAGGTGATCCGCGTTGCGCTCGACATGGAACATGTCGAGCATGACGAACCGATATCGGGCGCGCGGGAGATCGGGATCTTTCCGCCGATGACGGGGGGGTAAACTCGGCCCGCTTGGGCTTCGGAAAGCTGCCAATGGGTACGACTGCGTCTTCCTTTCTCTCCCTCATTCCTGTGCCTGTCACAGGAATCCAGCCACCGCGCGTCCGCGCGGTGAATGACTTCCTTCGAGGGCGAATACTGTCTCCCGCGCCCAAGGACTTGGGCGCACTGGATTCCTGTGACAAGCACAGGAATGAGGGTGGGTGGGGATATGGCAGCGCATCAAAGCAGCGGAGGATTTCGCTGTGACCGTCACCCCCACCATCCGCGTCCAACGCGAAGACTTCGACCTGCAAGCCGAAGTCGATCTCCTCTCCAAGGGCAAAGCCGGCATCGGCGCCGTCGTGACCTTCTCCGGCCTCTGCCGCGATGAAGGCGGGACGCTCGCGGCCCTCGAACTCGAGCATTATCCCGGCATGGCCGAAGCCGAGATGACCCGCATCGGCGATCTCGCCATCGCCCGTTTCGGGCTGCTCGGGCTCACCGCCATCCACCGCTACGGCAAGATCGCCCCCGGCGAGAACATCGTGCTCGTCGTCGCAGCCGCGCCGCACCGGCAGGCGGCGTTCGACGGGGCCAATTTCGTCATGGATTTCCTGAAGACCGCCGCCCCCTTCTGGAAGAAGGAGCACGGCAAGGATGGCGCTAGCGGCGATTGGGTCGCGGCGAAAGACGCCGACGATGCGGCACGCGACAAGTGGAAGTAGTCAGAGCACTACCCGCTCCCTGCGGCTCATGACTAGGAGCAGGACGAGCAGCGAAAAGATGACGAGATCCCGCCAGACGAAGGGGCCGTAGGCGCCCCAGAGGGTTTCGACGACCGCGAGCCCGGCGGCCCCGCCCGCCGAGCGCAGCGGATCGGAATAGCCGCCGACGGCTGCGATCAGCAGCACTTTCAGCCCGAACATCAGACCGGCGCCGAAATCCATCGAACCGTAGTAGAAGGTCGCCAGGATGCCGCAGATCGTGGCGACGAGGCTGGCTGCCGCATAAGCGACGAGAAAGACGCGGTCGGCGCTGGTGCCGCAAAGCTCGGCGGCCAGCGGATCGTCGGTGACGGCCCGCCAGATGCGGCCCCAGGCCGTGCGCCTCAGGATCAGCGCGCCGATCGCGACGAGTGCTGACATCAGCGCCGTATCGACCAGCTGGATATAAGTGAGCGTCACCTTGAACGGGCCGTCGCTCCAGAAGACGACGACATCGTTCAGGAACGGCGGCAGCCAGATGGCCCGCGTATCGGCGGCAAGCCGGGCAGTCTCCATCAGCACGATCATCATGCCGAGGGCGGCGACGATGACCGTGTTCGGCGACTTCTTGACCAGCGGCATCATGATCGAGCGGCCGATCCATAAGCCTGCGCCCACCGAATAGGCGATGGAGGCGCAGGCCCCGACGGCCAAAGCCGCCGGCAGCACTAGCCAGAACCTGACGAAAGCGAGTTCCGTGAAGAGCAGCAGGATCTGGCCCGAAAAGGCGAAGATCGCGCCATAGGTGATATCGACGCGCTTCGTCACGCCGAAGGCGACGGCATAACCGAAGGCGAGCGCGGCATAGAGGGCGGCAAGCGGAACCGCATTCGCCAGCTGCTGCAGAAGATAGGCCATTCCGGACACTCCGCGTCAGCAAAATTATAACTGGTAAAACATGTTTAGCCAGTTATAATTTCATCATGAGCTTTTCCTGGACCCCTCACCGCTTTGCCGGCGGCGCACTGGCGCTCGATGTCGCCAACAGCGTCGTCCTGCGCCACGATGCCAGGCGGCGGATCGACCGTTTTGCGGTCAGGGACCAGATGCGCAGCTTTCCCAGCGCTGCCGCCGAATTCTGCGCCGAACGCGCCCTCTTCGGCGACATCACGCCGGTGGCTGAGGAGAACGAGGCGGATTTCCTCGCTCTAAGGGAAGCGATCGACCTCTATTTCCGCGAGCGTATACAGAACAGCGGCGGCGACCAGTTGCTGGCCGGCCTGCTGGAAGCGCTGGCGAAGACGCTGCGTGGCGCAAGCCCCGGCGGCCTGGCCGCCGCGACCGCCCATTCCGTGCTCCGGCTGATCGCCATGCCCGATCCGGAGCGCATGAAGATCTGCGGCAATTGCGGCTGGCTGTTCATCGATCGCAGCAAGAACAGGAGCCGCGCCTGGTGCGACATGGCGGTCTGCGGCAACCGCGCCAAGGCGAACCGGCATTATCGCCGCAAGAAGGAGGAGACGCCATGAGAAACCATTGGATCATGATGGCGGCCACCGCCGCCCTTCTGCTGTCCGCCTGCCAGCGCCAGGCCGAAAACCTCGTCGAAGTCACCGGCCATCTCTTCGTCTTCAACTATCGCGTCGCGAGCGCCACCTATCTGCTGACGCTGAAGAAGACCGGCCCCATTCCCGATGGTTCTCTCATCATCGCCGAATTCGAAAATCCGCAAGGCGGCGCCCCGCTGGTGCTGAACCAGAAAATCTATCCGATCGACGACAAGATCGCGCTGCAGAGCGAAAACCTCCATTGCGTGCGCAAGGACCGGCCCTATACGGTGAATGTCCGGCTGGTCGACAAGGACGGCAAGGTGCTGCAGCAATTGAAGACTGAGTTCCGATCCGATCTGGACCAGACGGTGCTGCCGAGCAAGCCGCTCGTCGTCGGTGCGCTTTATGAAAAGAACCCGGAGGTCTTCAAGCCGGACGGGAGCGTCGATTTTTCGAACACCGACAAATGCCCGGAATAGAACGAGCATAGAAAAAGCCGGAGCATGGCCCCGGCTTTCGAGAGTCAATTCAAGGCATTGCGAGGCAATGCCGAAGCGTGGCCTCAGCCGACGACTTCGGTATCGGAGAACCAGTACTTGATTTCCTGGGCAGCCGTTTCCGGAGCATCCGAGCCGTGGACGGAGTTTTCGCCGATCGAAAGGGCGTGAACCTTGCGGATCGTGCCTTCGTCAGCGTTTGCCGGGTTGGTCGCGCCCATGATTTCGCGGTTCTTGAGGATAGCGCCTTCGCCTTCCAGGACCTGGACGACGGTCGGGCCGGAGGTCATGCCTTCGACGAGTTCGCCGAAGAAGGGGCGATCCTTGTGAACGGCGTAGAAGCCTTCAGCTTCGCGGCGGCTCATCCAGACGCGCTTGGAGGCGACGACGCGCAGGCCGGCATCTTCGAGCATCTTGGTGATGGCGCCCGTCAGGTTGCGCTTGGTTGCGTCAGGCTTGATCATCGAGAAGGTGCGTTCAATCGCCATAGTCAAATCCTCTTGTTTCTCGGGGAAAGTGGGCGGTCTTTATCCGCCCCCACGCCCGAAAACAAGAGGCCGGCGGCAATTTCACGCCGCTGTCACAGTCCGGCCCCGGCTCTCATGGAGATCGAGGCAGCGCTCGAACCAGGCCATGACGGGATCGCCGGCGGCCAGCATGGCAAGGCCGGCGCAGACACGCAGCCATTGCAGGGCGCCGAAGACGATATAGTCGGCAAAGAGCGGTGATTGGCCGCCGATGAAGGGCTGGAACTTCAGCATATGCCGGAGCGGCTCCAGCTTGGCGGCAAAAGCCGCCTTCTCCGCCTCGCTGTCGGCGGCAACCACTTCCAGCGGATTGCCGAGCCTCACCTCGCGGCTTTCGCGGAAATAGGCTTTGTCTCCCTCATCGAGGATCGCATGGATGTCGAGAAGGGCGATCCGCATGATTGCCGGATGGATGATCATCTGGGAATAGCCTTCCACCATGCGCGACAGCGCCTTGCCGCCTTCACCGTTGAAGAGCGACGGCCGCTCGGGATAAGCCTCCTCCAGATAAAGGGCGATCGCGAAACTATCCGGGATCAGCCGGCCGTTGTCATCGAGCACCGGTAAGGTCGGGGAGACACCGCCGCCAATCGCGCGGATGCGGGTATAGGTCGTCGGAATCTCCTCGAAATCGAGCCCCTTATGCGCCAGTGCCATCACCACCTTCCAGCAATGGGGTGAGAAGAAGCGCCGTTCATCGGCGCCGCAGAGGGAATAGAGGGCTCTGGTCATGACAGTCCTTTCGAGATCGAAGCTCCGGCCATTCCACGACAGAAAGCGGCTGCGATCAAATCAGGAAATTTCATGGGCACATCACTGCGATTTGCCGGAAAACGGGCTAGACTGCCGCGACGACAAGGGAGACCGGATGCTCAGACATTACAGGATGTTCGCCGCCTATAATCGCTGGGCCAACGCCCAAGTCTATGCGGCTGCGGCCGAACTCACCGCTGCGGAATTCCGCAGCGACCGCGGCGCCTTCTTCGGCTCGCTCCATCGCACGCTCAATCATCTGCTCGTCGCCGACCGGATATGGATGAAGCGCTTCACCGGCACCGGCGATGCGCCGATGACTCTCGATGCCGTGCTCTTCGAAGAGCTGGATGCGCTTGCCGCTGCACGCGACACAGAGGACGAGCGGATCATGGCCTGGACGGGCACGCTTGACGAGACAGCCCTTGCCGCCGACTTCACCTATACGCCGGTGACGCAACCAATCGGAGTCACCCAGCCATTGTGGACTGCGCTTGCGCATTTCTTCAACCACCAGACCCATCATCGCGGCCAATGCCACATGACCCTGACGGCGCTCGGCAAGCCGAGCCTCCGGCTTGATCTCATCTATTTCCTGCGCAGCGAGGGCCGCGAATGGGTGTGAGGCAGCAGCGTCCATCAAGACTGAATTAACCGCCTTTGCCGGTTCTCCTCGCCAATCCGGCGCTTCCCTTCGCAAATTCAGCCTCTTTTAAAAGCTTGCGGGCATAGCGGAAGATGAGAAATGAGGCCGGGCCGCGAGGGATCGTCATGCAGAATGCAAGCGCAAACGCATTGGTGGCGCGCGAGGTCGTGCGCCCGGCGCCGATGGCTGATATCCAGAGGATCGCCCAGCACATGGCGCGCCTCAACGTTGCCGCACTGCCGCGCAACTATGAACTCTTCCACGAGGCGATCATCGGGCTCAATCCGGGCCTGGCGCAGGATATCGCGGCGCTTGGGCCCCAGCCGCAACAGGCGATGCTCGACGAACTCGGGCTGAAATACCGCCTCGTCGGCCATTGCGGGCTGGCAGGTGAGACGTCACGGAACGAAGCGAGCCGGATGCTGCGCGAGGTTGCCGAGCGGCTTGCCGAAGGTCTCAAGCACAAGAATGCCTTTGCGCGTGCCTGCGGCCAGATCCTGAAGTCCGTCTCGGGCCAGGAGGACCAGAGCCTTGCCGCCTTCATCAGCGAGATCGATTACCTCTCCGCCTCACTGACGGCGGTGCTGTCGGCCGAGATGGAGATCGGCGCCAGGCTGCAGGAAGACATCAAGGCGCTGGAAGTGCTGGAGCGCGGCATTTCGGCGATGCAGTCGGCCGCTGTTGCCGACAGGATCACCGGGCTCGCGAACCGCGTCGCGTTCAACCGGGTGATATCGGAACTCTACGAACGCGAAGAGGGGGCGGCCGGCTGCGCGCTGCTCATGGTCGATATCGACAATTTCGCCGACCTCAACGACCGGTACGGCACGCAGGCCGGCAACAAGCTCCTGAAGAAGCTCGCCGGCCTCTTCCGCAAATCCATCAAGAAGAACGATTTCGTCGCCCGCACCGAGGCCGATGAATTCGGCTTCCTGTTTTCCAATGTCGGCATGCAGGATGCCATGGCGATCGCCGAGCGGCTGCGCAGCTCCGTCGAGGACAATCTCGTCTTCTCGACTTCGGACAAGGCCGATCCCGGCAGGCTCACCGTCTCGATCGGCGTGGCGCTGAGCGCCGATGCGGCAACGCCGGGACAGTTGCAGGCCAATGCGCGCGTGGCACTTCTCGCAGCGCAGTCGAACCGCCGCCTGCCGGTGCAGGCTTTCGGCCGCTGAGGCCGTGAGACATGCGCTCCCGTCTTGGTGAAGCACTCTTGCCTTGACGGGCGCTTTCGGCCAAAACGCCGGCCATGATCACGATCACAGACATTTCCGCCCGCATCGCCGGACGCCTGCTTCTCGACAATGCCAGCGTCTCTTTGCCTTCGGGCACGAAGGCAGGCCTCGTCGGGCGCAATGGCGCCGGCAAGTCCACGCTGTTTCGCGTCGTCACCGGCGATCTCAGCGCGGAGACCGGATCGGTGTCGATCCCGAAGGGCGCGCGCATCGGCCAGGTGGCGCAGGAAGCGCCCGGAACCGAGGATTCGCTGATCGAGATCGTGCTTGCGGCCGACAAGGAACGCGCGGCACTGCTTGCCGAAGCGGAAACGGCGAGCGATCCGCACCGCATCGCCGAAATCCAGATGCGCCTCGTCGATATCGACGCGCATTCGGCCGAAGCGCGCGCGGCAAGCATTCTCGCCGGCCTAGGCTTCGATCAGGCTGCGCAAGCCCGTCCCGCCTCCTCCTTCTCCGGCGGCTGGCGCATGCGCGTGGCGCTTGCGGCCGTGCTGTTTGCCGAGCCGGATCTGCTTCTGCTCGACGAGCCGACCAACTATCTCGATCTCGAAGGTACGATGTGGCTGGAGGACTATATCCGCCGCTATCCGCACACCGTCATCATCATCAGCCACGACCGCGACCTCTTGAACAACGCGGTCAATTCCATCGTGCATCTCGACCAGAGGAAGCTCACCTTCTACCGCGGCAATTACGACCAGTTCGAGCGGCAGAAGGCGGAAGCCGACGAATTGCAGACGAAAGCCAAGGCGAAAAACGAAGCGGCGCGCAAGCATCTGCAGAGCTTCATCGACCGCTTCAAGGCCAAGGCCTCGAAGGCGCGCCAGGCGCAATCGCGCGTCAAGGCGCTCGAGCGCATGGGGACGGTTGCTGCCGTCATCGAGGACCATGTGCAGCCGATCACCTTCCCCGAGCCGGAGAAGCAGCCGGCCTCGCCGATCGTGGCAATCCAGGGCGGCGCCGTCGGCTATGCGCCCGGCAAGCCGATCCTGAAGAACCTCAGCCTGCGCATCGACAATGACGACCGCATCGCCCTGCTCGGCTCGAACGGTAACGGCAAATCGACCTTCGCCAAATTCATCTCCGGCCGGCTCGCGCCGGAAAGCGGCGAGCTCAAGCTCGCGCCGGGCCTGAAGATCGGCTTCTTCGCCCAGCACCAGCTCGACGACCTCATTCCTGAGCAGTCGGCGGTGGAGCATGTGCGCCGGCTGATGCCCGCCGAGCCGGAGGCCAAGGTGCGCGCCCGCGTCGCGCAGATGGGACTGGCGACGGAGAAGATGGCAACCGCCGCCAAGGACCTTTCCGGCGGCGAAAAGGCCCGCCTGCTGATGGGGCTTGCCGCCTTCCATGCGCCGAACCTGCTCATCCTCGACGAGCCGACCAACCATCTCGATATCGACAGCCGCCGCGCGTTGATCGAAGCGCTGAACGACTACGACGGCGCGGTCATCCTGATCTCGCACGACCGCCATCTGATCGAGGCGACGGTCGACCGCCTCTGGCTGGTCAATGGCGGCACCGTCACCAGTTTCGAAGGCGACATGGACGAATACCGGGACCTGATCGTCAGCTCCGGCAGAAAAAAAGAAGAGAAGCCGCAGGCTGCCGACGAGACGACATCGAAGGCCGACCAGCGCAAGCTCAATGCGGAAAAGCGCGCCTCGCTGACGCCGCTCAGGAAAAAGATCAACGAAATCGAATCCTTGACGGCCAAGCTGGAGAAACAGATTCAGGCGCTTGATGCAGAACTTGCAGACCCCGCCCTCTATGAGAAAACGCCCGCCAAGGCCGCCGAGAAGGCAAAGCAGCGCGGCGAAGCCGCGGCAAAACTCGCCGCCGCCGAAGAAGATTGGCTGATGCTGTCGGCCGAATATGAAGAGGCGATGGCAGGATAGCCACAGCCATCAATGAAACGCGGCGAAGCGCCGCGTTTCGGCACAATTCCGGCCGATCTCAACCGATCGTTAACCATAATTCGAAAGGTTGCCTCAACATTCATTACTGATTTGTTGAGCCCTTTCATGCACCGCTTTCTCGTTCTGTCCTGCATCGCCCTGACAGCTGCCCTCACCGCTTGCAGCACGACCAGACAAACTCCCGATACATCGATCAAGACCTCCTCGGTCATTGCGCCCGAAGGGCAGAAGCCGACCGACAAGAGCGACGATGATGCCGCAGCGCCGCTCCTTGCCGGCCCGCATCATCTGGCGGGGCGGACGCTGGAGGTCTCCTCACTTGCAGATCTCAAGCTCGACAAGAAGGAAGTGATCCTGAGCTTCGACGATGGTCCAGTGCCCGGGCGGACGGATAAGGTACTGGCAACCCTCGACCAGTTCGGCGTCAAAGGCGCCTTCATGATGGTCGGCCAGATGGCCGAAATGCATCCGGCGCTCGCCCGCAAAGTGGCGATGGACGGCAACACGATCGGCAGCCACACCTACCGGCACGCCAATCTGAATGCGCTGAGTTTCGACGCCGCGATGGCCGAAGTGATGAAAGGCGAGATGGCGGTGACGAAGGCGACCGGAACGGATGTCTCCTTCTTCCGCTTCCCCTATCTTGCCGAGAGCCACAAGCTGCGCGCCGCAATCGCCATGCACGAGATGGTGGTCATGGATGTCGATATCGACAGCAAGGATTATTTCACCGGGACGCCGGTCTCGGTGACGCAGCGGACCATGGACCTGCTGCACAAACGCGGCCGCGGCATCATTCTGATGCACGACATCCACAGGCGCACCGCAACGATGCTGCCGGCCCTGCTTTCGAAACTCGAAGCCGAAGGCTACAAGGTCGTGACGCTGAAATTCAAGAAGACACGCGCCCCCAGCAATCTCGTCGCCTCAGCCGATTTGGTGACGACGACCCGTTGAGGCGGGTTGCCAGGCAGGCGCTCGGGAGGAGTCGACCAAAGCGGCGTCTCGGGCGGAGGATTTTTCAACGCGCGCGCCGAATTGAAAAAATTAAATCTATAAAATCCATTTCAATAGTGGTCTTCTCTGAGAAAGAACGTTCCGTCTCTCTCTTTGGGTCCTCATGCCTTCCACAGCTGCTCAGTTTCCGCTTCGCGAGACAATCATCAATGCGATTAGCGATCTTTTCTACCGGCGCGGAACATATCTGGTCGGCATCGACGAGATCGTTCGGGAACTGAAGATTGCCCGCGCGACCCTCTACCGCCATTTCGGCGGCAAAGAAGATCTCATCGTTACCTATCTCAGGCACCGCCATGCGTTGGTCAGCGGCCAACTGGAGACGCTGATCGCCGGCAAAAGCGATGCGCCGGCCGTTCTCTCCATCTTCGACAGCCTGGCCGACAAGACACGCAGCGAAACTTTCCGCGGCTGCGCTTTCCTCATCGCGGTAACGGAAAATCCCGGCTCGGTCGCCGTGCGCAACGTGGCGTACGAGCATAAGGCATTTCTTCGCGAACTCTTCGGCCGGCTCGTCCCGCCCGGCCCTACCCATGATGACCTCAGCGAGCAATTGCTCGTTCTCTATGAAGGCGCGCTTGCCGGATCGGTGCTGCGGCCGGAAGCAAGGCCCGCAGAAGTTGCCCGAAAGACGGCTGAGGCTCTTCTCCAGGCCAGTGGCGGCGTCTCCTTCCCGCGCAGCAAGCATTAACGATCTAAACAGTCAGTTCAAAAGAGCCAGCATTTGCTCGGGGACATGAACTGATCCTCTACCTTCCTTTCAAAACGGAGCTGAAAAACTATGTCACGTAAAATTTTCCCGAAGGCGCTCCTGGCCGTCTCGATTTCCTTGCTGGCGGCAACGCAGGCATTCGCGGATGCGACGCTCGATCGCATCAAAGCCCGCGGCACCCTCACCGTCGGGGTCATCCTGTCGGGCGCGCCCTTTGGCTATATCGATCCGACCTCGCAGACGCAGAAGGGATACAATCTCGATATTGCCAAGGCGCTCGCCGACGATCTCGGCGTCAAACTCGAAACGGTGACCGTCACGCCCCCGAACCGGGTGCAGTTTCTCCAGCAGGGCAAGGTCGATATTCTGATTGCCAATATGCAATACACGGAAGACCGCGCCAAAGTGCTCGACTGGGTGCCGACGCCCTATGACCGCAGCGGCGGCGCTGCCGTCGGACGCAAGGACAGCGGCCTGAAGGACTGGGCGGATCTCAAGGGAAAGCCGGTCTGCGTTTCACAGGGGTCGAACTTCACCCAGCCGCTCATCGAACAGTACGGCGCCGAGGTCAAAGGCCTGCCGAGCCAGCCGGAGTCGCTGCTGGCGCTGCAGGGCGGCAATTGCGTCGCGGCCGTCCATGTCGGCGCAACCGTCGGCCTGCTGCTGGAGGATCGGCCCGAGGAGTGGAAGGACTACACCATTCTCTTCCCGACCGAGCTGCTCCCTTCCGATTCCGTCATCTGGGTGCGAAAGGGCGAGAAGGACACGGCCGAGGCACTCGATAAGACGATCCGGCAGCTCCATACGTCAGGAAAGCTTCTGGAATTTGCGAAGGCGAACCGTCTCCGCAATACCGAATATCTCGAACAGGAGCGCAACACCCTGTCGGCCAGCAAATAAGACAGGTTGCACCGGCGGATCGATATGCGGGATACAAGCCTGACCAGCCTGTTCGTCGACATGACGAACAGGCTCGGCCTCAACTACGAGTTCCTGGCAACGGGTTACGAGGCGCAGATATGGCGTGATGGTTTCATCACCACGCTTTATCTGATCGCCTTGCTGATCCCCGTCAGCCTGATTGCCGGGCTGCTGTTTGCCGCCTGCCTGACATCGGGCAGGCCCTGGCTATCGGCGCCGGTGCGCGCCTTCGTGGAAATCACGCGAAACACGCCGACGCTGGTGCAGCTGATGTTCAGCTTCCTTGTGCTCAACACCTTCGTGTCGAACCTGGTCGGCGGCGCACAGAACAATCCGCTGACGCCGTTCTTCTGGGTGGTGGCGGTGGTGGGGCTGCACATCGCTGCCTTGCACGCCGAGGCGATCCGCGCCGGCATCGAGGCCGTACCGTCGGCCACCGTGGAGGCGGCGCGCGGCACCGGCTTCAGCAAGCTGCAGATCCTTCGTTACGTCGAAATTCCACTGGCGTTCCGGGCATCGCTTCCGGCGATCGTCAACAATCTCATCAACCTCGTGAAACTGACGACGGTGGGCAACGCGATTGCGGTCAGCGAGATCACCTATGCCTCGATCATGGTCTGGACACAGCGCGACAACGTCGTGTCGCTGATGATCGTCATCCTGCTGTTCTTCAGCCTCATCAATCTCGCCGTTGCCCGCATCGGCCTATGGGTGGAGCGCAAGCTCGCCGTGCCGGGGTATGGCCTATGACGACATTCGCGCTTTCCGAGCCGCGCAAGGGCGGCCACCTGCTGCGCAATATCGGTTTCGTGGCGTTGCCGCTCGTCATCCTCCTCTGGTCACTGACCGATCTCACGCTCGGTCGCGAACTGGTGACGTGGTTTCCCTATCTCGCCTCCGGCTTCGTGATGAACGTCGTCATCAGCCTGTGCGCGATGACACTCGGAACCTCGGTCGGAGCCGTGTTCGGCATCCTGGAACTGGCGCCCTACAGGCTGGTGCGCTACCCTGTGGTCGCCTATGTGCAGGTCTTTCGCAACGCGCCGCATCTCGTGCTGATCTTCGCGACGACTTACATCTTTCCCTTCGAGGTCGTGGTCGCCGGCAACTACCTGCCTTTCCCCGATTGGCTGAAGGCAGTGATCGGGCTTGCCATACCGGCCAGTGCCTATGTGGCGGAAATCACCCGCGGCGCCATCCTTTCCATCCCGACCACGCAATGGGAAGCGGCAAAGGGACTGGGCTTTTCGCGCGGCCAGGCGCTGCGCTGGATCATCCTGCCGCAATGCCTGCGGCGCTCGCTGCCGCCATGGATGAACATATTGGCCTCCATCACCATGGGCACTTCGCTCGCCTCGCTGGTCGGCGTGCACGAACTGCTGCATGCGGCGACCGATGCCAGCACATCAGTGCGCCGCCTCGATTTCACTATTATCGCCTATATCGTGGTGATGGCCGCCTTCTTCACGCTTTGCTACCCGATCTCGCGACTGACCCGGCGCCTCGAGCGACGTCTCAACGCGGCCTGAGGATTTGAGACGATGAACACGAAAACCGACGAAACGATCGTGCGACTGGAAGACGTACACCTGTCCTTCGGCCAGACCGAGGTGCTGAAGGGTATCGACCTGACCGTCAACAGGGGCAATGCGGTCTCCATCATCGGCCCCTCCGGTTCGGGAAAGTCGACCATCCTGCGCTGCATCAACGCATTGGTGACGCCCCAGCGCGGGCGCATCACGGTCAACGGCACCCGTGTCGACCAGTTGGCCGGGGAAGCCGAACGCATCGCACTGCGCAAACGCGTCGGCATCGTCTTCCAGCAATACAATCTCTTTCCTCACCTGACGGTGCTGGACAATATCGTGCTGGCCCCGACCCGCATCCTCGGCGTCGAACCGCGGGAGGCGGAGAAACTCGCACGCGAACTGCTCGACAAGGTGCGGCTCTCCGAAAAAGCCGGCGCCTATCCCGGCCAGCTTTCCGGCGGCCAGCAGCAGCGCGTGGCGATTGCCCGTGCGCTGGCGATGAAGCCGGAACTGGTGCTGTTCGACGAAGTGACCTCGGCGCTCGACCCCGAGACCGTCGGCGAGGTGCTGTGGGTGATCCGCGATCTCATCCGCGACGGCATGACAAGCATTCTCGTGACCCACGAAATGCGCTTCGCCGAGGAAATCAGCGACATCGTCGTCTTCACCGAAAACGGACGCATCGTCGACCAGGGCTCCCCTAACGAGATTTTCCATACGTTCGACAATCCCCGTATCCGCCAATTCGTCGGCGGGCTGGCCGGTGGGCGCGGGTCGATGCACGGCGAAGGCATCTAGGATTCGTCATGACGAGCACATCAGCGCCGCTGACTTCTGCATTCGCCCGGGCGATCGTCTCCTCCGATCCATCGAAAGATGCCGCGGCGATGGATGTGGCCCGCACGGCGATCATCGATTTTCTCGCCTGCGCGATCCCGGGCGCCCGGGACCGCACGACCGGCATCCTGGCCGATACCGTCGGGGCCGGCCTGCCGGGCGAAGCAGTGCTGATCGGAAGCGCGCGCCAAACCGATCCGCTTGTTGCCGCCGTCGTCAACGGTCATGCCGGCCATGTACTCGACTATGACGACGTGCACGCAAGCGTGCGCGGCCATCCGACCACCGTCATCATCCCGGCGCTGCTGGCTTTCGCCGCCGAGCGCGTGTTTTCCGCGGATGCGCTGGTCGCCTCCTATATCGTCGGGTTGGAAGCCATGGCGCGGCTCGGACTGTCGCTCGGCTCGAAGCATTACGAGAACGGTTTTCATGCCACGGCAACGCTCGGCACAGTGGGCGCGGCGGCCGCAATCGCGCATCTGACGCGGGCCTCCATCGACGAGACGGCCGTTACGCTCGGCCTTGCGGCAACGCAATCGTCCGGCCTGCGGCTGCAATTCGGCAGCGACGCCAAGCCTTTCCATGCCGGCATGGCGGCGCGATCAGGCCTCCTGTCGGCGCGACTGGCGGCCGCCGGTTTCGGCGGTGTACCCGATTTCCTCGACAATCCGGTCGGCTTCCATTCGGCCTATGCCTTCGGTGCCGAACGCCTGTCCGCCTTGACCGAGAACTGGGGTTCGCCCTGGCAGATCGTGGCGCCCGGGCTGACATTGAAGGCCTATCCCTGCTGCACCGCCAGCCACCCGGTCGCCTCTCTCGGGATCGACCTCAACCGCGAAGGCCTCAGCGCCGACGCAATCGAGCAGGTCATGTTCACCTACCCGCCCGGCGCCGATGCCGCTTTGGTGGTGAGCCAGCCGACAAACGGGATCGAGGCGCGCTTCAGTCCCGAATACGTGTTCGCCGCCGCCCTCATCGATGGGGCTCTGCGGCTCGACCATTTCGACGAGCAGCCTGCTGCGCCGCGGCTGATGGAACTGGCCCGGCGCGCCGGTCGCCGTCATGACGAGAGCGCGCCGCGCATGTCGAGCGATCCCCGGACCCGCTTCGTGATCGTCGATATCCTGCTTCGCGACGGCAGCACGATACGCCGCCGCTTCGAAGGCCTGCCGGGGATCACCGATCCGACCGAAAAATTTCGCGAGGCGACGGCGCACCATCCCGCCTACGCGGATATCCCGTCGCTCGTCCGAACAATGAGCAGCGCCGCCGATCTTCGCCGATTGCTGGCGCTGCTCAACCAGGATGTCGTCCCAAACTTCTGACGAAGGATTTGCCATGACCCGTAAAAGAGAAATCCATCTGGGCCTGTTCCTGCAAGGAGCCGGCCACCACGTATCCGGCTGGCGTCACCCTCACGCCGAGGCGGGAAGCGAGAATTTCGACCTGCTGCGGCGCGTGTCGCAGATCGCCGAAGCGGCGAAATTCGACATGGTGTTTCTGGCCGACGGATTGACCAGCGGCGCCGATGCGCATCCCTCGACGATCGCGCGCTTCGAACCCTTGACGCTGCTGTCCGCGCTGGCTGTCGTGACCGACAAGATCGGGCTCGCGGCAACCGCCTCCACGACCTACGGCGAGCCTTATCATACCGCCCGCGCCTTCGCCTCGATCGATCACTTGAGCCACGGCCGCGCCGCCTGGAATATCGTCACGACCTCTTACGCCCGCACGGCGAACAATTTCTCCGTGGCGCATCCGGAGCATGACGAGCGTTATGCCGTGGCCGAGGAATTCGTCGATGTCGTGCGCGGCCTCTGGGACAGCTGGGACGACGATGCCTTCGTCAAGGACAAGCAGAGCGGCGTCTATGCCGATCCCGCCAAGCTTCATATCCTTGATCACAAGGGCAAATATTTCTCGGTCAAAGGGCCGTTGAACATTCCGCGCGCGCCGCAGGGCCATCCGATCCTGATCCAGGCCGGGTCGTCCGGTCCGGGCCAGGACCTCGCCGCCCGCACCGCCGACGTCGTATTCACCGCGCAGCAGAGCCTCGAGGAGGCGCAGGCCTTCTACAGAAGCGTCAAGGAGCGCGTCGTCCATTTCGGACGCCGGCCGGACGACGTCGCCGTCATGCCGGGCTTCCTGCCGGTGATCGGGCGCACGGCCAAGGAAGCCGCGGACAAGCTTGCGGAACTGGACAAGTGGACCGATATCAAAAGCGCCATGCCGCTTCTGGAAGAACGCATCGGCCACAGCCTTGCCGATTACGATGTGGATGGCCCTTTGCCGGACCTTCCGATCTCCGATCAGCTTCGCAGCCGCGCCGAGCTTTTGACTGCGCTTGCCAGACGCGAGAACCTGACCATCCGGCAGCTGGCGCTGCGCGTTGCCGCCGGCCGCGGCCATCATATCGTGCTTGGAACGCCAGCCGAGATCGCCGACCGGATGCAGCTCTGGTTTGAAAGCCGCGCCGCCGATGGCTTCAACGTCATGCCGCCGTTTTTTCCCGAAGGGCTGGAAGATTTCACGCAAATGGTCGTGCCGATGCTGCAGGAGCGCGGCCTTTTCCGCACCGAATATGAGGGCGCGACCCTCCGCGATCATCTCGGGCTCGCGCGGCCGGCGCGAATTTCGCGCTAACTGCGCGGAATATCGGCGGCTGTGCTGCACATCGCGCTTTCCGAAATCGATTCCGATTTCCGGGCCGATGGGGTAGATCTGTGCGACGTCAACGGAATCAGGCAGGTCGGACATGAATCTTCACCTCGAAACGGACGACGACCTCCGCACCCGCCAGTTCATCGACGAGCACAATGCGCATTCCGACACGGTGCTCAGAACAGCCGAGTTCGCCGCGGACCGCGATGCGATCAAGGCGCTGATCGAGCGGCAGGATAGGCTCATCGTCCCGCTTCGGCGAGGCGATTGGCTGTTCGACTTCCGTCAGACCAAGGACAATCCACTCGGCGTCTGGCTTCGCCTGCCCGCCGACCAGAACCCTTTGCCCGATGCCGATTGGGAGCCGGTCTTCGACCTCGACGCCTTCTGCGCCAGCGAGGGCAAGCGCTGGAACTGGCGCGGCGCCGTGACTTGCGCATGGGAGCCGACGCGAGTGCTGCTCGTCCTTTCGGACGGCGGCTCCGATCTCATCCGGCTGCTCGAATTCGACTCGGGAACAAAACAGGTCGTCGAGGGCGGCTTCGACACGCCCGCCGTGCGATCGCATGCCACCTGGCTGAGCCGCGACGAAATCTGCTATTTCGGCTCCATCGATCGATTTTCGGCAACCCGCTCCGGATGGCCGCGCGTCGGCCGGCGGTTGAAGCGCGGGCAGCGGCCGGAAGATGCCGCCATCATGTTCGAAGCTGCGGACGAGGACGTCTACGGTTCCAATATCGTCATCGATCCCACCCTGTCGGGGGCTTCGGCAGATGCCGGATTGATCGAGATTTTCGTCGCCGGCCATGAGATCGGCGTCTCAAGCGCGTTCCTCATCGCAGACGACGGAACGCGGCGGCGCATCGATCTGCCTGAAGAAGCCGACTTTCACTTCAATCGCGATCATTGCCTCTGGCGCGCAAAAACCGATGAGCGCGTTCCCACGGGTAGCCTCGTGCTGCAACGTTTCGACCCGAAGTCCCAGACGATACTCGGGCCGGAGCGTGTCCTGTTCCAGCCTGGCGAGGGCCAGTCCGTCTCACAGATCATGCTGATGCGTGAATGGTGCGTCTTCATGATTTCCGATCGGCTGCGTCCGCGTCTGATGGTGCTGGACCTGACAAGAGCTGATACCGAACAATGCGAGATCGCGCTGCCCGCGAACATGCAAACAGCTTATTTCAGGCCGCTGCACGCGGATCTGCACCTCGGCGACGATACGCTCTACATCGTCGGTCAGGGCTTTCTCCAGCCTCCGGCCTGTTACCGGCTGGAACTCTCGGATCGCAGCAGAAAGCCCGAACCGATTTTCGTCGCGGCTGCGCCGAGTTATTTCGACGCAACGGATATGTCATCCGAACTGCTGGAAGCCGTCTCGGAAGACGGAACGAAAGTGCCCTACCGGCTGGTCTTGCCGAGGCGGTGGACCAAGGGGGCGCTGCCGGTGCTGCTTTACGGCTATGGCGGCTTCGACGTCTCGCTGTCGCCGACCTATTCCGGCGTGACCGGACGCTGGCTGGAGCAAGGCGGCGCCTATGTGCAGGCCTATATCCGCGGCGGCGGCGAATTCGGACCCGACTGGTATCGCAGCGCCAAGCGGCAGGGACGGGACAAGGCCTTTGCCGATTTCGTCGCCATCGCCCGCGATCTCGTCGCCCGCGGCTACACCGTGCCGTCGCGGATCGCCTGCCAGGGCGGCAGCAATGGCGGCCTGCTGACAGGCGTCATGCTGACGCGCTACCCAGAGGATTTCGGCGCCGTCTGGTGCCAGGTGCCGGTGCTCGACATGACGCGCTTCCACCTGTTCAGCGCAGGAAAAGCCTGGATGGACGAATATGGCGACCCGGACACGCCGGTAGACCGGGATTTCATGCTCGGCTATTCGCCGCTTCACAATGTCAGCCCCGCGAGCGACGTGACTTACCCGCCGGTCTATATCGAAAGTTCCGCCAATGACGACCGCGTGCATCCCTCGCATGCGCGCCGCTTTGCCGCGCGGCTGGAGGAAGCAGGGCACCGGCCGCTCTTCCACGAATTCGGCTCGGGCGGGCATGGCGGCGACGGCAATTCCGAAGAGCGCGCCGCGCGCGCGGCGATGGGTTACAGCTTTCTTCGCCAAACTATCATGAGGTAGACGGGCGATCATGCGATAGAATGGACGAGGAGAGCTTGTCGGCGCTTCTCTTTCTGCTAAAACAAGCTCAATAAATCATACTTTTCACAGGCTCGAGCGAAACACCATGTCTCCTATCAACCTCGCCATCGTCGGCGTCGGCAAGATCGTCCGCGACCAGCACCTTCCCTCCATCGCCAAGAACCCGGATTTCGAGCTCGTCGCCACGGCGAGCCGTCACGGCACGGTCGAAGGCATCCGGAGCTATACGACGATCGACGCGATGCTCGACGCCGAACCCTCGATCGATGCCGTTTCGCTCTGCATGCCGCCGCAATACCGCTATGAGGCGGCCTATAAGGCGCTGGCCGCCGGCAAGCACGTCTTCCTGGAAAAGCCGCCGGGCGCGACGCTCAGCGAAGTCGCCGATCTCGAAGCGCTTGCCGCCAAGCAGGGTGCATCACTCTTTGCCAGCTGGCATTCGCGCTATGCGCCGGCCGTCGAGGCCGCCAAGGCCTTTCTTGCCTCGACCACGATCAAAAGCGTGCATGTGATCTGGAAGGAGGATGTCCGCCACTGGCATCCGAACCAGGACTGGATCTGGCAGGCCGGCGGTCTCGGCGTTTTCGATCCCGGCATCAATGCGCTGTCGATCGTCACCCATATCCTGCCGCCGCTCTTCATCACCGGTGCAGTGCTGGAATTCCCCGAAAATCGGGATGCGCCCATCGCTGCCGACATTCGCTTCCAGGATGCCGCCGGCCTGCCCGTTCATGCCGAATTCGACTGGCGCCAGACCGGCAAGCAGAGCTGGGACATCGTCGCGGAAACGGCGGCCGGCCAGATGGTTCTCTCCGAAGGCGGCGCCAAGCTTTCCGTCGACGGCACGCTGACATTCGCCGAACCGGAACAGGAGTATCCCTCGCTCTATCGCCGCTTCGCCGAGATCATCAAGGCGGGCAAGTCGGATGTCGATCTCTCGCCGCTGCGCCACGTCGCCGATGCCTTCATGCTCGGCAAGCGGAAATTCGTCGACGCCTTCCACGATTGATTGGCCAGATGCCATCGCTCCGGCTACATGCTAAAGTGGCGGCCTAACACTCGAAGGCCGCTTCCATGCAGCAGGAGCAGGATGAATCGTTTGGATTGGGCGTCCGGCATCTGACGGTCAGGCTTTCCGACTCCAATGCCAAATGGCGCGAGGCCTATCTGCTGGAAGAGGCGCGAATCCGCAACGCGCTCGGCCCCCTCGCGCTCGATATCCAGCATTTCGGCAGCACCGCCATTCCGGGTATCAAGGCAAAGCCGATCATCGACATCATGATCGGCGTCCCCCGCTTCGAGGATGGACTTGCCTGCGTCAAGCCGATGGAAGAGATCGGCTACGACTACGCCGGCACGGACATGGTGCCCGACGACCATCTTTTCGGCCGCGGCATCACGGGCGAAACGCGCACGCATCTCGCCCATGTCGTCGAATATCAGGGCTTCAACTGGCGGCGGAACATTTTCTTCCGCGACAGGCTGCAAAACGATCCTGCGCTCGCGCTGGCCTATGAAGAGCTGAAGATCGGGCTGGCGCAGAAATTTGCCGAAAGCCGCGCCGCCTATACCGGCGCAAAGAAGGATTTCATCGACAAGGTTCTGGCGGAAGGCGGTTTGGCCTGACGCTCACGCGTCAGCCCTTTTTTTCCCAGCGCCCTTCCGGTGTCTGCTGCCAGTAGGTGAGGTTGTGTCCCTCGCCTTTCAGCTTCTTCCACTGCGCACGCGCCCCTTCGACCTGCTCCTGATCATAACCGTCGAACATGAAAACGATCCGCTCATAGTCCGCGGCGGGCGGCGGTTCGGCGCCATCGATGATGAAGCGGACGGTGGCGGCATTCGGGTTTTCCCCCGAAACGGTCAGCAGAACGGGCTGATCCTCAGCGAAATCAGCCTCATCCGTGCCGTGCGGCAGGAAGCTATCCTCCCGATAGGTCCATAAATGGGCATCCAGCGTGTCACGCCGCGCGGTTTCCTTCATTTGGACGGCGACGCGCCAGCCGCGCTCGACGCTCTTGTCGATGAGCGGCGGAAGCGCGTCTTCCAGCTTCGATTCCGTCAGATGGTAAAAGAGAACGTCCGTCATCAGGATTCGTAATGCGCGCGAACGAGCTCGTCGAGCAGGCGAACGCCGAAGCCGGACCCCCAGGACTGATTGATCTCGTCCTGCGGCGAGCCCATCGCCGTGCCGGCGATATCGAGATGCGCCCAGGGCGTATCCTGCACGAAACGCTTGAGGAAATGCGCCGCCGTGATCGAGCCCGCCTGCCGGCCGCCGGTGTTCTTCATGTCGGCGAATTTGCTGTCGATCAGCTTGTCGTAGTCCTTGCCGAGCGGCATGCGCCAGAGCTTTTCGTTTGTGGAAAGGCCGGCCGCCGTCAACTGGGAGGAGAGCTGGTCGTCGTTGGAAAACAGGCCCGCGTGCACATTGCCGAGCGCCACGACGATCGCGCCGGTCAGCGTGGCGAGATTGATCATGAACTGCGGCTTGAAACGATCATTGCAGTACCAGAGCGCGTCGCACAGCACGAGGCGGCCTTCGGCATCGGTGTTGATCACCTCGATCGTCTGGCCGGACATCGAGGTGACGATGTCGCCGGGACGCTGGGCGTTGCCATCAGGCATGTTCTCCACCAGGCCGATGATGCCGATAGCGTTGACGGCGGCCTTGCGGGAGGCGAGCACATGCATGAGGCCGGTGACGGCGGCTGCACCACCCATATCCCCCTTCATCTCCTCCATGCCGGCGGCCGGCTTGATCGAAATGCCGCCTGTGTCGAAGACGACGCCCTTGCCGATGAAGGCAATCGGACGATCCTTCGCCTTGCCGCCCTTCCACTGCATGATCGCAAGACGCGGCGGGCGCACGGACCCTTGCGCGACGCCGAGAAGCGCGCCCATGCCGAGACGGCGCATTTCCCGCTCGGTCAGGATTTCCACTTCGACGCCGAGCTTTTCCAGATCCTTCGCCTTGGCCGCGAACTCGACGGGGCCGAGCACGTTCGGCGGTTCGTTGACGAGGTCGCGGGCAAGATTGACGCCGCCGGCAACCGCTTCGGAATCGGAAAACGCCTTCTTGGCGCCGGCAGGATCGGCGGTGACGATCGTCACCTTGACTGACTTCGCCGGCTTCTCGTCCTCGTCGTTCTTCTTCGTCTTATAGGTATCGAAGCTATAGGCGCGCAGCAGCAAACCGAGCGCGAAATCGGCGGCTGCCCGCGCGCTCGCCTTAAGGCCGGGAACATCGATGAAGACGGCGGTCCTGTCGGTATTCTTGATTTTCGATGCGGCAGCGCCTCCGGCCCTCAGCCAGTCATGAGGAGTGAGTTCGGCGGCCTTGCCAAGCCCGATGACAACGATGCGATCGACGGGCGCGCCTTCGGGAGCGAAGATATCGAGCGCGGCCATCGATCTTGCGGAGAAACGGCCAATCTTCGCAGCCTTGGCGACCACGCCTGCCGGATCGGCTGCTTCAACGCCCGCAGCGCTCTCGGCCTCCGCCGTCTTCAGCAGAATCGCCAGGCCGCCGTTGAGCTTGGCCGACTTTGAGAATGAAATTTCGAACTTTGCTGACATGTCTTCTCCGCTGGGATTCTTTGAGATCCATTCCTCGCGGATAATTTCGCGTTTGGCGGGTCTGTCAATGGCTTGCGACAATTGTTATGGTCGCCCGCGGCCACCAAGGCCTCCATGTTTTCGTCAGTTTCGTAGATATTCGCGTTGACAATTTTTTCGAAAAATCGATGGCGGGGCCTGGCAATCCGCCTGCCGAAAACGACTTTCGGTGCATTCCTGCTGTTGTTCTGGACGTGGTGGGCGCTGCTTCTCCTATTCCGCGCCTTTCCCGGAATAGACATTTATTTTTCCCGGCTTTTTTTCGTGGCCGCGGATTGCGACGCGACTGCCGCCGCCGACAGCCTCTGCGGCGGTTTTCCCTATCGCGACGAGGCGATCCTCGACCTGATGCGCACCATCTTCTTCCGTCTGCCCTATGTGGTGGCGATCGTGATGCTGTGGAAACTTATCGAATGTTATCAACAGCATGGCGCGACCTTTAACGCCGAGCGGGCTCGCAAACTCAAAGTCGCGCTCGGGACGCTGCTGATCGGGCCGGTGCTGCTCGTCAATGTCATCCTGAAGGAACATTGGGGCCGGCCGCGGCCCCTACAGACCGACATTTTCGGCGGTACGCTGCATTTCGCCGAGGCAGGCTCGCTTGCCGGCAAATGCGTCTCGAACTGCTCCTTCGTCTCCGGCGAGGCGGCAAGCGCGGGCTGGCTCCTCTGCCTTCTCCTCTTCGTTCCGAAATCCCTGCGTTATGCGCTGTTTCCGCCCGTGGCCACGATCTCGATCCTGACGCCGGCGCTACGGCTATCCTTCGGCGCCCACTACCTTTCCGATGTCGTCCTCGGATGGCTTTCCTCGCTTGTCATCTTCGCCGCGCTGCTGGCATTAACTGAGTCGCAACAGGGCCAAAAAAATTCTGAAATTTGAATGAATTTTTGACACCAGCTTGTCGCAAAAGCGCGACAAAGAGCGTAGAGGGATTCTCCTGCAAAGCCGTTTGGGCGAGCAGGTGCTTTCAAGGGCCGGCATGAAACTACTCGAGACATACATATTGCGGCGCGTCGGCCAGATGTTTCTCGTGGCCCTGCTGCCCGTGCTGGCGATCATTTGGACGACACAGGTTCTGCAGCGCATCAACCTCGTCACCGACAGCGGCCAGTCTATCGGTTCGTTCGCCAAGCTTGCGACGATGATCCTGCCGTCGATCATTCCCGTCGTGCTGCCCTTCGCCCTCGTCATTGCCGTCACGCAGACATTGACGACGATGAACAACGATTCCGAGCTCACCGTCATCGATGCGGCGGGGGCACGGCGAAGCGTTCTCATTCGTCCGATCCTGCTGCTTGCCGCCGTCATCAGCGTCTTTTCCTTCTTCGTCGACAACATCGTCGAGCCCAGGGCAAAGACGGTGGTTCGCCAGATGATCGCCGAGACCTATGCCGACCTTCTCTCCTCGGTGATCGAGGAAAAGACCTTCCGCAAGCTCGATGAAGGCCTCTATGTGCAGATCTCGCAGCGCATGGCCGGCCGCATGCTGAAAGGTCTGTTCGTCGCCGACGAGCGCGATCCGGCGTACGAACTGATCTATTATGCCAAGGAAGGCGCCGTCGACGACAAGGGCACCACGCTGATCATGCATGACGGCGAGGTTCACCGCAAAACGCCTGACGGCAACGTCTCGGTCATCAATTTCGATTCCTATTCCTTCGACCTCTCGGACATGACGGAAAATCGCGGTCAGGCGACGCTGCGTGCCAGCGACCGGGACCTGTGGTTCCTGCTCAACCCTGATCCGACCGACAAGGACTATACGATCCGGCCGCTGAGCTACCGCGCCGAGCTGCACCGGCGGCTGACGGACTGGATTCTGCCGGTCGTCTTCGCACTGTTTTCCCTGGCGATCGCCGGCGACGCGCGCTCGCATCGCGAAGCCCGGCTGCATCCGATGGTCAGCGCGCTCACCTATGCTTTCGCGCTGCGCTGGGCGGCCTTCTACGCGGCCAATCAGATCGACACCGATCCTGAATATATCGCCGTCCTTTACGGGATTCCGATCGTCAGCAGTATCGTCTCGATCGTCTTCCTCAGCCTGCACAAGCGACTGGTCATGCCTTCGTTCATCCGGGACCGGGTGTCGTCTTTCTGGAGACGGATGCAGGAGAGGCTGCTTGCAGCCGCAGGCCGGACCGGCGGGGGCACTGCCCAATGATGTTCGGCACATTGTCGCGTTATTTTTTTCGCCGCTATCTTGCGACGACGGGCTGGTTCCTGATCGGCGTGTCGGCCATTGCCTTCCTCCTCGATTTCAGCGAGACGGCGGGGCGCATGTCCGGCCTGCCCGGCTATACGATCGGCGGCGGCATCCTGATGACTGCCGTTCGCCTGCCGCTCATCCTGCAGCAAACAGTGCCGTTCATCACGCTCTTCGTCGGCATGACGGTGCTGATCGGGCTCAACCGCAAATATGAGCTCGTCGTTACGCGCGCAGCCGGCATCTCCGTCTGGCAGTTCATGTTTCCCTTCATCCTCGGCTCTCTGGTGCTCGGGGTGCTGACGATGGCGGCGCTCAATCCGCTTGCCGCCTGGGGGCAGCGCCAGGCGCTTCTCGTCGAATCCGACTGGCGCGGCGAGAATGCGGTTCTGCGCAAGGCGCCGCAGATTCCGTGGCTGCGCCAGATCAGCGGCCGGGACGATGTCATCATCGGCGCCCAGACGGTTCAGGAGAACGGAACCAAACTGGTCGATGCCGTGCTGATCCATTTCGATTCAAAGGGTCAGGTCATTCTGAGACAGGACGCCGCCACGGCGAAATTGGAAGATGGTTACTGGCAGCTTAACACCGTCGTAGAGCGCAAGCCTGGCGAAATCCCCGTGCGTAAAGCTTCGGTTCAACTTCGCACCAATCTGAAACAGGACTTCGTCCAGGAGCGGCTGACGGCGCCGGAAACAATTGGTTTCTTTGACCTTTCCAACCGCATTGCGGCGGCCAAGTCCTTCGGCATCTCAACCAAGGCGCTGGAGACCCAATTCAACTCCCTGTTGTCCCAGCCATTGCTGCTGGTGGCGATGACTCTCATTGCTGCAACAGTGTCCCTAAAATTTAGCCGGTTCAACCAATCCCGCTCCGTGATTCTGGGTGGCATCCTCGCGGGCTTCGTGCTTTATGTCGTCACCGTGCTTGTAAAAGCATTCGGAAGCAGTGGAGTCGTGCCTCCTTTCGTGGCGACGTGGATACCGGTGATCGTCGCGTCGGCATTGGGCGCGACTATTCTGCTTCATCAGGAGGATGGCTAGTGGCGGCAGGCGACCGCAAGTATTTTAGTAAACAGTTGGTTGCCCTGCTTGCCGGTGCGACTCTATGTTCCTATTTCGGCAGCGTCCCGGCCTCCTACGGCCAGGCCACTACCCCTGAACAAAATATCGGAAACAAGATTCCCGAAGGCGCAAAGCTTATGCTTTCCGCCAATGAGCTCGTCTATAACCGCGATGCCGATCTGGTGTCGGCGGTCGGTGGCGTGCAGATCAATTATGGCGGCTACAAAATGGTCGCGCAGAAGGTCGAGTACAATCAGAAGACCGGCCGGATGATGGCGCTCGGCAATGTCGAGCTGGTCAGCCCCGACGGCAACCGAATCTACGCCGACAATCTCGACGTGACCGACAATTTCGCCGACGGGTTCCTGAACTCGCTGCGGATCGAAACCTCCGACAACACGCGTATCGTCGCCGAAAGCGGCGAGCGGGTCGGCGGCACGAAGATGATCCTCAATAAAGGCGTCTATACGGCCTGCCTTCCCTGCGCCGAAGATCCGAAGCGCGCGCCCTTCTGGCAGGTGAAGGCGAAACGCGTCATCCAGAATGGCGAGACGCACACGATCCGTCTGGAGCGGGCGCGATTCGAGCTGCTCGGCTATCCGATCGCCTTCGTGCCGTTCATCGAAGTTCCCGATAACACGGTGAAGCGCAAGTCGGGTTTCCTCTTTCCGACGATGAGCCTGTCGCAGAATCTCGGATTCGGTCTTTCCATTCCCTATTATTACGTGATCTCGCCGAGCATGGACGCGACGGTCACTGCCACGGGCTACACCGCTCAGGGTTTCCTCGTCGAAGGCGAATTCCGCCAGCGTTTTGAAAACGGCACACATATCCTGCGCGTCGCGGGCATAGACCAGGCAAATCCCGGCAACTTCACCTCCGGCACCAGCGATGCCGAAGCCGAGCAGCGCGGCATGGTGGCGTCGAAGGCCGAATTCCGGATCAATCCGCGCTGGACGTTCGGCTGGGACGTCATGATGCAGAGCGACAACAATTTCTCGAAAACCTACAAGCTGCGCGGCTTGAGCGGGACACCGCGCACCAACCAGATCTATCTGACCGGGCTTGGGAAGCGCAATTATTTCGACATGCGGGCGTTCTATTTCGACGTTCAGGATGCGGATCGGAAGAACACGGCCGAAAAGAAGCAGGCGATCGTCTATCCCGCGATGGACTATCACTACGTAGCGCCGCAGCCTCTTGCAGGCGGCGAGCTTTCTGCCGATGTCAACTTCACGAACATTTCGCGCACCCATGACGATTTCTATACCGTCGACGGCTTCGACCGCTTCCGCGGCCTGAAGGGACAGACCTCGCGCCTGACCGGGGAACTGCAGTGGAAGCGTACCTACGTCACGCCGACGGGTCTGGTGATCACGCCGCTGCTGGCTGCCCGCGGCGACGCCTTCGCACTGAACATGGACGACCCCACGGGCTACGCCGGCAACTACTATGACGGCAATTCGGCCACCCGTTCGATGTTCACCGCCGGGCTGGAGATGCGTTATCCGATCCTGATGACGACCGACAACAGCACCCATATCCTCGAGCCGATCGCGCAGATCTATGCACGCCCCGACGAGCAGCTTGCCGGACGGCTGCCGAACGAAGATGCGCAGAGCTTCGTCTTCGACGCCACATCGCTGTTCGACCGCGACAAGTTCTCAGGCTACGACCGTGTCGAAGGCGGCACCCGCGCCAATGTCGGCATTCAGTATACCGGCACCTTCGACAGCGGTTACAAGCTGCACGGCATCTTCGGCCAGTCGTATCAGATCGCCGGCCAGAACTCGTTCGCGACCAGCGACCTCGTCAATGTCGGCGCGGATTCAGGCCTCGAGACCTCCCGCTCCGATTATGTCGGCCTCGGTGGCGTCGAAACACCGTTCGGCGTTTCCGTGACCGCCTCCTATCGCCTGGACGAGAAGGATTTCGATTTCCGCCGCGGCGACCTGACGACGGCTTACCAGAACGACACCTTCTCCTCGCGGGTGACCTACACCCATCTCAGCGCGCAACCGGCCTATGGCTTTGCCGACGATAACGACGAGATCCAGACCAACAGCAGCATCAAGTTCAAGGACTACTGGTCGATCTTCGGCGGCGTCGCCTGGGATCTGAACAATGACGTGCTCAGCCGCCGCACGCTCGGCCTCACCTACGAGGACGAATGCACGATCTTTACGATCGCCTATACCGATACGAGGGACTCCGACGACGAGTCGGGAAGCGACTGGACGATCGGCGCGCGACTGACCTTCCGCACCCTCGGCGACATCAAGATCGGCACCGATAGTATTGAGTGATGAACGGCGACAACATGGCCTCAAGTCATTCTTTCGCCGCAAGCCTGTGCAGGACATTGCCGCCAGTCGGTATCTGAGGCATAGCGGTCTCGCGCCATGATGGAAGCGATTTCCGCGTGTCTCGCACTGTGGTAAGAACGCCGCGAACACGCCTCGCGGCGCCATCGGGAGGTCAACAGATGATTGACGCGAAAAAAGCCATAACAGCCTTCATCACGGGGGCAACGATTACGCTTCTGGCTGGCTTTGCCGGCCCGGCGCTTGCCGCAAGCGAAGTCAAGGCCGTGGTGAACGGCACTGCCATCACCAGCGGCGATGTCGCCAAGCGCCAGGCCTTCTTGCGGCTGCAGCATACAAAGGCAGACGCCAAGACTGCCGAGGAGCAGTTGATCGACGAGACGCTCAAGCGGCAGGAGGTCGCCCGCGTCCGTATGTCGGTTTCACAGCAGGACGTCGATGCCTCGTTCGCGCGCTTCTCGAGCGGCAACAAGCTTTCCGTCGAACAGATGTCGCAGATCCTCGATCGCGCCGGCGTCGGTGTCGACCATTTCAAGGGTTTCATTGCCGTGCAGATGAGCTGGCCGCGCGTCGTCAATGCGCGCTACGGCTCTACGTCGCGGCTCTCGAATTACGACCTCGTCTCCCGCATGATGCAGAACAACAAGCAGAAGCCGGTGACGACGGAATACATGCTGCAACAGATCATCTTCGTCGTTCCGCAGGCCAAGCGCGGCGCCATCACCGGAAAACGCAAGAGCGAGGCGGAAGCATCGCGCTCGAAATTCCCAGGCTGTGATCAGGCAAAGGTTTTTGCCGCGACGATGCGCGACGTTTCCGTGCGCGACCTCGGCCGCATGCTCGCCCCCGAAATCCCGCCGGATTGGAAGCCGCTCGTTGAGCAGGCCAAAGGCAACACGACAGGGACTCGCGTCACCGACAAGGGGGTCGAATATCTGGCGATCTGCAGCCAGCGCCAGGTTTCCGACGACCAAGCCGCCGAAATGGTCTTCCGGCAGGAGGATCTCGACAAGTCCAAGTCCAATAAGGACGCTCCCCCGGAAAACGACAACAGCAAGAAATACCTGGATGAACTGCGCAAGAAGGCGCAGATCGCCTACCGCTGACCCGACGATGGCGACACCGTTTTCGCGACCGCTTGCACTGAGCCAGGGCGACCCCGCCGGCATCGGCCCGGACATCACCCTGATGGCCTGGCTGCGGCGGCGTGAACTCGGCCTGCCGCCTTTTTTCCTGATCGGCGATCCCGATGTGCTGGCATTGAGAGCCCGCCAGCTCAATCTCGCTGTTTCGATCCGTGAAACCAACAAAGCCAGCGAAGCAGCCGACTTCTTTGCTGACGCGCTGCCCGTGATGCCGATACCTGCCGGAATCGAAGTGGTGCCTGGCGAGCCACATGAGGCGACGGCGAAAGGCACGATCACGGCGATCGAAAGAGCCGTGTTGCTGGTGATCGGCGGCGAGGCGCTCGCGGTCGTTACCAATCCGATCTCCAAGGCCGTGCTCTACGATGCCGGTTTCCGCTTTCCCGGCCATACCGAATTTCTCGCCGATCTCGCCGCCAGGGCGACAGGCAAGCCGGTCACGCCTGTGATGATGCTGTCAGGCCCGAAGCTCAGGGCCATTCCTGTCACGATCCACATTCCGGTGCGGGATGTGCCGCAGGCGCTGACGGAGGAAACGATCATGGAAACCTGCCGGATCGCCCATGAGGACCTGAGGCAGCGCTTCGGCATAGAGGCGCCGCGGCTGGCTGTCGCCGGCCTCAACCCGCATGCCGGCGAAGGCGGGGCGATCGGCAAGGAAGACGAGACCATCATCCGTCCGGCGATCGAGCGTCTGCGCGACGAGGGTATCGATGCGATCGGTCCCCTGCCCGCCGACACGATGTTCCATGACGAGGCGCGGGCGCGCTATGATGTCGCCGTCTGCATGTACCACGATCAAGCGCTGATCCCGGCCAAGACCCTCGGCTTCGACGACAGCGTCAACGTCACGCTCGGGCTCCCCTTCGTGCGCACCTCCCCGGATCACGGCACCGCTTTCGGCATCGCCGGCAAGGGACTGGCGCGCGAGCAGAGCCTCGTTGCGGCGCTGAAACTTGCCGCTCAGCTCGGCCGCAGCATGGAAAGCCGCCGCTGATGGCAGCACTCGACGGCCTGCCGGCGCTTCGCGACGTTATCCAGCGTCACGGCCTCGATGCGCGTAAGGCGCTCGGCCAGAACTTCCTGCTCGACCTTAACCTGACGCAGAAGATCGCCCGCACGGCAGGCGCACTCGAAGAGGCCACCGTCTTCGAGGTCGGTCCCGGCCCCGGCGGGTTGACGCGTGCGATCCTGGCGCTCGGCGCCAAGAAGGTTATCGCCGTCGAACGGGACACACGCTGCCTGCCGGCGCTCGCCGAAATCGCCGATCACTATCCTGGCCGGCTGGAGGTGATCGAAGGCGACGCGCTGAAGACCGATTTCGAGGCATTGGCCCCGCAAGGCCCGGTCAAGATCATCTCCAACCTGCCCTACAATGTCGGCACACAGCTGTTGGTCAACTGGCTGCTGCCGAAAGCCTGGCCGCCGTTCTGGCAGTCTCTGACGCTGATGTTCCAGAAGGAAGTCGGCGAACGCATCGTCGCCTGCGAAGACGACGACCATTATGGCCGTCTCGGCGTTCTCTGCGGCTGGCGGACGCAGGCACGCATGGCCTTCGACGTGCCGCCACAGGCATTTACGCCGCCGCCGAAGGTGACCTCCACGGTCGTGCACTTGCTTCCCCGTGAAAACCCCATCCCCTGCGCCGTCAGCAATCTGGAAAAGGTCACGCAAGCCGCCTTCGGCCAGCGCCGCAAGATGCTGCGTCAAAGCTTGAAGCCGCTCGGCGGCGAAAGCCTTCTCGTCAAGGCAGGCATCGATCCGGCGCGCCGGGCAGAGACCTTGTCCGTCGAGGAATTTTGCCTTCTTGCGAACACTCTTTAGAGAGACGGCGTCTCTTCCAGCAGTTCACGGACGAAATCGAACATGCCGTGGCGGCGGTCGCGGCGCAGGCGTTCAGCCTTGACGATCGACTGAACGGCGTCGAAGGCGGTATCGAGGTCGTCGTTGACGATGACGTAATCATATTCGCGCCAATGGGCGATTTCGGCGCGGCTGTTGGCGAGGCGCGTCTGGATGACCTCCTCGGAATCCTCGGCACGGCGGTGCAGCCGCGACTGGAGTTCAGTCATGGTCGGCGGCAGTACGAAGATCGAGACCACGTCGGCCGACATCTTCTCCTGCAATTGCTGGGCGCCCTGCCAGTCGATATCGAAGAGCATGTCGCGGCCTTCGGCCATGGCCAGTTCGACCGGCTCGCGCGGCGTGCCGTAGAAATTGCCATGCACCTCGGCCCATTCGAGCAGCGCATCGCTATCGCGCAGCCGCTCGAATTCGCGCACGCTTTTGAAGAGGTAATGCACACCCTCGACCTCGCTCGGGCGGCGCTGGCGCGTGGTGACGCTGACGGAGAGACCGATATGCTTGTCGGTCGCCAGAAGCGTCCGTGCGATCGTCGACTTGCCGGCGCCTGACGGCGACGAAATGACAAGCATCAGACCGCGGCGGGCGATCTGCACGGGCGAGATTTTCGCCGGGTTCATGTCCTACTCCAAATTCTGGACCTGCTCGCGGAACTGGTCGATCACGACTTTCAATTCGATGCCGGCGGCAGTGACCGCCGAGGCATTCGACTTCGAGCAGATGGTATTCGATTCGCGGTTAAATTCCTGTGCAAGGAAATCCAGCCGGCGGCCGGCAGGACCACCTTTCACCAGAAGATCGCGCGCTGCCGCGATATGCGCCTTGAGGCGATCGACTTCCTCGCGCAGATCCGCCTTGGTCGCCAAGAGTGCGGCTTCGGTATGCAGCCTGTCACGGTCGAGCGCGGCCATGCCCTCCGCCAGCAAGGCAACCTGCGCGGCAAGCCGGGCAGCGATCTCCTGAGGCGAGCGCGAGGGATCGCTCTCGATCGTCCGCGTCAACCCTTCGATGGTCGCGACATGATCGAGGAGAATGCGGACAAGTGCCGAGCCTTCCTGTTCGCGCATCGCCTTGAGATCGGCAAGGGCAGCCAGCAGGCCGGCGACGATATCGGCGTCGCGGGCGGCGAGCGCCTCCTCGCCGTCCTCGCCTTCACGAAATTCCACGATGCCGCGCACCAGAAGCAGCGTATCGAGCTTCAGCGGCGCAGGGTCGATCACGCCCTCCAATTGCTCACGCATGGCAAGCACGGCGGCGAGCGCCTGCTTGTTCAGCACCGCCTCGAAACGGTTCTCGTCGGCGGTGACCGATAGCGATGCCTGCAGGTTGCCGCGGCTGAAGCTTTCGCCGGCAAGGCGGCGGACCTCCGCCTCCATGCGCTCAAGTCCGGGCGGCAGCCGCAGGCGCAGGTCCAAACCCTTGCCGTTGACCGAGCGCAGTTCCCAGGCCCAGCGCCAGCGGCCGCTCGTTCCCTCGCGCCGCGCAAAACCGGTCATGGACTGCAGAGCCATGCGAGCCTCCCGAAATCTGTCAGTTGATCTTCTTTTTCTTCGGCGGCGCGGCGGCCGCGCCGTTGTCCGCTGGCGGCTCTTCCGGCTGGCCGTCAACTGCGATGTTCGGGTCCGAGCCCTTGTCGGCTTCGAGCTTACGCCAACGTTTGACGTTGGCATTATGCTCCTCGAGCGTGGCCGCGAACACATGGCCGCCGGTGCCGTCGGCGACGAAATAGAGATCCTGGGTTTTCCAGGGATTGGCGACGGCTTCCAGCGCATCCTTGCCGGGATTGGCGATCGGCGTCGGCGGCAGGCCCTTGATCACGTAGGTGTTGTAAGGCGTATCCCGCTTCAGGTCCGACTGGTAGATCGGCCGGTCGGCCGGCTTGCCTTCGCCACCGAAGAGGCCGTAGATGATCGTCGGGTCGGATTGCAGGCGCATGCCCTTGCCGAGCCGGTTGAGGAAAACGGAGGCGACATGGGCGCGCTCGTCGGCAACGCCGGTTTCCTTTTCGACGATCGAGGCGAGCGTCACGAATTCTTCCTTGGAGCGCAACGGCAGTGACGCGTCACGCTTGTCCCAGATCTGGTCGACGAGCTTCTGCTGTGCTGCCGCCATCTGCTGGATGATTTCCGAGCGCTTGGTGCCGCGCGAGAATTTGTAGGTATCCGGACGCAGGCTACCTTCGGTCGGCAGCGCGGCCGGCAAGTCGCCTTCCAGCACCTGATCCTGCAGCATGCGGTCGAACATCTGGCGGACCGTCAGACCCTCGGGGAAGGAGACGGAATAGAGAATGGACTTGCCCGATTTCAGAAGCTCCATGATGTCGCTCATGGAAGCCCTCGCCTTGATCTCGTATTCACCGGCCTTCAGGCTCTCGCCGGCAGAAAGATGCGTCGCGGTGAGATAACGGAAGATGCGGGCATCGGTGATGATCGCGTTGCGCTCGAGGTTCGAGGCGATTTCAGCGAGACCTGCGCCGTTACGGACGATGAAATTGGTGTTGGTCTGCAGCGGACCGGGGCCTTGATAGGTCGATTTGGCGTAATAAAAGCCGATGACGGCGACGATGCAGACCAGGACCGCCATCGTCATGATGAAATTCAGGAAAAGGACGACCTGGCTGCGGGCATTCTTGGACCGCTTCGGCGGCTCCGGGACGCGCTCCGGACGCAGGGCTTCGTTCGGCGACTTCGGGATGATCGGTCCCTTCTGCCCTTGCGTATCGTTGCTCTGGTTCGTCGTATCGCTCACCGGCAATCCTCTAAAACTTGGCCTTCACTTCGCTATTTCGCGAAGCAATGCGGCAAAAGCAGGTCTGCCGCCGTTTCAATGACGGCGGTTACCCGCTGTGCTTTCGCACGCCCTGCTCTGCAGGCTACAGGACGGCCTTATCTGCGGCGTGGGGATACCCGCCGGGTATCCGCTACGCGTAACGGCGCAGCACGAGCGACGCGTTCGTGCCGCCGAATCCGAACGAGTTGGACAGCGCCACGTTGATTTCTCTCGCGCGCGCCTTGTGCGGAACGAGATCGATCGCCGTCTCGCGTTCGGGATTGTCGAGATTGAGCGTCGGCGGCGCGACATTGTCGCGGATGGCGAGCGTCGCGAAAATCGCCTCGATGGCGCCGGCGGCGCCGAGAAGGTGTCCTGTCGCCGACTTGGTGGAAGACATGGAGATCTTCGACGCCGCATTGCCGACCAGCCGCTCGACGGCGCCGAGTTCGATCGTGTCGGCCATGGTCGACGTGCCGTGGGCGTTGATATAGTCGATGTCGGCCGGCGTCAGCCCGGCGCGCTTGAGCGCCATCGCCATGCAGCGGCCGGCGCCCTCGCCGTCCTCAGACGGCGCGGTGATGTGATAGGCATCGCCCGACAGGCCGTAGCCGACGACTTCGGCATAGATCCTGGCGCCGCGCGCCTTGGCGTGTTCCAATTCCTCGAGCACGACGATGCCGGCGCCCTCGCCCATGACGAAGCCGTCGCGGTCGCGGTCATAGGGGCGCGAAGCCTTCTGCGGGTCGTCGTTGTGCTGGGTCGACAGCGCCTTGCAGGCGGCAAATCCTGCCAGCGAAATACGGCTGACGGGAGATTCCGTGCCGCCGGCGACCATGACGTCGGCATCACCCAGCGCGATCAGCCGCGCGGCGTCGCCGATCGCATGCGCGCCCGTCGAGCAGGCAGTGACGACCGAATGATTGGGTCCGCGCAGCTTGTGGCGGATCGAGACCTGGCCGGAAACGAGGTTGATCAGGCGGCCGGGAATGAAGAAGGGGGAGATGCGGCGCGGGCCTTTGTCACGCAGGGTATAACCCGCCTCGACGATGCCTTCGATGCCGCCGATGCCGGAGCCGATCAGCACGCCGGTGGCGATCTGGTCCTCATCGGTTTCGGGATGCCAGCCGGCATCGGCAAGCGCCATGTCGGCGGCGGCCATGCCGAAGATGATGAAGGGGTCGACCTTGCGCTGCTCTTTCGGCTCCATCCACTGATCGACATTGAAAGTGCCGTCGGAGCCGTCACCGATCGGGATACGGCAGGCGATCTTGGCGGGAAGATCATCGACCTCGAATTCGGTGACTAGACGGGCGCCATTCTGGCCGGCAAGCAGCCGGGACCATGTCACCTCTGTTCCGCATCCCAAGGGTGATACCATGCCGGTACCGGTGATGACGACACGTCTCATCGCGTGCTTTCCCCCGTCTCTTATGTTCTATGGAGAAATATGCCGATAAGAAAAGGGCGGACTCCAGGCCCGCCCTTTCTCAAATGCTCAGGATCAGGCCTGGGCCTTCTCAATAAACTTCACGGCATCGCCGACCGTCAGGATCGAGTCAGCAGCGTCGTCGGGAATTTCGACGCCGAATTCTTCTTCGAAAGCCATGACAAGTTCGACCGTGTCGAGCGAGTCAGCGCCCAGATCGTCGATAAAGCTGGCGCTCTCGACGACCTTGTCGGCATCGACGCCAAGATGATCAATAACAATTTTCTTTACGCGTTCTGCGATATCGCTCATGTCGGTTTCCTCGACCTTATGTCCTGATCGGCATGCCATTACGGCATCCCTACCCTGTTTCAGCCTGCGATGTTTTCAGACATCCTCGGCAAACTCGTTTACCCGGCTTCAGAGATGTCCCAGGCTTGCAAAAAGCCCGCCGGTCCGTCTGCTTTCTCGGGACGACTGCTGACAGTCATTGGCCCGCTTAACATGCTTTATGTCTGCCGCAAAGCCAGAAAATCAACGGTTCGTGATTGCTCAACATGCTATTGGCGGGAATTGCTCCCACACCGACAGTTTGTCGTTTCAGATCATCGCCATGCCGCCATTTACGTGCAGCGTCTGACCGGTCATGTAGGCCGCCTCGGAGGAGGCAAGGTAAGCGACGGCCGAAGCGACTTCGCCACCGGTGCCCATGCGCCTCATCGGGATCGCCCCCATGATCGCTTCCTTCTGCTTGTCGTTCAGCTTGCCGGTCATGGCGCTTTCGATGAAGCCGGGCGCGACGCAATTGACCGTCACGTTACGGGTGGCGATCTCCTGCGCCAAGGACTTGGTGAAGCCGATCATGCCGGCCTTGGAGGCGCAGTAATTGGCCTGGCCCGGATTGCCGGTGACGCCGACGACGGAGGTGATGTTGATGATGCGGCCATAGCGGCGGCGCATCATCGGATGCGTCAGTTCGCGCGTCAGGCGGAAGGTGGCGGTCAGGTTCACTTCGAGAACGGCGTCCCAGTCCTCGTCGCTCATGCGCACGAAGAGACCGTCCTTGGTGATGCCGGCATTGTTGACGAGAATATCGACGCCTTCGAGATCAGCTTCCGCCTTCTGGCCGAGCGCCTTGACCTCATCACGGTCCGACAGGTTCGCCGGGAAGATCTTGACGCGTTCGCCGAGCTCGGCCGCCAGCGCTTCCAGCTTCTCGACGCGGGTGCCGTGCAGGCCGACGATCGCGCCCTGCTTATGGAGAAGGCGGGCGATTTCCTCGCCGATACCGCCCGATGCGCCGGTGACGAGAGCCTTGCGGCCGGAAAGATCGAACATGGAAGCGTTCCTTATATCTGGAGATAGCAATCAGGCCATGAGCGCGGCGACGGCCGCGTCGATATCCGAGGGACCATTGACCGAGACGCCGTTGATCGTCTTGTCGATGCGGCGGGCAAGACCGGTCAGCACCTTGCCGGAGCCGAGTTCATAAAGCGTCGTGACGCCGTTTGCGGCGAACCATTCCACGGTCTCGCGCCAGCGGACCTGGCCGGTCACCTGCTCGACCAGGAGGCCGGCGATCTCGTCGGCGTTCTTTACCGGGGCCGCGCGAACATTGGCGATCAGCGGGACGACGGGATCGGATTTGGCAACCTTTGCCAGCGCCTCGCGCATGGCGTCGGCAGCGGGCGCCATCAGCGCCGAATGGAAAGGAGCGGAGACGGGCAACAGGATGGCGCGCTTGGCGCCCTTGTCGGTCGCAAGGCCGGCGGCCTTTTCAACCGCCGCCTTTTCGCCCGAAATGACGATCTGGCCGCCGCCATTGTCATTGGCGATCTGGCAGGCGCCGATGGCGGCGGCCTCCTCACAGACGGCGACGACATCGGCATGTTCGAGGCCGATGATCGCGGCCATGGCGCCGACGCCGACGGGAACGGCAGCCTGCATCGCATTGCCGCGAATGCGCAGCAAACGCGCGGTATCGGCGAGCGAAAAGGTGCCGGCGGCGCAAAGTGCCGAATATTCGCCAAGCGAATGGCCGGCGACGTAAGCAACCTTGGACTTCAGATCCAGGCCCTTGGCCTCAAGCACGCGGATGACGGCGATCGAGACGGCCATCAAGGCCGGCTGGGCATTTGCCGTCAAAGTCAGCGTGTCCTCGGGACCGTTGAACATGACATCCGAGAGCTTCTCACCGAGCGCCTCATCAACCTCTTCGAAAACGGCGCGCGCTTCCGCGAAATTCTCGGCGAGATCCTTACCCATGCCGACGGCCTGGCTGCCCTGGCCGGGAAAAGTGAAAGCGATGGTCATTCTCGTATCCCTGGTTGCGCCCCTCAAGGCTATTTTGCCTCCAATTGACATTCTTTCCCGGAGAGTCAAGTGGCGGCCCGCTCTCTGCAAAGCCTTTCGCACCGGCACAAAAGCCCGGTTTTGCTCTTGCGCTCCGTCAAATCCGGCCTAGATTTGCGCGGGCACTTCCCAAGGCTTTCACCTCAAGATCGCTCCCAAGGTTTTTCCATGAAGTATAATTCGCTCGGCCGCACCGATATCTCCGTTTCAGAAATTTGCCTCGGCACCATGACGTGGGGTTCGCAGAACAGCGAGACCGACGCTCATGCGCAGATGGATTATGCCGTCGAGAAGGGCGTCAATTTCTTCGATACCGCCGAGCTTTATCCGACGACGCCGGTCTCGGCCGAAACACAGGGCTGGACCGAAGATTATATCGGCACCTGGTTCAGCAAATCAGGCAAGCGTGGTGACATCGTGCTCGCCACCAAGGTCGCAGGCCGTGGCCGCGGCTACATACGCGGCGGCGAAGGCGCGGATGCGAAGAACATACGCCTGGCACTCGAGGCAAGCCTGACGCGGCTGAAGACGGATTACGTCGATCTCTACCAGATCCATTGGCCAAACCGCGGCCATTTCCATTTCCGCCAGAACTGGAGCTACAATCCGTTCAACCAGGATCGCGAGACGGCCGTCGCCAACATGCTCGACATCCTGGAAACACTCGGCGCACTGGTGAAGGAAGGCAAGATCCGCGCGATCGGCCTTTCCAACGAAACCACCTGGGGCATCCAGAAATACCTGACGCTATCCGAGCAGAAGGGCCTGCCGCGCATCGCCAGCGTCCAGAACGAATACAATCTGCTCTATCGCCACTTCGACCTCGACCTCGCCGAACTCTCGCACCATGAGGATGTCGGGCTGCTCGCCTATTCGCCGCTCGCCGGCGGCATCCTGACGGGCAAATATGTCGATGGCGCAAGGCCGAAGGGTTCGCGCGGCTCGATCAACCACGATATCGGCGGCCGCCTGCAGCCGCTGCAGGAGCCGGCGACCAAGGCCTATATCGGGATCGCACGCAAATACGGCCTCGACCCGGCGGCCATGGCGCTCGCCTTCTGCCTGTCGAGACCCTTCATGGCCTCGGCCATCATCGGCGCGACCTCGATGGAACAGTTGAAGATCGATATCGGCGCGGTCGAGCTGACGCTTTCGGACGACGTCCTGGCAGAGATCGCCAAGGTGCACCGGCAATATCCGCTGCCGCTGTGATCATAATCCCATGACGGTCCGGCATGGCCGATCGGCCTGCGTCGGCCTGGCCGTCCGATTGCACTTGCCTTTCGCGCAAAAATCCGTATAAGCCGCGCTGTTCGTTAACCCGGTCTTCTGGCTGGTGGCTGAACGGAGGGCCGGTTTGCATTTTGCAAATCGTTCGGAACGGAAGCGTTCCAGCCTCCCGTGTCTCCGCTCTCGACCGTCTCGGAAACGCTTTTCTTGCCTGGGTCCGCCCAATCAGGAGCAGTCGTTGAGGCTTAGCCGCCGAATATCGGGTTGAACCAAACGCAAGAAAGGCAAAGCTGTCATGGCTCTTTATGAACATGTATTCCTTGCCCGGCAGGATATTTCCGCTCAGCAGGTCGATGCCCTCGTAGAACAGTACAAGGGTGTGATCGAAGCTAACGGCGGTAAAGTCGGGCGTATCGAGAACTGGGGCCTCAAGTCCCTCACCTACCGCATCAAGAAGAACCGCAAGGCGCACTACGCCCTGATGGACATCGATGCACCGGCAGCAGCGATCCAGGAAATGGAACGCCAGATGCGCATCAGCGAAGACGTTCTTCGCTACATGACCATCGCCGTCGAAAAGCACGAAGAAGGCCCGTCTGCCATGCTGCAGAAGCGCGACCGTGACGACCGCGGCCCGCGCGAAGGTGGCGACCGTGGCCCGCGCCGCGAATTCGGCGACCGTCCGCCGCGCCGTGACGGCGACTTCCAGCGTGGCCCGCGTCCGGACCGCGCTCCGCGCGAAGACCGTGCATAAGGAGATATAAGAATGTCTGAAGCTTCCTCCGCACCGGTCCGCCGTCCGTTCCATCGCCGCCGCAAGACCTGCCCGTTCTCCGGCGCAAACGCTCCGCGGATCGACTACAAGGACGTTCGCCTGCTGCAGCGCTACATTTCCGAGCGCGGCAAGATCGTTCCGTCCCGCATCACGGCCGTTTCCCAGAAGAAGCAGCGCGAACTCGCCCAGGCGATCAAGCGCGCCCGTTTCCTCGGCCTGCTGCCCTACGTCGTCGCCTGATCGGCCGACGCATTCACCTTTAAGGGAAGGCATTCGTGCCTTCCCTCTCCCTTCCGCGATGGGCGCGGATCGGAACTCTTAAAACCCATGTTGAGACGTTTCTGAATTCGATTCAGCAACATCCTCTAACTGCTTGATGAAGCAGGACAGCGACCTTGAAACGACCGAACCTTAGAACGCTGCTGATCGGCGCACTCGCCGGATTGACCGCCGCCCTGCTGGTGCTGGGCGCGAGCATGCAGCCGTCGTTTTTCAGCGCGATTCTATACACGGCCTCGGCGCTGCCGATCCTGATCGTCGGGCTCGGCTGGGGCAATGCCGCCGCGATTTCGGCCGTCGTCACGGGAGCGACGCTCGGTGCGCTCCTCATCTCCCCGTCTTTCGCGCTCATCATGACGCTGGTGACGCTGCTGCCGGCCGGCTGGCTCAGCCATCTCGCCAATCTCGCGCGCCCCGCCTCCGAACTCGGCGGCCCCGATCATCTGCTCGCCTGGTATCCGCTCTCCGATATCCTGCTCCATCTCTGCGGACTGGTGACGATCGCCGTCATCGTCATCGGCGTGATGATCGGCTATGGGCCTGATATCACCGATCCGATCGTCGACCTGCTGATCACTTCGGTCAAACAGCAGCAGCCGGAATTCATGCCCGATCCTGCGGCAACCGCGCAGACCAAATCGCTGATCCTGCTGATGCTGCCGGCCGTGCAGGGCGGCATGTGGGTCAGCATGCTGTTTGCCGCCTATTATTTCGCCGTGCGCATCGTCGCGGCATCCGGCCGGGGCCTTCGCCCGCGCGAGGATATTCCCTCGTCGCTGCGCATGAACCGCAATTCGATCTTCATCTTCCTGGCCGGGCTTGCGGCCTGCTTCTTCGGCGGCGTTCCGGCGCTCGTCGGCGCGACCGTGATCGGCGCCTTCGGCGCCGGTTTCATGCTCTCCGGCTTCGCCTCGCTGCATTTCCGCACGCGTGGAAAGGACTGGCGCATACCGGCCCTCATCCTCTGCTACCTGGCTTCGATGCTCATGCTGCTGCCAGCTCTCCTCATCCTGGTCGTGGGTCTCAGCGATACGCGCAAGGCGATCGCACTGACCCCGGCGAAAGATGCCGATGCCCCCAAACAATCCGATACGAAAATCTGAGACACAAGAAAGGAAAAGAAAATGGACGTCATTCTTCTCGAACGCATCTCCAAGCTCGGCCAGATGGGCGAAACTGTAAAGGTTCGCGACGGCTTTGCCCGTAACTACCTGCTGCCGCTCGGCAAGGCGCTGCGCGCCAACGCCGCCAACAAGGCCCGCTTCGAATCCGAGCGCGCAACGCTCGAAGCCCGCAACCTCGAGCGCAAGTCGGAAGCCCAGAAGGTCGCCGACGTCCTCGACGGCAAGTCCTTCATCGTCGTACGCTCCGCTGGCGAAACCGGCCAGCTCTACGGCTCGGTCGCTGCCCGTGACGTCGTCGAAATTCTTGCCGCAGAAGGCTTCAACGTCGGCCGCAACCAGGTTCACCTCAACACGCCGATCAAGTCGATCGGCCTGCACAAGGTCGAGCTGCAGCTGCATGCCGAAGTCGAAATCAACGTCGAGCTGAACGTTGCCCGTTCCGCCGAAGAGGCAGAGCGCCAGGCGAAGGGCGAAGAACTCACCTCGGTCGACGCGATCTACGGCGTTGACGAAGACGCACTGCGTCCGGAAGATTTCTTCGATCCGGAAGCCGACGGCCTCGACGAAGACGAAGCATAATTTTCGCCGGAGCAATCCGCGAGAGGGAAAGCCCGGCCATCGCGCCGGGCTTTTTCGTTTCCATTCATTCGGGTGTTCACGCAGCCGCCGGTCACTTTTTAACAGGGGATTGTCCGGATGTTTTTGCTGCGTGCCCGGTGTCATCGCGCTAACATATCCTTCTCCGGAACGGGTGAGCTGAGTCGGCTCCGTACCGTGTCCTGCGGGTGACACTGCCAGTATTTCTCGTTTGTGGCGCCTGGGACTGTGGAGAAGTCGAACAATGGGCACAGCGTTCAGGATTTAGGCGAGACGAGCCCCGCTCCTTTCGCAGCCCCTTGATTTTCTCCATCCGGAATTGCAAATCCGGAGTTGGAAAAAGACAGAACGGATGATGATGAACGACGCCGCTCGAAAGATTGCAGCCGTTGCTCCTTCGGAGCAGCATTACCGCGAAGCACCCAACAACATCGAAGCCGAGCAGGCGCTTCTGGGTGCCATCCTGATGAACAACGACGCCTATTACCGGGTGTCGGACTTCCTGAAGCCGATCCATCTCTACGAACCGCTGCACCGGAAGATCTTCGAGGTCGCCGGCGACATCATCCGCATGGGCAAGATCGCCAATCCGGTGACGATCAAGACCTTCCTGAAGGCCGACGAGAAGGTCGGCGACATGACCGTTTCGCAATATCTGGCGAGCCTCGTCAGCAACGCGGTCACCGTCATCAATGCCGAAGACTACGGCCGCGCGATCTACGACCTCGCGCTGCGGCGGGCGCTGATCACCATCGGCGAGGACGTCGTCAATATCGCCTATGATGCGCCGCTCGACATGCCGCCGCAGTCACAGATCGAGGATACCGAACGCCGGCTCTTCGAGCTCGCCGAAAACGGCCGCTATGACGGCGGCTTCCAGTCCTTCAACGATGCCGTGGCGCTCGCCATCGACATGGCGGCCGTCGCCAAGGAGCGCGACGGCGGGCTTTCGGGCATCTCCACCGGCATCCATTCGCTCGACGCCAAGATGGGCGGCCTGCAGCGTTCGGACTTGATCATCCTCGCCGGACGCCCCGGCATGGGCAAGACCTCGCTTGCGACCAACATCGCCTATAACATCGCCGCTGCCTTCGAAGGCGAAGTACAGTCGGACGGCAGCACGAAGGCCAAGAACGGCGGCGTCGTCGGCTTCTATTCGCTCGAAATGTCGTCCGAACAGCTCGCCACCCGTATCATCTCCGAGCAGACGGAAGTCTCCTCCTCGAAGATCCGCCGCGGCGACATCAACGATGCCGATTTCGAAAAGCTCGTCGCCTGCTCGATGATGATGCAGAAGGTGCCGCTCTATATCGACCAGACCGGCGGCATTTCGATCGCCCAGCTTTCGGCGCGCGCGCGCCGCCTCAAGCGCCAGCGCGGCCTCGACGTGCTGGTGGTCGACTACGTGCAGCTGATGACCGGCTCGGGCAAATCAAGCGACAACCGCGTCCAGGAAATCACCCAGATCACCACCGGCCTGAAGGCGCTCGGCAAGGAACTCAACGTTCCGATCATCGCGCTGTCGCAGCTCTCGCGCCAAGTCGAAAGCCGCGACGACAAGCGCCCGCAGCTCTCCGACCTTCGCGAATCCGGCTCGATCGAGCAGGACGCCGACGTCGTGCTCTTCGTGTTCCGCGAGGAATATTACGTCAAGAACCAGGAGCCCCGCGATCCCCACGACCCGAAATATCCGGAGTGGGAAGCGCTGTTCGACAAGGTGAAGGGCACGGCCGACGTCATCATCGCCAAGCAGCGCCACGGGCCGACCGGCACGGTGAAGCTTGCCTTCCAGGCGGAGTTCACGCGCTTTGCCGATCTCGCCGATCCTTCCTTCATACAGTACGAGGAACATTGACGCGGTTTTCCCGCGTCAATTTCTTTTAGAGCCCAACGGCCCGCAGCAGGGCGACCGTCGCCACACCAACCACGACGCTCACAAGCATCGGCAGGCGGCGTGCGGCGATTGCGGTGACCGCGCAGGCCAGCGTCTCCGCCCAACCGGCCGTAAAGGCGGTCGGGGCGATGACGGCCATCAGCACGGCCGGCGGAATGGCCTCGATCGCCGTTTTCCGGCGCTCATCCATCTCGACATGACGGATCAGCACGAGGCCGCTGACGCGGGTGAAGACCGTTGCGGCAGCCATCGCGAGGATGGCGATAAGGGTGTTGAGGTCGAGCGTCATGCCGCCTGCTCCCGCGCCCTGCCCTGCCAGAGGGCCATTGCCAGCCCGGCCAGCGCACCGGCGGCGATATACCAGACGCCGGGGACGACGTGGTGGACCGCGACGGAGGCGGCACCGCTTGCGGCAAGGACGGCGCCGGTTTCCGGCCCCTTCCAGAACCCCATGACGAGCACGACAAAGACAGCCGGAAAGGCGAAGTCGAGGCCGATGACGGCCGGATTGCCGAGAAAGGCGCCGAGCAGTGCGCCCATCAGCGAAGAGCCCACCCAGGTGAGGTAGAAGGGCGTGACGATGCCGGCATACCAGGCGGGCGTCAGCCGCGTGCTGCCGGCGCGGAATTCCGCCATCGCCCAGAGCTCATCGGCGAGGAAGAGCATGGCGATATAGCGTTTGATGCCGGAGAAGGATTGCATCTTCGTGCCGATCGACGCGCTCATCAGCACGTGGCGGATATTGACCAGCAGAGCCGCGAAGCCAATACCGATCCAGCTTGCCGGATGCGCCCAGATGTCCATTGCCACGAATTGCGAACCGCCTGCGAAGACAAGTGCGCTCATCAGCGTCGTTTCCAGCGGAGAAAGGCCCTTGGTGGCGGCAACCGCGCCGAAAACGAGGCCGATCGGCAAGACAGCGACGACAAGTGGAAAAATGGCGCGCATTCCGGCGATAAATTCGCCGCCAAGAAATCCGCTGGATGGCCGGCTGTGCTGCAACATGGCAACCTCCTCATTGAGATCGCGGAGCAGTAGCCCAGCCCGAAACGACCGTATTGAACGAAAGTGATCAGCCTGTGCGGAACTGGCCGGGCGTCACGCCCGTGCGCGCCTTGAAATGCCGGGTGAAATGCGCCTGATCGGCAAAACCGCATTCGAGCGCGATATCGGCCGGCATGCGCCCCTGCCGCAGCAGCCGGCGGGCCACCTGCACGCGCCGATCGGTCAGGAAGGCATGCGGGGTGATGTGATATTCCTTGCGGAAGGCCCGGATGAGATGAGCGCGGCTCAAACCCGCCACGCCGGCCAATTCCTCCAGGCCGACATCGCTGTCGAAATTCTCGATCAGATATTCGCGGGCGCGGGCGACCGCGCTCCGTTCCTGCGTGTCGACAGGAACGATGATGGCGCTGCCGTGGCGCGCAAAGATCGCCGCCAGCACCGAGAACATGCTTTCATCGGCTTCCAGCGCGCCCGCGCCCGTTTCGAGCGTGCGGTGGGCGGCATGAAAGGCATTGGCGAGCTGCGGATCACGTGGAAGAGCACCGGAGAAAGACGGCGTCGCGTGAAAGGCCTTGCCGGTGACATCCTCCAAAATATCGACGAACAGCTTCGTGTCGGGATAGATCATGCGGTAGCGATAGCCCTCGCCGCCCGGCGTGCCGTCATGAACGACGCCGGGATCGATGAGATAAAGGTCGCCCGGCCCGGTTTCCTCCCGCCTGCCGCTGAGGGTAGCGATCTGGGTGCCGCTTTCTATCGCGCCGATGCTGAACGTATCGTGCGCGTGCGGCGCATATTCATGCGTGAGAAAGGTGGCGCTCAGGCACTCCATGTCGCGGAAGCGGCCATCCCGCCAGAAGCGGGCCGATTCCACGTTGGCAAGCGGCATGGCGTCTGCCGCCTCTTTCTGCGATACGTTCTGCATCCGGCAAGATTAGCGCGGAAGCCTCTATGCGTCTTGAACAAAAGTGATCGCACAAAGGCAAAGAGTGGTATGTGACCGCCCGCGCTTTCCCTTAGCCGCAATGCTCTCTAGACTGGTTCAGACAGTTTCCTTTCATTTCTTCACGGCGATTCATGACAGATTTTCCACTCCCCTTCGAAGACGACGATCCTTTCGCTTCCGCAGGTCTGCGGCTGACCGTCGACCTGACGGCCCTGACGGAGAACTGGCGCGACATGGCGCGCCGCTCGGGTGCGGCGCGCGCCGCGGCCGTCATCAAGGCGGATGCCTATGGCATGGGCATCGAGGATGCCGGTGAAACGCTCTATCTGGCGGGCGCCCGGGATTTCTTCGTCGCGACCGTCGATGAGGGCGTGACACTGCGTCTCTATGCGCCGGAAGCGCGCATCTTCGTGCTCTCGGGCATATGGCCGGGAACGGAACGGCGCTTCTTCGAAAACGATCTGGTGCCGGTGATTTCCTCCGACGAGCAGCTCGCCTTCTGGATGGCAGTGCTTGCCGACTATGGCGATTACCCCTGCGCACTGCATGTCGATACCGGCTTCAACCGGCTGGGATTGCACATCGACGATGCGCTGGCTCTCGCCGACGACGTCTCGCGGCCGGCAAGTTTCGCGCCGGTGCTGATCATGAGTCACCTCGCCTGCGGCGACGATCCCACTCATGCGATGAACCTGCGCCAGCTCGAATCATTCCGCATGGTTAGCGCCGCCTATGAAGGCATCGATTCAAGTCTTGCCGCCTCGGCCGGCATCTTTCTCGGCGAAGACTATCACTTCGACCTGACCCGCCCCGGCATCTCGCTTTATGGCGGCGAGGCGGTCAGCGGCATGGCGAACCCGATGCGGCCCGTCGCCACCGCGGAAGCGCGCATCATCCAGGTGCGGACCGTCGAAGCCGGCGAGACCGTCAGCTATGGACGGGCGCTCCAGCTGCACCGTAAAAGCCGGCTGGCGATCGTGTCTGCCGGTTATGCCGATGGTTATATGCGCAGCCAGTCGAGCGGCGGCGTGCCGCTGCGCCAGACCGTGCCGCAAGGCGGGCAAGGCTTCATTGCCGGGTACAAAGTCCCGGTCGCCGGTCGGATCACCATGGACCTGACGATCTTCGACATCACCGATGTGCCGGAAAACGCCGTGCGCGCCGGCGATTATGTCGAGCTGTTCGGAAAGAACATGGCTCTGGACGACGTGGCGCGGGCGGCGGGCACGATCGGATACGAGATCCTGACCAGCATGGGGCTGCGCCACGAACGGCGCTATGTGGCCGAGGAGTAGGAATATGCTCGGCGGATTGCTATATATCCAGCAAAGGAGTCCGCCATGACGACAAGACCAGTCATTAGCTCCCGCCTCCTGCCCCTTCCCGCAAGACCGTCGACGATCTAACGTCCCTACTACGCTAGGGATGATTCCCTGCCGCCAAGCGCCTCACCGGCGGGAAGACACCTCACCTGAAGATTTTATCGAAAGCAGTCATTGATGGCGAAGGCCAGGACACAGTTCATCTGCCAGAATTGCGGCGCGGTCCATAATCGCTGGGCCGGCAAATGCGATGGTTGCGGCGAGTGGAACACCATCGTCGAAGAAGACCCGATGGGCGGGATCGGCGCCGGTCCCGGCAAGACGCCGAAGAAGGGCCGGCCGGTCGCGCTGACGGCTCTGTCCGGTGAGATCGAGGAAGCTCCGCGCATCCACACCGCCATGTCGGAGCTCGACCGGGCGCTCGGCGGCGGCTTCGTGCGCGGCTCGGCCGTGCTGATCGGCGGCGATCCCGGTATCGGCAAATCGACGCTGCTGATGCAGGCTGCTGCCGCCCTTGCCCGGCGCGGCCACAAGATCATCTATGTCTCCGGCGAAGAAGCCGTGGCGCAGGTCCGGCTGCGGGCGCAGCGTCTTGCGGCAGCCGATACCGACGTGATGCTGGCCGCCGAAACCAATGTCGAGGATATTCTGGCGACGCTCGCAGAAGGCAAGCGGCCGGACCTCGTCATTATCGATTCGATCCAGACGCTATGGAGCGAACTCGCCGAATCCGCGCCGGGAACGGTGACGCAGGTGCGCACCGGTGTGCAATCGATGATCCGTTTCGCCAAGCAGACGGGGGCCGCCATGGTGCTCGTCGGGCATGTGACCAAGGACGGCCAGATCGCCGGGCCGCGTGTGGTCGAGCACATGGTCGATGCCGTGCTCTATTTCGAAGGCGATCGCGGCCACCACTACCGCATCCTGCGCACGGTCAAGAACCGTTTCGGCCCGACCGACGAGATCGGCGTTTTCGAAATGTCCGACAGGGGCCTGCGCGAGGTTGCCAATCCTTCCGAGCTCTTCCTCGGCGAACGCAACGAAAAATCGCCGGGCGCTGCCGTCTTTGCCGGCATGGAAGGCACGCGCCCCGTGCTCGTCGAGGTGCAGGCGCTGGTGGCGCCGACCTCGCTCGGTACGCCGCGGCGCGCCGTGGTCGGCTGGGATTCGGCCCGGCTGTCGATGATCCTCGCCGTGCTGGAAGCGCATTGCGGCGTCCGGCTCGGTCAGCACGACGTCTATCTCAACGTCGCCGGCGGCTACCGCATCTCCGAACCGGCGGCCGATCTCGCCGTCGCTTCGGCGCTCGTTTCCTCGCTTGCCGGTATTGCCCTTCCTGCCGATTGCGTCTATTTCGGCGAAGTCAGCCTGTCGGGCGCCATCCGGCCGGTTGCGCACACCGCCCAGCGCCTCAAGGAAGCCGAGAAGCTGGGCTTTTCCGCAGCACTGCTTCCGTCCGCCTCAGCCGAACTGCCGAAGAATTCGGGCGGGCGCTGGAGCGAGGTGGAAAGCCTGCCGGACCTGGTCGCGCGCATCGCCGGATCGAAGGGGGCGTTGCGTGTGGAAGACGAGGTTTGATCCTTTCATTGCCAAGATTGGTAATGATATAGGAGGCACACGATAAGGCGCGACACGGCCGCCAAGCGGCAGTCCTGGAGTTGAATTTACATGCCCATTACGATTTTCGACGGTATTGTCATCGGCGTCGTGCTCTTCTCCGCCGTGCTGGCGATGGTCCGCGGCTTTTCGCGTGAGATCCTTTCGATCGCGAGCTGGGGCGGCTCTGCCGCCGCCGCCTACTACCTCTACCCCTACCTGCTGCCCTACGCGAAGAAATATACCGATGACGACCGTATCGCGATCATCGGCTCGGCAGCGGTCGTCTTCCTCATCGCGCTCATCGTCATCTCCTTCATCACGATGAAGATCGCCGATTTCATTATCGACAGCCGCATCGGCGCGCTCGACCGCACGCTGGGTTTCCTGTTCGGCGCCGCCCGCGGCGTGCTGCTTCTGGTCGTTGCCGTCGCCTTCTGGAACTGGCTCGTCGATGCCGATCACCGCCCGGCCTGGGTCAATGAAGCGAAGTCGAAGCCCTTCCTGGATTCGATGGTCGTGAAGCTGAAGTCGGTTCTGCCGGAACAAATCGCCGAGGCTATACCCGAGAGCATCCGCGATAAGTTCCAGCCGCAGGCACAGGGCACTGAAGGCGCCAATCCGCCGACGACCGACCAGGCTCCGGCGGAGGACGCACCGGCAGCGCCCGCAGACGGCGGCGCACAGCAGCCGGCGAATTGACACAGTGTTCAGCAGCTTGACTCGCCTTGCGGCAATTGCCATTTGAGCGGGACGTGAAATAAGGGTCCGGCCGGGCGTTCCAGCTCCGCCGGACCTAAGCCGTTTCAGAGCCGGCGAGCGGGCTCTGAAAGCAGATGTCGTTCAGCATGAAGTTATCGGAAACCTGCAAGATTTCCGGTATCATGCTATTGGTAATGCCGATCCATTCTTGTGAGAGCAAAGGCCCGCAGAAATGAACCAGTCCCATTCCTTCCCGACCGACGATCCGCTCGACGGAGATACGCTGCATGAAGAGTGCGGCGTTTTCGGAATTCTGGGACACCCCGATGCCGCGGCGCTGACGGCCCTCGGCCTGCATGCCCTGCAGCATCGCGGGCAAGAAGCAGCTGGCATCGTCTCCTTCGACGGCAAGCGCTTCTATCAGGAGCGCCATATGGGCCTCGTCGGCGACCATTACACCAATCCGATGACCCTCGCCCGACTGCCAGGCAGCATATCGATCGGCCATACGCGCTACTCGACGACGGGCGAAGTGGCGATGCGCAACGTGCAGCCGCTCTTTGCCGAACTCGAGGAAGGCGGCATCGCCGTCGCCCATAACGGCAACTTCACCAACGGCCTGACGCTGCGCCGCCAGATCATCGCGACCGGCGCCATCTGTCAGTCGACCTCCGATACCGAAGTCGTCCTTCACCTGATCGCCCGCTCCCGCCATACGTCCACGGCCGACCGCTTCATAGACGCCATCCGCCAGATGGAAGGCGGCTATTCCATGCTCGCCATGACGCGCACCAAGCTGATCGCCGCGCGTGACCCCACCGGCATCCGGCCGCTCGTGATGGGCGAACTGGACGGCAAGCCGATCTTCTGCTCGGAAACCTGCGCGCTCGACATCATCGGCGCCAAGTTCATCCGCGACGTCGAAAACGGCGAAGTCATCATCTGCGAAATCCAGCCGGACGGCTCGATTAGCGTCGATGCGCGCAAGCCGAGCAAGCCGCAGCCGGAACGCCTCTGCTTGTTCGAATATGTCTATTTCGCCCGTCCGGACTCTGTTGTCGGCGGCCGCAACGTCTACACGACGCGCAAGAACATGGGCATGAACCTCGCCAAGGAATCGCCTGTCAATGCCGATGTCGTCGTACCGGTGCCGGACGGCGGCACACCGGCAGCCCTCGGCTATGCGCAGGAAAGCGGCATTCCCTTCGAATACGGCATCATCCGCAACCATTATGTCGGCCGCACCTTCATCGAACCGACACAGCAGATTCGCGCCTTCGGCGTGAAGCTGAAACATTCGGCCAACCGGGCGATGATCGAAGGCAAGCGCGTGGTGCTGGTCGACGATTCCATCGTGCGCGGCACAACCTCGCTGAAAATAGTGCAGATGATCCGTGAAGCCGGTGCCCGCGAAGTTCACATCCGCGTCGCCAGCCCGATGATCTTCTTCCCCGACTTCTACGGCATCGACACGCCCGACGCCGACAAGTTGCTGGCAAACCAGTATGCAGATGTCGAAGCCATGGCGAAATACATCGGCGCGGATTCGCTCGCCTTCCTGTCGATCAACGGCCTCTATCGCGCCGTCGGCGGCGAGGATCGCAACAATGCACGCCCGCAGTTCACCGACCACTATTTCACCGGCGACTATCCGACCCGCCTGCTCGACAAGAACGGCGAGTCCATGGGCAATAAGATTTCCATGCTTGCCAGCAACGGCTGAGCCCTTCCGTTTTGACTTTCCAATCTGGGGCGCCTATTGCGCCCCTTACCTTTTCAAGCACATCCGGAACCCGGGCAGATGAACATCAATCTTGAAGGCAGGATCGCACTCGTCACCGGTGCATCGCGCGGCATCGGCTATTTCACGGCGCTGGAACTGGCGAAAGCCGGCGCGCATGTGATTGCCTGCGCCCGCACGGTCGGCGGGCTCGAGGATCTCGACGATGCGATCAAGGCCGTCGGCGGTTCGGCCACTCTCGTCCCCTTCGATCTCGCCGACATGGAAGCGATCGACCGTCTCGGTGGTTCGATCTTCGAGCGCTGGGGCAAGCTCGACATCCTCGTCGCCAATGCCGGCGTGCTCGGCGTCATCTCGCCGATCGGCCATATCGAAGCGAAGGTCTTCGAAAAGGTCATGAACATCAACGTCACCGCCACATGGCGGCTGATCCGCTCGGTCGATCCGCTGCTGACCCGCTCGGATGCCGGCCGCGCTGTCATCCTGTCCTCCGGCGCCGCGCATAAGTGCCGTCCCTTCTGGGGCGCCTATTCGGCTTCAAAGGCTGCCGTCGAGGCGCTAGCCCGCACCTGGGCCGGCGAAACACAATCGACGCCGCTGCGCATCACCAGCGTCGATCCCGGCGCCACGCGCACGGCGATGCGCGCGCAGGCCGTTCCCGGCGAAGATCCGGCGACGCTGCCGCATCCTTCCGAAGTGGCGAAGGCTATCTCGCCTTTACTCGGCCCGGGTGTGACGGAGACGGGCAAGCTCTTCATCGTGCGCGAGAACAAACTGGTGGATTACCGGTTGCCGGGGTGACCTTGCCGCAAGTACCGATCGTTTCAGGCGATCCTCTCGATCCGGCAGCGTTCTAGCAGTGGGTAGCTTTCGATAAACGGCTTAAGGTGCGATAACATCGTCTCGAAATCCCGGCCGTAAATGTAGAGCGCTGTATCCTGCGGTCCCTGCCAATTGCTGGCAACGACTCCGGCGACGCCCAGAAGCCGTGAGAACTCGGCCAACACGTGATTGATATCGCACTCTTCATAGACAGAAGCCGGCAATTCCGTGCCGTTCACGTAAACCGCGAGCCCATGTTGCCGTCCAAAATTGATGCTCCGCCGCTGATCTGGTATCTGTAAGATCGATCCAGCTGGAGCCAGCATCGATTCCAAAACTTCGGTCAAAAGCGTCAGTCTGGCATCTGTGGGATTATCGACCTCGATCTCGATGTCGCATTTCTCAATCTCACCACTTGCCGCCTGCAGCGTGCCGCCTCCGACAACCCGCATACCGTGCTTTTTCTCTGCCATAAAAGCATCAAAAGCATCTTCCAGCTCGCCCCTATCCATAGGTTGAAGGCGGGCATTAAGCGTGGCGACAACAACCGTCCTCTTGGAACCTTTTCTAAACAAGCCAAACATTCATAGCCCCTGAACAAGATCTTCGCGCCGCGCACAACTGCGTGGACGCGCCCTATGCACTCCCTCTTCTCTCAAAATTTTCAGGTCCCTGACAACGACAATCTCAGGAAGTTCTAACCCTTGACCTTTTTTATCACCCAAGCCATAACCTTCCGCATGAAAACGGTTACCTGCATTATTTGCCGGAAAATTATTCGCTAGCCTAAAGCTGGCCTGGCCGTTTTCGTCTCCCAAATGTCCAAGATGCGAAACGCCCCGGCCTGCCGGCAGCGGTCTTTTCTGCTTTGTGCATTTTGGGAGAGTGAAATGGGCGGCACGCCGGAACTGAAGCTGTACAACACGCTGACGCGGGAGAAATCGGTCTTTGCGCCGATCGATGCCGAGAACGTCCGCATGTATGTGTGCGGCCCGACGGTCTATGATTTCGCCCATATCGGCAATGCCCGGCCGGTCATCGTCTTCGACGTGCTGTTCCGGCTGCTGCGCCATGTCTATGGCGAAAACCACGTCACCTATGCCCGCAACATCACCGACGTCGACGACAAGATCAATGCGCGGGCGCTGAGAGATCATCCCGGCCTGCCGCTCAACGAAGCGATCCGGGCGGTGACGGAAAAGACCGAGACGCAGTTTCACGCCGATGTCGCCGAACTCGGCTGCCTCGAGCCGAGCTTCGAGCCCCGCGCCACCGACAATATCAAAGAGATGACCGAGATCATCGAGAAGCTGATCCGCAACGGCCATGCCTATGTCGCAGCCGGCGAAGTGCTGTTCGACACCAAGTCCATGGCGGATTACGGCCAGCTTTCGAAGCGCCCGCTCGACGAGCAGCAGGCAGGCGCCCGCGTCGCCGTCGATGCGCACAAGAAGAGCCCCGGGGATTTCGTGCTCTGGAAACTGTCGAGCCATAACGAACCCGGCTGGGAGAGCCCCTGGGGCCGCGGCCGGCCCGGCTGGCATATCGAGTGCTCCGCGATGAGCCGGCGCTATCTCGGCGATGTCTTCGACATTCACGGCGGCGGTCTGGACCTGATCTTCCCGCATCATGAAAACGAGATCGCCCAGTCGCGTTGCGCCCACGGCACCGAGGTGATGGCGAATGTCTGGATGCACAACGGCTTCGTGCAGGTCGAAGGCCGGAAGATGTCGAAGTCCGAAGGCAATTTCGTCACCATCCACGATCTGCTGCACACGGAGACCTTCGGCGGCCGCAAATGGCCGGGCGAAGTGCTGCGTCTTGCCATGCTGATGACGCATTACCGCGAGCCGATCGATTTCTCGATCAAGCGGCTGGAAGAGGCCGAACGCCTGCTCGCCAAATGGCCGGTGGCCGAAGCCGGCGATGCCGCACCCGATGACAGCGTGCTGAATGCGCTTGCCGACGACCTCAACACGGTGGCGGCGGTGCAGGCGCTGCATGCGCTGGCGCAAGCCGGCAACGACGCCGTCTTCGCCGCAAGTGCGGCGCTACTCGGCGTGATGCCCAAGAAGACGGAGATCGACGAAGCCGTCGCTGCGGCGGTCGATGCGCTGGTCGCCATGCGTCTGAAAATGCTGAAGGCGAAGAACTTCGCAGAAGCCGACAAGATCCGCGACGAATTGACGGCAAAGGGCATCCAGCTAAAGGACGGCAAGGATGCGGCAACGGGCGAGCGTGTGACGACGTGGGAGGTCAAGCGGTGAGAGCGCCGTCTTGGAATAAGGCCCCTCCCCAACCCCTCCCCACAAGGGGGAGGGGCTACGGTGCCGCGCTGCTCCGAAACGACCTCACCGCGACCACAAACATTCGAAGCGGAAGCGAAGACGGCGCCACGAGGGAGCCCTCCCCCTTGTGGGGAGGGTTGGGAGGGGTCTTGGCTTTTAGCTCTGAAGCCCAGCGGAGGAAAAATCGATGACTGTCTACACCGGCGGCTGCCAGTGCGGGGCGATCCGGTTTCGGGCGCGGGGTACGCCGCCGGATTCGTCGATCTGTCATTGCCGCATGTGTCAGAAGGCGTTCGGCGCCTATTATGCGCCGCTGGTTTCCGTGCGCGGCATGGAGTTCGAATGGACGCGGGGAACACGCAAGACCTTCCGTTCCTCCAATTTCGTCGAGCGCGGTTTCTGTGGCGATTGTGGCACGCCGCTGACCTATGAAGCGCCGGATGGGATGGCGGTGGCCGCGGGTGCATTCGACGATCCGTCGCAGCTGCCGCCGACCATCCAGTGGGGCGTGGAAGGCAAGATCGGCTTCGTCGATCATCTGCATGAACTGCCTGGAGAGCGGACCGAGGCGGATCTGACGGCAGGCTCTTTCCTGCATGAGCTTATTTCCTATCAGCATCCGGACCACGATACATCGGTCTGGCCGCCGGAGGATCGCGCTTGACGAACACGGCGGAACATACCGGCGGATGCCAGTGCGGCGCGGTTCGTTATCGCGCACGCGGCGAACTCGGCTATCCCCACATCTGCCACTGCCGCATGTGCCAGAAAGCGGCCGGCAACTACTTCCTGCCGCTGGCAGCGGCCAAGCGTCAGGATTTCGAACTGACGCGTAGCGAACCGAAATGGTTCCGCTCCTCCGATCTCGTGCGGCGCGGCTTCTGCGGCGATTGCGGCACGCCGCTCTTCTACGATATTCCCGATGCTGACTTCATCAACATCGCGCTCGGCTCGCTCGACGAGCCCGATGCGGTCAAGCCCGTGATGCAATCGAATACCGGCCGCAAGATGCCCTGGTTTCACGCGATCGACGGCCTGCCGGTGGAACCAGAGCCTGAAACGCCCGACCGCGAAGACGCAATCGCGGCAAGCAATCATCAGCATCCCGACTACGATACGAAAAGCTGGCCACTCGGAGAAACCCATGACGGATAAGATCAGAACAGGCGGATGCCAGTGCGGCGCCGTGCGCTTCCGCATATCAGGCGAGTTGGGGCGACCCTCGATCTGCCATTGCCGCATGTGCCAGAAACAGTTCGGCGGCTTCTTCTCCGCGCTCGTCACGGCGCCAGAAGAAGGAATGGAATGGACGCGCGGCGAGCCTGCCTACTTCCAGTCTTCGGTCAATATCGACCGCGGGTTCTGCAGCAACTGCGGCACGCCGATGACCTACCGGCATCCGGGCGGGCTGGAGCTCGCGATCGGCACCTTCGACGACCGCAGTGACCTCGCACCGCAGATCCAGGTCAATTACGATGCCCGCCTGCCCTGGGTCGAGACGATCTTCGACGCGCCTGTTCACAAGGACCCGGATTTCTACTCGCGGCAGGAGGCGATCATCTCCTTCCAGCATCCCGATCACGATACATCAGTCTGGCCCGCGAAAGGCGTGAAGATATGACCGAAATACTGCGCACGCTCTATCCCGAAATCGAACCCTATGCCTCCGGCCATCTCGATGTCGACGACGGTCATGTGATCTATTGGGAGCGCTCGGGAACCCCGGGCGCCAAGCCCGCCGTCTTCCTGCATGGCGGCCCGGGCGGCGGTATCTCGCCCGCTCACCGCCGGCTTTTCGATCCCGCTCTCTACGACGTCATGCTGTTCGATCAGCGCGGTTGCGGCAGGTCGACGCCGCATGCGGAGCTCAATGCCAATACGACCTGGCACCTCGTCGCCGATATCGAGCGGCTGCGCGAAATGGCCGGCGCCGACAAATGGCAGGTCTTCGGCGGCTCCTGGGGTTCGACGCTGGCGCTCGCCTATGCCGAGAAGCATCCGGAGCGCGTCTCCGAGCTCATCCTTCGCGGCATTTATACGCTGACGAAGGCCGAACTCGACTGGTACTATCAGTTCGGCGTCTCGGAAATGTTCCCGGACAAGTGGGAGCGCTTCATCGCACCAATCCCGCCGGAAGAGCGGCATGAGATGATGCATGCCTATCATCGCCGCCTGACGCATGAGGACAGGAACGTGCGCCTCGAAGCCGCGCAGGCCTGGAGCATCTGGGAAGGCGAAACGATCACGCTCCTGCCGGAACCGTCGACCAGCGGCAAGTTCGAAGAGCCGGAATTCGCCTATGCCTTCGCACGGATCGAAAACCATTTCTTCGTCCATGCCGGCTGGATGGATGAGGGACAATTGATCCGCGATGCCGGCAGGCTCAAGGATATTCCAGGCGTGATCGTGCATGGACGCTACGACATGCCCTGCCCTGCGAAATATGCCTGGCTGCTGCATAGGGTCTGGCCGAAGGCGGAATTCCACCTCATCGAGGGTGCCGGCCATGCCTATTCGGAGCCGGGCATTCTCGATCGGCTGATCCGGGCGACGGACAAGTTTGCCGGGAAGCCGGACTGAGCATTGGGGACAGCCCCTCACCCTAGCCCTCTCCCCGCTCGCGGGGAGAGGGGACGTGCCCTGCGAAACGGTGCGGCATGTCCCTTCTCCCCGTCAGAACGGGGAGAAGGTGGCTGCAGCCGGATGAGGGGCAGCATCCGTAGTACAACAACACCCGCTTGCCGGGAGGAAACGACATGAAAGAACGCATCTACCTCTTCGACACGACGCTCCGGGACGGACAGCAGACGCCCGGCATCGACTTTTCGGTCGAGGACAAGATTGCGATCGCCGCCATGCTGGATGAGTTCGGCCTCGATTACGTCGAGGGCGGATATCCCGGAGCCAATCCGACGGATACCGCCTTCTTCAGCGAGAAGCGCACCATCCAGGCCGCCTTCGTCGCTTTCGGCATGACGAAGCGGGCGGGTGTCTCGGTCTCCAACGATCCCGGCATTGCCGGGCTGCTGCAATCGAAGAGCGATGCCATCTGTTTCGTCGCCAAGAGCTGGGACTATCATGTCGCAGTCGCGCTCGGCTGCACCAACGAGGAAAACCTCGAATGCATCGCCGAAAGCGTCAAGGCGGCGGTTGGCGCGGGCAAGGAGGCGATCGTCGATTGCGAGCATTTCTTCGATGGATTCAAGGCCAATCCGGCCTATGCGCTCGCCTGCGCCAGGACGGCCTATGAAAGTGGCGCGCGCTGGGTCGTGCTCTGCGACACCAATGGCGGCACGCAGCCGCCGGAGGTTCGCGCCATCGTAGAAGCGGTAATCGCCGCCGGCGTTCCCGGCCAGTGTCTTGGTATCCACGCCCATAACGACACCGGCCAGGCGGTCGCCAATTCGCTCGCTGCCGTCGAGGCGGGCGTCCGGCAGATCCAAGGCACTTTGAACGGCATCGGCGAGCGCTGCGGCAACGCCAATCTGGTGACGCTGATCCCGACCCTGGCGTTGAAGAGCGCCTACACCTCTCGCTTCGAAACGGCGATCGACGAGGAGCGGCTGCTGAACCTCACCCGGCTCTCGCATGCCTTCGACGAGTTGCTCAACCGCTCGCCCGATCACCAGATGCCCTATGTCGGCGCCTCCGCTTTCGCCACCAAGGCCGGCATTCATGCTTCGGCTCTACTGAAAGATCCGCGCACTTACGAACACGTGCCGCCGGAAAGCGTCGGCAATTTCCGCAAGGTGATGGTCTCGGATCAGGGCGGTAAGGCGAACTTCATCAACGCGCTGAAGCGGCGCGGCATCATCGTCGCCAAGGACGATCCGAAGCTCGACCTCTTGATCTCGATCGTCAAGGAACGCGAAGCGTCCGGCTATGCCTATGAGGGCGCGGATGCGAGCTTCGAGCTTCTCGCACACCGCACGCTCGGCACGATCCCGCAATTCTTCACCATCGACGGCTTCCGGGTGATGATCGAACGGCGTTTCGACTCGCACGGCCGCATCAAGATCGTCTCCGAAGCCGTGGTGAAGATCGCCATCGACGGCCAGACGCTGATGTCGGTTGCCGAAGCAGAAGGTCCGGTCAACGCGCTCGATCTGGCGCTGCGCAAGGATTTCGGCAAATACCAGCATGAGATCGACGATCTCGTCCTCGCCGATTTCAAGGTGCGCATCCTCAATGGCGGCACGGCGGCCATTACCCGCGTGCTGATCGAATCCACCGACAGCGACGGCGTGCGCTGGTGGACGGTCGGCGTCTCGGAGAACATCATCGACGCTTCGTTCCAGGCGCTGATGGATTCCGTCATCTACAAGCTGATGAAGAACCGGCAACTGGCGGGCAAGATCGCGGCGGAATAAGTCTGTTCCGCCAGCATCGGCCAGATCGTCAAAGATGCCCCGACCTGCCTCAGCGTGAGGGTACAACGACTGACCTAACCGCGGGCAAACGCCACCAGTGTCTCACCCGCCATCCTGTAGCGGATCCACTCCTTCTGCGGCTCGGCGCCAATCGCCTCGTAGACACGGATCGAGGGTTCGTTCCAGTCGAGCACGCTCCATTCAAAGCGGCCGCAACCCTTCTCCAGCGCGATCTGCGCCAGGCGCCGCAAAAGCGCCTTGCCGGCGCCCGAGCCGCGCGCATCCGGTGTTACGTAAAGATCCTCCAGATAAAGACCGTTCTTCGCTTGCCAGGTCGAATAGCTGAAGAAATAAACCGCCATGCCGATGGCTTGCCCCTCGCGTTCGCAGATCAGCGCATGCGTGACGGAACCGTCGCCGAAGATCGCCGCACGCGTACTCTCCTCGGTCGCCTCGACCTCGTGGATCGCCTTTTCATAATCGGCCAATTCGCGGACAAATCGCAGGATCGTTGCCGCGTCTGAAGGCGTTGCCGGGCGTACGGTAAGTTTCATATGAGAGGCTCCTGATCTGGCGTTTGGCGCTCCAGATGAAAGAACCTGCCGGGCCTGTCAACTGAATGCGCGGATCGTATCAGCGGGTTTGCAGTTTTGTTCCCTCAACTGGTCCGGCTGCCCGCGGCAGTCGGGAAGAGGATTCAAACTTTAGGAGGCGATACCAGCCTTTGCCGCTGTCATCCGTTCATTCTTCCGCCATCCGCTTCAAATCCCCTTACCCTTCATTCAACGAAATGAATTGGCCTATTCACGGCGCTTAAGCTAGGCCGGATCAGAAGAAGAACAAAGATGGAAACACTCGATGTCGACCGATGTATCCGCTCCGCTGATCAAGAACGAAGATAGTCCGCGCGGTTTCGCCTTCGCGCTGACGGCCTATCTGCTTTGGGGCTTCCTGCCGATCTACATGAAGGCGGTGGCGCATATTCCGCCGGCCGAGGTGATCGCGCACCGCATCGTCTGGTCGCTGCCGCTCGCCGGCATCGTGCTGATCGTGCTCGGGCGCACTGGGGATATCCGCACCGCGCTGCGCTCTCCGCGCATGCTGGCGATGGGTGCCTTGACGGCGGCGCTGATCACCGTCAACTGGGGCACTTATGTCTGGGCGATCGGCGCCGGCCATTCGCTCGATGCCGCACTCGGCTATTTCATCAATCCGCTGTTCAGCATCTTTCTGGGCTCCGTGCTCCTCAAGGAAAAGCTGCAGCCGCTGCAGATCGGCGCGATCGCGCTTGCGGCCCTTGCCGTCGCCATTCTTGCCTTCGATAGCGGCGGCATTCCATGGGTGGCGCTGACGCTGGCGATCTCCTGGGGGTTCTATGCCCTCTTCCGCAAGACGCTGCCGCTCGGGCCGAACCAGGGATTTTTCCTCGAAGTGCTGCTCCTCAGCGGACCGGCCCTCCTCTACATCCTCTATCTCGAATTCGCCACCGGTGAGGGCCATTTCTACCGCACCGGCCTTGCCGACACGACGCTGCTGCTCGGTTGCGGCGTCATCACCGCCGTACCGCTGATGATCTATGCCAATGGCGCCAAGCTCCTGAAGCTCTCGACGATCGGCATCATGCAGTATATCGCGCCGACGATGATCTTCCTGATTGCGGTTTTCGTCTTCCAGGAGCCGCTCGGCACGGCGCGCATGATCGCGTTCGCGCTGATCTGGGCGGGACTGTTCCTCTATAGCTGGTCGATGCTGCGGGGGAGCCGCGGAAGAATGTAGCCGTTCTCTCAGCGCAAGCCGGAGCGTTGGCTCAAAGCCAGGATAGCAGCGCTGTGCGGACGAGAATTCCGGTCAATGCGCTCAAGATGGCAACCCTCGCCACCGAGCGGAGCGCCGGCACTGAAGCGACAAGAATGGATAGGCCGGGAAGATCGAGAGGGTTCAGCAGAAATGCGGATCCGTGAATGATTTTCTCCGGCGGAAGGCTCAGTTCCTTGTGGGCGTTAAGCAGCAGGGTGACCGTTGCGCTCGATCCTGCCAGGCACTTTGTGAGCAGGAAGAGGACATCCTGCTGCGAGGCGCCGAGCAGCTGAAGCAATGGCTGCGCAGCGGACGTGAAGGCGGAAAGTGCGCCTGTGCTTTCGGTAAGCCTTACAAGAGCCAATGAGATCACGAGCACCGGCAGGATCGCAGAAACGACGCCCATAGCATCTGCGCCACCGCGATTTATCGCCGCCAGCAGATCGCGCCTTGTCACGTCGTGGTCCTCCGCCCTGTCGCAGGAAGAGGGCTTTCCGGGCAAGGAACGGCGCCCAACGATCCAACAGGCGAGAGTGGACGCAACGAGCGCTCCGCAAACGCCGTTTATTGTGATCAAGCCGGGATCGATACCGATACTTGCGAGCGGGAAACTGGCATTTGCCGGCGCAGCCGCAAGCACCGCCGCAAAGGCGGCGGCCATAAATTTATCCGATGTTCTTTTGTGCGCCATCAGCGACAGGGCAGCAACCGGGGCAGCCGAACTTACGAGGCTGAGCTGGATGATCGCCAAGGCCCCAAAACCGTCCAGGCCGAAAAGTCTGAAGAGCAGGTTGGCCTTGCCGGCGATTGATCGCAGTGCGCTCATGCCCTCGAGGTAGCGCATCAGCGAAAAGGTCACGATCATTAGCGGCAGAAAGGTGAATATGGCGATGTCGACGGCACTTCGTCCGGCATCCAGGATTGCGGTGATCAGAATTATCATGGGAACGACTGGTTTGATGGACGTGAACGCGCGGCCGGCTTGATGGAGGAAGCGGGCTCCGGATTCGATCCCGGAGCCACGTCGTTCAGACTCTATTCCGGTTTGAAATCTTCCTCGAAGAAGCGGGCAACCTCGGAATAGACCTGCATGCGGTGGCTCTCCATGAGGGCGAGATGCGTCACCTCCCCGATTTCCACCCATCGCCTGTAGGAGGCACCGGTCAGTTGCTCGAAATAGGTCCGCGCTAGCTCGAGCGGGACGTCGATGTCCCATTCGCCGTGCAACAACAGCACCGGCGCGCGAATCTCGCTTGGCCGATAATAGGGCGCTCCAGCTCTCCAGTAGGTGCGGATGTCCTGGATCGGCCCGTTGGTGGCCCGGAGTTTGCCTTGCTCTCTGTCGGCCTGCGACGGCTCCTCCGAGAGGGTCAGTGCGGCCCAGAGGTCGAACCAGCCCTCAGGCACAAGACGTTCACGCGCGTATTCGGGTGCGGTGCCTAGCCAACGCGCCAGGGCCGCATGGACGGGAACAAGCCTGTAGGAGCCGAGCGCGCCGCCCTGATCGATGGGGATGGCAACGTCACTGAGCCATTGCGGCGCGAGCAAGGAGAGCTTGACGACCTTGTCGGGGTTGCGCGCAGCATATGCACCGGCCACGGTACCGCCCCACGACATTGCAAAGACGTTAACGTTCTTGAGGTCGCGAAGTCGAAGGACGAAATCGATGGCCGTTGCGAAGTCGGTGACGCCGGTGTCTGTGGCGACAAGAGGCGGGTTGAGATCGGGCGCCGCCTGCATCTCTGGCGGGCGGGTCGATCTTCCATAGCCCCGGACATCAACCGCAAAGACATCGAAGCCTCGATGAGCGAGGAAGTCGATGAAGGACATCCCGTTGAAGGGAACGTCGTAAAGACTTCCGGACGAGAAGGTTGCCCCATGCACCATCACGATCGTTTTCCCCGCGAGAAAGACTTTGTGGTCCTTCCTTCGCTTATTGCGGATATAGAGCTTGATGCCATCGGTTCCGCTATCAACGTAATGCTCGTCGAATACGATTTCGCCGGCGTCAAAAGCTGAAGATGCGAGCTTGTTGTCAGACATAGGACCACCTGAATTTTTCGCCGTCGCGGGTTACATATCCAGCAGACGAACCTGGAAAGTGCGTGGAGAAGTACATGGCGCGATTATCGGCCGCGAGTTCGAGGACGCGCCGTCTGGACTGGGTAGCCTGATCCAGGAATTCGCAGAAGACCGTGTTGAGGTCGGGCCGTTCCACCTGGATCGGATGATGCATGACATCGCCGGCGAAGATTGCCGCTTGATTGTCCGCCTCCAGCAGAACGGACATATGGCCGATGCTGTGCCCAGGCGTCGGCAAGAAGGTAAAGTGATCCAGGAAACGACCGCCTGCACCGTCGATGAAATCGGCAAGACCCGCCTCGATCACTGGTCGCACGCTGTCTTCATAGACGCCGGCGCTGGGAATGTTGACGTCGTTGTGGCTTGCCGTCGACGCATAATATTCCTGCTCGGCGCGTGGGAAGATGTAGCGTGCGTTTTTGAAAGTGGGGATCCATCTTCCGTCTTCGAGAACGGTATTCCAGCCGGAATGATCGACGTGGAGATGGGTATTTATGACGAAGTCGACGTCTTCGGGCTCGACACCTGCCTGGCGCAACCTGTGGAGAAACGGGAGGGTCTGCTGATGGAAAGCGAGATTGCGCGGTCTTTCCTTATCGTTACCCGAACCCGTGTCGATGAGGATGACGTGGTCGGGCGTCCTGACAAGCCAGCTATGGATGCTCACCACAAGGGCATCGCGGCCCTCTTCCATATCGATGGCGGAAAGACGTGGCTCAACCGCCTTGATTTCCTCAGATCCGGCGGTCGGGTAGAGAAATGAGGGCGGAACGTTGTGCAGATACTGCTCCAGCACCTTTCTGACCGTCACGCCGGCAATACGATATTCCTTTCCAAGATCGCTCATGGAATTTCCTTTCGAGTTGAACTGAACCGGGACAGCGCTGTCTGATGGCTATGGACAGTAGGGACAATTCATGCAACGATCAAATCGATGAATGAAATTGTCTCCATCGATCATTTCAATTTGTGGTCTTTCGACCTCAACCTCCTCGTCGCCTTCGATGCCCTCATGAAGGAGCGGAGCGTGACGAAGGCGGCTGTCCGGCTGAAAATCCAGCAGCCCGCCATGAGCCATAATCTCGGCACTCTACGGATCTTGCTTCAGGACGAGCTGTTCGTGCGTGTCGGCCAGGTCATGCAGCCGACCCATCGGGCGCTGCGTTTCGCCGAAGCCGTGGAGCAGATACTCACCCGCACGCAGCAGGCGATCGTAACGCCGGCGACCTTCGAGCCGGGCCGGGCTGAGCAGATATTCCGCATCGGCTTTTCCAGCGAGCTTGAGGTGCTGCTCGTGCCGCGTCTCGCCGCTATGTTGAGCGAGACGGCCCCCGGTATCAAAGTGCTTGCGCGAGCGGTCGACCCCGAGCTGGTCCATAAGCTCCTGGACGACAATATCATCGACCTCGGCGTCGGCTGCTACAATGACGGCAACAACAGACACCGGCGGAACCTGCTGTTCGAGCAATCGCTGATGTGTTGCTACAATCCGAAGCTTCTTGATCTTCCCGAAACTTTGGACCGCGACAGCTATGTCGGCCTGAAGCATGCCCTGGTTTCCCAGAAGGACGCCATCGAAGGATGCATCGATGATGCGTTGAAGCGGATCAACGTGCGACTCGACGTGTCGGTGGCTGCGCCGGAATTCCTGACCGTGCTGACCGCCGTCCTCGAAGCGCCCCTGATCGCGACCCTGCCGACCAGAATCGTGAAGCGCTATGCCGGCCTGTTCGGCTTGGCGGTCGCCGAGGTTCCCCTCGATTTGACGGTGAGCCCGATATCGATGGTCTGGTCGGCGGCAAGCGACAATGATCCCGCCAACCGGTGGATGCGGCATCAGGTGACTGAGCTTGTTTCAGCCTATAGCTGAATAGGTCCGCGAAAGGCTAATCAGCGCCAGGGGCTGCTGCCCTGCCTACATTTTGGAAATCACCTCATCTTCGCCGTCACGATCGGCGGCGAGCTGGGCGGCCTGGGCCATGATCGCCGGAATGATGCCGGAGACATCGTCGACGACCAAAGGCTGCACCCGATGGGCGGTGTGGACGAAGCCTTCGCCGGTCATATGACGCAGCAGCTCCATCATCGGATCCCAGAAGCCGTTGATGTTGGCAAAAACCATCGGCTTTTCATGGCGGCCGAGCTGTGCCCAGGTCATGATCTCGACGATTTCCTCCAGCGTGCCGATGCCGCCCGGCAGGGCGACGAAGGCATCGGAGCGCTCGAACATCGTATGTTTGCGCGCATGCATGTCAGGAGTTACAATGAGTTCGTTGAGCTGACCGAGCGAGTGGCGCGTCGCTTCCATATCGATCAGGAATTCGGGAATGATGCCGGTGACCTGACCGCCGCCTGAAAGCACGCCGCTTGCCACCGCGCCCATGATGCCTTTGGTGCCCCCGCCATAGACGAGGCGCAGGCCGTATTCGGCGATCTCTCTTCCGAGAGCACGCCCGGCCGCCATGTGCGAGGGATCGCGTCCCGGCCTGGAGCCGCAGTAAACGCAGATGGATCGAATCGATACAGATTGCTCGGTCATAGAGGCGAAACAACTATTCCATTTCAATGCAGTCAAGAAAATTGACTGAAAAGCAGCGTGCCTAGCTTGCCTAATTGCTTTGAATGCTTGTGAAAAGCAACGGGAATCGCTAGCAATTTTGGTTACTACGGCAAATTGCCGCCTTGGGAGACATAATGATGAAAAACCGTGCCGGCTTGCTGGCCCTTGCAGTGCTCGTAATCGCAATCTTACTGATGGTGTTTTTCGTCATGCCGCGCATCGGCGGCGATGCAACCAAAGTCGGCGATGCCATCAACCAAGCGAGCACGGAACTCAAGAACACGGTTAACGAGGCGGCAAAGACATCACGCTCCGCGGTAACGGACTCGGCTGCCGTGTCCGAACAGGTAGGCCGCCTCTCCGCCGATGCCGGCACATCCCTCAGCGAACTTAGGACACTGTTTGCCGACGGCAAGGGGCCGGCCATCGACGTCTTCACCGCCGCCAAGACCAAGGCCGTCAAAGCATTGACCGCGCTTGCCGATTTTGTCGTTCCCGACGGCGTCGATCCCGCCACCCAGACCGTAGCCGCCAAGGCCAAGGACGGCGGCGCGAAGGCGCTCGCCATCGTTCAGGCGCTCCCTGAGAATGCCGCCGATGCGCTTGCCGCCGTCGCCAAGGCCGAGGCAGCGCTGACCGGTGCGCCAGAGCCTGCCGCCTCTGCGGCGAATACGCCGGCGCAGAATACCGGCCCGAAGCTTCCGGCCTTCGACATCTTGCGCGTCGAACCTGACGGTTCCACCGTGATTGCCGGCTCCGCCGAACCGAACGGCAAGCTCGAGGTGCTCGACGGTGACAAGGTGGTGACGACGGCCAATGTCGATGCGAGCGGCGATTTCGCCGCCGTCCTCGACAATCCCCTTCCCGCAGGCGATCACCAGCTCGTGCTGAAGGTCACGGGCAAGGATGGCAAGAGCACGCTTTCCGAAGAGGTCGCGACCGTTTCCGTGCCGAAGGACGGCAACGGCGCCAATCTGCTCGCCATGGTTTCCAAACCTGGCGCGGCGAGCCGCATCATCACCGCGCCGAAGGGTGAAACGGAAGTCGCCGATGCCTCCAATCCGTCGCCTGCCGACAATTCGGCTGCGGCTGGGGCTCCTGCGGCCGCCGCGCCGACCGGCGAGCTGGCGCTGCAGACACCGAACCCGACCGAAGCCTCTTCCGGCAGCGCCAATAGCGAGACCGCCGCTCCCGGCACGGCCGCACCCGACAAGGCAGTCGCGCCTGATGTGATGGTCAACGCCGTCGAGATCGAAGGTAACAAGATCTTCATTGCCGGCACGACCCGCGCCAATGCCAAGGTCCTCGGCTATGCCGACGACAACCTCATCGGCCAGGACACGGCCGGCTCAGACGGCCATTTCGTCATCGACGGCGTGGCGGCGCTCTCGGTCGGCGACCACAAGATCCGCGTCGATGTCGTCGACCCCACGGGCAAGGTGATCGTGCGCGCCGCCGTGAACTTCAACCGTCCGGCGGGCGATCAGGTGAGGGTCGCCGCGCAATCGGCTCCCGCCGACGCGAACGGCGCCGCTTCGCTGGTCCCCCTCGACGAAGGCGAACTCGGCAAGCGCAAGGCCGAAGCCGGCAAGGCCTTCGGCCTGCTGAAGGGTCTGTTTGCGGACGGCAAACAACCGGGCGTCGAACAGCTTGCAGCTGCGCGCTCGGCAACGGAATTTGCCCTGCGCTCCGTCACCGACTTCCGGCCGGAAACCGATGCGTCCGAGGCTTTCAAGCAGGCATCCGGCTCCGCCTCGCGGACGGCCTCGAATGCGCTGACACTGCTTCAGGGCCTGCCGAAGGATGCGAAATCCGTCGGCGCCGCAATCGAGCGGCTCGGCGCCCTGATCGCCGAACTCACCGCTCAGCCCGCGCCGGCGGCACCCGCCGCAAACGATGCGGCCAGCAACGAGCCGAAGACGATCGAGCAGGCGCCGCTGACGGCAAACAACGCGGCCGTCATCATCCGCCGCGGCGATACGTTGTGGCAGATTTCGCGCCGCACCTATGGGCTCGGCGTTCGCTATACGACGATCTACATCGCCAATGAGGACAAGATCACCGACCCCGATCGCATCCGCCCGGGCCAGATCTTCGGCCTGCCGAAGGATGTGCTGCCGAACGCCGAAGAGCTGCACCGCAAACGCCTTTCCGGCCAGCGCCTCTGAGGCTGGCAAGGACAAGTTGAGCAAGCCGGGCGGGTAACCGCCCGGCTTATCTTTTCCAGAACCCCGCACGTGTTGTATTCGTCCGGCCGGCACCTTATCTGGCGATGGCGGCTTAGGATCGCGGGAAACGCTTTCAGGCACGCCCCACGGTCCGCGCTCTGCCGGGCATCGAAGCGCCGCGACCGCGGCAAGTCCCATCCGGACTGGAGACAGGCATGGCAAACGGCAAGACAGTCTCGGAATCCCATCTGCTGCAGACGCTTCTCAACCTCTGGCCCTATATGTGGCCGGCCGGCCGGCCCGATCTCAAGATGCGTGTCGTCTGGGCCTCGGTCTACCTGCTCATCTCCAAGTTCGTCCTGCTGCTCGTCCCCTATTTCTTCAAATGGTCGACCGATGCGCTGAACGGCAGGATGGATCTCGCCGGCACCGTGCCGCCGCTGCTTGCGGGCGCGATCGCGCTCGTCATCGCCTATAACGTCACCCGGCTGATCCAGCTCGGCCTCAACCAGCTGCGTGATGCGCTGTTTGCCAGCGTCGGGCAGCATGCGGTGCGCCAGCTCGCCTACCGAACCTTCGTGCACATGCACGAGCTGTCGCTGCGTTTTCATCTGGAGCGCAAGACGGGCGGTCTCTCGCGCATCATCGAGCGCGGCACCAAGGGTATCGAGACGATCGTGCGCTTCACGATCCTCAATTCGGTTCCAACAGTCATCGAGTTCCTGCTCACGGCCGCGATCTTCTGGTGGGGCTACGGCTTTTCCTATCTGGCCGTCACCGCCTTCACGGTCTGGGCCTATATCTGGTTCACGATCCGCGCATCCGACTGGCGCATCGCCATCCGCCGGTCGATGAACGACAGCGATACCGACGCCAACACCAAGGCGATCGACTCGCTCCTCAATTTCGAGACCGTCAAATATTTCGGCAATGAAGAGATGGAGGCGAAGCGCTTCGACAAGTCGATGGAGCGCTACGAGAAGGCGGCGACCGATGTCTGGACCTCGCTCGGCTGGCTGAACTTCGGCCAGGGCGTGATCTTCGGCATCGGCACGACGATCATGCTTGTGCTCTCGGCGCTGGCCGTGCAGCGCGGCGAGCAGACGGTCGGCGATTTCGTCTTCGTCAATTCGATGCTGTTGCAGCTTTCCGCGCCGCTCAACTTCATCGGCTTCGTCTACCGCGAAATCCGCCAGGGCCTGACCGACATCGAGCAGATGTTCGATCTCCTGGAAGTGAAAGCCGAGGTCAAGGACGCGCCCGATGCCACCGAGCTTCGGATCGGCCAGGGTGCGATTTCCTTCAAGGACGTGCATTTCTCCTACGATCCGGCCCGTCCCATCCTGAAAGGCATTTCCTTCGAGGTGCCGGCCGGCAAGACGGTCGCCGTCGTCGGCCCGTCGGGCGCCGGCAAATCGACGCTGTCACGCCTGCTCTATCGTTTCTACGACATCCAGAGCGGCACGATTACCGTCGACGGCCAGGATATTCGCGGTGTGACGCAGAAGAGCCTGCGCTCCGTCATCGGCATGGTGCCGCAGGATACCGTGCTCTTCAACGATACGGTCGCCTACAATATCCGCTACGGCCGGACATCGGCCAGCGACGGCGAAGTCTATGCGGCGGCCGAGGTAGCGCAGATCGCCCATTTCATCGAAATGCTGCCCGAGGGTTTCGAGACCAAGGTCGGCGAACGCGGGCTCAAGCTTTCGGGCGGCGAGAAGCAGCGGGTGGCAATCGCCCGCACCATCCTCAAGGCGCCGCCGATCCTGATCCTCGACGAGGCGACGTCGGCGCTCGACACGACGACGGAGCGGGAAATCCAGACGGCGCTCGACGTGGTTTCGAAAAACCGCACGACGCTCGTCATCGCCCATCGGCTTTCGACGGTCATCGGCGCCGACGAGATCATCGTGCTCAAAAGCGGCGAGATCGCCGAGCGCGGAACACATGCCGCCCTGCTCGAAATGAACGGCCTCTATGCCTCGATGTGGAACCGCCAGCGCGAGGCCACGCAGGCCGAGGAACATCTGAAGCAGGTGCGCGAGAGCGACGACATGGGCGTTGTCACGCGGCTTGCGCCGGCAAACTAATTGGGGAACCCGATGGCCGCGCCGGCTTTTGTTGTTCAGAACCCCGGCATGCGAGCCGGGGCCGAGGCCGCAGCATTGCCCAGAAGGCGGTTTTTCGGTAACCAGCGAAAAACGACAACGCAAGGAGACCGGCAGCCATGAGCCTGTTCAACACGGTTCGCAACACGATCGTCCCCGTGCACAAGGAAGGCTATCCCTTCGTTGCCGCCTTCTTCGTCGCCTCGCTGGTGCTGGGCTGGATCTTCAAGCCGCTCTTCTGGATCGGCATGATCTTCACGCTCTGGTGCGCCTATTTCTTCCGCGATCCCGAACGCGTGACCCCGCAGGACGACGATCTGGTGATCTCTCCCGCCGACGGCAAGGTCTCGGCGATCCAGATGGTGACGCCCCCGGCCGAGCTCAACCTCGGCTCGGAGCCGATGCTGCGCATCTCGGTCTTCATGAATGTCTTCAATTGCCATGTGAACCGGGCGCCGATGCGCGGGCGGATCGTCAGCATCAATTACCGCTCCGGCAGCTTCGTCAATGCCGAACTCGACAAGGCGAGCGAGGACAACGAGCGCAACGGGCTGGTGATCGAAACCCGCCACGGCCAGATCGGCGTTGTCCAGATCGCCGGCCTCGTGGCGCGGCGCATCCTCTGCTGGGCAAACCCGAACGAGCCGGTGGATGCCGGCGAGCGCTTCGGGCTGATCCGTTTCGGCTCGCGCCTCGACGTCTTCCTGCCCGCGGGCGCCGCGCCGCGCGTCTCGCTCGGCCAGACGGCAGTTGCGGGGGAAACCGTCATCGCCGAATTCGCCTCCGCCAAAGGCCCTGTCATCAGCCGCCGCAGCTAAAGCGCGTCGCGATCTTTCAGATTCGCTCCTTGCGCTTTAGGTCCTTGTTTTACGCATGTCGTTGCCGCAAAACCGCTGCACACTTTTGCGCGACATGCTTTAGGAAGAATTGGAACGCGATATGGAAACGCCCTTTCCGCCTTTCGAACCCAACGGACCGGATGATTCTGCGCGCGGTCCGCGTCTGCGCGAAATACCGTTTCGGCTCGTCTTTCCGAACCTCATCACCATCCTGGCGATCTGCGCCGGATTGACCGGCATCCGGCTTGCTTTCGAAAACCGGTACGAGCTCGCCGTTTCCATGGTGCTGCTCGCCGCTTTCCTCGACGGCATCGACGGGCGCGTGGCGCGGCTGATGAAGGCGACTTCGAAGTTCGGCGCGCAGATGGATTCGCTTGCCGATATCGTCAATTTCGGTGTCGCACCCGCCCTCGTCGTCTATGTCTTCGCGCTCGACCAGGCGCGCTCGCTCGGCTGGATCGCCGCGCTGATCTATGCGATCGCCGCCGGCCTCCGCCTTGCCCGCTTCAACGTCATGGCAGAACGCGAAAACAAGGCGAGCTGGCAATCGGAATATTTCGTCGGCGTGCCGGCGCCGGCCGGCGCCATGCTGGTGCTGCTGCCGGTTTATCTCGGCTTCCTCGGGCTCGCGACCGACCGCACCTTCGCCTATATCTCGTCGATCTACACCGTCGCCATCGCCTTCCTGCTGATCAGCCGGCTGCCGGTCTGGTCGGGGAAGTCGGAGGGCAACCGGCTGCGGCGCGATCTCGTGCTGCCGATGATGCTCGGGGTCGTGCTCTATGTGGCTCTGCTGATGAGCTACACCTGGGAGGTGATGGTCTTCACCGTTGCCGCCTACCTCGTCTCACTTCCCTTCGGCGCGCGCAAATGGCGCCGGAAATACGGGACGCTGACGATCGAAGAACCCGGCGTCGGCGACGACGATATCGGCCGGCACATCTGACCTGTCGCATTCCCTGCTCTTTCTCATGGGAAATGCTCCTCTCTCACGTACTCCCCGACAACGAAGCGCTTTGCTCAGAAAAAGCGCTTCGCACTTTTGTTGGAACTCCTCCCTTCAGTAAGTATTAACCAACGTAGGCTTCAGTTAAGGCTCGCGAATTATGGTGCGTGTTTACAAATCCTGATAGGCGACGCCTCCGTTTTGTCGCTATTCATGACGAAACAGCAAACAATAAAATGACTAGGGAAGATCCACGTAATGGAGAGTATCGTGACCTCGAAGAAGAACAGTACCGGCGAAAAGCAACCGGCCAAGCCCGATCTCAGCGCCAACTACCGCCCGGTCGGCTTGAAGGCGGTTGCCGCAGCGTCGCTGATGGCGAAGCACAAGCCGGGCAGCGTCAAGAAATCCGCTTGAAGCGTCACGCTCAAGCCTTCGGCGTCATCCCAGGTCGGCAGTCCGTTTGGGTTGACATGCTTTAGATCTAGCTGCCGAAGCGGATGGAGTTTCAGAAAAAACTGAGCTGGCCGTTGTCAGGCTTCTGCTTCTCAGGCGCCTTGGCCGGCTTTTCGATGACGACCGGCTCCTGCAGGTCAGGCCCCATATTGGCGACCTTGTTGACCTTGTCGGAGACAGGTATGGCCTCGAAGAAATCTTCCTGAACAGGCCGCATCAGGTCGGCCACCTCGCGCGGTTCCTGCGTCTTGCAATCCAGCCAGCGCGAGAAATCCTCGGGATTGATGACGACAGGCATGCGATCGTGAATCGCTGAAATCCCTGAATTGGCCGCCGTCGTCAGGATCGCACCGGTATCGACCTCGGAGCCATCTGCCGAGGACCACGTCTCCATCAAACCGGCAAAGGCGACGACCCCGCCCCGGCGCGGCCTGATCCAATAGGCCTGCGGCCTCTCACCGCTTTCCTTGGACGGGCGATGCCATTCATAGAAGCCGGAGGCGGGAATCAGCACCCGGCGATGGCGCATCGCCGCGCGGAACGAAGCCTTGCCGATTGCGGTCTCGGCGCGCGCGTTGATCAGCAGCGGGAATTCCTTCGGATCTTTGACCCAGGCGGGCGTAAGCCCCCAGCGTACGAGCACCGCGCGACGGTCAGCAGAGTTGCTGCCTCGCTCCCTGCCCTCACCCGCTATGACAACGAGGATCGGCTGTGTCGGCGCGATGTTGTAGCGCGCCGGAAAGTCGTCGAGGTCGAGACCGGAAAAGAAGTCGCTCAACTCGGCAATGGAGCTTGTCAGGGCGAAACGTCCACACATCGGCTTGTCTTTGCACCCGGCTCGCCTCCGGTCAAGACGCCTAACCTCTTGGCCCAAACAAGATGAGGCTCGCCCCGGCGAGGCAGATCAGCGCGCCTGAGATATCGTAGCGATCGGGCACCCGGCTTTCGACCAGCCAGAGCCAGAGCAGCGACGCCACGATATAAATGCCGCCATAGGCCGCGAAGGTGCGCCCGGCAGCCTCGCTCGGCACCAGCGTCAGAAGCCAGGCGAAAAGCGCGAGCGAGACCATGCCCGGCGCCAGCCACCAGATGGGCTTTTCGAGTTTCAGCCATGCCCAGAAGGCGAAGCACCCGGCAATCTCGAAGATCGCCGCCAAGGCGTAAAGGATGTAGGTCACGGAAACACCTTTCGAATCCATCACGACTATTCCCGCGAAAACTGGGGAAGCCAAGCGGCGGCGGCATGCAAATATCGGTTCATCGGATAGGATGAGCCGTCACAGCAAGAGCGCCCCCCATGACCTCCACCGCCAAAGCCGCCTCTTCCGCCATTCTCGAACGCGATGGACGATTCCTTCTGGTGCTCAGGCGAAACCCGCCTTCCGCCGAGATGTACGCCTTTCCCGGCGGGCGGGCCGAGCCGGGCGAAACGCCGGAGCAGACGGCGCTTCGGGAATTCCATGAGGAAACCGGCATCTCGGCGCGCAATCCACGGCTGTTTTCCACCTATGACCTGAAGACGCATGCGGCCGACGGCAGCGTCAGCAGCCATTTCCTGCTGTCGGTCTTTCGTGTCGATGCGGACCGGGATGCGGTGGCGGAAGCGGCCGACGATGCAGCCGCCCTTGGCTGGTATACGGTCGAGGAAATCCGGCGGCTGCCGGTGCCGCAGAGCGTGCTCGAATGCGCCGAGCGGTTGGCGGGCGGCGAATAGAAGTGGAAATTTTCGGGCACGCCTTGTTGCCGTCATGCTCAGCGTATCAACTGATCGCATGATTCCCGTTCGGCGCGTTTTCCTGTCCCTGCTCGTTCTGGCCGGCCCCACTCTGGCGCAGGGCAAGAACACGCCGGCTCCTCCACCGGTGGAAGAGACTGCCCCGCCGGCTCCGGTGATCGTGCCTTATGACGACAAACTGGCGCGGTTCGCCGAGGTGCTGGGTTCGGTGCATTACCTGAGAACCCTCTGCAAGGCAGCGGGCGGCGACGAGTGGCGAAGGGGCATGCAGCGACTGCTCGATTCGGAGGCAGGGAACGAGCCGCAGCGCAAGGAAAAGCTCACCGCGGCCTTCAATCGCGGCTATCGCGCCTTTGCCTCCGTCTATACGGATTGCACCCCGGCCGCCATCGTGGCAGAAGAGCGCTACCGTAACGAAGGTGCAACACTCGCCACAGAAATTACCTCGCGCTTTGGAAATTGACGTTTAATTAACCTGTTTTCGCATGCGGACGTGTCGTTTTGGGAAAAGGCTGTTAGTGTTATTAACGGTGCAGTAAGACATGAGAAGTTCTGAGGAAAAGACAATGGAAGCAAGCCTCAACGACATCGACGACATGATCGTTCACGAGAAGATGCAGGCGGCTCTGGAGTACCAGAACGAGGCTTGGGCCGATGGCATGGCCGACGGAATCGAGCCTGAAATCATTGCCGATGCCGCCATTGCGCATGCGCTGCGCGAGACGATCAGATTGCATGGGGAAAGCAGCGCCGAAGCCCTTCTCGATTCGCTGCGCGAGCGCATGCTTGCCGGTGAATTTTCCGCGAACCGCACCCTGCAATAACCGATATCAGAGAGTTTGATGCGCACCGGTAAAGAGAAAGTTTCGCGAATCCCGCTCGCGCCGGTGCTGCTTGCGTTCGGCCTGGCCGGCAACGTTTTCCTGGCGCCGTCAGCTTACGCGCTTTCCGAACTGCACAAGATCCCCGGCCAAGCCGCCAATGACGCGCCATCCGCAGCGGGAGGCGCCCAGGCGCAGAGCCAGCCGCAGGGCGGAGCCGCTCCCGGCGTTCCCATGGCCGATCCGCTGGTCAACAGCCAGAACAATCAGGGTGTCGACAAGACCCCAAGCGCCCAGGATAATTCCAAGCCCGCCGAGGTGATCTACGACATCAGCAAGGCGCCCGAGCCTGTCCGCAAGATGCGCGAACAGATCGTCGAGGCAGCCGCCTCCGGCGATCTCGAGCGGCTGCGGCCGCTGATGGGCACAGGCGCCGGCCAGACCCAGGTCACGGTGGGCGAGCCGACCGACGACCCGATCAGCACGCTGAAGGATCTTTCGGGCGATCCCGATGGAGACGAAATCCTCGCCATCATGCTCGATATCATCTCGACCGGTTTCGTACATGTCGGCCAGGGCACAGCAGACGAGATGTATGTCTGGCCCTATTTCGCCGAAAAGGACCTGAAGTCGCTGACGCCGCCGGAGCGCGTCGAGCTGCTGCGCATCGTCACGGCAGGCGATCTTTCCGACATGCAGGAATTCGGCGGATATAATTTCTATCGCGTCGGCATCACGCCGGACGGCAAATGGAAATTCTTCACCGCAGGCGATTGAAGCTATCCCGGTTCAGGCCTTTGGCGCCTTGCATGGCGCTTGCGATCCATCCCGCAAAGACATACCTCTGAGCGATGACCAACGCGACGGGTTCCGCCATGCCAGACGTATTCCTGAAAGACCGCTCACTGCTCTTCGTCAGCGGCGCGGAAGCCCAATCCTTCCTGCAGAACCTGATCACCACCGATATCGTTGCGCTCGAGCCGGATGAGGCGCGGCCCGGCGCACTGCTGACGCCGCAAGGCAAGATCCTGTTCGATTTCATCATCTGGCAGGAAGTCGGCGGCTACGCGATCGAAACGGATGCCAGCCAGCGCGACGGCCTGCTGAAGCGGCTGACGATGTACAAGCTGCGCGCCGCCGTGACCCTTGCGCCGCATGCCGAAGAAGGCGTCACCGTCTCCTGGGGCGCTGATGCAAATGGCGCCCGGGACAGCCGCTTTGCCAAGGCGGGCATCACGCTGACCCGCCGGGCAGGAAGGCACGGCGACGACGCGGAAGCGCTCTACGACGCGCTGCGCATCCGCCACGGCATCGTGACGTCGGGACCGGATTTCGCGCTGCAGGATGCCTTCCCGCATGACGTCCTGATGGATCTGAACGGCGGTCTCTCCTTCAAGAAAGGCTGCTATGTCGGCCAGGAGGTCGTCTCGCGCATGCAGCACCGCGGCACCGCCCGCCGGCGCGTCGTCACGGTTTCCGCCGCAACCGCCTTGCCGGAGACGGGAACGGAGATCACCGCGGCCGGAAAGCCTGTGGGAACGCTCGGCTCGGTGGAAGGCGACAAGGGACTGGCGATCGTGCGCATCGACCGTGTGGGTGCCGCGATTGCGGCGGATACGCCACTGCTTGCCGGCGAAACGCCCGTTTCTCTCGCCCTGCCGGAATGGTCCGGTCTCGTCTTTCCCACGAGCGCCGATGAGGCAAGCGCGTGACTGCCAAAGCTCCACGCGCCTGGCAGCGCATGCTGTCCGGGCGCAGGCTCGACCTGCTCGACCCCTCGCCGCTCGATGTCGAACTCGTCGATATCGCCCATGGACTTGCGCGCGTTGCCCGCTGGAACGGCCAGACCTCAGGCGATCACGCCTTTTCGGTGGCGCAGCACAGTCTCATCGTCGAGGATATTTTTCGACGCTTCAACGATGCCAAGCCGGCGGAATGCCTGATGGCGCTGCTGCACGACGCGCCTGAATATGTGATCGGCGACATGATCTCACCGTTCAAATCAGTGGTCGGCGGCGGATACAAGGCGGTGGAAACACGGCTGGAGGCCGCCGTCCACCTGCGTTTCGGCCTGCCTCCGCATCCATCGCGCGATCTCAAGGAGCGGATCAAGAAGGCCGATACGATCGCCGCCTATTTCGAAGCGACGGTGCTCGCCGGCTTCACGCCTGCCGAGGCGCAGAAATTCTTCGGCCAGCCGCGCGGCATCAGCAGGGACATGCTGATGATCGAGCCGCTGCCGGCCCTGGAAGCACAGCGGCTGTTCTGCGAGCGTTTCGCGGCGATCGAGGCCGAACGGGGGATGGCAGCATGAGCTTCATCGTCGTCTCGCCGCTTTCGCGCATCGCGGAAATGGCGGTGCGCCACAAGGCGCGTGACATGATCAGCCTGGTCGCCAAGGAGCAGGCTTTTCATCGGCCCGGCGTGATCGCGGCCGAACGCCATCTGACGCTTGGCATGAACGACATCACCTTCAAGGGCACCGGCGACCTCGTCGCGCCTGACGAGACGCATGTTCGAGCCCTCATCGACTTTGCCGCTTCCTGGCGCCAGGAGACACCGCTGCTCATCCATTGCTGGATGGGTGTGTCGCGATCGCCCGCGGCGGCCCTGATCGCCGCCCTGTCGCTCGCACCGGAACAGAGCGAGGAAACGCTTGCCCAGCGGCTGCGGGCCGCCTCGCCTTTCGCGACGCCGAATGCCCGGCTGATCGAAATCGGCGACGCCCTGCTCGGTCGTGGCGGCCGGCTGGTTGCGGCAGTGCGGGCCATCGGACGCGGCGCCGATGCCGACGGCAACGCGCCTTTCCTGCTCGCGATCAGGGACACCGCCGGCGGTTGACGCTGCCGCCACCTGCTCCATCTAGCCCACGACGCATGATCAGCAGGGCCAGACTCGATGGAACAGCAGGCAAACGATGTCCTCCTCGCCACGCGCACCGCGCTCAGCCAGGCAAGCGCACTCGCCGTACAATATTCCTTCTCGATTCTCGGGGCAGTGATCCTGCTCGTCGTCGGCTGGACGCTCGCCGGTTTTATCAGCCGCTGGGCCTATGAGGGCCTGTCGCGTATCCATGGCATCGACGAGACCCTGGCACGCTTCTTTACCAATGTGGTGCGCTATGCGCTGCTCATCCTGGTATTCATTACCGTGCTCGGCCAGTTCGGCGTCCAGACCGCCTCGATCATCGCGGCACTCGGCGCTGCAGGCCTGGCGATCGGCCTGGCGCTGCAAGGAACGCTGCAGAACATCGCGGCCGGCATCATGCTGCTGATCCTCAGGCCGTTTCGCGTCGGCGAATATATCGAGACCAGCAGTGTCGCCGGCACGGTGCGCGAAATCGGATTGTTTGCGACCGAACTCAGAACCGGCGACGGGCTCTATCGGCTGGCGCCGAATTCGACGCTCTGGAACACGCCGATCACCAATTTCAGCCGTCAGCCTACACGGCAGCATGAGGTGAAGATCAAGGTCGGCTATGAGAATGACCTCGATCTGGCGATGGAGACGCTGAGGGGGCTTGCCAAAGCCGATTCCAGGGTTCTGCCGTCACCGGCACCCAGCGTTTTCGTCGACAGCCTCGCTGACAGCGCGATCTTCCTGACCCTGCGTTATTGGGCAAAGACCGGCGACTGGTGGGCAGTCAGCCGCGACATGCTGAAGCGCGTGAAGTTCGCCTTCGATGAGAAGGGTAATCCGGCCGAGGTGCCGGACTCTGCAGATGCGGCATCAACAAAGAAATCCAATGGCAGGGCCGCGGCCGAAAAGCCGGGGCCGACGCGGCAATGATTCGGATTGAAAGCATTGTGCCGCGGGCTACTGAACGACGCCGCAGGCAAGTCTTTCGCCGGCATCCCCTGACGGCTGGCTGCGATAATCATCCGAATTGGCGTGCACCATCAATGCACGGCCGCGAATGCCGTCGGTCTTGCCGTCGAGCGTAACCATGGTGTTGAAGATCTGCGCCCTCAACACGCCGTCCTGCCCGACATATTGATTGGGCATGTCGCCGGGGTGCGGGCCTTTGGCCGCCAGAATGCCGTGCTCCACCTTCTCGGGATTGAAATGACCGCCCGCCGATTCATGATGGGTGGCAGCGTCGCAGCGGCCGGTCTCATGAACATGGAAGGCCACCCATTTGTTCGCCGGCAGTCCCGCTATTTCGACTTCGATCAGGACGCCGCCGTTGGCGGCAGCCGTCAGCTGCGCGCGGCCATCTTCCTTCCCGTCCTTATCGACGAAATTGGCGATCGCCGTCTGCTTCTCCTGGGCGCCTGCCGGAAATGCAACCGCAAGCAGGCTCAGGGCGGCGATGGTGCACATGGCTTTCATGGAGATCTCCTTCCGTCCGGTTGTCCTTTTGAACGTGTCAGCCCGGAAGGTGTTCCTGTTCGAAGAGTTTCGAACGAGAAAAGCCGGCCAATGGCCGGCTCGCAGACATTTCAATTCGTGGCATCGCTTAGGCGACGGCGTTGAAATCGAACTGGCCGTAGGTGTTGCGGTAAAGATCGTCGGATTGATCGCCTGATGTCGGCGCTGTCTGCTGCAACGGATAGGGAACGGCAATGCTGCTTGTCGCGCCGCTGTGACGCGTATCCATCATCAGCGCAACAAGGCTGCCGGAGAATTTCGGCTGCGCATCGCTGGCCTGGTCGTCTTCCAGGAGCTCCTTGATGATACCGGGCTTCTCGTCCGCAGCGCGTTCGCCACGGCTGAGCACGCCGTCACCATTGGCATCGAGCCGCGACAGCGTCGCCAGATATGCATATGAAGTATCTGAAACGGATGTGGTGCTGGTCATACAAACCTCCATCCACCGCCTTCTGCCGGTGGTGTTTGTACGCAATACGAAGGTGAAAAAATCGAGTGTTGAATCGCTGGTTAAACTGATTTGCGCAGTGCGTCAATAAGTTGTTAACCTCTGCTTAACGATGATTGACAAAACCTAAAGACGCGAGGCCGGACAGTTTTCCACCCGCTCCAACCGATCGTCCGCCACCGCATTTCAGATGTTTTTCACATATAAAACAAATGCATGACCGAACGGATGTCTCTGCTGCGGTGCAACCGAATATTAATCCGGCCCGTACAAGATGGGAGCACAAATCACTACCAGGCCGTCTATCCCGCAGAAAATCAATTTCTGAGCACTTTTAGGAAGGTTCTTCCATGTCCGGCGCGATGAGGTACGTTCATCAAACGAAAACGCCTTCTGCCTTTATCGTCGCAACGTCCCTGCAAGATGCACCCGCATGAAAGCCGAGACGCTCTTCTGGCAACAATGCGCGCAGGCCGTCACGGACGACGGATCGATCGATGCGCAGCGTCTCATGGATCTCGTGATTGCAACCTATCGCCGCCATGAAAGCGACTATGGCGAAATCGAGAGAAGCGCGGAAACGCTGCTGACCGAAAACCACGCGATGCGAGGCGAGATTTCGGCGGTCACGCAGGCATTCGACGAACAGAAGAGACTTTTCGAAGTCGTTCTCAACAATCTGCCGATCGGTCTCAGCGTCTTCGACGCCGACCAGCGGCTGCGGCTTTCCAATACCCGCTTCCGCCAACTCTTCGGCCTCAGGCGAGCAGATGTCGACGCCGGCGCGACGATCGCCGACCTTATCGGCAGAATACGCGGCGCCGAGAGCATCTGCACTACGCCTGAGCAGCGGAGCAGGAAGCATTCCTCTGCGCGTGCGAAGAACGACAGCCTCCGCCGGCGGGAATGGCAGATGGACGATGGCCGCATCATCCAGAGCATGGTGACCATCCTTTCCGACGGCAGCAGTATCGCGATCCATGCCGATATTACCGAGGATCGAAAGGCGGCCGAGCGCATTGCCTATCTCGCCCACCACGACCCGCTGACCGGCCTTCCGAACCGTATTCATTTCCGCGAGCGGGTGGATGCGGCACTTGCCGAGCGCAAGCCGGACGAGCAGATCGCCCTCGTGCACCTCAATCTCGACCGGTTCAAATCGATCAACAACACGATGGGCGCGTCGACCGGCGACGACATCCTGCAGCAGGTCGCCGATCGTATCCGCGCCTCTGCCGGTACGGAAAACATCCTGGCGCGTCTCGGTTCGGACGAGTTCGCAATTCTGCAGACAGGAAGGCAGCAGCCGTGGAACGTGACGGCGCTGGCAGACCAGATCCGCCGAGAGCTTTCCGAACCATTCCTCCACGGCGAGAAACAAGTGGAGCTCAGCGTCTCCATGGGCATCGCGGTCGCACCCGGAGACGGAGAGGAAACCGACGTCCTCCTGAAACATGCCGGCGTGGCCCTCTCGCATGCCAAGGCGGACGGACGCAAACGCGAGCGCTTCTTCACCGGCGAGATGGAAGCGCAGATGCAGTTGCGCCACACGCTGGAGGCAGACCTTCGAGCCGCCGTGCAGAAGGAAGAATTCGAGCTGCACTACCAACCGCTCTACGATCTCTCGCAGCGGCGCATCTGCGGCTTCGAAGCCCTGATACGCTGGAACCACCCGATCCGGGGCCGCATTTCGCCGATGGATTTCATTCCGCTTGCGGAAGAGGTCGGCCTCATCGTCGATATCGGCCGCTGGGTCTTGCGCCGGGCGTGCAGCGATGCGGCGCAATGGCCGGAAGGCATCAAGGTTGCCGTCAATGTTTCGGCGATCCAGTTCAGCGGCACCGATCTGCCGCAGGACGTCGGCGAAGCGCTCGCCGCCGCCTCGCTGACGCCATCGCGGCTCGAGCTCGAAATCACCGAGAGCGTACTGATGGAAAATCTCGACGAGGTGCTGCCGATCCTGCATGCGTTGAAGGAGCGCGGCATCCGCATCTCGATGGACGATTTCGGCACCGGCTATTCTTCGCTGAGCTACCTCTCGAGCTTCCCTTTCGACAAGATCAAGATTGACAAATCCTTCGTCAGCGACATTGCGGACAACAAGGAGGCGCATGCGATCATGCGCGCGATCATCCTGCTCGGCGATGCGCTCGGCATGCGCGTCACCGTCGAAGGTGTCGAGAGCGCCGCACAACTGGCGCTGCTCGAATGTGAGGAATGCGACGAGATCCAGGGCTACTACATCAGTCCGCCGAGGCCGGCGCGCGAAGTCCCCCATCTTCTCTCGCTGCCGCCGAAGACGGCGGCATGAGGGATCGTTCCGAAGTCAGGGGAATCGCTTCAGGTTAATTTATTGCTTGGGTGATGAGCTTTTCGAGATAGTCGTCGTTGAGGTTTGCCTTTTTTCGCCGGACTTTGAGGCTGTGCTTGTCGTTTGGATTTCTGACGAGGTTC
>NZ_LOKX01000008.1 GCF_002211285.1 Rhizobium sp. R635 | reverse complement strand
CATACCTGCTGCTGCAGATGGCCAAGGCAGACCAGACCACCGTCGCAAGCCCGCTCGCCTTCGCCCGCCTGGTGCGCGCCAATCTCATGCACCGACGCAGGATCGACCGCCTGTTGCGACCCGCCGGAAATCCACCAGCCAATCCACAACAGATGAGCCTCCAATGGTGACCAAATTTAAACCGGACACCAGTGGCATAAGCCCGAGCATGACGCCGAGTAGAGAACGAGAGTTATGACAAGCAAACGGCCCGCTGTAAAACGGGCCGCTGCAAGATTGCCAAAAATCAGGCCTTGTTATTCCGCCGGCTGAAGCCCGGCAGCCGGAGCATCTTCCTCGGTCTGGCCGCCGAGTGCTCTCGCGAGCTGCGCCGTATCCAGCTCCTTTTCCCAGCGTGCCACGACGATCGTCGCGACCGCATTGCCGACGAGGTTGGTCAGCGCCCGGCATTCCGACATGAAGCGGTCGATGCCGAGGATGAGCGCCATGCCGGCGACCGGCACGGAGGGAACGACGGAGAGCGTCGCGGCAAGCGTGATGAAGCCGGCGCCGGTGATGCCCGCTGCCCCCTTCGAGCTCAGCATCGCCACGAGCAGCAGCAGGATCTGATCACCCCAGGAGAGCTGGATGCCGGTGGCCTGGGCGATGAAGAGCGCGGCCAGTGTCATGTAGATGTTGGTGCCGTCGAGATTGAAGGAATAACCTGTCGGGATGACGAGGCCGACGACCGAGCGCTTGCAGCCGGCCTTTTCCATCTTGTTCATCAGTCCCGGCAGTGCGGCCTCGGAAGACGAGGTGCCGAGAACCAGGAGCAGCTCTTCCTTGATGTAGCGCAGCAGCGCCAGGATCGAGAAGCCGTTATAGCGGGCGACGGCGCCGAGAACGACGAGAACGAAGAGCAGCGAGGTGATGTAGAAGGTGCCGATCAGCATGGCGAGGTTGGCGATCGAGCCGATGCCGTACTTGCCGATGGTGAACGCCATGGCGCCGAAAGCGCCGATCGGGGCGGCCTTCATCAGGATGGCAACGAGCTTGAAGATCGGAGCCGTCAGCGCGTTGAGGAAGCCGACGACCTGCTCGCCCTTTTCGCCGACCATGGCGAGCGCGATGCCGAACAGCACCGAGAAGAACAGCACCTGCAGGATGTCGCCATCGGCAAAGGCGCCGACGATCGTCGTCGGGATGATGTTGGTGAGGAAGCCGACGATGCTCTGCTCATGCGCCTTCGAGGCGTAGTTTGCGACGGCGGTGGGATCGAGCGAGGCCGGATCGATGTTCATGCCGGCGCCGGGCTGGACGACATTGGCGACGACCATGCCGATGACGAGCGCCAGCGTCGAGAAGGTCAGGAAGTAGAGCATCGCCTTGCCGGCGACGCGGCCGACCTTCTTCAGGTCGCTCATGCCGGCGATGCCGGTCGCAACCGTCAGGAAGATGACCGGCGCGATGATCATCTTGACGAGCTTGATGAAGGCATCGCCGAGCGGCTTCAATTGCGCGCCGAGTTCGGGATAGAAATGGCCGAGCAGGATGCCGGCGGCGATGGCGGCGAGAACCTGAACGTAAAGATGGGAATAAAAGGGCTTCTTGCCCTTGCTGTCTGCGACTGCATCGAATGGTGCTGCGATCATGATGTCCTCCTAAAGGCTCGTCCGGAACGAACTCCGGCCTCCCGAGCCGTTCGCTTCACTCCAACAGCTCAGCCGTTGTTGCCATCTCTTTCGCAATCGCCGTGCCAGTTTGGGGATTGAGAATTAAGCTGTTGATTTAGCGAAATAAAAAAATCCATGGCCGCCAACCGCCCATGAAGAAATGCGGAAATCCGCACAAACTCATTTGCATCTCGTGCAGAAAAATGCACAAATCTGCCATGTCCTTGTCCGTATCGCAAAAGCTGTGGCCTTCCCTGCCGCTGCATCACCGCATCCGCCGGATGTGGTGGACCTATGTGGCGATCGCACTTGTCGCCGTCGTCGCGAGCCTGTGGGCAAGCGGCGAGCTCGGCCGGCAGCAGGCGGAGGCCGCCCTCGAAGAGCAGGCTCGCACGGATGCCAGGCTGAATGCGGCGCTGCTGCGGACTGTGCTGGAAAAATACCGGGCGCTTCCCTTCGTGCTCTCGCAGGACACGGCGCTCGCCGCGGCGCTGACGCAAAATGATGCCGGCACGTTCGAGCAGCTCAGCCAGAAGCTGGAAATGCTGGCGTCGGGCACGAAGGCCGCCGTCATCTATGTTATCGACAAGGACGGCATGGCGGTTTCCGCCAGCAACTGGCGCGAACCGACGAGCTTCGTCGGCAATGACTATCGTTTCCGTGAATATTTTCAGGGTGCGGTGGCGAATGGGCAGGCCGAGCACTTCGCGCTCGGCACCGTCAGCAAGAAACCCGGCCTCTATATCTCCGAGCGGATATCAGGCAGCAACGGCCTCCTGGGCGTCGTCGTCGTCAAGCTGGAATTCGATGACGTCGAGGCGGATTGGAACGCCACCGACGCCCCTTCCTACGTCGTCGACGAGCGCGGCATCGTCCTCATAACGAGCGTTCCCTCGTGGCGGTTCATGACGATCGGCCGGATTGCCGAGGATCGGCTGACGGCGATCCGCGAAAGCCTGCAATTCGGCGACGCACCGCTTCAGCCGCTGCCGCTCGATACCGTCCGAAACCTTGGCGACAGGCTGGATGTCGTCGAGATCGTCATGCCGGGCGGCGCCGGAAAGACCAGGTTTCTCGATGTCGGCACGCCGGTTCCCGAGACCCGGTGGCTGTTGCAGCATTTAGTGGCGCTCGGACCGGCCGTCGATGCGGGCATTCGCGAGGCCCGCATGCTGGCATTGCTGACACTCTTGCCGCTGCTGTCAGGCGGAGCCTTTCTGTTGCGCCGCCGCCAGGCCGTCACCTTGCGGATTTTCAGGGAGCAGCAGGCGCGCGAGGAGCTGGAGCGGCGGGTAGCCGAACGGACGCTGGATCTCAGCCAGGCGCGAGACCGGCTGCAGGCCGAGATCATCGGCCACAGGAATACGGAGCAGAAGCTGCAGGCGGTGCAGCAGGATCTGGTGCAGGCCAACCGGTTGGCGATCCTCGGCCAGGTCGCCGCCGGCGTCGCCCATGAGATCAACCAGCCGGTGGCGACCATCCGCGCCTATGCGGATAATGCCCGCACCTTCCTCGACCGCGGCCAGACCGCACCCGCCGGCGAAAATCTGCAGGACATCGCCGCGCTGACCGAGCGCATCGGCTCGATCACCGAGGAGCTGAAGAGTTTTGCCCGCAAAGGCCGCGGCAGCGCCGAACCGACCGGCTTGAGAGATGTGATCGAGGGTGCCGTAATGCTGCTGCGCAGCCGCTTTGCCGGGCGCATGGATACGCTCGATATCGATCTGCCGCCCGCCGGCCTGCAGGTCATGGGCAGCAGGATCCGCCTCGAACAGGTGCTGATCAACCTGCTTCAGAACGCCCTGGAGGCGGTGGCGCCGAAGGCTGACCAGGGCCGCGTCGAGATCAGGACGTCGATCGATGCGGAGATGGTGACGTTGACGGTCGCCGACAACGGCCCCGGCATTTCGCCCGAGATCCGCAAAGGCCTGTTCACGCCGTTCAACACCTCGAAGGAAAGCGGTCTCGGCCTGGGGCTGGTCATCTCCAAGGATATCGTCGGGGATTACGGCGGCCGGATGGAGGTCGACAGCGACGGCAGCGGCACCCGATTCATGGTTCATCTGAAGAAGGCTTGAGGTCATGGCCACACCGATGCCCGTTGCGCTGATCGACGACGACAAGGATCTGCGCCGCGCCACAGCCCAGACGCTCGAACTCGCCGGCTTTTCCGTGTCGGCCTATGAGGGCGCGAAAGCCGCCCTCGCCGACCTGCCCGCCGATTTTGCCGGCCCCGTCGTCACCGATATCCGCATGCCCGAGATCGACGGGCTGCAACTCTTCGCCACGCTGCAAGGCATGGATGCCGACCTGCCGGTGATCCTGATGACCGGCCACGGCGATATTCCGATGGCCGTCCGGGCCATTCAGGACGGCGCCTATGATTTCATCGCCAAACCCTTTCCGGCCGATCGGCTCGTCCAGAGCGTGCGCCGCGCCAGCGAGAAGCGCCGGCTCGTGCTGGAAAACCGCATGCTGCGCAAGGCGGCCGAGGATGCGCAAGAGAATTCGCCGCTGATCGGCCAGACGCCGGTCATGGAAAACCTGCGGAAGATCCTTCGCCACATCGCCGATACCGATGTCGACGTGCTCGTCGCCGGTGAAACGGGCAGCGGCAAGGAAGTCGTCGCCCAGATCCTGCATCAGTGGAGCCACCGCCGGAAAGGCAATTTCGTGGCGCTGAACTGCGGGGCGCTGCCCGAAACCGTCATCGAAAGCGAACTCTTCGGCCACGAGCCCGGCGCCTTTACCGGCGCCCAGAAGCGCCGCACCGGCCGCATCGAGCATGCAAGCGGCGGCACGCTTTTCCTCGACGAGATCGAGAGCATGCCCCTCGCCACGCAGGTCAAGATGCTGAGGGTGCTGGAGATGCGTGAAATCACCCCGCTCGGCACCAACGAGGTGCGCCCGGTCGATCTGCGCGTCGTCGCAGCCGCCAAGATCGATCTTGGCGATCCCGAGGTGCGCGGCGATTTTCGCGAGGATCTCTATTACCGGCTGAATGTCGTGACCATTTCCATTCCGCCGCTGAGGGAGCGCCGCGACGATATCCCGCTGCTGTTTTCCCATTTCGCCGCCCGTGCGGCCGAACGCTTCCGCCGCGATGTCCCACAGATTTCGGAGAATGTCCGCCGGCATCTCGCCACCCATGCCTGGCCGGGCAATGTCCGCGAACTTTCCCACTATGCCGAACGCGTGGTGCTGGGCGTGGAAGGCGGCGGAGCGGCACCCGTTCCCCCGCAGCCGGCGGGCGGCACGCTGCCCGAACGGCTGGAACGCTACGAGGCGGAGATCATCCGCGAGGCGCTCGCGGCCAATGACGGCGACGTGCGCGGCACCATCGAGGCGCTCGGCATTCCGAGAAAGACGTTCTACGACAAGCTCCAGCGCCACGGCATCAACCGGGGCGGCTACGCCGCGCGCAAGTAAGCGGCGTCAGACTTCGACCAGTCCGAGCTTCTTCACCTGCCGGATCGTCAGCATGGTGCGCACGGTATCGACATGTTCGTTCGCCGTCAGAATCTCGATGACGAAATCCTGGAAGTGGGTGAGGTTTTCCGCCACGCAATGCAGCAGGAAATCGCTGTCGCCCGAGACCATCCAGGCCTGGCGCACCAGCGGCCATTCGGTGGTGGCGGCGGCAAACGACTTGAGATTGCCTTCCGACTGGTGCTTGAGGCCGACCATGCAGAAAGCGACCAGATCGAAGCCGAGCTTCGGGCTGTTCAGCATGGCGTGATAGCCTTCGATGATGCCGGCTTCCTCGAGCTTGCGCACCCGGCGCAGGCAGGGCGGCGCCGAGATGCCGACGCGATCGGCCAGCTCCACATTGGTCATGCGGCCGTCGGCCTGCAGCTCCCGGAGGATCTTTATGTCGATGACGTCGAGTTCCGTGCGCCCCACATCATTGCCTTTCTTTAATTCGCCGCGGCGAGCTTCTATATAAAGCGGCGGAATACGCAAGAAAGTTTCACGCTGATGACGGATTCTTGCACAGCAGGGCGATTTGCCTTGTTGGTAATGCAAGGCTGCCCTTGAATAATAGCATTGGTCGTTCATAAATGGCGCATGGACCGCGAAACGGCCTCAATCGCTCTTTAGCCGCCGCCCTCCTGCCAGTCGAAAGGAAATGACATGCCTGCCCGCCACACGAAGGTGCTCATCATCGGTTCCGGACCTGCCGGCTATACGGCCGCGGTCTATGCCGCGCGCGCCATGCTGAAGCCGGTCCTGATCGCCGGCCTCGAACAGGGCGGCCAGCTGATGATCACCACCGATGTCGAGAATTATCCGGGCTTTGCCGATCCGATCCAGGGCCCCTGGCTGATGGAGCAGATGTTGCAGCAGGCAAAACATGTCGGCGCCGAGATCGTCAACGACCTCGTGACCGAAGTCGACATGAACCAGCGTCCTTTCGTCGCCCGCACCGACAGCGGCCAGGTCTGGACCGCAGATACGCTGATCATCGCCACCGGCGCCAAGGCCAAGTGGCTCGGCATCGAAAGCGAGCAGCATTTCCAGGGCTTCGGCGTGTCGGCCTGCGCCACCTGCGACGGCTTCTTCTATCGCAACAAGGATGTGATCGTGGTCGGCGGCGGCAACAGCGCCGTCGAAGAGGCGCTCTATCTCTCCAACATCGCCAAGTCGGTCACGCTTGTACACCGCCGCGACTCGTTCCGTGCCGAAAAGATCCTGCAGGAACGCCTCTTCGCCAAGGAAAACGTCAAGGTTCTGTGGAACTCCGAAGTGGCCGAAATCACCGGCACGCCGGCCAAGCCACCGATGCCGCAATCCGTAACTGGCGCGCGCCTACGGGATGTGCGCACCGGCGCCATTACCGAAATGACGGTCGACGGCGTCTTCGTCGCGATCGGCCATGCCCCGGCGACCGAGCTTTTCAAGGGCAAGCTGAAGCTGAAGGACAATGGCTATCTCTGGACCGCGCCGGATTCGACCGCGACCAGCCTGGAAGGGGTCTATGCCGCCGGCGACGTGACGGACGATACGTTCCGCCAGGCGATCACCGCTGCCGGCATGGGGTGCATGGCGGCACTCGAAGCCGAGCGATACCTGACGGGCCACATGCCCGTCGCCGTGGCTGCGGAGTAAGATCGGCATGAGGGGTGGGGGAATGCCATTGGATTGGGACAAGCTGCGTATCTTTCACGCAGCTGCCGAAGCGGGTTCGTTCACGCATGCGGCGGACAAATTGCATCTGTCCCAATCCGCCATCAGCCGCCAGGTCAGCGCGCTGGAGCAGGATGTCGGTACCAAGCTGTTTCACCGCCATGCGCGCGGCCTGATCCTGACGGAACAGGGCGAACTGCTTTACCGCACCGCCCATGACGTGCTGCTGAAGCTCGAAACCGTGAAGATGCAGCTGACCGAGACGACCGAAACGCCGTCCGGCAAGCTGCGCGTCACCACCACCGTCGGCCTCGGCCAAGGCTGGCTGACCGACAAAATCCAGGAATTCTTGCAGCTTTATCCCGATGTGCAGATCCAGCTCATCCTCGACAACGAGGAAGTGGATGTGAACATGCGCCATGCCGACTGCGCGATCCGCCTGCGCCAGCCGCAGCAGTCCGACCTCATCCAGCGCAAGCTCTTCACCGTGCACATGCACGTCTATGCGGCCCCCTCTTACATCAATCGCCATGGCGAGCCGCAGAAGATCGAGGATCTCGACAATCACCGCATCATCACCTTCGGCGAGCCGGCGCCGAGCTATCTGCTCGACGTCAACTGGCTCGAGGTCGCCGGCCGCTCGTCCGACAACAAGCGCATCCCGCATCTGCAGATCAACAGCCAGACTTCGATCAAGCGCGCCTGCCTGCTCGGAATCGGCGTCGCCTGCCTGCCGGATTACATCGTCGGCCGCGACCCCGGCCTGATCCAGCTGGCAATCAATGCCGACGTCCCCTCCTTCGATACCTATTTCTGCTATCCGGATGAGATCAAGAATGCTGCCAAGCTGAAAGCTTTCCGTGATTTCATCGTCAGCAAGGCGAGAAACTGGAACTTTTGAGCCAGTTTTATGGAATGTTTTCCATACTATGCAGCGAGCGCATGACTGGCATGCACAAATGTGGGTTGCCGTTTGCCCATTAAACCACCATATCGCACATAGCTGATGCATATGGTGGCTTTTCCTCCCAGTTCCACCGCATTAGCTGTTCCCCTCTGGAGGTTTTTGACCTTCACACTTATAAGGGCCCTGGTTTTCCAGCGGCCCTCTTTTTTTGCCTTGGCTCGACGGGAAATGCCGCACCGCAAAAAAATTGTGCGGCGCATAGCAGGCATGCACAAAAAAGCATTGAAACCTGCCTAAGGAAGCACCATATCCAATCCAGCTGATGCATTTCGTGGTTTCTCTCCCAGTACCACCGCATTAGCTGTTCCCCTCTGGAGGTTTTTGACCTTCACAATTCAAAGGGCCCTGGTTTTCCGGTGGCCCTCTTTTTTTGCCCAAAATTTGCTCAATCGACAAAAGCTGCCGCCTCACGTCTCCGTGATTTGCATATCGTCATCCGACGATCCACATATCGATCAAACACGATTTATAGTTCGGTAAACGACGATGGACAAAGACGAGATCATGAAGGCGCTCGCCCATCCCACCCGGATGGACATTCTGAACTGGCTGAAAAATCCCGAGAAGCATTTCCCCACGCAGGAGCACCCCTTCGAGATGGGCGTCTGCGCCAGCCAGTTCGAGCGCTGCGGCCTGTCGCAGTCCACCGTCTCGGCCCATCTCGGAACCCTGCAGCGCGCCGGCCTCGTCACCACGAAACGCGTCGGCCAGTGGATATTCTACAAGCGCAACGAAGAAACGATCGCTGCTTTCCTCAAGCAACTGACACAGGATCTTTAAAAGCCCTCGCCCTTCTCGCCCCGCCCCAAAGGCCCTGATCGGCCTCGGCGCGGCGGCGTTCACCTCTCTCCGCCAGGGCCGGGCAGCCCTCGCCCCCGCAGAGTGATCATCCCGCAAAAGAAAGGACCATCATGCCTAAGCTTTTCGAACCCACCAAGGTCGGCGATATCTCCGTCAAGAACCGCATCGTCATGGCGCCGCTCACCCGCAACCGTTCGCCGGGCGCGATCCCCAACGACCTCAACGTCGAATATTACCGCCAGCGCGCCACGGCGGGCCTGATCATCACCGAAGCGACCGCGATCACCCATCAGGGCCAGGGTTATGCCGACGTGCCCGGACTCTACAGCAAGGAAGCGCTCGACGGCTGGAAGCGCGTGACCGATGCGGTCCACGCCGCCGGCGGCAGGATCGTCGTCCAGATGTGGCATGTCGGCCGCATCTCGCACACGACGCTGCAGCCGGACGGCGGCAAGCCGGTCTCCTCGACCAATCGCGTGGCCAAGGCCAAGACCTATCTGGTCAATGCCGACGGCAGCGGCAGCTTTGCCGATACCTCCGAGCCCCGCGCGCTCGAAACCTCCGAAATCCCCGGTATCATCGAGGATTACCGCAAGGCAGCCCGCGCCGCGATCGATGCCGGCTTCGACGGTGTCGAGATCCATGGCGCCAATGGTTATCTGCTCGATCAGTTCATCCGCGACGGCGTCAACGACCGCACCGACCAATATGGCGGCTCGATCGAGAACCGCACCCGCCTGACCTTCGAAGTCGTCGATGCCGTCGTTAGGGAAGTCGGCGCAGGCCGCACCGCGATCCGCATCTCGCCGGTGACGCCGTCAGGTGACAGCTATGATTCCAATCCGCAGGCGACCTTCACCCATGTCGTCGAGGGGCTGGCCAGATACGGCCTCGCCTATATCCACGTCATCGAAGGCCAGACCGGCGGCGAGCGCGACTACAAGCAGGGCGACAACCCCTCCTTCGATTACAAGGCGCTGCGCCAGGCCTATGAAAAGGCCGACGGCAAGGCGAGCTGGATGGTCAACAACGGCTATGACCACGATCTCGCGATCGACGCCGCCGAAAGCGGCCGCGCCGATCTCGTCGCCTTCGGCAAGCCCTTCATCGCCAATCCCGATCTCGTCGAACGGCTGGCAAAGAACCTGCCGCTCAACACACCCGACCAGTCGACCTTCTACGGCGGCTCCGCCAGGGGCTACCTCGACTATCCCACCCTCGAAAAGGTCGCCTGACGTTTCTGCTCCGTGACAAGAAATCCCGCTGAAAGGCGGGATTTCCGCATTTGATATCCCTATATAGGGTGCATGTTTGCTCCCTACCTCGATCGCTGGTCGCTCCTATCGGACGGCGAGCCCATCATCACCCATTCGAGCCGCCTGCTGCCGGTCCTCTGGCGGGAGAGGCCCGCCATGCTGAAAGTCGCGACCGATATCGACGAACGATACGGCGCGCTGCTGATGCAATGGTGGGGCGGCGACGGCGCGGCTCATGTCTATGCCCACGAAGGCGACGCCGTATTGCTGGAAAGGGCAACCGGGAAACGCTCGCTGCTAGCCATGGCGATGGACGGAGAAGACGACGAGGCGAGCCGCATTCTCTGCCGCACCGCCGCGCGGCTGCATGCGCCGCGCGAAAGACCGCTCCCCGATCCTATTCCCCTCACCCGCTGGTTCCGCGATCTTGAACCGGCCGCCGCCAAACATGGCGGCACGCTTGCCGATTGCTCGGCGATCGCCAACGCCCTCCTTGCCGATCCGCGCGATCTCTCCGTCCTCCATGGCGACATCCATCACCAGAACATCCTCGACTTCGAGGCACGCGGCTGGCTGGCGATCGATCCGAAACGGCTCCACGGCGAGCGCGGCTTCGATTTCGCCAATATCTTCGCCAACGAGGAACTGCCGACGATTACCGACCCCGCCCGCTTCCGCCGCCAGCTCGCCATCGTCTCTGCGGAGGCGGGGCTGGAGCCGAAGCGGCTGCTGCAATGGATCGCCGCCTATTCCGGCCTCTCCGCCGCATGGTTCCTTGGCGACCCCAATATCGAGCAGGCCGAGACGGCCTTGACGGTCGCGCGGATCGCACTGTCAGAGCTTCAGACCTGAAGCAGCAGCAAAAGCACGATGAGGTTCGCACCTCAATTGACTTTGGGCCGCCGCCTGATTCCCTTAAAGATTTTCCTTGAGAAGGACCTCGATCCTTATCCTCTCCTGTTCGGCCAGCGGCTCCCGGGCGTCCGAGCGAGCCCGCATGATGCGGATTGCGCTTCGCACCGCATGACCAGGGTCCTGTGCGATGACGGCGTCGATCCGGTCGTCGCGCAAGGCTTCCTCACTGAACGGCGTACGCTCATGGACAACCACCGCGAGGTTGACGAGGTCGACTTTCCCAGCGATTGCCGAAAGCGGAATGCGCGCCTCCGAACTTAGGACATAAACGGCAATGATATCCTTGTTGTTTTCGAGCACGCGCCCGATGATCTCGTTGGCACGCCGCTCGTCGGCATGCGTCTCTATCGAAGGAAGAGACCTAAGAAACGGGAATCGTTCATTAATTATAGTATCGAAACCGTGCCGGCGCTGAATGCTGTCAAGCGATTGCATCGTCTCGGCGACCACCATCACCTTGCCCGGCGCCCGGCAGGCAAATGTGCCGATCAGCTTTCCGGCAGTCGCCCCGGCCGCGAAATTGTCCACGCCGACGAAATCGGCCGCGGGAAGCTTTTCCTGGCCGGACAGAAACTGCACGACCTTGATGTTTCGTTCGAGCAGCCGCGCCACGGCATCGCGCACCTGCGGCGATTCCGGCGCCATCAGAGCCACTCCGTCGAGCTCTTCCTCGCCTATCCCGGCAAGATACTTCGCCACCCCATGCGCGTCGTCGGTGGGAATTTGAACATAATCGATATCGGTAAGATCGCCCTTGAGGGCTTGCCCCAACTCCGCCACCCGCCGCAAAAGCTCGCGAAGATAAAGATCGCCTGACTTCGGCAGGACGAATCTGAAGCGATAGCTCTTGTTGCGCGCCAGGCTCACGGCTGCCGGGTTGCGGATAAAACCAATCCGTTCAATGGCTTCATGGACGCTGCGAACCGCCTTTCTGCTCACGTTCGGGCGATCGTTCAAGACGCGATCGACGGTCGCGAGGCTGACGCCGGCGGCTTCCGCAAGGTCTTTTGCTGTTGGCCGCATAAGGGCTCCTGATGCGATTTGGACGATCCACGTTTCCCTCAAAAACGCGAAAAATGCAAGAATTGAAGTGCGCACCTCAAAATTTGCTTGCACTGAGGTGCGCACCTCAGTTATGAATTATCTACGGCGGCCTTTACGGCCTGGCCGGAAGGACAGTCGACAAAACTCAGGTCGCGGCGCGCCCTGCATATGCGCCCTCGCCGCAACAGTTTTTCACTTGCCCCTCTCGATGGAGGTCGGGAGGCTCAACGGGAGGATCTATTCATGAAGTCTTTTTTGACGAACCCGGCGCTGGCTGCCGGAGTTTATATTGCCGTGTCCGCAGGAACGGCTTCGCATGCCCAGGCCGCGGACCTGACGCTCTGCTGGGCGGCATGGGATCCTGCCAACGCGCTTGTTGAGCTCAGCAAGGATTTCGAAGCCAAGAGCGGCAACAAGATGCATTACGAATTCGTGCCTTGGCCGAACTTCGCCGACCGCATGCTCAATGAGCTGAATTCCGGCGGAAAGCTCTGCGACCTTCTGATCGGCGACAGCCAATGGATCGGCGGCGCGGCCGAGAACGGCCAGTACGTCAAGCTCAACGATTTCTTCGACAAGGAAGGAATCAAGATGGAGGATTTCATCCCAGCGACCGTGGTCGGCTATGCCGAGTGGCCGAAGAACTCGCCGAACTACTGGGCATTGCCGGCCTTCGGCGACGTGGTCGGGTGGACCTACCGCAAGGACTGGTTCTCACGCCCCGAGCTGCAGGCCGAATTCAAGAAGAAATACGGCCGGGATCTTGCTGTTCCGAAGAACTGGGACGAGCTGACCGACATCGCTGAGTTCTTCCAGGGGCGTGAGATCGACGGCAAGAAGGTCTACGGCGCGGCGATCTATACGGAGCGTGGCTCCGAAGGCATCACCATGGGCGCCATGAATGCGCTTTACAGCTATGGGTTCGAATATCAGAATCCGCAGAAGCCCTATGAACTCGAAGGTTTCGTAAACTCTGCGGATGCGGTTGCAGGGCTTGAACAATACAAGAAGCTCTACGAGTGCTGCACGCCGCCCGGCCACTCGGACGCCTATATGACCCAGGACGTCGACGCCTACAAGTCGGGCCAGGTCGCACTGCAGATGAACTTTACCTTCACCTGGCCGGGGATCAACGCCGACGCCAATGTCGGTGGCGACAAGTCGGGCTATTTCCCGAATCCGGCCGGCCCGAAGGGCGTACAGTTCGCCCAGCTCGGCGGCCAGGGCATTTCCGTCGTGGCTGCCTCCGACAAGCAGGACGAGGCGCTCGACTATATCAGGTGGTTCGGGCAGCCTGAAATCCAGCAGAAGTGGTGGAAGCTCGGCGGCTATTCCGCATTGCGGGCGGTCGTGGAAGATCCGAGCTTCGCTTCCAGCCAGCCCTACGCCAAGCCGTTCCTCGATTCGATGGCGATCGTGAAGGACTTCTGGGCCGAGCCTTCCTACGCCTCTCTCCTCCAGGCCTCGCAGAAGCGTTTCCACGATTATGTGGTCGCAAACCAGGGTACGGCAAAAGATGCTCTCGATGGTCTCGTAAAGGATTGGCAGGACATCTTCGAGGACGACGGAAAATACTGACGCTTATGCCTGCCTCCTCCGAGCAGTGAGCGTCGCGCGGGGCCGGCCATGTGGATCGAGCCGGCCCCGCATATCACTATTTTCATGCCAAGGAGACGAACATGCTCCACTCACCGATCGAGCGGGTCGCCAGCGCGACTCCGCCGGCAATCGCGGCCCGCGTCCGGGGCTTATCCGATCGCGCCCTAGCCTGGCTGTTCGTGGCACCATCGATCGTGTTGCTGCTCGCCATCAACATCTTTCCATTGATCTGGACGATAAGGCTCAGCTTCACGAACTACCGGGTGAACCGACCCAACGCGCCGATCGAGTTCGTCGGCTTGAGGAACTACATCAACATCCTGACGGACAGCGATATCTGGCAGAGCATGCAGGCGACGGCCCACTTCCTGATCTGGACGATCGTCCTGCAGGTGCTGATCGGCTTTTCGCTCGCCTATCTGATCAACAAGAAGTTCCGCGGCAACGATCTTTGGACGACGATCATCGTGCTTCCGATGATGCTGAGCCCGGCTGTCGTCGGCAACTTCTGGACCTTCCTCTACCAGCCGCAAATCGGCCTGTTCAACTACGTGGTCGGCTTCCTCACGGGGAACGACCCTTCCAGCTTCTCGATGATCGCCAGCACGTCGCTGGCGCCATGGGCCATCGTCATCGTCGACACCTGGATGTGGACACCCTTCGTCATGCTGATCTGCCTTGCGGGACTGCGCTCCATTCCCAACAGCATCTATGAGGCGGCCGAATGCGACCGCGCCAGTAAATGGCGTCAGTTCTGGACCATTACCATCCCGATGGTGCTGCCGTTCCTGATGCTGGCCGTGCTCTTCCGCGGCATCGAGAATTTCAAGATGTTCGACCTCGTCGTCCAGCTGACCGGCGGCGGTCCCGGATCGATCACCGAACTCACCTCCATCAACCTGAAGCGCGCCGCTTTCGAGCAATGGCGAACCGGCTACGCATCCGCCTATGCCGTCATTCTTTTCGTCACCGTCTTCGGCCTTGCGTCGATCTACGTCAAAGCTCTGAACAAGGTGAAACAGAGATGAGCAGCTATTCCGTAACCGAGCCGTCCGGGCGTCAGAAGTGGTTTGCCGGCATTCTGGTTGTCTTCTACGCCGTCGTCACCCTTCTTCCGCTGCTGTGGATCATCGGGACCGGCTTCAAATCGCCTGAGGACGCGATCGCCTATCCGCCTAAGATGGTGTTCGAGCCGACGGTCGAGGGATATGTCAACCTCTTCACGACCCGGACCCGCGTGCCCGAGGATCAACTCAAGGCGCTCGGCGAACCGACGACCTGGTATGATAAACTTGTCCGCAAAGAGGGCGTCGTCATTACCGGTGCTTCGCGCTTTGCCGAGCGGTTCACCAATTCGGTCATCATCGGATTTGGCTCGACCGTCCTGTGCATCACGCTCGGCACGGTCGCCGCCTATGCCTTCTCGCGGTTCAAAGTGCCGTTGAAGGACGATCTTCTCTTCTTCATTCTTTCGACGCGCATGATGCCGCCGATCGCGGTCGCGATCCCGATCTTCCTGATGTTCCGGTCGCTCGGTCTCAGCGATACGCATGCCGGCATGATCCTGCTCTACACCGCCGTCAACCTGTCCCTCTCGGTCTGGCTGCTCAAGGGCTTCATCGACGAAATTCCGATCGAATACGAAGAGGCGGCGCTGATCGACGGCTACACGCGCTTCCAGGCCTTCTACAAGGTCGTGTTGCCCCAGGCCGTCACCGGCATCGCGTCGACGGCGATCTTCTGCCTGATCTTCGCATGGAACGAATACGCCTTCGCTGTGCTGCTCACGTCGGGCAATGCCCAGACGGCGCCGCCGTTCATCCCGACCATCATCGGCGTCAGCGGTCAGGATTGGCCGGCGGTCGCTGCCGGCGCCACCATCTTCCTGGTGCCGGTCATGGTCTTCACGATCCTGCTTCGCAAACATCTCCTGCGCGGCATTACCTTCGGAGCGGTTCGCAAATGACGACCTTTCTCAATCGCCTGTTCCGCCTGCGCCGCGACGCATGGGAAATGCTGGCATCGGTCCTGATCGCGCTCGGCGTCGTCATGCTGATGCAGCCCTTGTCGCTGTCGCTCTACTCCTATTCTTTCCTCGTAACGCTGGTGGGCACAGTGATGTTCATCATCGTCAGCCATTTCCCGGAGTGAACCATGGCACAGATCAGAATTCAGAATGTGCGCAAGGATTTCGGGGCGTTCAACGCGGTGAAATCGTCCACCTTCACCGTCGAGGACGGCGAGTTCTTCATGCTTCTCGGCCCGTCCGGATGCGGCAAGACGACGACCTTGCGGATGATGGCCGGCTTGGAGCTTCCGACCAGCGGCGAAATCTACATCGGGGGCGAAGAGGTGGGCATGAAGCGGGCGAGCGAGCGCGACATCGCCTTCGTCTTCCAGATGTTCGCCCTCTATCCTCACATGAACGTCCGCAAGAACATTTCCTATCCCTTGGTGAGCCAGGGCATGAGAAAGACCGAAGTCCGGGAGCGTGTCGCGGAAGTCGCGAAAATCCTTAAGATCGAGAACATCCTCGATAAACCGGTCGGCGGCCTCTCCGGCGGCGACCGGCAGCGCGTCGCGCTCGGTCGCGCCATCGTGCGCAATCCGAAGGCCTTCCTCATGGACGAGCCGCTCGGCGCTCTCGACGCCGAGTTCCGCGAACATATGGCGGAAGAATTGCGGGCGCTGCATGACCGCATGGGCGCCACCACCGTCTATGTGACCCATGACCAGATGGAAGCCATGCAGATGGGCGACAAGATCGTGGTGATGAACCATGGGGTCGTGGAGCAGTTCGGCAAGCCCCAGCAGATCTACGACTGGCCGGCGACGAAGTTCGTCGCAAAGTTCATCGGCTCGCCGCCAATGAATTTTCTCGAATTCGAAGGCTCGATCAAAGCCGGCGGCGACCAGGTCAGCCTCTCCGGAAACGTGGTGAAAGTTCCCGTCTCTCGGGACGAACGCTTCGGCAAACTCGCCTTGGGCGTAAGACCCGAACATATCAGGTTCAGGGACGATTCAGCCTATCGCGGGCGGGTCATTGCCGTCGAATATCTCGGTACGACGCAGATCGTCACGATCGGTACCGCCCACGGCGAGATCAAGGCCCGAACGCCATCCAATCAATCCGCACGTGTCGAGGAACTGATCGGTCTGGATTTCGATTCCAGGAACCTGACGATCTTTGACTCTGCGACCGGAAACGCGCTTGTTTCCGAGGCCAACGAAGGAGTGTTGCGCCGTGGCTGAGGTCATCCTGAAAAACATCACGAAATCCTTCGCCGGCCACAAGGCGCTCGACGACGTCTCGATGATCGTCCCAGACGGCTCGTTCGTGGTCCTTCTCGGACCGACGGGTGCGGGCAAGACGACGACGTTGCGCATGGTGTCGGGTCTCGATAACCCCGATATCGGCGAAGTCATGATCGGCGGACAGTCCATGCGCGGCCTGACGCCCGCGCAGCGCAACGTTGCGATGGTCTTCCAGCAATATTCGCTCTATCCGCATCTGTCGGTGCGTGAGAATCTGGAATTTCCCCTGAAGTCGCCGCTGCTGAAGACGCCGCAGCACGTGATCGACGAGAAGGTGAACGCGATCGCGGAAATCCTCCAGATCTCTCACAAGCTCGACAACAAGGCGACCGCGCTGTCGGGCGGGGAAATGCAGCGTGTGTCCATCGGGCGCGCACTGGTCAGGACCCCTCAGATCTATCTGATGGATGAGCCGCTGAGCTCACTCGACGCCAAGCTTCGCGCCGATCTGCGGATCGAGCTCAAGAACATCCAGGCCAAATCCGGCGCGACGCTGCTCTATGTCACCCACGACCAGGTGGAGGCGATGACGATGGCAACTCATGTCGGCGTTCTCCATGAGGGCAAGCTCGTCCAGTTCGGCTCGCCGCGTGAGATCTATGAACATCCGGTCAGCATCTATGCCGCGACGCGTCTCGGGCAGCCCCGCATCAATGTCGTTCCCGCGGAGCTCTTCCCAGGCGCGCCGGCGAAGGCCAAATCGATCGGCCTGCGGCCGGAGCATATCAATCAGGGCGACGGTCAGGATGCGACGGTTAAACGCGTCGAACATCTCGGCGATCAGACGCGGCTGCATATCACATTCAAGACACATAATCTGATCACCGTCACCGATGCTCACACCGAGCTCAAGGGCGGAGAAACCATCAAGATCCAGCCGAACAAGCCGCTCTATTTCGACGCGGCCGGCATGCGCTTAGTTTAAGGGAGGCGAGAATGTCACAGTTCCTCAACAGTAAGGAAAACGCGGTCACCGAAGCAATCGACGGCCTTCTGGCCGCATCCGGCGGCGCGCTCAGCCGCCTCGACGGATATCCGCATATCCGCGTCGTCGTCCGTTCGGATTGGGACAGGAGCAAGGTGGCGATCGTCTCCGGCGGCGGCTCGGGCCACGAGCCGGCGCATGCCGGTTTCGTCGGCAAGGGAATGCTGACCGCCGCCGTCTGCGGCGACGTCTTTGCCTCCCCGAGCGTGGACGCGATCCTCGCCGGCATCCTGGCCGTCACCGGACCGGCCGGCTGCCTGCTGATCGTCAAGAACTATACCGGCGACCGCCTTAATTTCGGTCTCGCCGCCGAACGCGCACGCGCCTTTGGCCTGAACGTCAGCATGGTCATCGTGGACGATGACATCGCATTGCCGGATCTTCCGCAGTCCCGCGGCGTGGCAGGAACCCTGTTCGTTCACAAGATCGCGGGTGCGCTCGCCGAGAGCGGCGCCGATCTCGAGGCGGTGACCAAAGCCGCGCGCCGGGTGATCGAAAACACCAGCTCGATCGGCATGTCGCTCGATACGTGCACGGTGCCGGGCTCACCGAAGGAAAGCCGAATTCCGGACGGTCACGCCGAGCTCGGGCTCGGCATTCACGGTGAAGCCGGTGCCGAACAGGTCGAATATTCAGGTGCGAAGGGCGCGGTCGCCGCGATGGTCGAGCGTCTTGCGCCGTCGATGGACGATCGATCGCACGTCGTCCTCGTGAACAACCTCGGCGGCACGTCCGTCCTGGAAATGTCGGTCGTCGTTCACGAACTCCTCCAATCCGCCATCGCGGGCAGGATTTCGCACATCGTCGGACCGGCGCCGATGATGACATCGCTCGACATGCAGGGATTTTCGATCTCGGCCTTCCCGGCCGGCAAGGCGGAACTGGAACTTCTTTCCAAGCCCGTTGAACTTGCGGCATGGCCGGGCGTGACCGCCGTCAAACCCGTTGCCGTGCTTTCGCTGCCGGACGGGCTGACGCCGATCGCCCCGCTTGCATCAAGACACGAACCCACCCGCCAGTTCCTGACGGATTGCTGCACGCTTCTCATAGGCGCCGAGAAGGATTTGAATGCACTCGACGCGAAGTCAGGCGACGGCGATACCGGTTCGACCTTGGCCGGTGCCGCCCGCGCACTCATCGAGGCGCTCGATCGCCTCCCCCTCTCCGACCACACCCAGCTTTTCCGGGCCATGGGGCAGGAACTCAGCCAGACCATGGGCGGCTCCTCGGGTGTGCTTCTCGCGATCTTCTTTGCCGCAGCCGGAGATGGCGCATCGAGCGGGCTCAGCATTCGCGAAGCCCTGAAGGCGGGCCTCTCCCGAATGCAGGAGATCGGCGGCGCGCGTCTGGGCGATCGGACGATGGTCGATGCTCTCTCGCCGGCGCTCGACGCCCTCGACGTAGGCTTTGCCGCGGCTGCAGAAGCGGCGCGCGCCGGCGCGGACCTCACCGCCACGCTCGTTCACGCAAAAGCCGGACGCGCTGCCTACATCAACGCCAAGCAACTCGAAGGCCATACCGATCCCGGTGCGGAAGCTGTCGCGCGGCTCTTCGAATACCTGGCTCTCCGCCGCGATGAAGCGGGAGAGACCGGCAGGCGCGTCACGGGCTGAATGTCGATAATGATCTCGGCGATCGATATGAAGCGCTACTAACCTTAACGAGGAGAAACCGGCGACTGCGCAATGAAAGCGGCCGCCGCATCGCGATGCGCTTCGGGCAGGCAGCCGAGCGCCACGAGTGAGGCTCTCACCGCCTCATCGATCGGTGTGCGCGGCTCCTTGCCGAGTTCGGCCACAAGCTTGGCGTTGCTCATCCTGAGCGGCACCTTCCAGAGATAGCGCATCTCCTTGATCTCCCGCATGATGGGCATAAAGGGCGCAGCAAGCGGTACGATCCACCACGGGAAGCCGCCGATCTTCGCCTTGCCGCCGGAAACGCGCTTGATCGCTTCCGCCATCTGCATGCCATCCGCATCCCAGAAGCCATCCATATGATAGACGGCAAAGGGCGGCAGCCGATCGGCCCGCTCGATGAGCTGGGCGATGGTTTCCGCCATGTCGGGCAGGTAGGTCCACTGATGGCCGACGCCGCGCCGTCCCGGATTCTTGATCGTGCCGACCGGCTCGCCCGGCGTCACCAAGCCCGATGAGAACCAGCTATTGGCCGTTGCGCCCGGACCGAAGAAATCACCGGCCCGGACGATAATGGCGCCGATGCCGAATTGCGATGCAGCCTTCAGCCGCTTCTCCATCTCGACGCGGATTGCTCCCTTCCTGGTCACCGGATGCTGCGGGCTTTCCTCAGTCGGCGCCGGCAGGGCATCGGGACCGAAATTATAGACGTTGCCCGGCAGTGCGATGCGCGCACCGACGACACGAGCAGCGGCGATCGTATTGTCGAGCATCGGCAGGACCAGCCTTTCCCAGTCGCGATAGCCGGGCGGATTGACGGCGTGGACGATCAGGCCGACACCTTCGGCAGCCCTCAGCACGTCGCCGGCATTCATCGCGTCGCCCTGCACCCATTCGAATGCCGGCTCGTTCCGTGATGCCTTGGCGGCATCACGGTTGAGCGCCCGGATGCGCCAGCCGCGCACCAGAAGCTTGCGCGCGACCGCGCCGCCGATACCGCCCGTCGCACCGAGCACCAGTGCCGTCGTCTTCATCTCTCCATTCATCACAATCATCTCCTTCGATTGCATGAGATGACTATGCCCCTGACTTCAGATAAACGAAATTGACGAAATAATTGCATCAGCTATACAAAAATATATGATGATCGAACCAAGCTGGGATTTCTACCGCAGTTTCCTGACCGTGCTCCAGCAAGGGTCGCTTTCGGCCGCCGCGCGCGAATTGGGGCTGACCCAGCCGACGATCGGCCGCCACGTCGACGCTCTGGAACAGGCGATCGGCGCCGAGCTTTTCATCCGGTCGCCGAACGGCCTCGTGCCGACCGACGCCGCCCACGCGCTGAAACCCTATGCAGAAACGCTGGCGGCAACCGCCGCCGCGCTTTTACGCACCGCATCCGGCGAGCGCGAGAGGGTGGCGGGAACGGTCAGGGTCAGCGCTAGTGAAGTCGTCGCCGTCGAGATCCTGCCGGGCATTCTCGGCCCGCTGCAGGAAACCTATCCGGAACTCCAAATCGAGCTCTCGGCATCGGATATGATCGAGGATTTGGTGAACCGCGAGGCCGATATCGCCGTGCGCATGGCCGAACCGCAGCAGGATGCGCTCGTCGTGCGCCGCATCGGCGACATCGCGATCGGCTTCCACGCCCACCGCCGCTATCTCGAACGGCACGGCATTCCGCAAACCATGGCGGACCTCGCCAACCACCGGCTCATCGGCTTCGACCGGCAGACGGCCTATGTCCGGATGGTGATGAAACGCTATCCGGCGCCTGAAGGCATCAAATTCTCCTACAGGACCGACAGCAATCTCGCTCAACTCTCCGCAATCCGCGCCGGCGTCGGCATCGGTCTCTGCCAGATCGGACTGGCACGGGAAAATCCCGACCTCGTGCATGTCCTGCCCGATGCGTTCGAGATTCCGCTCGGTACATGGGTGGTCATGCATGAGAGCCTGAAGACCTCGCCGCGCTGCCGCGCCACGTTTGACGCGCTGGTCAAGGGCCTCCGGGCGTACCATCGTTATTCCACCGGCACGTAAGCAGAAAAACGAGATCGATTTTCAGCGAGAATCATGGGCAATCTCGCATCGCAGGGAGATGACGATGCACAAGCCGGTTGAACTCGTGAGCTATGACAGGGAATGGCCGGAGGCTTTCCAGCGCATCCGCGGCAGGCTGCTCGCCTTGCTGCCGCAGGCGCTCTCCATCGATCACGTCGGCAGCACCGCCATACCAGGAATGACCGCCAAGCCGCTCGTCGATATCGACATCGTTCTTCCCGGTCTCGAGCATATCGAGCCTGCGACGCAGGTGCTCCTCTCGGAAAACTACGAGCCGCGCGGCAACCGCTACGATGACGAGGTTTGGGCGTTCCTGTCGAGAGATAGGGTGCCGGCGGAACGAGTCTACCTCTGCCCGGCCGGCAACGGCACGCATCGAAACAGGCTGGCTTTCCGGGATTATCTCATCGCGCATCCGGAGGCGGCGGCCGATTATGCCGCGCTCAAACACAGGCTGGCGGCCGAATTCAGAATGGACGGCGATCGCTATACCGCTGAGAAACGCGAATTCGTCGACACGATCGTCACACGGGCATTGAGAAGCTAGGATTGACGTCCAGCGCTGTGCGAGGCTCCGGCCGCACGCTCCTGCCATAAGCCGTCGACCACCTCGGTTTCCGGCCGATCGCCGCCCTCGGCATATTCCTCATGCCATTTGCCGTTTTCGTCCTGCCAGCTGATCTCGGCGGAATCGCCGCCGACCTGCTGTTCGGCCGCGACGATGCGCGCAGCTTCGAGCGCCTCGGCATGGCTCGGGAATGCCTCGGAGTAGACGCCTCCCAGCCTGTAGGCCCAGCCGCCGTCATGCGGCACGACTTCATAGACCACCTTGATCATGCATCCGTCTCCTCATCTTCTTGTTGCGCATTCGCACATTTCCGGACTGGGTCCGGATCATCGCGGCCGCGTGACGAGAATTCGAGGACGCCGCGATCTGCTTTCCGGCCCCGATGGCGTTCAGTATTCCATTAAACGCGGAAGACTGCAAATAGCAGAGCGCCACTGTGCGCTTCCCATCCGAAATCAGTGACTTAGTTAAAAGGCGTGAATCGGAACGGGAGTTGAGACTTGGGCATCGCGTCACGCCTCAAAGAGGAGAAGTTTCTGGTCACCGCGCTCGTCGTCGCGGTGATCGCCTATCTTCTGGAACACACGGTTATCGAGATGGGGCGCGGCTTGGCGCTCATCGCCGCCGCCGCCTTGGTCGCCACCATCGTACTCGCCTCGATCCGCGTGGCCCATCATGCCGAACTGCTGGCCGTGAAAGTCGGCGATCCCTACGGCACGATGATCCTGACACTTTCGGCCGTCGCCGTCGAAGCCATGATTCTCGCCATCATGATGAGCGGCGAGAGTTCTCCGACGCTCGTGCGCGATACGATCTATTCGGCCCTGATGCTCGATATCAACGGCATCCTAGGCCTTGCAGCCCTCCTCGGCGGCCTCAAGCACGGAGAGCAGCCCTACAACGACAATTCGGGCAAGACCTACGGCGTGATGATCCTCACCGCCATGGGCATTTCGATGGTCGTACCGGAATTCGTGCCGAGCGATAAGTGGCACTATTATTCTGTTTTCACCATCGTCGCGATGATCGCTCTCTACGGCCTCTTCCTGCGCATGCAGGTCGGCCAGCACAGCTATTTCTTCAGCTACAGCTATCCGCGCTCCGAGCGGAAGACGGAAGGCCACGGCGAACACGCAGCCAATGAGTCAGCCGCTGTCTCGATCGCCACCATTCTCGCCGGCGTCGTCATCATCGGCCTGCTGGCCGAGTTCATGTCGGCCTTCATGACCGAGGGCCTGCGCGACAGCGGCGCGCCGATCGCGGTGACGGCCGTCGTCGTCGCGGCGATTTCGGCCGCGCCCGAGATCTTGACCGCCTTGCGGGCGGCGCTCAAGAACCGGATGCAGGCGACCGTCAACATCGCCATGGGCGCCTCGCTTTCCACCGTCATCCTGACGGTGCCCGTCATGGAGGCGATCGCGCTCTATACCGGCCAGCCCCTCATCATGGCGATGACCCCGGTGCAGACGGTAATGGTGACGATCACCTTGATTGCCGCCGCAATCAACCTCAACGACGGCGAGACCAACGCCATCGAGGGCATGACGCATTTCATCCTTTTCGCCACTTTCGTCATGCTGACGGCGCTGGGGCTCTGAGCGCTCCCTTCCCCGCGGAGAAACGGAAAGAACAAGCTGTTTAGGCGGGCTGCTGCGCGAAGAGCAGGCGTTCGCGGGCTGCGAACCATTCCTCGGCGTAATCGTCGTTCTTGTATTCCTCGAAATACGGCCCGCCATCGGTGAAATGGACGTTCTTGGCGTCTTCGCGGTAATCGTATTCATTGACGAGGTAATTCCACGTCACCGGCAATTCGCCGATGAGGTCTTCATTCTCCAGCCATTTGAACTGATGCAGTTGCAGCCCGGTCGCGGTATTGACGTAGTCGGGCGTCAGCGCGCGACATTCCTCATTGTTGAAGAGGATGAAGCTCGACCAGTTCTTCTTTTCGTACTTGGTCTGTGTCTGGCCGAGGAACTTGGTGTCGATCTTCGGCTGGTAATCGTGTTTGACGCACATGACGGCGTAACGGTCGTCGCGCAATGCCCAAAGCTCGGCGATATCGGCACGCATCAGCATGTCGCAATCCATGAAGATGCTCCACCCCTCGTAACCGCTGAGATAGGGCGTCAGGAAACGCGAGAAGGAGAACTCCGTGGATTGCAGCGCGTTGCGCTGGCGGGTGAAAATCCCGCCAAGATTGGAAAGCGCAATGGGTGAGAACTCGATCGGGATCGACGACTTCTCGATGATGCTCTGCACAAGAACGTGGTAGGCGACCACTTCCCTGGAATCGAATCCCACGAAAATTCGCACGTTCTGTTGCTCCATTGTCCACCTTGATCGCCAGTATATTGATTGGTATCGGAAACAGCTTTCTTGGCCACCCACGTCTGTTGGCAACGGCCTGCGACAGTCATCCCTTCGACTTTTCGAGAAAACGCTGCTTGCGGGTTTTCGGTTTGAACCGCCGAAAGAAATTATCGACGGCGCGGATGAATTTGGTGACGGACATCAGCCTGTCGATCTGGCTGTTCGTATTGTCGAGCCGCTCCGACAAGACCTCTGCCGCCGTCATCGCGATCTCGATCGGCGGCACCTCAGGAAACCGTTTGGCGAGTGCCGAATAGGGGCTGGCATCGACCCCGCCCATCATCGAGATCGAACCCATACGCGCAAAAAGACGCAGGAAAATCTGCTCGAACGTCCAATCGTGCACGTCGAACACCTTCCACTTCTCGCTCCGCTTCGCCGAAAAGCCGGCAAGCAGGATCTTGCCCGGCAATTGCAAATCGGCAAGCCACAAAGCTACCGCAAAGCCGCTCGTCGCGATCTTGCCGATCGGATAGAGATCGGCGAGCATTTGCGTCAGATCGAGGTGACGGGCCTTGGCGCCTTCGAAGCAGCTCTTCTCACTGAGATTTTCCTCGACGGAGACCCGGATGTTGACGACGCCGAGGAAATCATCGCCGCCAAAGAAGCGCAAGACATCCGCCGCCTCGCGCCGGTGGACGATATGGGCGCCCATCACGTCGCTGCGGGCAACAAGAATGCAATGGCCGACGAAGGGTTCGTCGAGCACCTTGTAGACCTTGTTGAAGAAGACGTAGAGCGCCGTCTCCGGCAATTCGCTCCGCAGCCGTTCGAGATCGACCGCCTCGCTGTTTGCTACCAGTACGATGTGGGAATAGCCCGACAACAGCGCCTTCCACGCTTCCGGCGTCAGGAAATCGAAGCGGCCGTCCGAAGCGGTTATAGCCTTGTTATCGCTGGGAATTGCTTCCATATCGCCTCACATGCACTTTCCAAGGACGATGCGCTCGGCCCGCCTCACTAGCTGTTGCTGAAATAGGCGCGCATCCGTGCAAGCCGCGTCAGCCCGCCGATCTGCTTTCCCACATGCGAGAGGAAGCCCGCCACCCGGCCCGTCATCGACGGCTGCCTGCAGAAGGAGGCCCAAGGCGTGTCGCGGAGATCCTCGGCATAACGTTTGGCCATCCGCCGGTGTACCCAGGGAACGGTCGCCTGCCACGGCTTCTTGCGGCCGGTGAAATGGAAGATGGCCGGCCCGTCGATGAAGGGCAGCAGGCCCGTCTGCGTATTCCAGCGCGGATCGAGCACCAGCCAGTCGCGGTCGAACGTGACGTTCAGCGCATCCTGGTCGTTGTTCTCGAACAGATGCGACCGCTCCTCGAAGATGTCCCGGGTCCTGGCGAAAAGCCCCTTCGCCCGGCAGACCGACCAATCGAACAGCAGCACGCCGGCATTGAAGTAGCGGCCGCCCTCGCCCATGCCGATCTTGCGCTGCCGCGCGCCAGATTTCTCGGGAAAGGCCATGACATAGTCGTCGACGGCGGCAAGCGCCTTGCCCTGAAAATCAAGGGTGAAGAGCTCGTCGACGGGCGCAACCGCCAGCACGTCGGCATCGAGATAAAGCAGGCGCTCGATATTGTCGGGTATATCCCGATCCATATAGAGCCGCGCCAGCGTGGCGGCGGACCAGCGGCCCCGCGCCTGGAGGCCGCTATCGGGCGTCTTATAGGGCAGCACCCTGATCGCCATACCGTGAAGCCGCCCAAAATGATCGACCTCGGCGACCTCGTTCGGCTTGAGGTCGATGCCGAGAAGCAGGAACTCGACACCGGCATTCGTAAGATTGCGCTTGACGGAAAGCAGGGTGCAGCAGGCGGCCGGCAGCATGTTAACGTCAGAACATACGATGACGGCACTCTGCTGCAAAATCCGGCCCCCCGAAGCGGCAATTGAACTTGATGCCGGATATCTAGTTGGTTTGGCGTCCGCCCGCAACCGCTGACCACCCTTCCCAGCGGCACTCGCCCTCACGTTTTGAATCGGAATTCAACGACTTGCGAGGCGAAGCGGATTCAATGCGGCAACGCGTTGAATCGGGATGTGAGCTATAGTCGCAGCGCCAGCGGATGATCGATGAGCAGCCGGTCGACCGTGGCAAGCTGCAAGCCTTCGACCTTGCACTGCGCCAGCAGCAGCCGATCAAAGGGATCGCGCGTCTCCGGCTCGGGGTCGGCGGCAGTGATGACGTGAGGGACGTCGACGGGCAAAATCGTGAGCCCCGTCTCCCTGAGATAGGCGGGGATGGCCTCCAGGGGCAAGCCCGGCTGCAATTTACCAAGCCTCATCTTGATGGCAATTTCCCAGAGACTGGCGACACTGACGAAACCGCTGGTCGCATCATCAGAAAGCAGTTGCTCGACACGCGGAAACCGTTCCGTCAGCTTTCGTTGGGCAATGGCAATGACCATGTGCGTATCAAGCAGCACGCGCATGGTCACGGCAGCGGCTTCAGCAGGAAATCCTCCGGCAAGGGGTCGTCGAAGTCGTCGGCGATATACATCTCCGTCCTCGTAATACCCCTGGAGCGAAGATAGGCCTCACCGGCCTCCAGATCCAAACCGCCACGCTTCCGATGCGGCACGAGGTCGAATACCGGCCGGCCGTTCCTCGTCACGACAACGGTTTCCCCTGCCTCGACCTCGCGGGCAAGCTCGGTCAGGCGGTTCTTCGCATCGCGGATCGAAACGGTCTTCATGAGATCAAATGTAGCCACATGCAGCTACATCGTCAACGCCGCCGCAAGAAAAAAGGCCCGCCGTCGCCGGCAGGCCTTCAATCGACATTGCAGCAATCGACTTACTTGCAGGCGCCGCAGAAGCGCTGGATGCGGCGGCAGGCTTCCTCGAGCAGATCTTCCGACGTCGCATAGGAGATGCGGAAGTTCGGGCCGAGGCCGAAGGCCGAACCGTGAACGACGGCGACGCCTTCCGATTCCAGAAGCTCGGAAACGAAATCCTCATCCGTCTCGATGACCTTGCCCGACGGCGCCGTCTTGCCGATCAGGCCGGCGCAGGAGGGATAGACGTAGAAGGCGCCTTCCGGAACCGGGCAGACGATGCCCTTGGCCTGGTTCAGCATGGAGACGACGAGATCGCGGCGGCCTTCGAAGATTTTCTTGTTCGCCGGGATGAAGTCCTGGGTGCCGTTCAGCGCTTCGACAGCCGCCCACTGGGCGATCGACGTCGCACCCGAGGTCTGCTGGCCCTGGATCATGTCCATCGCCTTGATCAGCTGGATCGGGCCGGCCGCATAGCCGATACGCCAGCCGGTCATCGCATAGGCCTTGGAAACGCCGTTCATCGTCAGCGTGCGATCGTAGAGCTTCGGCTCGACTTCGACGGGCGTGACGAATTTGAAGTCGCCATAGGTCAGGTGCTCGTACATGTCGTCGGTCAGCACCCAGACATGCGGATGCTTCATCAGCACGTCGGTCAGCGCCTTCAGCTCGGCATGCGTATAGGCGGCACCCGTCGGGTTGGACGGCGAGTTGAAGATGAACCACTTCGTCTTCGGCGTGATCGCCTTTTCGAGATCGGCGGGCTGGAGCTTGAAATTATGCTCTTGGGTGGCCGAAACGAAAACCGGCGTGCCGCCGCAGAGCGCCACCATCTCCGGATAGGAAACCCAGTAAGGCGCCGGGACGACCACTTCGTCGCCGGGGTTCAGCGTCGCCATGAAGGCGTTGAACAGGATCTGCTTGCCGCCGGTGCCGACGATCGTCTGTTCCCAGGAATATTCCAGGCCGTTCTCGCGCTTGAACTTGGCGGCGATCGCCTTGCGCAGCTCAGGAATACCGGAAACCGGCGTGTACTTCGTCTCGCCGCGGTTGATCGCGTCGATGGCGGCCTTCTTGATATTCTCGGGCGTATCGAAATCCGGCTCGCCCGCGCCGAGGCCAATGACGTCGCGTCCTTTCGCTTTCAGCTCGCGCGCTTTCTGCGAAACGGCGATGGTGGCTGAAGGCTTCACACGGGAAAGAGCATCGGCAAGGAAGGCCATGATATCGGTCCTATTGGTTGAAACGGGCAGAAAGCCGGGACCGGAGTTCTGCGGTTAGCTCTATGTCCAATGTATGACGGCATTTCAAGGGCAAAGGCGTGATGGGGGCAATGATTCTTATTGATCGTTTCGCCGCACCGGCGAGCCGGCCCGCCATCCCTTCCGCCAAGGCTTGCGGCGCACAGTCCAGACGCTCCGCACGACTCGAGGGATTAGGTCACTAACCAATCTGGGCGAATTGCTTTTCAAGGCGTTGTTGATGAACTGCCGTCATGACAAAGCCGCCTCGCAAGTCTTCCCAGCCGCTGCTCAGGAATACCGAAGCACCGCTCTCTGCAGCCGGCCGCACCGAAGGCGAGAGCCCGCTCAGCCTCGCGCCGCGTCGGGCATCACTCCCCGAATTGAACCAGATCGAAGGCCGGCAATATCAGCAGCAGACGACCGGCCGCGACATGGCTCGCCGCAGCTACCTGAACCTCGACACGGCGATTCTGCTGGGGATCCTGGTCATTGCGATCGTCTTCAGGTTCCACAGGATCACCTTGCCGCTGGTCGACGGCTTCAGCTGGCGCGAGATAAGCACCGCGATGATGGCCGACAATTTCCAGCAGCGCAGCTGGAACATCTTCTTTCCGGAGGTCAGCTGGACCGGCCCAGGCCCAAGCTATCAGGGCCGTGAGTTCCAGATCGTCAGCTATCTCACCGCCCTGCTCTACCAGCTGTTCGGCTGGCACGACTGGTTCGGCCGCGTGGTTGCGGCCTTTTTCGGTCTGGTGACGGTGTTTTCGCTGCACAGGCTGACGGCGCTGTGCTGGGGCGAGATACATGCCCATGCGGCGGCACTGGCCTACGCGCTGATGCCGGCGGCGATCATGATCGACAGCTCGTTTCTTCCCGATCCGGCGATGCTGGCCCTGGTGACGCTCGGCGTCTGGCTGTTCACCAAATATTGGGCCGGCGGCAGCGGCTGGCTCTTGCCGCTCGCCACGGCCAGCTTCACGCTCGGCGCGCTGTCGAAGCCGCCAGGCCTCGCGGCCGGCGCGGTCATCTTCTATCTGATGGTCTGCTGGATTCAGGAAAATAAGCGAAAGCAGGCGACCGGGGTCTTCCTGTGGGGGCTTTTGAGTCTGGCCATCATCGGAGCTTACTTCGGCTGGGCGATTTATCTCGGCAGCAGCTATCCGCCGTTTCATATCGCCGGCACCGGCGGCTATATCTGGGATTACGGCTTCTGGACATACGTCAAGGACAGGTTTTACGTCCAATCCGCATGGAACACCTCGGTCCTGTGGTTCTACGGCTATCCGTTCATGATACTGTTCGCGGTCGGCTTGTGGATACCGCTGAGGCCCGCCGAAAACCCCAGGCAACGCATCCTTTCGGCCATTCCCTACGTGTGGCTGGCTGCGGCCGTGGTGCTCTATCTGGCGGCGGCGGGCGAGATCACCGGCAATGTGTGGAACTTCCACATCTTCCATGTGCCGGCCGCCATGTTTTGCGGCCACGGCGCGCTCCTTCTTGCAACGCTTTCATCGAGAACCGTTCTGACGCCGGCGGTGGTGCTCCGCGCGATCTGCATCGCGGCCATCGCGCTTTCCTGGTCGAGCCTTCCCCTCGTCAGGACGATGAAGAAGCCGATCGCCATGAAGGGCAAGCTGCTTGGCGAGGAACTGGCGCGGTTGGCGCAACCGGGAGACCTCGTCGTCACCATCGCCCCCGAGGTCGGCGATCCCGTCTCGGTCTATTACAGCAGGGCGCGCGGATGGGTGTTCCCGCCCGGCGGAGGCGATGCCGAATGGTCGAAATTCGTCGCCGATGACGCCACCGCGATCGCGCAGCTCGAGGACCTGCGCGCCCAAGGCGCGGATCTGTTCGGCGTGGCCAAGAACGCCACCGACAAGCAGGACCTGCGGTTCGTCGAGCATCACGATGGTGTCATCGGCCATCTCGACAAGACTGCAACGAAGCTCGTTGATTCGGATGATCTGCTCGTCTACAGGATCACCCGCCCCTGAGAGCCGACAGCATCACGCCCGGCACTTTCACAATGACGGCGATCACGTTTTTCGTCTTTTGAAATCAGAGAGATCGTCGGATTTCGTCATCGCCACGAATAAGCCGCAACAAATGCCGCACGCCGCCTTAATTCGGTCGCGAGCGTGCCGAGATCGAAGCCGCATCATTCCCTCATCCAAAATTGGTTATTGAGGGTAGGCCAATGTTTCTGGAAGATGAGTTCGCCATCGGGCGCATGCGCATGCGCCGGATCTCCATGTCATGTCTTGTCGCCGTCACCGCCTTTGTCGCCTGCATCACGGCGATGCTGGGGCTCGCCTCCGCCGTCCGCGCCGAGACGCGGCAGGCATCCGGCCAGCTCGCGGCCATCGTCCGGCCGAACGACGTCAACAGCGGTTCGCTGCTCTTCCCGTCGAAGGAGCCGGGCTTCTATGTCGAGGCGCCGCGGCTGAAGACCGACGTCGCAATCGATGTTTCCGGCCCGATCGCCAGGGTGAAGGTAACGCAACGCTTCCAAAACCCGAGCCAGGGCTGGGTCGAGGGCACCTATGTCTTCCCGCTGCCGGACAATTCCGCCGTCGACGCGCTGAAGATGCAGATCGGCGAGCGCTTCATCGAAGGCCAGATCAAGCCGCGCCAGGAGGCCCGCGAGATCTATGAACAGGCCAAGGCCGAGGGCAAGAAGACGGCGCTGCTCGAACAGCAGCGGCCGAACATCTTCACCAACCAGGTCGCCAATATCGGCCCCGGCGAAGAGATCGTCGTGCAGATCGAATATCAGCAGACCATCCACCAGTCCGGCGGCGAATTCTCGCTGCGTTTCCCGATGGTCGTCGCCCCGCGCTACAATCCGGCGCCGATCGTCCAGACCGTCGAATTCAACAATGGCGCCGGCTTCGCGACACCGTCCGACCCGGTGGAAAATCGTGAGAAGATCGAAGCCCCGGTGCTCGATCCCAGCGAGAATGCCAAAATCAATCCGATCTCGCTGACCGTCAATCTCAAGGCCGGCTTCCCGCTCGGTGACGTGAAGTCGTCCTTCCACGCGGTCGATATCCGGCAGGATGGCGACCAGGCGAGGACGATCAGCCTGAAGGGCGATGCCGTTCCCGCCGACAAGGATTTCGAGCTCACCTGGAAGGCAGTTCCCGGCAAGATGCCGAGCGCCGGCCTCTTCCGCGAAGTCATCGATGGCAAGACTTATCTGCTCGCCTTCGTCACCCCGCCCACGGCGCCGGATACGGCAGCGCCGCCGGCAAAACGCGAAGTGGTCTTCGTCATCGACAATTCCGGCTCCATGTCCGGCCAGTCGATCGAGCAGGCAAGGCAGAGCCTGGCGCTCGCCATCTCCAGGCTGAACCCCGGCGACCGCTTCAACGTCATCCGTTTCGACGACACGATGACCGATTATTTCAACGGTCTCGTCGCCGCCACGCCCGATAATCGCGAAAAGGCCATCGCTTACGTCAGAGGCCTCACCGCCGATGGCGGCACTGAAATGCTGCCTGCCCTTGAGGATGCGCTGCGCAACCAGGGGCCGGTCGCAAGCGGAGCGCTGCGCCAGGTCGTCTTCCTGACGGATGGTGCAATCGGCAACGAACAGCAGCTCTTCCAGGAAATTACCGCGAACCGCGGCGATGCCCGCGTCTTCACCGTCGGCATCGGCTCGGCGCCGAATACCTATTTCATGACCAAGGCCGCCGAAATCGGCCGTGGCACATTCACCCAGATCGGCTCGACCGACCAGGTGGCAAGCCGCATGGGCGAACTCTTCGCCAAGCTGCAGAACCCCGCCATGACCGATATCGCCGCGACCTTCGAGGGCATCGAAGCCGAGGATATCACGCCGAATCCGATGCCCGACCTCTATAGCGGCGAGCCCGTCGTGCTGACGGCGGAACTGCCGCAGGATAAGCCCGCCGGCAAGCTTGAAATCGTCGGCAAGACGGGCGATCAGCCCTGGCGGGTCGAGATGGATATCGCCAATGCCGCCGATGGCAATGGCATTTCCAAGCTTTGGGCGCGGCGCAAGATCGACGATTTCGAAGCCCGCGCCTACGAGCGCCAGGACCCCGCCGCGCGCGACAAGGACATCGAGACGGTAGCGCTTGCCCACCACCTCGTCTCGCGCGTCACCAGTCTCGTCGCCGTCGACGTCACCCCGTCGCGGCCGGCAAACGAGCCGCTCGGCTCGGCGAGGCTCCCGCTCAACCTGCCCGAGGGTTGGGACTTCGGAAAGGTCTTCGGCGAAAATGCTGTCTCGCCCGACGGTGTAGAGCGCCACGGCGCGGTCACGCCTGCTGGAAGCGCTGAACAGCAACAGACCGCGGCCGCATCGCCCGGGATCGCCAGCATGATGGCGGCGGCGCCGACGGCCAAAGCCGCCACGCTGATCGCGCAGAAGAGCTCGACCGTGAACCTGCCGCAGACGGCGACACGCGCCGACGAGCAGATCATGCGCGGTCTCACCATGCTGCTCCTGGCGCTGGCGGGTGCAAGCGGGCTCGCCGTCTGGCGCCGCCGCATCAAGAGTATCGTCACGGTAGGAGCCAAGCGCAATGGCCTCTAGCCTCGCCGGCAACAGCAACGAGGAGGCGGCTGAATTCGAGCCGCTTCCGACCTATCTGGAACTCGCCATGGCCGCCGCCACGGCCCATGACGCACCGAGGGCGCGGAAGAAAAAGGGCTTCTTCCTCTGGCGTCTTTCGCCGATCGAAAAGGCGATCGCCTTTGCCATATCAGGCCTTGCCCTCTACGGCCTGGCGCTGATCGGCGACGGCTTCCTGCTGAAGGGCAAGGCGGAGCTCTCGCAGGTCCTGCTGAAACGCGCTTTCGCCGCCGAGCTGCGGGGCGAGGAGACGAAGCCCTGGCCGTGGGCCGATTTCACCACGGAGGCGAAGGTGCGCGCGCCGCGCCTCGGCAAGGAGGCGATCGTGCTCTCCGGCGCCTCCGGAGAGGCGCTCGCCTTCGGCCCGGCCTGGCTCGCCAACACACCGCAGCCGGGTGAAGAAGGCACCTCCGTCATCGCCGCCCATCGCGACACCCATTTCCGCTGGCTGCAATATATAAAGCCGGGCGATACGATCGAAGTCACCCGCCGCGATGGCAAGCTCTTGACCTTCAAGGCCGGCGAAGGCCGCATCGCCCCCTGGGATGCGAGCGGCATCGACCCCTCCTCCGACGGCCGCCGCCTGGTGCTGACCACGTGCTGGCCCTTCGATGCGACCGAACGCGGGCCGCTGCGCTACATCCTCGAAGCCGAACTGGTCGACGATCAGGCGACCGGCTCCGTTCAACCAGTAAACACAAAGCCGTTATTGCAGGCCGAGTGAGGGTTGAACCCATCCCCTGCCCGCTCCACGTTCCGCATGAGAGACGACGGGGAGCAACGATGAAGAGAATATCCGCCATCCATTTCGCCACAGCGCTGGTCTTCGCGGGCGCCATGTCGGCCAACGCGGCCGATACCGTCAACACCCAGGGACCTACGCTTCGCGTCGAAAAGCTGGCCGATGGGCTCGAACATCCCTGGGCGGTCGAGGTGTTGCCCGACGGCGCCTATCTCGTCACCGAGCGGCCGGGCCGCATGCGCATCATCCGCGACGGCAAGCTCTCCGACCCGATCGGCAACGTGCCCAAGGTCAGCGCCCGCGGCCAGGGCGGCCTGATGGACGTGGCGCTCGCCCCGGACTTTGCCACGAGCAGAAAGCTCTATTTCACCGCCGCCATCGCCAATAGTCAGGGCTCCGGCACCGAGGCCTTCAGCGCGACGCTGTCCGCAGATGAAAAGACGCTCCAAGCCGTGACGCCCGTCTTCACCATGCGGCGCTTCACCTCGGGCAACATCCAGTATGGCTCGCGTATCGCGATCGCCCCTGACGGCACGCTGTTCATCAGCGTCGGCGACCGCGGCGACCGCGACCGCTCTCAGGACTGGAAGGATGACGCCGGCTCGATCGTCCATATCAATGCCGACGGCAGCATTCCCGCCGACAATCCGTTCAGGGACGGCGGCAAGGCGCTGCCGGAGATCTGGTCGAAAGGCCATCGCAACCCGCAGGGAATTACCTTCGACGCTAGGGATGGCCGGCTCTACACCGTCGAACACGGCGCGCGCGGCGGCGACGAGATCAATCAGCCCGAAGCCGGCAAGAATTACGGCTGGCCGATCATCACCTACGGCCGCGATTATTCGGGCGCCGAGATCGGCGAAGGCACCGCCAAGGAAGGGCTGGAACAGCCGCTGCACTATTGGGACCCTTCGATCGCGCCCGGCGCGCTCGCCGTCTATCGCGGTGCCATGTTTCCGGAATGGGACGGCGACTTCCTCGTCGCGGCGCTGAAATTCCAGCTGCTCTCGCGCATGCAGCGTGACGAGAGCGGCGCCTTCGTCGCCGAAGAACGTTTGTTCGAGGGCGATTACGGCCGCATCCGCGACGTCGTCGTGGCGCCGGACGGCGCGCTGCTGATGGTGACGGACGAGGATGACGGCGCGCTGCTCAGGGTCTCGCGAGCGCAAGCCAACAACGGTTGAGATCTCGCCAGGCTTGAGGCGTTTACTTACAGCCAATCGCCGTCGATCGACCCGTCGAAGTCTTCGCCCTTGCCTAGCTGGAACGCAACTGCTACCGCTCGGGCACCATCCCCCTTCCCCTCGAGGACGACATGACGCGCATTCAGGCGAACCTCCTCCTGTTGCTTGCAGCCGCCATCTGGGGCGGCGGCTTCGTCGCGCAGTCGACGGCGATGAAGGCGATCGGCCCCTTCTGGTTCATCACCCTGCGTTTTGCCGTCGCCACATTGGCCGTCCTGCCCTTCGTTCTTCTGGAAGCACGCAAGGCAGAGGCGAAGACCAGCGCGCGCCATGCCAAGCTCTACGTTCTCACCGGCCTTGCCCTTTTCAGCGGCGCCGCCACCCAGCAGGTCGGCCTGCAGACGACGACGGTGACGAATTCAAGCTTCATCACCGGCCTCTATGTCGTCTTCGTGCCGCTCATTGCCGTGTTCTTCCTGCGCCGTGCCCCGCATTGGATCATCTGGCCGGGCGCGCTGATGGCGCTCGCCGGCATCTATCTCCTGTCCGGCGGCCATCTCTCGGCGCTCACCTCAGGCGATCTCCTGACCGTGGTCTGCGCCGCCTTCTGGGCAATCCAGATCACTCTTGCCGGCACGACCGTCTCCGAGAGCGGAAGGCCGCTCGCGCTGGCGGCGACGCAATTTGCCGTCACCACGGTCTGCGCGCTGGCCGTTGCCGCAGCGGTCGAACCGATCAGCCTTTCGGCGATTTGGGCCGCAGGACCCGAGATCCTCTATGTCGGCATCTTCTCGTCCGGTCTGGCCTTCGTGCTGCAGGTGATCGCCCAGCGCTACACGACGCCGTCGCAGGCGGCGATCTTCCTTTCGTCAGAAGCGCTCTTCGGCGCATCGCTCGCAGCCCTCCTCCTCGGTGAGTCGATGCCGGCGACGGGATATACAGGTTGTGCGCTAATGTTTACCGCTATGCTTGTAGTCGAGCTCGTACCCGGATTGGCCCGCCGCCGCCTGCCAGCCGCCTGAACACGCGTCCAAATATGGGTGGATGCCGGATTCGAAAAAAATTTTAAGGAACCTGCAAAGCCCGTTTACGTTGCATTTTTGGGAAAATCTGCTCGGAACTTACATTGCAGACGATATAAAACGTTAATCATTCCCCATTGACGAAGGAAATTTTGCGTTTTTGCGCAAATTGGATATCGGCGAGGGTGTGCCCGGAAGGACACGTTAAAAAACTTTTGCTTGCCAAAATCCTTTAAACGCAGCACTCTCGGCGCGTTCGGGCATTTTGCGAGCATGGGAAGTCCTTAAGTATTTGCGCGCCGGGAACGCTAATATTCCGGTCAGCCGGTTCCAAATAAGGCAGGCGAAAGTTCTGCTTGGAACAGGCCGAGGTAGAGGGGACCTTTTTCTCACATTTCAAGACTTGCCTGCCAACACCTCCCGCAAGGAGGCAATGCTATGATGCTGCCCGTGTGGATGGCGGGCAGAGAGAAAAGGACCTGACGCATGGCCGAGACTGGCACTGTAAAATTCTTCAATACCGACAAAGGCTTCGGCTTCATCAAGCCGGACCGGGGCGGCGCCGATATCTTCGTTCACATTTCTGCCGTTCAGGCCTCTGGGCTGGCCGGTTTGACGGAAAACCAGAAGGTAAGCTTCGACACGGAGCCGGATCGCCGCGGCAAGGGCCCCAAGGCCGTCAATCTGCAGATTGCGGGCTGAGCCCTTAACAAGGCTGTCAATTCGAGTTGAAGCCCGGCAGCAATGCCGGGTTTTGTCGTTCAGCCTTCGTTCAGCTATAACTCCTTAGGACTAACACCATCGAGAAGGAGCCGGCGTTCGGTTTCCGGGATTAGGACTTGATGGTTATGAACACGCTCGCCAAAACTCTTCTGCTGACGGCAACGGCTGCTGCGCTTACTCTCTCCGTCATCGGCGAGGCCTCGGCCCGCGACCGCCACTGGCGCCATCATAACAACAACGACGCCCTCGTCGGCGGCGCTGTCGGTCTCGCCACCGGCCTGATCGTCGGCTCGGCTATCGCCAATGCCAATAACGGCCCCGTTTACGAAGAGCGGCGCTACATCGACCCTGCCTATGAGCCGGATTATTACGAGCCCGCTCCGGTCTATCGCGCCCCGCGCCGTGTTTATGTCGAGCAGCCGCAATATGTTGAGCAGCCTAGATATTATGCGCCTGCCCGCGCCTCCGTCGAACCCTGGACGCCGCAATGGGAACGTTACTGCTCCTACCGCTACCGCTCCTTCGACCCGCGTAGCGGCACCTATATCGGCAATGACGGCCGCAGCCACTTCTGCAACGCCGGCTGATCGTTCGACGATCCCTGATACGAAGCGCCGCTCCCCAGCGGCGCTTTTGTCTTTAGAGCATGTCGCGTAAAAGTGTGCGGCGGTTTTGCGACAACGACATGCTTAAAAATAAAGAACTAAAGCGCAAGGAGCGAATCTGAAAGATCGCGACGCGCTTTAGTTTAAGCCGGGATACGGATCGTCGCCCTCAAGCCCCCGAGCGGGCTGTCGCCGAGCGTGACGTTGCCGCCATGGCTGCGGGCGATGTCGCGGGCGATCGCAAGGCCGAGCCCAGTGCCCGACGCATCGAGATTGCGCGCCGCATCCAGCCGGAAGAACGGCTTGAACACATCCTCACGGTTCTTTTCCGGAATGCCCGGCCCGTCATCGTCGAAAATGACGGTCAGCCATTTGGCATTGTGCTTGGCCTCGATCTCCAGCCTGCCGGCATAACGCTGCGCATTCGACGCGAGGTTGGTGACGAGACGCATGAAGGCATTCGGCCTGACTTGTATGTCGTCGTCACCTTCGATCGAATAGTTGAACCGCTTGCCGTGCAGGGCGAAATCGGATTCCAGCTTCGCGAAGATTTCGCTGAGTTTCAGCTCGCCGACATCCTCTTCGACCTCGCCGCGCGCGAAGGCCATATAGGCCTCCAGCATCGTCTGCATGTCGTTGACGTCGTCGTTGAGACCGTGCAGGTCGGGATTGTCGCCAGCCAGCGCCAGTTGCAGCTTGAAGCGGGTGAGGATGGTGCGCAGATCGTGGCTGACGCCGGAGAGCATCGCGGTGCGCTGCTCGATCTGCCGCTCGATGCGCTCGCGCATCAGAATGAAGGCAAGGCCCGCGCGCCTGACCTCGTCGGCCCCGCGCGGATAGAAATTATCGGGCTTCTGCCCCTTGCCGAAGCTTTCGGCAGCCCGCGCCAGCATCAGGATCGGCCGGATCTGCCCGCGCAGGAAGAGGATCGAAATGCCGATCAGCACCAGCGAGGTGCCGACCATCCAGACGATGAAGATATGGGTGTTCGAAGCATAGGTCTGGCTGCGCTTGGCCAGCACCCGGAGGATCTTGTTCTCGAGCTTGATGCGGATCTCGACGAGGTTCGAGTTGCCCACGGTATCGATCCAGAACGGCCGGTGGATCTCATCGGTGATCTCGTCGCTGAGGATACTGTCGAGGATCGAGAAGAACGGCTTGACGCGCGGCGGCGGCAGGTCGCCGTCCGGCTCGATCGAGATCTGCAGATTGAGCTGATCGCGGGCGATGCGGGTGATCTCGCCGTAGTCCGAATTCTGCGGATAGGTCTCGATGATCTCGATGATCGCCGCGATGTCGCGGGTGACGGCGAGCGACAGCCGCTCCGTCACCATCTGCCAGTGGCGCTCCATGAAGACGGTGGCGACGACGGATTGCAGGAGCACCATCGGAATGATGATGATCAGCAGCGAGCGTGCATAGAGGCCGGTGGGCAGCCGGCGGCGCAGCCAGCGGACGACCGAGCGCCAGCCCGGCACGGGAGTGCGGTCTTCCCGCCGCAAGCTGTCCACTGTCACCATCAGCGCCGGTCCTGGCCGCAATCTCTCTGTGTCACGCCGCGTCCATCTCTCTAGTCGATGCTCAGCCTGTATCCGATGCCGCGCACCGTCTGCAGCCAGACCGGATTGGCCGGATCGTCTTCGATCTTGCGCCTCAGCCGGTTGATCTGCACATCGATCGTCCTCTCGCCGACTTCGGCGTCGTCGCCGATCAGCTCGTGGCGGGGGATCGTATCGCCGGCGCGGCGCGCAAAGAGCAGCATGATCTCCTGCTCGCGGTCGGTCAGCCGGATTACCTCGCTCGCCCTCTTCAACTCCTTGCGGGTGAGCGAGAAGGTGTAGGGGCCGAACATGACCTGCTCGATCTTCGGCCCCTCGCCGCCGGCATTGCGGCGCAGGATGTTGTTGATGCGCAGCACCAGCTCGCGCGGGTCGAAAGGCTTGGAAAGGTAGTCGTCGGCGCCCGCCTCGAGGCCCTCGATCCGGTTGCCCGATTCCGCCAGCGCCGTCAGCATGATGATCGGCACGTTCTTGATGGCGCGAAGCCCGCGCGTGACCTCGATGCCGGATTCGCCGGGCATCATCACATCCATGATGATGAGGTCGAAATCGAGACCCGTGAGCTTGCGCTGCGCCTCGGCGCCATCGGCGGCGACGGTGACGCGGAAGCCGTTCTCGGCGAGATAACGATTGAGCAGGGCACGGATGCGGGAGTCGTCGTCGACCACCAGCAGATGCGCCGCATCGTCGGAAATTCCTGTCTTGACCGCCATTCAATCCGCCTTTTGTCTGTCCCGCATGCCTCTGAGGAAAGCCTTTATGCCCTCTCGCGCCTCCGCAGAAGCACCATCGAATGCCCGTTCAATGCGGCGCGATTGCGGCTCCGCAAGGGCAAGCGCCAGCTCGCGCCCCGTTTTCGTCGGATAGAGCTTGCGCTGCCGCCGGTCTTCGGGGCCGGCGACCTGGCGAATATAGCCTGAATCGATCAGTTGTTTCAGCACCCTTGCAAGGCTCTGTTTGGTGATCTTCAGCGTATCGAGAAGATCGGCCACCGTCATGCCGGGGTTGCGGTTGACGAAATGCACGACACGGTGATGGGCCCGGCCGAAGCCGCTCTTTTCGAGGATGGCGTCAGGATCGGAGACGAAGTCGCGATAGGCGAAGAAGAACAGCTCGATGATCTCGAAATCGATAATGTCGGTATCTTCCATCGGCGTGGCCAGCGGCTCCGGCTTGCCTGCTTTCGCTCCGGTCTGTCGTGGCACTCGGCATTTCCTTTCTCTTTCCCCGCATTGCGGGAGCCCGGACGATAATTTCCTTGGGCGCCGCACGTCTTCGACTGCGCAAAGGACGCTGTAGCACTTTGAATTATGCAGGATAAACCAAAGCCCGCCCGGCACTCCGACGCAATATGCGATTTCCCCCTGCGTCTGTGGATAAAACGTAATGGGGATAACAATCAACAGGCATGGCGCGCGGGCGCCGGAGGAGATGAGACTATATGAAGGAAGTCCATCCGGCGGCGGTCGCCGCCGGATAAGACTTTTCATACGATCGGTCCGGCGGGCTGACGCCCGTCGGGCCTTTTACCTATGCGCCCGCGCCATGACCAGGCCGGCGAGCGTCGAGAGAACGCCGCCGCCGATCAGGCCGCCGATGCCGTCGGCGATCAGGCCTGCCATAGCCGCTTCCCCGCCGACCATGCCGAGCAGCATTCCGCCGCCGACACCGCCGATCGCACCTGCGATCGTGCGGGCGACGACGTTGATCGAGTGCTGCTTCAAGGCGGCGCTTGCGGCGTTGCCGCCGATGGCGCCTGCAATCAGTTGTACGACAAGCGGAAGTAGCGCTTCCATGATTTCCTCCTATGGCGATCTCCCCGATCGCCTAATATGCCGAACCTCCGGCATATTAGTATTTTATCATATTCAAGAGGAAAGCGCGAAGAAAAATCAACCGATGCGGGATTAAGGCGCGTGGAGGTGGCCGGGAACGAGGCGGCCCGACGCCGCCTCGCTTCTGATGCTGCCGATTACGTCATTGATAGACGTAGACGATCCGGCGCGTACCGGGATCGACCAGGACAGGCCGGTCGTTGATCCTCGTATAGCGATACTCGTAATCGGGAATCGTCTGGAAAGTGACGTCGGCAGGCACTTCCGCGCCGACGACGACATCGCCGCCGAGCTGCACCGTCTCAGCCGGATTGGTCTCGATATAGGTCCGCACCGTCTCAGGTGGCGTGATCGTCTCGACAGCCCCGACGGGGCCGATCAACTCATCGCCAGGCGCCGGCTGCGGATCAACAGGGACGACGCTGGCGGTCGACTCGTAGGTGACGACGGGAACGCCGATCTCGGCGCGGTGCTGTTCGACGATGACAGGAGTGCCGCCGCGGTCGACCTGCAGATAGTCGGCATAGACCCAGCCACGCATGCCGTTGACATCGACACGGCACCAGCGGCTGCCTTCGATGCAGCCGTCGAGCACGGCGGTCGAGCCACGCGTGGCAAGACCGACGGCCGGATATTGCGGGCCGGGACCGGAGCGGACGTTGAGATCATTGACCGTCGTCGCGACCATCTCCGCCTGCGCAAGGCCACCGCTCGCCAGGAGCACGGCTCCAGCCAATAGAATGTTTCTCTTGAGGGTCATGTGAGCGTCTCCTTGGTTTCGATGGCCGGACAACGCCTGGGCCTCCACGATGTTCCCTCGCGCCGTCCGCAGGGAACCGGCGCTCATGAGGCACGTCATGCAAGCATTTGAAGAAGCTGAATAAAACCGGACTCCCTCCGGCGATCCCAGCGATGGAGAGATCCATAAACTCTTGTTGCACTGCGTCTTTTTGCCGTGAACCACGCCCGGAATGAGGAAGATTCCGGCTGTCCTCGCCGCGGTTTCGGACTATACCCTGAGCATCAGAGACACCAAGCGAGGCACTTATGGGCATGCTCCAGGCCGGCATCATTCCGGTGACACCCTTCCAGCAGAACTGCACGGTCTTCTTCGATCCCGATACCCAGGAAGGCGTCGTCGTCGATCCGGGCGGCGATGTGCCGCTCATTCTTCAGGCGATCGAGAAAAGCGGCCTGACCATCAAGGAAATCTGGCTGACGCACGGCCATCTCGACCATGCCGGCGGCGCCAGCGAATTGAAAGAAGCCTTGGGCGTTGATGTGGTCGGCCCGCACCAGGACGACCTGCCGCTCTTGCAGCGGATCGAAGCCCAGGCGGCAAACTACGGCATAACGGGATTGCGCAACGTTTTGCCCGATCGCTGGCTGAAGGATGGCGACAAGGTCTCCTTCGGCGCCCACGAATTCGAGGTCTACCACGCCCCCGGCCATGCACCCGGCCACGTCATCTATTTCAACCGCGCGCAGAATTTCGCCCATCTCGGCGACGTGCTCTTCAACGGCTCGATCGGCCGCACCGACCTGCCCGGCGGCAATCATCAGCAGCTTCTCGATTCGATCCGCGACAAGGTGCTGCCGCTCGGCGACGATGTCGGCTTCATCTGCGGCCACGGCCCCGGCAGCCGCATCGGCGATGAACGACGGAACAATCCGTTTTTGCAGGAAATCAGAGCCGGAGGAACATCCGGCGCGGGCAAATCAGGCGTAACGGCCGATAAAAAGGTGTGAGCGCACGCTCACATCATCTTCCTGCCGTTCGGCACCGGCTGTTCGACCGCCGCAAGCACGATCGCGCCGTTTTCGTCCTCGAATCCCAGCGTCAGCACTTCCGAGCGGACCGGCCCGATCTGCCGCGGCGGGAAGTTGACGACGCCGAGCACCTGGCGGCCGATCAGGCTTTCGAGCGTGTAGTGCACGGTGATCTGCGCCGAGGATTTCTTGATGCCGATCTCGGGGCCGAAATCGATGACCAGCTTGTATGCCGGCTTGCGCGCTTCCGGAAAGGGACTGGCCTCGATGATCGTGCCGACGCGGATGTCGACACGCTCGAAATCGGCGTAGGTGATCTCTTCGGCCATGCGGATCTCCCTCAGCCGGCCAGTTCCTCGGCCCGCTTGCGCGCCGCCGCAAGGGCCGCGTCGAACAGAGGCTGCATGCCGTCGTCGGCCATCAGCACGGCGAGCGCTGCCGCCGTCGTGCCGCCGGGAGACGTCACGTTCTGCCGCAGCCGCGAAGCTTCGTCGGGGGACTGGTGCAAAAGTTCACCAGCCCCCGCGACCGTTTCCCGCGCAAGACGCATGGCGAGGTCCGCCTGCAGGCCGAGTTTACGGCCTGCTTCTGCCATACATTCCACGAGATAAAACACATAGGCCGGACCGCTGCCCGAAAGCGCCGTCACGGCATCGATATCGGCCTCCTCGGGCACCCATTCGACCGGGCCCGAGACCTTCAGAAGCGCATGGACGCGCTCGCGCTGCTCGCCGCTGACCGCAGCATTGGCGAAGGCGCCGGTGACGCCGCGTCCGACCATGGCAGGCGTGTTCGGCATGGCGCGCACCATGGCGGCTTGGCCCAGATGTTTTTCGAGGAAACCGAGCGTCTTGCCGGCGGCGACCGAGACGACGACCGTTTCCGGCCCGACGGCGCTCTTCAACGGCGGCAGCACCGTCTCCATGACCTGCGGCTTGACCGCAAGGAACAGCACGCCCGCCTTCAGCTTCGCCGGCAGAGCGGTGAGATGCGTCGCGCCCGCCTCGCCGATCGTCGTCAGCATCGCCTGCGACGGGCCGGGATCGACGACGATGACGGCCGAGCCGGGAACGCCGCTTTTCAGCCAGCCGGAGAGCATCGCCCCGCCCATGTTTCCGGCGCCGATCAGAACCACAGGATTTTTGGAGGAGAAAGCGTTCGCCGGCATCTTATGCCTCGCCGACCGTTTCGAAGAGCACGGCTTCCATCGCCTTCATCGCGTCCATGCCGGACCAGACGACGAACTGGAATGCCTGGAAATAGGCTTCGCAGGTGTCGAGCGCGCTGGAAAGCAGCACTTCCACCTGCCGGTTGGTGGGCTCGGCGCCGCCGGCAAGCAGCAGCGACTGGCGGAAGATGACGACATCTTCCTGGCGCCATAGGTCGAAATGCCCCATCAGCACCTGCCCATTGATCGCCGAGAGCAGCTTGACCACCTCGTTGACCCTGATGTCGGGAACTTTGATGTCGAAGGCGCAGCCGAGATGCAGCGCCTCGAATTCCTCCATCCAGGAGAAGGAGACATGGTAGTCCGCCCAGCGGCCTTCGACCGTCATTGCGATCTCGTCCTCGCCGGACCGTTCGAACGACCAGTCATTGTTGGAGGCCACGTACTCGATCATATCGACCGGGTTCGACTGACGCTCGACTTCCAATTCCATCAGGTTCATGCAGCACCTTCTTGACCGGAACGAATGCGACCTAACTTGCTGTTACAGACACAAGAAAAGACACACGCAAATACCGGAACCACCACTCGGATGATCGTTGAACCGCTGCCAGACTTAACGCAGATAACCTGCCCGGAGCTTACCAAGTCGCTTCGAATCATCATTTAAAATCAGTGTATAATGACCCTTGCCACCTGCCAGCCCCCAGAAGGGAAAATAGGGCGGACCTGCTGTGGAAAGCACTTCGAAACTCAATTCAGAAGGGAGATTAAACGACTCTGCGTATTGGCTTTTTTGGCAGTGTCCACAGGTGGAAAACTCACCTGAATTTTTTGTGACGGACGCGGCATGGGAGCAAAGAGGCCATGCCGCGTCTTGTATTCTATCGGGACTCAGCGGCCTTCGCCGGCAAGTTTCGCTTCGAGCGCGGCGATGCGGGCAGCAAGCGCCTCGTTCTCGTCGCGCGCCTTGATCGCCATCTCGCGCACGGCCTCGAATTCCTCGCGCTTGACGATGTCCATGCTGTTCAGCCAACGCTCGGCCTGGGCGTTGAAAGCGGTCTCGATCTCCTTGCGAACGCCCTGGGCAGCACCCGCCGCATCGGTCATCAGCTTGGCGAACTCGTCCATGATGCGGTTCGTTCCGGTCGTCATGGCGTTTTTCTCCCTTCATATAAGGTGAATTCAGCCCTTCGGGGCCTCGAAGATTGAGGTAGGGCTTCGCCACCCGCGATGCAAGCGCTTTGCGCGGGATAGTCTCGCTGGAGCGGGCAGTGGAAGTGCGATCACGAACAATGCACTTGACCGTCCGGGATCGCGGCGGCATGTTCCGCCGATCTTAACGGATGGGAAAACCTTGCCGACAGCCGCCAATCTCCTTGCCATCATGCCTTTCCCTGACATCGATCCGATCGCCTTTTCGCTCGGTCCTGTAGCGATTCACTGGTACGGCCTGGCCTATGTCGCCGGCATCCTGCTCGGCTGGGCCTATGCGCGCCGCCTCGCCGCCAATGACAGTCTCTGGCCGGGCAATACATCGCCGATGACGAAGACGCAGCTCGACGATTTCATCGTCTGGGCAGCCCTCGGCGTCGTGCTCGGCGGCCGTCTCGGCTACATCTTCTTCTACGACCTCTCCGCCGTCCTGCGCGATCCCATCCGCGCGGTCCAGATCTGGAACGGCGGCATGTCCTTCCACGGCGGCCTGACCGGCACGACGATCGCCATGATCATCTTTGCCCGCCGCAATGCCATTCCGATCTGGAGCCTGTTCGATATGGTCGCCGCCGTCGTTCCCTTCGGCCTGTTCTTCGGCCGCATTGCCAATTTCATCAATGGCGAGCTCTGGGGCCGGCTGACCGACGTGCCCTGGGCCGTGGTTTTCCCGACCGGCGGTCCCTTCGCCCGCCATCCGAGCCAGCTTTACGAGGCCGGCCTCGAAGGCATCGTTCTGCTTCTGGTGCTGGCCGCCCTCGTCTATGGCATGCGCGCGCTGAAAAGCCCCGGCTTCATCACCGGCGTCTTCGTCTGCGGTTATGCGCTGTCGCGCATCTTCGTCGAGTTCTTCCGCGAGCCGGATGCCCAGCTCGGCTACCTCCTCGGCACGAACTGGCTGACCATGGGCATGGTGCTCTCTTCCCCGATGATCCTGCTCGGCGTCTGGGCAATGCTGCGGGCCCGCCGCCAGGCTGCCCTCCAGCTCTAAACCGGCAGGATGCACGACATGACCACCGCTCTAGGCGAAAAGATCAAGGCGATCATCCAGGCCAACGGCCCGATCAGCGTCACCGATTATTTCTCGCTCTGCCTTGCCGATCCCGAACACGGATATTACCGCACCCGCGAGCCCTTCGGCCGCTCCGGCGATTTCGTCACCGCGCCCGAGGTCAGCCAGATCTTCGGCGAGATGATCGGCGTCTTCATCGTCCATGCCTGGCAGCGCCACGGCACGCCGGCGGGTGTCCGCCTGGTCGAGATCGGCCCCGGCCGCGGCACGATGATGGCGGATATGCTGCGGGTCATCGCCCGCATCGCCCCGCCGCTTTTCGACACGATGAGCGTGCATCTCGTCGAAACCAGCGAGCGCCTGCGCGACGTCCAGAGCCAGACGCTCGAGTCCTACGGCGAAAAGATCGCCTGGCACGACGGCTTCGACGAGGTGCCGGCAGGCTTCACCCTGATTGCCGCCAACGAGCTGTTCGACGCGATCCCGATCCGCCAGTTCATCCGCACGCAGACCGGTTTCCGCGAGCGCATGGTCGGCCTCGATGCCGATGGCGAGCTGACCTTTGCCGCCGGCGTCGCCGGCCTCGATCCAGCACTTCTCCCCGAACCGGTGCAAAACCTGCCGCTCGGCACGCTCTTCGAGATTTCGCCCGCCCGCCAGGCCGTGATGATCGCGATCTGCGAGCGGCTGCGCGCTTTCGGCGGCACGGCGCTCGCGATCGATTACGGCCATCTCGTCACCGGCTTCGGCGATACGCTGCAGGCCGTGCGCATGCATGAATTCGACCCGCCGCTCGCCCATCCCGGCGAAGCCGATCTGACGAGCCATGTCGACTTTCAACAGCTCGCCGAAACGGCGCTCGCGGCCGGCCTCCATCTGAACGGCGCCTTGCACCAGGGCGATTTCCTGACAGGCCTCGGCATCCTCGAACGCGCCGCCGCACTCGGCAAAGATCGCGAGCCGCAGACCCAGCAGGTCATCCAGACGGCGGTCGACAGGCTCGCCGGCGCCGGTGAAGGCCGGATGGGCGAACTCTTCAAGGTCATGGCGGTCTCCCACCCCGCGATCGATCTCATGCCCTTTCGCCCGGTGGATTGACAGGGCGCACGCGGCTGGGCCAACATCCCCAGCGAAGCAGAAACTTGACGCGCGCCGCCTGTGCGATGCGCTCGGGATGATACAAACCCCTTTTTAAAACCCCGGAATCACAGATGCAGGACGCGGCCTCTCCCGCACCGATCGAAAGCGCGCTGCTGAACGAAGCGACGGGCAGCACCATCCGCCACGGTTACTTCACCCGGGCCGGCGGCGTTTCCGAAGGAATCTATCGTGGCCTCAATGTCGGCCTCGGCTCCAGCGACGCGCGTGACGATGTCATCGAAAACCGCCGCCGCGTCGCCGCATGGTTCGGCCTGCCGCTCGAACGGCTGGCAACGGTGCATCAGGTCCACTCCCCCGACGTCGTGACGATCGGCGCCGATTACGACGGCGCCCGCCCCGAGGCGGATGCGTTGGTGACGGCAGCGCCGGGGATCGTGCTCGGCGTGCTCGCCGCCGATTGCGGCCCGATCCTTTTTGCCGATCCCGACAACCGCGTCATCGGCGCCGCCCATGCCGGCTGGAAGGGCGCGCTGACCGGCGTGCTCGAAAACACCGTCGCCGCCATGGAGGCGCTGGGCGCGGAACGAGACAGCATCGTCGCCTGCCTCGGCCCCTCGATCAGCCAGAAAAGTTATGAGGTCGGCCCGGAATTCGTCGAGCGCTTCCTCGCCGAAAACCCGGCTTACCAGCGCTTCTTCGTGCCTTCGGCAACACCGGGCCACGCCATGTTCGATCTGCCGGCACTGACCGTCGAGCGGCTGACGCGGGCGGGCGTGCGCGCCGAGAGCCTCGGCCTCTGCACCTATCCGGATAGCGAACGCTTCTTTTCCTATCGCCGGACGACGCATCGCAAAGAGCCGGATTACGGCCGCCAGATTTCAGCGATATCAATCAGGGAGACTTGAGCAGAATGGCATTGCACTTCGAAAAGGCCGAGTTCGCAAGCCGGCTTGCGCGCCTCACCGAGAAGATGAAGGAAGAAAAGCTCGACGCCCTGCTGCTCTTCGCCCAGGAAAGCATGTATTGGCTGACCGGCTACGACACCTTCGGCTACTGCTTCTTCCAGACGCTGATCGTCAAGAGCGACGGCACCATGGCGCTGCTCACCCGCTCGGCAGATCTTCGCCAGGCCAAGCACACTTCGATTCTCGACGACGTCCACATCTGGGTCGACAGGGTCAATGCCGATCCGACGCTCGACCTGAAGAACCTCATGGTCGAGATGGACCTGCTCGGCGCCCGCATCGGCGTCGAATACGACACGCACGGCATGACTGGCCGCGTCGCCCGCCTGCTCGACGCGCAGTTGACCACCTTCGGCCAGATCGTCGACGCCTCCTACCTCGTCAGCCGCCTGCGCCTCGTCAAGAGCCCGACTGAGGTCGCCTATGTCGAGCGCGCCGCCCTTCTCGCCGACGATGCGCTCGATGCCGCCATCCGGCTGACCAAGCCCGGCGCCGACGAGGCCGATATCCTCGCCGCCATGCAGGGCGCGATCTTTTCCGGCGGCGGCGACTATCCCGCCAACGAGTTCATCATCGGCTCCGGCGCCGATGCCCTGCTCTGCCGCTACAAGGCCGGCCGCCGCAAGCTCGACGCCAACGACCAACTGACGCTCGAATGGGCCGGCACTTACGCGCATTATCATGCCGCCATGATGCGCACGATCGTCATCGGCGAGCCGATGCAGCGCCATCGCGAACTCTACAATGCCTGCCGCGAAACCATCGAGGCGATCGAGACGGTGCTGAAGCCCGGCCACACCTTCGGCGACGTCTTCGACATGCATGCCCGCATCATGGACGAGCGCGGCCTTGCCCGCCACCGGCTGAACGCCTGCGGTTATTCGCTCGGCGCCCGCTTCTCGCCTTCCTGGATGGAGCATCAGATGTTCCATGTCGGCAATCCGCAGCCGATCGAGCCGAACATGTCGCTCTTCGTGCACATGATCATCGCCGATTCCGACACGGGCACGGCAATGACGCTCGGCCAGACCTATCTGACGACGGCGGATGCGCCGCGCACGCTTTCCCGCCACCCGCTCGATTTCATCGGCCTCTGACCGGCTGGAATCGACCGGTGAGAATCCGGGAATTGACAGAGGACCATCCCCGCCCGCATAAATCCAGGCGGGGCTGACGTGAATGTGGGAAGGACGGATCAAGGGATGACGCGAGCTGCGATTGTGCCCACGCTCCTCTTCGTCATGGCTCAGCTGACCGCCTGCAACACCACCGATGCGCTGACGCCGATGGTCGACATCGGCGATTCCTCGGCGAGTGCGCCATCGAGCCCGGTCACGCAGAGCGAGGCCGAGAGCCTGGCAGGCACCCGCCAGCCGGCCTTCGCCGCAAATACGCGGCAGGGCGGCTATCACCCGGCCTACGACCAAACGCAGCGCGCCTATCGGCCCGGTTCCGGCGCACCCCCGACGACGATGCAGGAGCAGGCCGACGCTTTGTCGCGCAACGATTCCTCGCCCGCCGCCTCCGCCCCGATCGAGGGGCAATCGCTGCCGCCGCCGTCAAGCGGCGAAGAACCTGCCGCTCCGGCGGCCGAGACGCAACAGCCTCGGCAGACTGCCGCCCTCAACCCCGGCCCCTCGTCCGCCCGCGGCAATACTGTCCGCTTCCTGCCGATCATCGGCGCGCCGGTTCAGGCGGTGACGCCGCTTTCGCGCCAGCTCGGCTCCGAGGCTCGCGCGCACGGCCTCTCCATCAAGAGTTCGAACGACGCGAGCAGCGACTACATCCTCAAAGGCTATCTCTCCGCCTTCAGCGACGACGGCAAGGTCACGGTCGTCTATGTCTGGGACATCCTCGACAATGGCGGGGGGCGCCTGCACCGCATCCAGGGCCAGGAAAGCGTGCCGACGGCCGCGGCCGATCCCTGGGCGGGCGTTCCGGCCTCGGTGATGCAGCAGATCGGCTCGAAAACCATCGCGGAATTCACCTCCTGGCGGCAGTCGCAGGGCGGTTAGTCACAAACTTTTTGCAAATATCAAAGCCTGTGACGCCTTTGCCCTTGCATTCACAGGGAAGCTGACTAAAAAGCGCGGCTATCAGCGCATAACAGGCGGACCAAAATGAAGGTTTTCGCAGGCAATTCGAACCGGCAACTCGCCGAAGCGATCTGCAACTATCTCAATGTTCCCTTGGGGAGAGCCAGTGTTCGAAGGTTTGCCGACCAGGAAATCTTCGTGGAAATCCAGGAGAACGTGCGCGGCGAGGACGTTTTCCTCGTGCAGCCGACGGCCTTTCCCGCCAACGACCATCTGATGGAGCTGCTGATCATGATCGACGCCATGCGTCGTTCGTCGGCACGCCGCATCACCGCCGTTCTTCCCTATTTCGGCTACGCCCGTCAGGACCGCCGCGCATCCGGCCGCACGCCGATCTCCGCCAAGCTGGTCGCAAACCTGATTACCGAAGCCGGGGCCGACCGCGTCATGACGCTCGATCTCCATGCCGGGCAGATCCAGGGCTTCTTCGATATCCCCACGGACAACCTCTTCGCCCTGCCCGTGCTGACGCGCGACATCAAGAGCCATTATGACCTCAGCAACGTCATGGTCGTCTCGCCCGACGTCGGCGGCGTGGTGCGCGCCCGCGCGCTCGCCAAACGGCTGGACTGTCTGCTGGCCATCGTCGACAAGCGTCGCGATCGGCCGGGTGAATCCGAAGTCATGAACATCATCGGCGACGTCACCGGCAAGGACTGCCTGCTGATCGACGACATCGTCGATTCCGGCGGCACGCTCTGCAACGCGGCCGATGCACTGCTCGCCCAGGGCGCCGCCAGCGTCACCGCCTATATCACGCACGGCGTTCTTTCCGGCGGCGCGGTCACTCGCGTCACCTCCTCGAAGCTGCGCGAACTCGTGATTACCGACTCGATCCAGCCGACGACGGCCGTGCTCTCAGCGCACAATATCCGCGTCGTGACGACGGCGCCGCTGATCGGCGAAGCCATCAGCCGAACCGCCCAGGAAGAGTCCGTATCCAGCCTCTTCGATTAAAACCGTCTTCTCCGTCATGCTCGGCCTCGTGCCGAGCACCTGACCACTGCAATTATTTGACGGAAAAGCGTTTGTTTTCAGCCACTTAATCGACCGAAGCAGATCCTCGGCACTGGCCGAGGATGACGTCGCGGGTTTTGCAGCGGTTTGTCAGCAGCCTGAAGGCCGGCACAGGGCCGGCCTCCTCATCTCTGATTCCAATTGAGAACGTTCAAGGCTGCTGCGGCGGCGCAGGGACAGCATCCTGATCTTGATCCCGTTCCTGCTCCTGGTCCGACTCCAGCCCCTGATCCTGATCCGGACCATCCGGTCCCTTGACCACCTGGCCGTTGACGGCAATCGCGCCATCGCGGCTGATGCTGATGTCCCAGCGCGAACGGCCGTCGGGATCGGTCTTGGCGAAGCCTTTCACCATCATGATGCCGAAGGAGACCTGGTTGAGATCGGGATCCGTCTTGGCAAGCTCCTGAATCGACGCGATCGTCTTGTCGAGATCGCGGGCAAGGATCGTCGCCTCCATCGAATAGTCCTTCTCGGTGTCGACCCGGCCCTCGATCTTGCCCGACATGTCGATGTCATAGACATCGGACTTGGCGCTGATCTTGGGAAACTCGACGGCAAGCCGGCCGTCGCGGAAGAGTTTTTTCGCCATCTCCTCGCCGCTCTTTTCCGGCGCCTCGGCGTTGAAATCCACCGCCATGAGGGCGTCGCCCAGGCTTGCGAAATCCAGATTCGGAACGGCGAGCTGGAAATCGAAGTTGGTCGGCATGAAGCTCGCATAATTTGCCGGCATCAGCGGCGTGTCGAGGCTGATCTCCTGCGCGTTCAAGCCGAAGCCGAAACGCATGGCGTCGCTCGGCCCGTCGATGGCGAGGTTATAGCCGAATGCCTTGGCGCCGCCCTTGCCCATCTCGCTGCTGATCGTCAGATCGTGGACCCCGATCGTCTCGCTGAACAAGGTCAGAAGCGGGAAGGCTTCCTTCACTATTCCCTTTATCTTGGCGCTGTCTTCCGGGCTCAATTCCTTCTCGTCGAGATGGTCGAGCACGAAGAAGACCATGTCGCGAAGCTGCTTTGCCGGCAGGCCGTTCACCTTCGCCTCGAAATCGATCGAACCGGCACGGAATTCGACGGGCGGCATCTGCAGGCCGGAAACCTGCTCGACGAAATCGGACATCGAACCGGTGCCGGCAAAATCGACACGTCCGTTGCCGCCGGCACTATCCGCCGAACTCAGCTTCTGGTCCATGCTGGCGATGGTGGCATGAACCTCCTCGGTTTCGGACTTGCTGGACATCTTAATGTCCTTGGCCGCGAAGGTGCCGGAACGCAGATAGCTGATCGCCGGGTCGAAGACGCCGGTATAAACAAGCGAAGCGATGGAATAGGTGAAATCCGTCGGCTTCTGATCCGGGCCTTTGAAATGGCCGGAGACGTTGAACTTGTTGTCGCCTTCGACGTTCCAGAGCCCGCTGTCGAGCGGCGTGGCGAACATCGAGAACGGTGTCAGCCCTTTGATGGTGAAGGTCGCCGGATCGGTCTTGGCAATCAGCTTCGCCAGATCGTAGATGACCTCATAGCGCGTGCCGGCCGGGTTGACGGTAATGAAGCCGCTCTTCGCCCAGTCCTCCGGAAGCAGCTTCGTCAAGGTCTCCTTGACCGTTTTGGCGCCGTCCTGATTGATCTCCGCGCCCTCGGCCGCGGTGAAAAGGCAAAGGGCAAGCATGCTCGTTGCCGTGACAAGTTTGAGACGCATAGTCTGGTTTTCTCCTCAGCCGCTTTTTGATTGCGGCCATCCAAAGATGCGAAGCGCGCGGATGTCAAGCCAAGTGGCGATAAGCACTGGCAATTTTGCCTTTGAACAGGCGCAGATCGCGCGTGATTTCAAGGTTTTCTCATTGAGGCGGCAGGCGAATGCGATCTCGCCAGGTTGACCGGTCCGCATGATCGAGCGCCTTGGCGAAAGGCTGTATATCGCCGAAAAAGCGCCGCAATCGGCAACTTGCGTTTCCGACCGACTTATAATATAGGCCACCGGTCCGCGTAGACACCCTTGGAGGCAACGCGGATGAGGATGGGGAAACCCGCCTCCGGTTCGATGGCATAAGGCTTTTGCCCGCCGCCGAACTCTCCAAATAACCTCGAAAGGAAAAGCCATGAGCCAGGAAACTTACGAGCTCAAGGCCGAGGCGCGCGAACGGGTTGGTAAGGGGTCCGCCCGTGAACTTCGCCGCAACGGTTTGATTCCCGCTGTCATCTATGGTGACAAGCAGGCCCCCATTGCCATCGCTATCAACACCAATGAGGTGACGAAGCGCATTCACGCCGGTGGCTTCATGACCACCGTAGCGACCATCGAAGTCGACGGCAAGAAGTACAAGGTTCTGCCGAAGGACTATCAGCTCGATCCGGTCCGCGACTTCACGCTGCATGTCGATTTCCTGCGCGTCTCCGGCAACACCCAGGTGACCGTCGAAATCCCGGTTCACTTCGTCAACGAAGCGAAGTCCCCGGGCCTCAAGGTCGGCGGCGTCCTGAACATCGTCCGCCACGAAGTCGAAGTTCACTGCCCGGCCGATGCGATCCCGGAATTCTTCAACATCGACCTCAGCGGCAAGAAGATCGGCGACAGCATCCACATTTCGGAAGTCGCTCTGCCGAAGGGCGTCACCCCGGTCATCGACCGTGACTTCACGATCGCGACCATCGTCGCTCCGGCTGCCGGCATCGACGAGAGCGCCGCGGAAGGCGAATCCGAAGCCTGATCGCTTCGACCAATTTGTAAAGCATATGGCCCGCTTCCCCCTGAACTAGCCCTAGTTCACGGGGAAAGCGGGCTTTTCATTGCCCGGAATGGTTGCCGTTTCAGCAAATTTAACACATTCGTGAAAGCATGCTCCGTCAGCTGAGAAGAAGCCCGTCCTGAAGCGCGACAGCAAACAGGGCCGGTCCAGGGGGAGTAGACGGAACCATGAACAATTCCGTTGAGAACAGATTTTTTGCGATAGTGTGCGGAGCGCTGCTCGTCTTCGTCGCCCCCCTCTTTGTTCTCTTCCTGTTTCTTTCCTCCGAACGGGCCGACAAGGAAATACGAGACCATATCTCCGTTCTTCTTGTCGCCAATGCCCAGGCGCTGGCCAAGCCCCTCTGGGACCTCGATGAGGACAGCGTGACCCAGATCAGCGCGACGGTCGTTTCCCAGGGCGCAATCGTCAAGGTTGAAGTGCGCGACCAGTCGGGCCAGCTCGACGTCAGCCAATCCACCATTCCGCGCTCCTTCGACGGCAAGCTCGTGCAGGTCTCGCGCGCCATCATCTACAATACCGTCGACGGCCCGAAGAACCTCGGCAGCATCAGCGTCTACTATCCCGCCCTCGGCTTGTTTTCCGGCCTGAAGCAGGAAGAGGTCGTCTTCATCTCGATCTTCATCTTCGCGGTATTGACCGTTTTCGGCACGGCGCTGATCGGCAACCGCATCTTCGTCATCCAGCCGCTGATGCGGCTGACGGCCGCAATCGAGGCCACCCGCCAGCTCGGCTCCCGTCATCACGTCGATTGGCAGTCGAACGATGAGATGGGACGACTCGCCCGCAGCTTCAACGAGATGCAGACCAAGCTCGAAAGCGAGGAGAAGGAGCTGAAGTTCGCCCATCGCCGCGCCACCGACATCTACAATCTGACGCCTGCCATGCTCTTCTCGCTCGACGAGGAAGACCGCATCACCGCCGTCAGCGACTACTGGCTTTTCGCCACGGGATATCACCGCGCCTCCGTCATCGGCCGCAACTTCGCCAACCTCGTCACCCCCAACACCCGCGACAGGTTCGTCAAGCGCCGCGAGGCGGAAAACGGCATGGCCGTCACCGTCAAGTTCGTCTGCATGGACGGCCGCATCATGGACGTGCTCATCATGGAATCGGAAGCGGAAGCCGGCGCTCAAGACCGTCTCTCGCTGTCCGTCATGACCGATGTGACCGAGCTCAAGGCCTCCGAGGACCGCAATCATCGCCAGGCGATCACCGACCACCTGACCGGGCTGCTCAACCGCCAGGGCTTCGAAGCCGTCCTCGACAGCAAGATTGCCGCCGCCGACGCCGCCGGACATGAGCTCGCCTGCCTCTTCGTCGATCTCGACCGCTTCAAGTGGATCAACGACAATATGGGCCATGCCGCCGGCGACATGGCGCTGATCGAGCTCGTCGAGCGCCTTAAGACGCATCTTGCGCCCTCCGACGAGGCCGCCCGCCTCGGCGGCGACGAATTCGCCATCCTGCTGCCGGCCAAGGACGCCGAGAAGCGCGCCAGGATGATGTGCGAGCAGATCGCCTCGATCTTCGACACGCCCTTCGGCCCCGACATGCACCTGAGCGCTTCGATCGGCATCGCCGTCTATCCCAGCCACGCCACGACAGCCGCCGAGCTGCTGCAGAAATCCGACATGGCGATGTACGCCAAGAAACGCGACGGCAAGAACGGCTCGCAGCTCTTCGACAACGCCATGCTCGACCGCGCCCGCAGCCGCGCCGAGATCGAGGCCAATATCGAAGCCGGCCTCGCCGAGAACTGGTTCGAGGCCTTCCTGCAGCCGATCGTCAACCTGAACGGCCGCGGCATTGCCGGCTTCGAGGCGCTGATGCGCCTCAACCATCCGCAAAAAGGCCTGATGCCGCCGGCCGAGATCATCAACGTCGCCGAGGAGACGGCAAAGATCGTCCGCGTCGGCAACGTCATCATGGAAAAGGCGATCGCCAACCTGGCGAAGATTTCCCGCATACCGGGGATGCAGGATACCTATCTCGCCATCAATTTCTCGCCGCTGCAGTTCGAGCCGGCGCTGCCGGCCCGCCTTGCCGCCATCGTCGGCCGCCACGGCATCCGCGCCGAACGCATCGTCGTCGAAATCACCGAAGCGGTGCTGATGCACGACAATCCGCAGATCCGCATGATCGTCACCGAACTGCGCCGCTTCGGCTGCCGCATCGCGCTCGACGATTTCGGCACCGGCTACTCGTCGCTCAGCTACCTCAACCGTTTCCCGGTCGACATCATCAAGATCGACCAGTCCTTCACCCGTGCGATCAACGACGGCGACGACGATGTGCGCCAGAAGAGCCGCATGCTGATCGAAGGCATCACCACGCTCTCGCACAAGATGAACTGCACCGTCATCGCCGAGGGCATCGAGACCGAAGAGGAATGCCGCACGCTCCACCAGATGGGGCTTGACTACGGCCAGGGCTACCTCTTCCATCGCCCGCAGCATGCAGCCAAGCTCATCGAGGAACTGGTGGGGTCGCAGTCCGACGTCGCCCGCGCCTCGTGATCGAAGAACCAAGGAGATGATCCGATGAAAAAGCTCCTGCTTCTCGCCTGCCTGGCGCTGCCCTGCGCCGCCCATGCGCAAACCGTGGCTTTCACCACCGAGGACTACGCCCCCTTCAACTATCGTGAAGGCAAGGAGATCAAGGGCGCGACGGTCGAACAGGTCGAAAAGGTCATGGCCGCAATCGGCGTCGACTACACGATCGAGGTCATGCCCTGGGCGCGCGCTTTCAGCCTTGCCCGCACGGTGCCGATGACCTGCGTCTTCGCCACCGCTCACAACAGCGCGCGCGACCCGCTGTTCAAATGGGTCGAGCCGCTGCTCATCGACCGCAACATCCTGATCACCCGCAAGGGCTCCGGCGTCACCGCCGCCAATCTGGAAGAGGCGAAGAAATATACGGTCGGCACGCAGCGCGAGGACTATACCGAGACGATCCTGAAGGAGAAGGGCTTCCCCAAGCTCGATGTCGCCAGCGACTTCAACGCGACGCTGCGCAAGCTCCTGAGCGGGCGCATCGACATGATGCCGATCTCCGAACTCTATTTCGACAAGCTGAAGGCCGACCAGCCGGTGGAGTTGGTGACCGTGCTCTCCGCCCAGCCGATGGGGATCGCCTGCGAGAAAAGTTTTCCGGACGATCTGCTCGCCAAGATGCAGGCGGCGCTCAACAAACTGATTGCCGACGGCGACCAGAAGCAGATCTTCCAGAAATACGGCATGAACCTGTCGGATTGATGCCGCTCGGTACGTCATTGCCCTTTCCGCTTGACTTTGCTCCCGTTTCCGGGTGGTGAACGTCGGAAAAGCTTAAGCGAGGACGACAGGCCATGCTGATCATCGCGGGTCTCGGCAATCCCGGCGGCAAATACGCCGGCAACCGCCACAATATCGGCTTCATGGCCGTCGACGCCATTCATCGCCGTCACAGCTTCTCGCCCTGGTCGAAGAAGTTCAAGGCCGAGATCGCCGAGGGCGAACTTGGTGGCGAAAAGGTGCTGCTGATTAAGCCGCAGACCTATATGAACCTCTCGGGCGAAGCCGTCGGCGAGGCAATGCGCTTCTACAAACTCCAGCCCGCCGACCTCGTCGCGATCTACGACGAACTCGACCTTCCCCAGGGCAAGGCGCGCTTGAAGACCGGCGGCGGCCATGGCGGCCACAACGGCATCAAATCGCTGGACGCCCATTGCGGCAAGGAATACCGGCGGCTGCGCCTCGGCATCGGCCATCCCGGCGTCAAGGAAATGGTGCAGAACCACGTGCTCGGCGATTTCGCCAAGGCCGACAGGGCCTGGGTGGAGCCGCTTCTCGATACGCTCGCCGACAATGCCGATATGCTGGTGCGAAACGAGGATTCGCAGCTGATGAACAAGATCGCCCTGGCGCTCGGCGGCAAGGCCGAGGAAGAAAAGCCGCGAAAGGAAAGCAAGGATAGCGATAAGAAGCCGGCAGGCCAGTCGCATATCCGCCAGGCCCGCAACAGCAATCAGCCGAAGCTGCCAACCACCGGCCCGATGGCCGAGATGCTGAAGAAGATGTTCGGCAACAAGGGAGAATGAGCCGGATGCCGGACCAGGATTTTACCATCCGTCCGGCCGCCGCCGGCGATTTCCCGGGATTGGCCACCCTCTACGAACATCTGAACCCGGCCGATCCGGTCCTTGACAAGACCGTGGCCGAGGAGCGCTTCTCCGCCATTCTCGCTCAGCCCGGCATGACCCTGTTCATCGGCTTTGCGGACGGTTTCGCGGCTGCGACCGCCACGCTGATCGTCGTCCCAAATCTGACGCGGAATGGCGCCTCCTACGCGCTCATCGAAAACGTCGTCACCCATGCCGATCATCGCCGGCATGGCTACGCCGGCGCGGTCATCGACCATGCCGTGACCGAGGCCTGGAAGGCCGGCTGCTACAAGGTGATGCTGCTGACCGGCTCCAAGAACCCGGCGACGCTGCGCTTCTACGAGAATTGCGGCTTCCTGCAGGACAAGACGGGTTATCAGATCCGCCGGCCCTGAACCCAGCTATTCCTCAGGCTCGGTGGTGAACATCAGCGGAAAGCCCATCTCCTTGGCAAGGTCGATGCCCTCCTTGGCCTTGGTCTCGGCAATATCCCTGGCGCAGACGATGACCACGCAGGAGCCGAGCTTATGCGCCGTCATCATCACCCGATAGCCGGTCTCCTCGCTCATGCGGAAAACGACCTTCAGGATCACGATGACGAATTCGCGCGGCGTATAATCGTCGTTGACGAGAATGACTTTGTAGAGCTTCGGCCTGTCCAGCTTCGGCTTTCCCTTGGTCTTCGGTTTCAGGGCAACGTCATTGTCACTCATCGGAAAATCCACCCGTTGATGACATGAAAAGGCGGAAGAAACATCCGCCGGACTATATTGCACCGTCAGCACGGCAGTTCAATGACGTAAATATCAGTCAACGGAGAGCAGGAGGCAATTCTGGCCGGCTTTTCGAAGAATGGCAGCGGCTTTCCTGTCGAATGTCGCAAAACTTTCTCCGCCGAGTCTTTCGCCTTCGAGCGCAATGATGCCATCCGCGAAATCGCCGCCGGCCTCCAGGAATAAAAGACCGCTCGCAACAGCGGCACGATCGAGCGTAACCGTCTCCGCCTCTGCGAGATACGTCAGCGCCTGCTTCACCTCAGCTGCGTCGAATTTATAGAGCCGTCGAAGAACCCAGGCCAATTCACAAAGCGTTTGGTTCGGCACAACGATCCGGTAGGACCGGAGGAACTCTTCTGCCTTCGGACTTTCGACAGGATGGTCGCGCGTGAACATCCGCACGAGAATGTTCGTATCGACGACGACCTTCAAACCTTATCCTCGCCAGCCCATCCAGCCTCGATCACTTCATTTATCTCGTCGATGGAATAGGCTCTGTCGGCCTTATGAGAAAACATGCCGAACAGACGCTCGATAGGCACCGTCGATTTGATCGCATGGATATTTCCACTGGCCCTCGGCAGGAGATCGATCTCGATCTCATCACCGGGCGCTATCCCGAGATGGTCGAGAACCTCTTTCTTGAGGGTCACCTGACCTTTCGCCGTAACCTTGAGCCTGACCATCACACCACTCCTGCCTCCATTGAAAGTAAGGCAGTTTTGCCTTACTTTCAATGGCGCTTTAATTTCATGGACCCTTGACCGGGGAAAGGTGTTCCCCCATAGGCAGGGGCAAAGTTTTCACAAACACGGACATCAAGCCATGGGCTTCAAATGCGGCATCGTCGGTCTGCCGAACGTCGGCAAATCGACCCTCTTCAACGCGCTCACCAAAACGGCGGCTGCACAGGCGGCGAACTACCCCTTCTGCACCATCGAGCCGAACACCGGCGAAGTCGCCGTGCCCGATCCGCGCATGCGCAAGCTGGCCGACATCGCCAAGTCCAAGGAACTGATCCCGACCCGCATCTCCTTCGTCGACATTGCCGGCCTGGTGCGCGGCGCCTCGAAGGGTGAAGGCCTCGGCAACCAGTTCCTCGCCAATATCCGCGAAGTCGATGCCATCGTGCATGTGCTGCGCTGCTTCGAAGACAGCGACATCACCCACGTCGAGGGCCGCATCAACCCGGTCGCCGACGCCGAAACGATCGAGACCGAGTTGATGCTCGCCGATCTCGAGAGCCTGGAACGCCGCACCGAGCAGACGCGCAAGCGTGCCACCAGCAAAGACAAGGATTCCATGGCAATGCTGCCGATCATGGAAGCCTCGCTGAAGCTGCTCAACGAAGGCAAGCCGGTGCGCACGCTGCTGTCGACGCTCGATGCCGAGGAGATTGCCATCCTCAAGGGCCTCAACCTGCTTACCTCGCATCCGGTGCTCTACGTCTGCAACGTCGCCGAAGGCGATGCCTCGACCGGCAACGAATTCACCGCCGCCGTCGCCGCCATGGCAAAGGAACAGGGTGCCGAAACCGTCATCATCTCGGCGGCGATCGAAGCTGAGGTCGCCCAGCTTGCTGAAGAGGAAGCCAAGGAATTCCTCTCCGCCCTCGATCTCGATGAGGCCGGTCTCGACCGGCTGATCCGCGCCGGCTACAAGCTGCTGCACCTCATCACCTATTTCACCGTCGGTCCGAAGGAAACGCGCGCCTGGACGATCGAGCGCGGCACCAAGGCCCCACAGGCCGCCGGCGTCATCCATTCGGATTTCGAGCGGGGCTTCATCCGCGCCAACACCATCGCCTATGACGATTACATCAAATTCAACGGCGAAGTCGGCGCGAAAGATGCCGGCAAGGCGCGCGACGAAGGCAAGGAATACGTCGTCCAGGACGGAGACGTCATCCACTTCCGCTTCAACACCTGATCGGAGTTGGCTGCCGCCTAAGAACAGGATGATTTTAGGCCGAAGCGGCCTAAAATCTGAATCCTGTTCTAAATTAATAAGTTAGAGCATGATGTCGCCCGAAAACCGCTCACACTTTTCGGCATCATGCTCTAGCCGGGCGGCAGCCTGTTCGCGATTGCAGGCGGCAGTGCCCTGAGCACCAGCCGGCGCAGCGGCATCCAGCCCGTTCCGATAATGAGCACGATCGCGCCGACGACGATCAGCGTCGTGAAGATGTAGGTATCGACAGTCGCATTTCCCTTCCGGACGACGCTGAAGATCGCAACGCCGAGCGACAGCAGCCCCGAAGTGACGAAGGCGCGGCGATCGATGACGAGGCCGATCAGCATCAGCGCCGCCACGGTCGCGACGACCACGGGCGTCCGGGCCGACATGTTCGCCAAGTCGAAGATACGACCGCCTTCCCCGAACGACAGCAGGGAGACGGTGCTGTAGAGCAGCGCCGGCGCCGCACCGAGATGCAGCCAGAACGCGATATCCGAACGCGTCGTCCGCCGTAGCCGGTCGCCGAGGTCGAAATAAAGCGCCGTCGCGAAGAGGCCGAGCGCGCAGACGAAAGCGACCGCGGCCAGCACGCCGAGATGATCGACGAAAAACGCGGGATTGCCGCTTAGCCATTGCACCAGGCGCAAAAGCAGGGTGAGCACCAAAGCAAGCGTCGACATAATAGTGAGCGCCAGCGACAACGGCACGCGATAGCGGGCATAGTAGACGCCGAGAATGATCGGAAAGCCGGCGACGAACTGTGTCAAATCCGCTCCGATTTCGGAGGTCCAAGGCGTAAAGACGCGGGACATCAGGAAAAATATCCAGCAGAACAGCGCGATCGCCAGGCTGACCGCCGGCAGGGCGAGCCGCTGGCGGCGTACCAGAATTTCCGAAAGCACGATGATGGCCACCGGCACGGCGTAAAGAGGCGCAAGCCCCCAGAGGCCGACGAGCGCGACGATGACGCCGATGGTGATCAGCACGTCATGGAAGCCCCGCACGAAACGCGGCGTCTCCGTATCCGACCATGCCTGCCCCGCGGCGGCGGCTGCCGGCGCCGCCCCGGCGACGACGGCCACGCCGCGCTCTGCAAGGAACGGCAGAAGCCGCCCGCCCGCTTCCGGCGAAATCAGCCCCTGGCGCGCCGCCTCGTCAAGTATCGACCTCAGTTCCGTCATGCCGGTTTATCTCCCCGGAATCATTGAGCCCGCGCGAATGCTATTGTAAGCACTAGAGCATGATGCCGAAAAGCGTAAGCGGTTTTCGGATAACATCATGCTCTAACTCTTTAATGTAGAACAGGATTTAGATTTTAGGCCGAGCGGCCTGAGAACATCCTGTTCCAGGCGCTGCATATGGCGGAGGAGAAAATGTCGGCAGAAAAGCTGTCTTTCGAGGATTTCGAGCCCGGACGCCGTTTCCTCCTCGGCCCCAAGCTGGTGCTCGCCGAAGAAATCATCGAATTCGCCAGCGAGTTCGATCCGCAGCCGATGCATCTCGACGAGGCTGCCGGCCGCGCCAGCATTCTCGGCGGACTCGCCGCCTCCGGCTGGCATACCTCAGCGATGCTCATGCGCATGATGGCCGACAGCTACGTGCTGAATGCGCTCTGCGAGGGCGCGCCGGGCATCGATCTGATGGAATGGCGAAAGCCGGTGCTCGCAGGCGATACGCTGCAGGGCCATTCGAGCGTTCTCGAAGCCCGGCCGATGCGCTCGCGCCAGGGCATGGGCATCGTCAAGTTCCGCCATGCGGTGGAAAACCAGCGCGGCGAACTCATCTGCCTCTCGGAGAACTCGATCATGATCCGCATGCGCCCTCAGCAGGACACCAGCATGAGCTCGGAGCTGCCGGCATGAGAATGTCCGAACTGTACCCTTTCGGCGAGAAGGCCGAGATCGGCAGCTATGCCTTTACCGAGGAAGACATCATCCGCTTTGCCAGACGCTACGATCCGCAGCGTTTTCATATCGACAAGGAAGCCGCGAAAGACACCCTTTTCGGCGGCCTCTGCGCCTCGGGCTGGCACACCACGGCCGCCTGGATGCGGACCTTCCTCGCCTTCTGGAAAAAGCAAAGCATCGCGCTTGGGGAAAGAGGCCTGACGGCGCCGAACCTCGGCCCCTCGCCCGGCTTTCAGAAGCTGCAATGGCTGCGGCCGGTCTTTGCAGGCGACGTCGTGACCTATTCCGTCACCCTTCTCTCCAGCCGGCCGCTCACGTCGCGGCCGGGCTGGCACCTCAACACCATTCTCTGCGAAGGCGTCAATCAGAACGGCGATCCCGTCATGCGCTTCGAAAGCGGTGTGCTGGAATTCGACTGACGCCGTCGGAATACAGGCTCAGTGCCCGGAGAATTCGACCAGCGTGTGCACGTTGACGCCGAGTTCTTCCAGCTTCCTGCGGCCGCCAAGGTCAGGCAGGTCGATGACGAAGCAGGCGCCGACAACCTCCGCGCCCATCTGGCGCAGAAGCTGCGTCGCCCCCACGGCCGTGCCGCCGGTGGCGATCAGATCGTCGACCAGGATCACCTTCTCGCCGGGCTCGACCGCATCGCGGTGCATCTCCATCTCGTCGACGCCATATTCCAGGCTGTAGGCGATACGCACGGTGTCATGCGGCAGCTTGCCTTTCTTGCGGATCGGAACGAAGCCCGAGGAAAGCTGGTGCGCCACCGCACCGCCGAGAATGAAGCCGCGGGCCTCCATGCCGGCGATTTTGTCGATCTTCGTGCCCGCATAGGGCTGCACGAGTTCGTCGACCGCCCGGCGGAAAGCGCGGGGGTTGCCGAGCAGCGTGGTGATGTCGCGGAAAATGATGCCGGGCTTGGGATAGTCGGGAATGGAGCGGATGCTGGCGGCGAGCTCCGAAAGCGTATTGTTCATGGAAAGTCCATATTCTGCGAGGGCAAGAAACGGCCCGCACCCTAGATCATGAAGCCGAAAAGTGTAAGCGGTTTTCCGAAGGGATTGCCGGCTGGCATCAATGCAGAGCGGCAGGCACAAAAAAGGCGGCTCGCAAGCCGCCTTTCGAATTCAGGCAAGAAACGCTCAATGTTCCTTGTTGGCGTAGACCGAGCGCTTCGTCAGATAGATCAGAATGCTGAAGATCGCCAGGAAGACCATGACCATGAAGCCGGTGCGCTTGCGCTCTTCGAGATGCGGCTCGGCAGCCCACATCAGGAAGGCGGAAACATCCCTGGAATACTGGTCGACGGTCGCCGGCGCGCCATCGTCATAGGTCACCTGACCATCGGAGAGCGGCTTCGGCATGGCGAGGACGGCGGCAGCATTGAAATAAGGGTTATAATGTCCACCCTGCGGCACCTGGAAACCCGCCGGCGGCTCTTCATACCCGGTCAGCAGTGCATGGATATAATCCGGGCCGCCTTCCTGATACTGGGTGAAGATGTCGAAAACGAATTGCGGGAAGCCGCGGGTGACGGCGCGAGCCTTGGCGATCAGCGAGAAATCGGGCGGAGCCGCGCCATTGTTGGACGCAGCCGCGGCTTCGGCATTCGGGAAAGGCGACGGGAAGTAATCGGAAGGCACCGCCTTGCGGGTAAACATCTCGCCGCTGGCGTTGGGACCGTCTTGGACCTCGTAATTCGCAGCGAAGGCCTTCACCTGCGCGTCGGAATAGCCGAGTTCGCCGAGCATGCGGAAAGGCACGAGCTTCATCGAGTGACAGGCCGCACAGACCTCCGTGTAGACCTTGAGGCCGCGCTGGAGCTGGCCCTTGTCGTAATGGCCGAACGGACCGGCGAAAGACCACTCCTCCTCCTTCGGATGCTTCAGCGGATAATGCGGCGTCTCGCCTTCCGCGTGATGAGCCGGAGCCGCACCTTCGGCGGGCGCCTCCTCGGCCAGGACAGCGCTGCTGAGACCGGCCACGAGAGCGAGCGAGAGAATGCTTGCAACAAGCGTTTTCATGTTTCTGTTCCCTTCCGTCGCGCGCTTACGCATTGGCCGCTGCACTGGCGGCAGCTGTCTTGGTGCGCTTCTCGAGCACCGCTTCGGTGATCGAGTTCGGGATGCGGCGCGGCGTCTCTACGAGGCCGAGCACCGGCATGGCAACCAGGAAGAAGGCGAAGTAGAGGAGCGTGCAGATCTGCGAGATGATGACGAAGCTCCCTTCCGCCGGCTGAGAGCCGAGCCAGCCGAGGATGATCGCGTTGATCACGAACAGCCAATAGAACAGCTTGTACCAGGGACGGTAGACCGCGGAGCGAACCTTGGAAGTATCGAGCCAGGGCAGGAAGAACAGCACGATGATCGCGCCGAACATGACGAGCACGCCGCCGAGCTTGGAGTCGATCGGGCCGATGTTGAAGGTGATCGAACGCAGCATCGCGTAGAACGGCAGGAAGTACCATTCCGGAACGATGTGGGCCGGCGTCTTCAACGGGTCGGCCGGGATGTAGTTGTCGGCATGGCCGAGGAAGTTCGGCATGTAGAAGACGAAATAGGCATAGACCAGCAGGAAGACCGAGACGCCGAGCGCATCCTTCATCGTCGCATAGGGCGTGAAGCGCACCGTGTCCGTCTTCGTCTTGACCTCGACGCCCGTCGGGTTCGTCTGGCCGGTGACGTGCAGCGCCCAGATGTGCAGCACGACGACGCCGGCGATCATGAAGGGCAGCAGGTAGTGCAGCGAGAAGAAGCGGTTCAGCGTCGGCTGTTCGACGGCAAAGCCGCCGAGCAGGAACTGCTGGAGCGATTCGCCGATCATCGGGAAGGCCGAGAAGAAGCCGGTGATGACGGTCGCGCCCCAGAAGGACATCTGCCCCCAGGGCAGAACGTAGCCCATGAAGCCGGTCGCCATCATCAGGAGGTAGATGACGACGCCGAGGATCCAGAGGATTTCGCGCGGCGCCTTGTAGGAGCCGTAATAGAGGCCGCGGGCGATGTGCAGGTAGACGGCGACGAAGAAGAAGGATGCGCCGTTGGCGTGCATGTAGCGCAGCAGCCAGCCGTGATTGACGTCGCGCATGATCTTTTCAACGGAGTTGAAGGCGATCATCGTGTCTGCGGCGTAATGCATGGCGAGCACGATACCCGTCAGGATCTGCACGACCAGCATCACAGAGAGCATGGCGCCGAAAGTATAGGCATAGTTCAGGTTTCTCGGAACCGGATATGCCACGAAGCTGTCATAGATCATGCGCGGCAGCGGCAGGCGCGCGTCGACCCATTTCTCGAAGCCGGTTGATGGTTCGTAGCTGGAATGGCCACTCATGAATCAGTCTCCCCTCAACCGATCTTGATTTTGGTATCGGACACAAATGAAAAGGTCGGGATCGCCAGATTCTGAGGCGCGGGACCCTTCCGAATGCGGCCGGCCGTGTCGTAGACCGAGCCATGGCAGGGACAGAACCAACCATTGTATTCGCCGGCCTGGCCGAGCGGAACGCAGCCGAGATGGGTGCAGGTGCCGATCATGACGATCCAGTTTTCCTTGCCTTCGCCGCCCGAGCGGTCGACGCCCGTTGCCTGAGCGTCGGCAGGAAGGTTTGCATTGCGGGCCACCGGGTCCTTGAGATCCGACATCGGAACGTCGGCGGCGGCCTTGACTTCCTCAGCCGTGCGGTTGCGGATGAAGATCGGCTTACCGCGCCACTTCACCGTCAAAGACATGCCGGGCTCGAGGCTCGCGACATCGACTTCGATGGAAGCCAGCGCCAGCGTCGACGCATCCGGGCGCATCTGGTCGATGAACGGCCATGCGACCGCTGCTGCGCCGACGGCGCCGGCCATACCAGTGGTGAGATAAAGGAAATCACGGCGAGTGGGCTCTGTCGAAGCCTCGCTTGTCGTTTCGTGTTCGCTCACGGCTTAACCATCCTCTGCGCAATTATCGCGGAATTCCGCCCTGCCCCCTCTACCAACGAATCTCTCTGGACACAATTCGGCCATAGATTCCCCGGCAATCCGGCGCGTTCTAAGCTTGATCGCAAATTATGTCCAGCCTTGACAAGGGGATGAGGGCACAATGTCGCGGGAAATTTCCGATGAATTTTTTACGGCAAACACCCGCTTGCCATTATGCTGCATTGCAACAAAAAAGCCGGCATGATAGGCGCAGTCGCAGCCAAGCCAGCAAGCCGGACCGAAGCGGATGAGAGACACGATTTTTTGCGTATTCAGCGTCCTCACGACCCTCGTCCTCGCCGTCATCTCGCTGCGCTACGTCAAAGACTTCTATCTGCTTTCCTTTTTTTACAGCTTCCAGATCCACCTGGCGGTGGCCGCCGCCGCCGCTTCCGTCGCGGCCCTTCTCGTCAAGCGGCATTGGTACGCGATGCTGACGCTTGGCCTATCGGCCATCCTTACCGTCCATGGCGCCGTGATGGCGCGCGAATTCGTAGAGCCCGCCGTCGAGGAGAGCCAAGCTGCTCTCTTCCGGCTGCTGTCCTTCAATATCGAGAACGATAATTTCGCAAACGGCCCCGCCATCGCCGATATGGTCATCGGCTCGGGCGCCGATGTCGTCAACATCCTGGAGGCCGAACCGCTGCTGTCCGAACTGCCGCGGCTCCTGAAGACCTATCCCTATTACGTCGGCTGCGGCATCGGCATGGAGCAATGCGATACGCTCGTCCTGTCGAAGCGCCCGCTCATCGAGCCCCGGATCCGCAACCTCGGGCTCCTCTGGCGCAACCGGCTGACGATCTCGACGATCGATTTCGACGGCCGGAAGGTCAATTTTCTCGCCGCGCACCTGACCAAGCCCTACTACGACGAATTCCACGGCCTGGAAATCGAAGATCTCGCCGAGGTCATCCCTTCCCTGCCGGGACCGCTGGTGCTTGCCGGTGATTTCAACACCTCGATTCTGGCGCCCGACATGCAGTATCTCATGCGCAGCCAGGGCTTGGGCACGGTGTCGCTGGAACCTGCGACATGGCCGATCGTCGCCGGCCCCTTCGGCATTCCGATCGATCACATCTTCAGCAAGGCGCCCCTGCGGCTGAAATCGGTCCGCCGCATCGAGGACAGCTTCGGATCAAATCATTTTGGCCTCATGGCGGAATTCGTCGTCGACCCTTAAACCCTGGTCCTCGTCGGCCGCGAGGAAGCCGCCGGACTGGCGCGCCCAAAGCTCGGCATAGAGCCCGCCGCGGCGAAGCAGCTCGTCGTGGCTGCCCTCCTCGATGATCCGGCCGAGGTCGACGACGATCAGCCGGTCGAGCGCGGCGATGGTCGACAGCCGATGGGCGATCGCAAGCACCGTCTTGCCTTCCATGATCCGATGAAGATTGGACTGGATCGCTTCTTCCACTTCCGAATCGAGCGCCGACGTCGCTTCGTCGAGAACCAGGATCGGCGCGTCCTTCAGCATGACGCGCGCAATGGCGATCCGCTGCCGCTGCCCGCCCGACAGTTTGACGCCGCGCTCACCGACATGCGCATCGAAACCCCGGCGCCCCTGCTGATCCTGCAGACGGGAGATGAAATCGATGGCCTCGGCGCGCCGGGCCGCTTCCACCAGCCGCTCCTCGCCGGCATCCGGCCGCCCGAACAGAATATTGTCGCGCACCGAACGATGCAGCAGCGAAGTGTCCTGGCTGACGACGCCGATCTGCATCCGGAGCGATTCCTGCGTGACGGCCGATATATCCTGCCCGTCGACGAGGATGCGTCCGTCCTGAATGTCGTAAAGGCGCAGCAAAAGGTTCATCAGCGTCGATTTGCCGGCGCCCGAACGGCCGACGATGCCGACCTTCTCGCCCGGGTGGATGATCAGCGAGAAATTCTCGACGACCGGCTGGTGGCCCTTGCCGTAATGGAAGGAAACATTATCGAAACGGATGCCGGGCTGCCGGATCACCAGGCTCTTGACATCGGGCCGATCGACGAGCCCAAGCGGCTGGGAGATCAACTCGGCGGCGTTCTGGATGGTGCCGAGATTGCGCATGATGCCGTTGAACTGCGTCATCAGCCGTCCGAGCAGGAAATTCAGCCTGAGCACCAGCGCCAGAGAGAAGGCCACCGCGCCCGAGCTGACGAGGCCGCGCAGCCAGAGATCGACGCTCAAGCCGGCCATCGTCACGATCATCAGGCCCGAGAGCAGCGCCATGGAAGCTCTCACCCCGGTGATGAACCGCGTGAAGCGCAGCACCGTATCCTGGTAGATGTCGAAGCCTTGGCGCATGTAGCGATCGCTCTCCTCGTCGCGGGCAAAGAGCTTCAATGTCTGCATGTTGCTGTAGGAATCGACCATCCTGCCGTTCAGCATCGATCCGGCTTCCGCCGTTTCGCGCGAGTGATAGCGGATGCGCGGAACGAAATGGCGGGCAAGCAGGCCGAAGGCGACGAGCCAGAACAGCACGACGGCGGCAAGCGAAAAGTCGAGCCGGGCGACGAGCGCGAGCGTCGTGACCGCATAAATGCCGACGAACCAGACGCTCTCCATCAGCGACGTGACGAGATCGCCCGTCGCCTGCCCGGCCGACCAGACCTTGGTGACGATGCGTCCGGAGAAATCGCTCTGAAAGAACGACAATGATTGCCGGGAGACATGGAGATAGGATTGCCAGCGTGCTAGATTATAGAAGCCGGGCGTGATCACCTGCTGGTCGACGAGCGCGATCAGGAAGACAACGACGAAGCGCGCGACGCCGATGAGGGCGAGCATGCCGAACAGCTCGCCGCCATGGGCCGCCAGAAGGCCGCTCCAGCCGGTCCCGGGCGTGGTACTGGCGAGGATATCGACCAGGCGCCCGACGAACCAGAAGAGCGCGGCCTCGATGGCCGCCGATATGCCGCCGAGAATGAGCATGGCGATGAACGGCATCTTCGCCTGGCCGATATAGAACCAGATGAAACCGAACGTTGCGCGCGGCGGCTGGAGATTGGCGCGCGGGCGGAACGGATCGATCCAGGTTTCGAACAGGCGAAGGATGGGGCGCAGGAACATGGAAGCGATATAGGCGGATTGCGGGGAGCGGCAAAGGGAATGAAAAGCGGACGCAACCTAATATTTTGGTAATAAACGATAACATCGGCGGCATCGCCATTGATTGCCCCCGAACCCGTCACAATCTGACGATACGATCGCGCTTCATCGGAGAGAGGGTCCATGGAAACGAAAATGCTCGATGCGCATATTCCGCTTCCGCTCGCGGAAAGGCTGGATGCCCTGTCGCTCGACCTGGCGCTGCCGCGCGACGTGATCGTCACCGAAGCCATCGCCGCCTGGCTCGACAGCGAGGAACGCCGCCGCATCGTGGCGCTGCGCACGATCGCCGCCGCCAACACCATCGTCGTCGTCGAACATGACCGCGTGATCGACTGGGCCGATAGTCTTTGAAATAACGGATGGCGCGGCATCATTGCCGGCAGGCGTCAATTCTCGCCAAGTATCGCAGCAACGTCCGGCGGCCGGCATAACACACAAGATCGCAACGACGTCACTCTCAATGAGATAATAGGCGCAAATATCCTCGAAACCTAGAACACGTGACGATCCAATGCCCGTCAAATGTGCACTGCCGGATTTTCCGCATGCTAAGACTAGATTACCGCAGATTATTCGGATGTATATCGTGCGGACTTTGAAGCATGAGAACTGAATGTAGAAGCATAAGCCTTATTTTCGCTGAAACAACCCCAGAAAGAAGCCGTCCACGCTAGAAACGCGCCCACGCCACAGCTCGCCGTTTTCACTCGGGAGCTTGCTCCCACTCGGATCATAAACCTGCGCATCGACAAGATGGATAAAGGAAGGGCGAGATACATTGGCCTGAGGCTCGTCATAGATTTCCCCGAGCGATCGATAATGTTCTCTCAGATGATCAGCGGTATCCTTGTCGGCAAACCCCGATGCAAAGCGATCCGCAAATAGCTCGAAATATTGCTTACCTCCTATTAAAACTCCAGACACCATTATTCCCTTAACATTCAATATAATACCTATTCGAAAACTGGTATTATTAGCGAAATCCACTAGCCCTTCTAGCAGCCAATCCCCATCGGGATGGGGCACGATTGCTTCATCTGACGAGGAGCTCGACCGATTCTCTTGTTCCATCATTAGATTGACCTACGGGTAGAGGAATTAAGAGCGGCATCAACGATATTAATATCAAGTTGCTGTCCGATTGCCCAAGGGCTGGAAGCCTTTGCAACACCAACCGATTGAGCCGACCGCCCAGACCCACTAGCTGACTTGTGCCCAGGTAACTGAGCTTTCACCACGAGGAATACGGGTGCGTACTCGCCTGACAAATGCTTATGCAACAACTCCGCCTCCTTCTTAACTACCATTTCGTAGCTGTGGTCAACTCGAAGATAATGGTGAAACGTAGCGAAGGAATACTCGCTTGATAGCGGGTCAAAGGCTCGATGTCGCGCTCTGCGTAGTACTTCCACCAACGGGGGCGCAATTTTACTCTGCCCACTCAACTGAGATGGGCCAATCTCCTCCGAAGGGACCTGGTTCAGAAGCGCTCTAACACGTTCTTTGTATGCGCTGGGCAACGATGAGACAAATACCGCCACAGGGGTTGAAGGACATTTGACGAGAGCGTCGGCAAGGCGTTCAGCGGGAAGATGATCCCATACACCCGCCGATCCTAGTTCAAGCCCTGTAGCTTCAATTAGATCGTCGCAGGCACCGCCATCCGGCGGCGTTGTCGAGAGAAACTCGACTAGAGCGTCGATCAATAGTTCGGAAAATTCACCGTTCGCCAAACGATCTACAAGTTTGCGAACTTGCGACGGCCGAGACGTTAGCTCAAAAATTCTCATAGCCCAAATCTAGCATTTTGACGGTTGTTGGCATTCAGTCCGCAGGCTTTAGATAATGTACATCTAAATCAATACCAAACTGTTTCCATACTTCCGCGGCTTTTTCGAGGTGTTCGCGGGGCTGCTTCTTGGAGTTTGGTCCAAACCTTCCTGACTTGTTGGAGATCACCCATTCGTGCTCTCCAAAATCCGGATCATAGACTATCTCACCACCAATGCGGGCTTTCTTCGGATCGCCAGACAAAAGCGCTGGATGTCCTAACTTTAAATACTTTGAAGGAAGCGACCACACCCTTGAAACTGGATGGTGAATGTGGCTGCCTGAGTGATCAGCCGAATACGCTTCCTCGAGCGCGAACCAAATTGTGCCGCTCTCATCCATCAACCAAAGGATAATCAAACAAAGATGATTGAGTTTTGTAACGCCTAAGCCACGCTTGGCGGTCTGGAAGTATTCCCTCAGGAGACTGGCCGAATGCCCATCCAGTTTGTGAAGGCTGCGCGGTTTTGCCACGGTTTCCCCAGGGTGTATATACCTCGGCTCTACAGCCAAGCCGAAATCTGTATCGAGTGTTAATAAGGTCATTCAACCACCGGGCGATTACAACCACTGTTAAGCATAGATTCGGGCGATATACAACAATGCGACCCCAATAGAATTTAGCTTGTCAAATTCTAGAAGGTTGCCTCAACAATCTCGATTTTGGTCAGATCTTAAACTGGTGTTGCAAGCGTAAAAGCCGGATGCAGAAAGCGCTGACCGAGTGATGCACCGCCACGCTCCAAAAGATAGGCAAGTTGCCACAGAATATCTCCCTAGCCGTCGGCTTGACGCTAAGCCGCCGAATTCTTTTTACTCTGTACCGCCAGCAGCCGCGTAGCTTCGTGCCTCAGATCGTCCCAAAATGCGCGCGTTGCCTCCGCGGCCTTGCCAGAGGCAAGGCCCTCACGCAGCAAAGCCTCGAGTCGCGCTTGGGTTTGGCGTTCTGGCAATGCGATCGGCACTGTAGCCACGGACGGTATCCCTATTTGAATGCCCTCAACTGTAAAAGGCCCTCCCCGTTTCCACCGGGAGGGCTTCTCTCATTCCGCTGCCTCTTCCGCCTCCTCGGCGTGATCGGAGAGGAAGCCGCCGGACTGGCGGTTCCAGAGGTCGGCATAGATGCCGCCATTTTCGATCAGTTCGCCGTGCGAGCCGGCTTCGATGATCCGGCCCTTGTCGAGCACGATCAGCCGGTCCATCTCCGTCAGCGTCGAAAGCCGGTGGGCGATCGCGATCACCGTCTTGCCTTCCATCAGGGCGAAGAGGTTTTCCTGGATCGCCGCCTCGACTTCGGAATCGAGCGCCGAGGTCGCCTCGTCGAGCACCAGGATCGGCGCGTCCTTCAGGAAGACGCGGGCGATCGCGATGCGCTGGCGCTGGCCGCCTGACAGCTTGACGCCGCGTTCGCCGACCTGCGCATCGAGCCCCTGGCGGCCCTGCATGTCGACGAGCCCTTCGACGAACTCCCAGGCATTCGCACGCTTGGCAGCCTCGATGATCTCGGCATCCGAGGCATCGGGACGGCCATAGGCGATGTTGTCGCGGATCGAGCGGTGCAGCAGCGAGGTATCCTGCGTCACCACGCCGATCAGCGAACGCAGGCTCTCCTGCGAGACGCCTGAAATATCCTGCCCGTCGATGGTGATCCGGCCGGCCTCCAGGTCGTAGAAGCGCAAGAGCAGGTTCATCAGCGTCGTCTTGCCGGCGCCGGAACGGCCGACCAGACCCACCTTTTCGCCCGCCTTGATGTCGAGCGACAGGTTGTCGATGACGCCTTTGCCCTTGCCGTAGTGGAAGCGGATGCGGTCGTAGTGGATCGCGCCCTTCTTCGCCGTCAGGACCGGTGCTCCCGGCTTGTCGACGATGTCGTGCTGCTTGCTCATCATCTCCATGCCGTCATAAACCGTGCCGATATTCTCGAACAGCGCCGAGACTTCCCACATGATCCATTGCGACATGCCGTTGACGCGCATGGCAAGACCGATGGCGATAGCGATCGCGCCGACCGAGATCGCCCCGTTCAGCCAGAACCAGATCGACAGGCCAGAGACGACGAAGAGCGCGATGCAGTTGTTCAGGTAGACGCTGATGTGGAAGAGCGTCACCTTGCGCATCTGCTTGTGCACGGTCTGCAGGAACTCGTCCATGCCCTCCCTCGCATAGACCTCCTCACGGCCCGCATGCGAGAAAAGCTTGACGGTGGCGATGTTCGTGTAGCTGTCGACCACGCGCCCCGTCATCATCGAGCGCGCATCCGCCTGCGTCGCCGCGATCTTGCGAAGCCGCGGCACGAAATAGGAGACGATGCCGATATAGACGGCGAGCCAGACGAGGATCGGGATCATCAGCCGCCAGTCGGCCGCCGCAATCACGATGATCATCGTCAGGAAGTAGCTGACGACGTAGACGAAGACGTCGAGGATCTTCATGACAGTTTCGCGCACGGCAAGCGAAGTCTGCATCACCTTGGTCGCGACGCGCCCGGCAAACTCGTTGGCGAAGAAGGTCATGCTGTGGCGCAGCAGGAAGCGGTGCATCTGCCAGCGCGCCATCATCGGATAATTGCCGAGCAGCATCTGGTGCATGATGAGGGAATCGAGCCCGGCCGCCAGCGGCAGGCCGACCAGCACCAGCGCCGCCATCCAGAACAGCTTGTGGCCTTCCGTCTGCAGGAAGGTGGCGCGATCGGCATTGGTCAGCCAGTCGACGATGTCGCCGAGAAACTGGAAGAGCGCCACTTCGCCGATGGCGATCAGCGAAGTCAGCACGGCCATCAGGCCGAGCCACGGCGCTGCCGGCTTGCTGTAATGCCAGCAGAAGGCAAAGAGACCTTTCGGGGGCGCCACGGGCTCCTCGCTCGGAAAGGGATTGAGTCGCTGTTCGAACCAGCCAAACATGAAATTGCTCCGAAACATCAGCGTTCCGGCTCCCGGCTTCGCGCCATCCCGGCGCATGCAAGCACATATGGGAACCGGACGTTCAAGGGGCGAGGCTGAAACAGCCGCACAATGGATCAAGAAGGGGATTTCAGGAAGAAATGCGCCTTAGCGGCGCCATGTCGCCTTGATCGGCATCACGGCGGGAAAGCGCATATGGAGCAAAATATTCATGTCGGCCCTCCCTGCTGGCGATTGAAGACGTGCATGGATACCGCGAAAACCGCGAAATTTCCAGCCCCATAATGGCGCAAATTGAACGTTTCGGAGCCAAAATGCGCCCCTGTTGCTCCGGAATGACTGTTGGATTACGCCTCTGGCATCGAAACGAAAACAAAAAGGCGGCACGTCATGACTGATCTCAGGCTGGCACTCTATCAGCCGGATATCCCCGGCAACACCGGCACGATCCTGCGCCTTGCCGCCTGCCTCGGCTTTGCCGTCGACCTGATCGAGCCCGCCGGCTTCGATGTCTCCGACCGCAATCTGAAACGATCCGGCATGGATTATATCGCCGCCGCCGCGCTGACCCGCCATGTCAGCTGGGACCGCTTCGAGGCCTGGCGCGCCACGTCAGGCCGTCGCCTGATCCTCGCCTCGACCAAGGCCGCGGATCGCTACACCGACTTTGCTTTCCGTCCCGACGATATCCTGCTTTTCGGCCGTGAAAGCGCCGGCGTGCCGGATCAGGTACATGAAAAAGCCGATGCCCGCATCCTGATCCCGATGGTCGAAGGCCAGCGCTCGATCAACGTCGCGGTCTCGGCGGCGATGATCGTCGGCGAGACCATGCGTCAGACCGCCTGGGCTTGATCGGCGCCGGGTTCGACGGATGTGCCGATCTGTTCCGGAATGTCGCAAACCGGCGTTGCCGATCAGCCAAAACAGCTTATATTCATTAGCCGAGCAATCAAAAAGATTCGCGCAGTTTCCATGATTTCAACGGCTTGAGGCAGAAAAGCCCGGGCTCTATTTTTTCCAGACACAAGAAAGAAGAACAAAAACAAGAAAATGGAATCCACGGTCATCATGATCAACCTGTTCGGCGCCGTGGCCCTGCTGCTGTTCGGCCTCGCACAGGTGAAGGACGGCATGTCCAGGGCCTTCGGCGCCCGGCTGAGAACCGGGCTGGCGACCGGCACGCGCGGCGGCCTGCGCTCCTTCCTGTCAGGCCTGGTGGCAACCATCGCGCTGCAAAGCTCCACGGCAACCGCGCTGATGACCGCATCCTTCGTCGAGCGTGATCTCATCAAGCCGCGCATGGCGCAGATCGTCCTGCTCGGGGCCAATGTCGGCACGGCGATCACCGCCTGGATCGTCGCCACGGGCATCGAATGGCTTTCGCCCCTCCTGATCCTTTCCGGCATGGTGCTTTACCGTGGCCGCTCCAGCACCCGCCAGGGTGGCGGCGCGGCCCTGATCGGCATCGGGCTGATGCTGCTGTCGCTGCATCTCCTCGGCCTTGCGACTGAGCCCATGCGCGCCTCTCCCGCCCTTGCCGCCTTCATCGGCCTGCTGGACGGCGCCCTGCCCGTGGCGCTCATCTTCTCCGCAGCACTCGCCTTCCTATCCTCGTCGAGCTTGGCGGTGGTGGTTCTGATCCTGTCGCTCGCCTCGGCCGGCCTGATATCAGCCGAACTCGTCGTCGTGCTCGTGCTCGGCGCCAATCTCGGCGGCGCGATACCGCCCGTCGTCGCGACATTGTCCGGCCCGGTCTCGGCCCGGCGCGTCACCCTCGGCAATCTGATCGTGCGCATGATCGGCTGCTTCCTCGCCCTGCCGCTCGCAGGCTATGGCGCGGAACTCATCCAGCTGCTGCCCTTCGGCCCCGCCAAGCTGCCGGTCGATGCGCATCTCGCCTTCAACCTTCTGCTCGCAGCGCTCGCCTGGCCCTTCTCCCGGCCGCTCGCCGCGCTGATGGCCCGGCTGGTGCCGGACCAGCCGGAGCCCGACAACGCGCCGAAATATCTGGACGAGCACGAACTTTCGACGCCCGTCATTGCTCTGACCAGCGCCACCCGCGAAGTGCTCGGCATCGGCGACCTCATCGAGCGCATGCTGATCCGGGTTTCCGAAGCCTTCGAACGGAACGACGCTTCCAAGCTTACCGAGATCCCGGCCCTCGAAGAACGCGTCGACCGGCTGCAGCAGGCGGTGAAAGTCTATCTCTCCAAGCTCGGACGTGAAGGTCTCGGCGACGAAAACGGCCGCCGCTCGATCGTCGTCATCGATTACGCGATCAATCTCGAACATATGGGCGACATCATCGAGAAGGGCCTCCTGGAGCAGGTGAAGAAGAAAATCTCCCTCGGGCTCAGATTTTCCGACGACGGCCATCAGGAACTGCGCAAGCTGTTCGATCTGACGATCGACAATCTGCACGTCGCCCAGACCATCTTCGTCACCCGTGATTTCAATCTCGCGCGCCAGATGATGGAGGTAAAGGTCGAGGTCCGCCGGATGGAGAAGCAGTCGGCCGAGCGCCATCTCGAACGCCTGCGCGACGGCCGCACCGACAGCCTGCAGACGAGTTCGCTGCATCTCGACATGCTGCGCGACCTGAAGCGCATCAACGCCCATATCGTCTCGGTGGCGCATCCGATCATGGACGAGAACGGCCTGCTGATCGAAAGCCGCGTGCGAACGACCGTGGAGTGACGGTTAGTCGGCCGAAGGCAGGCGGCGCATGGTGAATTCGATCTGGTCGCCGTCGAGCTGACGCCAGCTTTCCACTTCGGTCCAATAGGCCGCTTTCGGATATTCGTCGAACCATTCGCGCGCCTTGGCGCGGGCGTCGAGGAGGCCGAGACAATATGTCTGACGCACGAAATGGTCTTTCGTGCGGGCAGAATTTTCCGCCCGGTGTCTCGCCATTCTGCGCTTCAGCCCGTCGAAGGACGGAGGGCCTGGAATTTTCGCCATCAAACCTACCTCTGTCGAAAAGGTAGTATCGAAACCCTTGCTTTGCGAGTCGAATCTTGATGCCTCGGCCGCAGCTTGGCGAGAGGCGGCGCCACCTGCTAGAGGTGGCGGACAACGAGGAATGAGCGAGTCGTGTCCTGAGAGGGACCGGCCGCGGAGGCGTGACATGGAAAGACCGGAACTGCCGATCGGCTTGCCTGACGATATCGAAGAGAAGAAGGCTGCTGCCCGCAACTGGTTCGAAGGGCTGCGCGATACGATCTGCGCCTCCTTCGAAGCTCTGGAAGACGAATTGGAAGGCCCGCTTTCCGATCAGGAGCCCGGCCGCTTCGTCGCCAAGGATTGGTCGCGTGAAGACGGCGCCGGCGGCGGTGGCCGCATGTCGATGATGGAAGGCCGCGTCTTCGAGAAGGTCGGCGTCCACACCTCCACCGTCCACGGCGAATTCTCGCCGGACTTTCGCGCCCAGATACCGGGCGCCAAGGAAGATCCGCGTTTCTGGGCCTCCGGCATCTCGCTGATCGCCCATCCCGTCAACCCCAACGTTCCCGCCGTGCACATGAACACCCGCATGGTCGTCACGACAAGCCGCTGGTTCGGCGGCGGAGCCGACCTCACGCCGGTGCTGTCGCGCCGCCGCACGCAGGAGGACGAGGACAGCCAGCTCTTCCACAAGGCGATGGAGATCGCCTGCCGCAACCATGCCGTTGCCGATTACGACGCCTACAAGGCCTGGTGCGACGAGTATTTCTTCCTGAAGCACCGCAACGAAGCCCGCGGCATCGGCGGCATCTTCTACGACTGGCTGCATTCGAGCGCCGAAGCCGGCGGCTGGGAGGCCGATTTCGCCTTCACGCGCGATGTCGGCCGGGCCTTCGCCATGGTCTATCCGAAAATCGTCCGCTCCAACTTCAACAAACTGTGGACGGAGGCCGATCGTGACGAACAATTGATCCGCCGTGGCCGCTACGTCGAGTTCAATCTGCTGTATGATCGCGGCACAATTTTCGGCCTGAAGACCGGCGGCAACGTGGAATCCATTCTCTCGTCGCTGCCGCCCGTCGTCCGCTGGCCGTGAGACTGTGATAACTCGTCGATAAATTCGAATTGAGGGACCTTCATAAAAATTCAGTGAGTCCTAACTTTATATGTACGTGCGTAACAATCGGAGGAGGATTGTCATGACGACACAAAGCGGCTCGCCTGCGTCCACGGATGTCCAGGAAACATTCCGTGCAATCGACACGCCCGAGTTCCTGATACGCATCGCCGAGAAACTGCGGGCCAAGAGCGGCTCGGATCTGCCCCTCTCCTGCTTCATCGAGCAGGTCAAGCTGCAACTGGCCGGCGGAAAGTCGCCTGAAGAGCTGCAGAACGACGCAGCCAACAGCAACATGCCCGGCCATCTCTCGGATACTTTCAAAGCCTGGGCGATGCCCGACTGAAACACCTTCTCCGGTCGTCACCTCCTGCCGGCCGGAACCTTCTCTCCGCACGTACATTCATCAATCGCGTGAAAGCGCGATGGCCGTTGCGTCCCAGACAGAGGAGAAAACCATGCGACTTTTCGAATGCGGCACGCTCGTTCCCGGCTGCGCCTGGCACACCCGGGCGGATAATGACGCAGAAGTGGTCCGCCGCGCCGTCGAGCACCTGAAGACCGCTCACGGCGAAACGACCATACGCGAAAACATGGTTGACAATATCAAGGCACGCATCCGCGACGAGGCCAGCGCCGCCTGAGAGCCGGTGCCCGCGTCCTGGCAGCAACGACTATGACAGCGCCGCATCCACCGGATGCGACGCATGATCCCTATTGGATGCGTTCCTGCAGCCGGGCGAGCAGCGCGGCCCGGTCGGAAGCGAAATTCTCCTCCACCCACTGATGTTCCAGGGCCGCCAGCAGTTCGCCGACGCGCGGGCCGGATGCGATGCCGGCCGCAATCACATCGCCGCCATTCAGAGGAAATTGCGGCTTCCTCCAGTTCGTGGCCTGATCCAGGAGCTTGCCGAGCCGCGCCGAGCGCGCCATTTCGGCAAGATCGCCCTCGGCCTTGCCGCGCGCAACGCCGAGCGCCAGCTTCAGGCGCGTCGTGATGCCATCCGGGCCGTTGCGGTAGAGCAGCCGCTCGAAGGCGGCCGGCGATATCTCGTCGTTGACCGGCGCCGCTTTCGCCCAGGCCGTCAGAGCGGCCGCTTCCGCATTCGAGAGCTTCAGCCGGGCCGCAAGAGCCTCCAGCCGCGCCGCATCGGGCGGCACGATCGCCGCAAGGCGCAGCAGCGGATCGGGCGTCCAGCCGAGCGCCTTCTCGGTGGCGACCAAGGAAGGGATCGCATCGATCCCCCATCGTTCCGATTCCGGCAGGATTTCCGTCAGCACCGCCACCTGCCGCATCCAGAGCAGCGCCCGGCCGGGATCGCCGGCACCGAGCAGCTTCCGAAGCTCCGACCAGACGCGTTCGGCCGAGAGCGTCTTCAGTTTCGGACGCGCCGCCGCACAGGCTTTCAGACCCTCCGCATCCGGCCGTCCGGAACCGTAATAGGCAAAGAAACGGAAGAAGCGCAGGATGCGCAGATGGTCTTCGGCGATACGCCTCGTCGCATCGCCGATGAAACGGATGTTGCGCCTCTCGATGTCCGCAAGCCCGCCGACGAGATCCACCACCTCGCCCTTGGCATCGGCGTAGAGCGCGTTGATCGTCAGGTCGCGCCGTTCGGCATCGGCCTTCCAATCGGTGCTGAAGGCGACCTTGGCGCGGCGTCCGTCGGTCTCGACATCGGTGCGCAGCGTTGTCACCTCGAAGGGCTTGCCGTCGATGACGAGCGTCACCGTGCCGTGTTGCAGCCCTGTCGGCACCGCCTTGATGCCGGCCACTGCTGCCCGCTCCATGACGATTTCGGGCGTCAGCGTCGTGGCAATGTCGATATCGCTGACCGGCAGGCCCATCAGGCTGTTGCGCACCGCGCCGCCGACGACCCGTCCTTCCCCCTCATCGGTATTGAGAAGTGCCAGGACCCGGGCGAGCGCCGGATCACGGAACCATGCCTGGTCGGCAATGCCGGTCATGCATAAAGCCTTTCGTAGAGCGTGCGGACGATGCCGGCGGTGATGCCCCAGATCATTCTGGTTTCATAGGGCATGCGGTAGAAATGCCGGTCGATGCCGTCGATGACGCGCCTGTCGCGGTTGTGATTGGCCGGGTTCATCAGGAAGGAAAGCGGCACCTCGAACACGTCGTCCACCTCGGCCGGGTTCAGCGTCAGCGCGAAACCCCGCTTGACGACGCCGAGCACGGGCGTGATGCGGAAGCCGGTCGAAGCGAGGTAATTCGGCAGCCTGCCGACCGTCTCGACGTAGGAACCGGGCAGGCCGATTTCCTCCTCCGTCTCGCGGATCGCCGCCATTTCGGGCGAGATATCGGCCGGATCGATCGAGCCGCCGGGAAAGGCGATCTGGCCGGAATGTTTGCGCAGCGTCGCCGTGCGCTTGGTGAAGATCACACGCGCTTCCTCGCCGTCGTCGACAACGGGCACGAGCACGGCGGCATCGCGCAGCTTGAAGGTCGCGACCTCCTCCACGATATCGGGATTGAGGACATGGTCGCCGTGATCGCGCCAGGCATGGTCGACGGGCCCGCCATTCTGATTGAGCGCACGGCGGCGGAATTCAGCTGCTGAAAACAGCGGATAACGTTGGGTGATCGCATCGTTCATCGGGAAAGCGCATCCAGTTCGTCGGCCGGCATGACGGGGAAGACCTCGCCGGCGGAGCGAACGGCAAACATCGCCTGTCCCTCCACGTCGAGCGTCTCGCCGAGTGCCGCCAGTTCATACATCACCGCACGCGACACCAGCGCCTCCAGCCGCCCGCGCACATGCAGATAGGGTTTCAGTTCGGCATTGCCGCCGGCAATGGCAAAGCGCAGCCGATGTTCTCCTCCCGCCTCCACGACATCGCCGACATTGGTGCGGAACGTCAGCACCTGATCACCCTCCCGCGTCGTCACGCTCATCTCCACCGCAACGAACGGCGCGTCGACGACCCTGATCCCGACCTTTTCCACAGGAGTTACGAGATACGTCTTTTCGTCCTCGTCCTTTCTCAAAACCGTCGAAAACAGCCGCACCAGCGCCGGCCGGCCGATCGGCGTGCCCATGTAGAACCAGGTGCCGTCGGCCCTGATCTCCATGTCGATGTCGCCGCAGAAAGGCGGATTCCACCGCTCGACCGGCGGCAGCCCGCGTTTTTTACCGCTATTTTCGGCAGACGCGCGCGAAATCAGCGCGGCAAGCCCCGCTGCATCCGCCTGTCCGCTGATTTCTTCGGCTGCCATTCTTCCGTCCCGGTTTGTCCTTAACGAAGTGAAGTCACGAGATAGTCATTCGTAACGAACTTGTCAGCCCGTCGCATCTCCATAACTCTATCGAGTATGAGGCAGATGTATAAGTCCGCCGATTCGCTGCCGAATGATTTCAGCCGTTGGAGATGCCCATGGGTATGATGAAGACCGAAGCCAGCCTCGATGAAAAGGCGATCGTCGCCGCCGCCGAGAAGGCGCTCTCCGATATCGCCGCCATCCGCGGAGAAGTCTCGAAGGTGATCTTCGGTCAGGAAAGCGTCGTCGAGAACACCATTCTCGCCGTGCTCTCCGGCGGCCATGCCCTGCTCGTCGGCGTCCCCGGCCTTGCCAAGACCAGGCTGGTGACGACGCTCGGCGAAGTGCTCGGCCTTGCCGCCAACCGCATCCAGTTCACGCCCGACCTGATGCCTTCGGATATTCTCGGCTCCGAAGTGATGGACCAGGACGACACCGGCCGCCGCTCCTTCCGTTTCGTCAAGGGCCCGGTCTTCGCCCAGCTGCTGATGGCCGACGAGATCAACCGCGCCTCGCCGCGCACCCAGTCGGCGCTTCTGCAATCCATGCAGGAGTATCATATCACCATCGCCGGCCAGCGCTACGACCTTCCGGCTCCCTTCCATGTGCTCGCCACCCAGAACCCGCTGGAGCAGGAAGGCACCTATCCCCTGCCGGAAGCCCAGCTCGACCGCTTCCTGCTGCAGGTCGACGTCAATTATCCCGAGCTCGCCGCCGAGCGCCAGATCCTGCTCGAAACCACGGGCCTCGGCGAAACCCGGCCGGAAGCTATCATCGATGCGCAGCGGCTGATCGAGATCCAGACCCTCGTCCGCCAGATGCCGGTGAGCGAGACGGTCGTCGACGCCATCCTTTCGCTGGTGCGCTCCGCCCGCCCCGGGCAGGGCAATGCCTCGACCGACAAGAACGTCGCCTGGGGTCCAGGCCCGCGCGCCGGCCAGGCGATGATGCTCTGCGCCCGCGCCCGCGCGCTCTATGAAGGCCGCCTCGCCCCGTCTCTTGACGATATCTTCGCGCTCGCCGAACCCATTCTCCAGCATCGCATGGCGCTGACCTTCGCCGCCCGCGCCGAAGGCATGTCGGTGCGCGACGTCATCGCCGGACTGGTCAAGCAGGCAAAGGGATAAGGAAGCCGGACGCGTGGCATCTATCGGACAGATCGTCAATCCGACGTCAGGCAGCGATGCCCTTTCCCGCGCAAGGCAGCGGGCCGCCCTCATGCCGGATTGCCTGGTGGAAGCCAAGCGCATCGCCAACACGGTGATTGCCGGCTGGCATGGCCGCCGCAAGCGCGGCATCGGCGAGAATTTCTGGCAATTCCGTCCCTATGCCGAAGGCGAGAGCCTGTCGCGCATCGATTGGCGCCGCTCCGCCCGCGACGATCATACCTATGTGCGCGAGCGCGAATGGGAGGCGGCGCATACGATCTGGCTCTGGTGCGACATGTCGCCCTCGATGATGTACAAGTCGAGCTACGGCAACGTCTCTAAGGAAAGCCGCGCGCTGGTCCTCATGCTGGCGCTTGCCGAAATCCTCTCCCGTTCCGGCGAGCGCATCGGCTGCCCCGGCATCATGGAACCCGCCTCCACGCGCAATGCCGCCGAACGCCTGGCATCGGCGCTGGTACACGCGCCGCTGACCGGCGGCCTGCCGGAAACGGCGATGATCCGCGGCTGGAGCGATCTCGTGCTGATCGGCGATTTCCTCGACGACGCGCCTGCGATCATGGAGCGCCTCGGCCCGCTCGCCCGCCGCGGCCTGCGCGGCCATGTGGTCGAGATATCGGATCCCGCCGAAGAGATCTTCCCCTATAGCGGCCGCACCGAATTCACCGATCCGGAGAGCGGCGCCAAGCTGGTTTCCGGCCGCGCCGAACATATCCGCGAGGCCTATCGCAACGCCTATCTCGCCCGCAGGGAAAGCCTCGGCCAGTCGCTGCGCCATCTCGGCTGGACCTTCACGGCCCACCGCACCGATCATCTTGCTTCCGAAGCGCTGGTCGCTGTGCATATGTATCTCTCCGGCATGCCGGCCAAGGCGACGCATGGAGGGCAGCTGTGAACGCCCTTCCCTTCGCTTTCGCCTATCCCGCCATTCTCGGCGCGCTGATCGCGCTCCCGGTCATCTGGTGGCTGCTGCGGCTGACCCCGCCGCGCCCGAAGGCCGAGGTCTTCCCGCCGCTGAAGATCCTCGCATCCGTGCTGAAGCGCGAGGAGACGCCGGCGCAAAGCCCCTGGTGGCTCACCTTGCTGCGCATGCTGCTCGCCGCCGTCATCATCCTGGCGATCGCCGATCCGGTCTTCAATCCGCGCACCAGCTCGCTCGCATCGGGCGGCCCGCTCGTGCTCTTCGTCGACAACAGCTGGGCGGCCGCACCCGATTGGGAGCGCCGCATCCAGACCGCCGACGCGCTGGTGGACGATGCCGAATCCGCCGGCACGCCGGTATCGATCGCCTTCACCGCAGATCCCACGAACGATGCCGTGCCCGGCACGGCCGCGAGTGCCCGCGACAAGCTGCGCGCCGCCGAGCCGCGGCCGCTGGTCCCGGACCGCGAGCGCGCTTTCCAGGCGCTGCGCGCGGCGCTGAACGGCGTCAAGCCCGGCACCCTCGCCTTCCTCACAGACGGCGCCGCTGCCAAGGCCGATGATCCGACGGTGCGCCAGCTCGCCGAGCTCCAGCCCGCCGATCTGCGCCTCATCCAGGGCGATGCCGCAAAGACGGTTGCCGTCACCGCGGCCAACAATGCGGCCGACGCCATGAGCGTCAAGGTCACGCGGCTCGACAGTTCGCGCCCCACATCGGTGGCGCTCAACGCCGTCGATGCCCAGGGCCGCTCGATCGCCAATGGCACGGTGGATTTCCGTCCCGGCCAGAGCGTCGCCACGAGTTCGATCACCGCTCCCTTCGAGATGCGCAACGATTTCGCCCGCATCAGCGTCGACAACGGCGCGACATCAGGCGCGGTCCACCTGCTCGACGACGCCTTCAAGCGCCGCCGCGTCGTCCTGCTGTCCGGTACGGGAGCCGATGAATTCCAGCCGCTGCTCTCGCCGCTCTACTACATCCAGCGGGCGCTGCAGCCCTATGCGGATATCATCCAGCCCGCCGATTCCGATCTGGCCGTCGCAATACCGAAACTTCTCGCCAGCAATCCTTCGATCATCATCATGGCCGATATCGGCCGCCTGCCGGAGGAGACCTACGAACCTCTGACGCGCTGGATATCGAACGGCGGCATGCTGCTGCGTTTTGCCGGCCCGCGCATGGCGGCAGCCCCGGCGGACGATCCGCTGATCCCCGTGATCCTGCGCCAGGGAGAACGCGCGCTCGGCGGCACATTGTCCTGGAGCGAGCCGCAGTCGCTCGCCGAATTTCCGAATTTCGGGCCTTTCGCCGGAATAGCGCGTCCCGCTGATGTCGTCGTCAAGCGGCAAGTGCTGGCCGAACCGACGCCCGATCTTGCCGAACGCACCTGGGCGAGCCTCGCCGACGGCACGCCGCTGGTGACGATGAAGCAGCTCGCTTCCGGCCAGATCGTCCTCTTTCACGTCACGGCGGAAGCGACCTGGTCCGACCTGCCGATCTCCGGCACCTTCGTCGACATGCTGCGCCATCTCCTGCAGATCTCGCGCTCGGGCGGCGTGACGTCGGAGGCGCGCGGCAACGCGCGTGTTGCCGAAACCCTGCCGCCGTTCCGCATTCTGACGGCCAAAGGCACGCTCGTCTCCGAGACGGGCTCGGCGCGGCCGCTCATTCCGAAGGCCGGAGAAGAACCGACCGCGAATTTCGACAACCCTCCGGGGCTCTACGGTTCGGAAGATGGTTTCACCTCCCTCAACGTGCTGCCCGAGGAGGCCGAATTGAAGCCGCTCGACACGACAGGCACCAACGCCGTGCGCGAAGGCCTGATCGGCGGCGAAAGCTGGTCGGCAAAACCCGCGCTTTTCCTCGCCGCCTTTCTGCTGCTGCTGGCCGATAGCCTGATCGTCCTCTTCATGAACGGCGCCTTCTCGCGCTCGCGCCCGGCTGTCCGCACGGCGGCGATGCTCGCGGTTGCCGTCGCCGCCGGCTTCCTCATGCAGCCCGGCACGCTGCACGCCAACGACTCTCGCCCCGGCGACGACCTCGTCCTGGAGAGGCTCGACAATACCCATCTCGCCTATGTCGTCACCGGCGAGCAGGAGGTGGACGATATATCCGAGCGCGGTCTGGAGGGGCTCACCCAGTTCCTGACCTTCCGCACGACGCTGGAGCCGGCGCCTCCTGTCGGCCTCGACCTCACCAAGGACGAGCTCGCCTTCTATCCGATCATCTACTGGCCGATTTCGGCGACGGCGCCGATGCCGTCCTCGGCCGCGATCAGCCGCATCGACGCCTATATGCGCAATGGCGGCACCGTGCTTTTCGATACGCGCGATCAGATCAGCGCCTTGGACAATGCCGGCAATGTCAGCGCCAACGGCCAGAGGCTGCAGGAAATCCTGGGCAATCTCGACATTCCGCCGCTGGAACCGGTGCCATCGGACCACGTGCTGACGAAATCCTTCTATCTCCTGTCGAGCTTTCCCGGCCGCTATACCGGCAGCCCGCTCTGGATCGAGGCCAGGCAGGGCGGCCGCGAAGCGACCGAAAAATCGGCGGCGACGGCCGACGGCGTTTCGCCGATCCTGATCACCGGCAATGATTTCGCCGGCGCCTGGGCGATCGACGCGAACGGCACGCCGATGTTGCCGACCGTGCCGTCGGATGAAACGCAGCGCGAATATGCCTACCGCTCCGGCGTCAACATCATGATGTACATGCTGACCGGCAACTACAAGACCGACCAGGTTCATGTTCCCGACCTGCTCGAACGGTTGGGGCAATGAGATGACGTTCGATTTTTCGCCCTTCCTGCCCTGGCCGGTCCTGGCGGCGCTCGCCGCCGTCAGCGCAGTTGTCGCCGCCTTTGCGATCTGGCGCGGTATTCGCGGCGCCTGGATCAGGACGCTGGCAGCGGCCGCCCTCCTGATCGCTCTTGCCAATCCCGTGCTGCTGCAGGAGGACCGCGATCAGCTGTCGACGATCGTCCCGGTCATCGTCGACCGCAGCCAGAGCCAGCAGACGCCCGACCGCGTCAAGATGACCGACGAGGCGCTTGCAGCCCTGAAGGGACAGCTCGCCCGTTTTCCGCAGATAGAGCCCCGCTTCGTCGACGTCGAAGGTGACGTCAATTCCGACGTACCCGCCACGCGCCTGTTCGATGCGCTGGCCGCCAACATCGCCGACGTCCCGCCCTCCCGTGTCGGTGGCGCCATCATGCTGACGGACGGCGAGGTCCACGATGTCCCGGCCGCCAATCAGGCGCTCGGTTTCGATGCGCCGATCCATGGCCTCGTGACCGGCAAGCCCAACGAATTCGATCGCCGCATCGAAGTGATCAAGGGGCCGCGCTTCGGCATCGTCAATGAGGAGCAGCAGGTCATTCTGCGCGTCTTCGACGACGGCCCGAGCCCCGGCGGCACCGCCGATGTCGTGGTGAAGATGAACGGCAACGAGATCGCCACCCTGCGCGCCACACCCGGCCAGGATACGCCCTTCTCCTTCAAGGTGCCGGGCGGCGGCAGCAACGTGCTCGAATTCTCGGTCGCCGAGCTTCCCGGCGAAGTCACCGCCGCCAACAACCGCGCCGTCCATGTCATCGACGGCATCCGGCAGAATCTTCGCGTCCTGCTCGTCTCCGGCGAGCCGCATGCCGGCGAGCGCGCCTGGCGCAACCTGCTGAAGTCGGACGCCTCGGTCGATCTCGTCCACTTCACCATCCTGCGCCCGCCGGAAAAGCAGGACGGCACGCCGATCAACGAGCTGTCGCTGATCGCCTTCCCGACGCGCGAGCTCTTCGTCGACAAGATCAAGGATTTCGACCTGATCATCTTCGACCGCTACCAGCATCGCGGCGTGCTGCCGCTGCTCTATTACGACAACATCGCGCAATATGTCGAAAACGGCGGTGCACTGCTGATCGCCGCCGGTCCCGAGCATGCCGGCCCTGATTCCATCGCGATGACGCCGCTTTCCTCGGTGCTGCCGGCCATGCCCACCGGCCAGATGATCGAGAAAGCCTTCTATCCCCGCCTCTCCGAGGAAGGCCGCAAACATCCCGTCACCCGCGGCCTGGACGGTTCGGGCGAGGACCCGCCGCATTGGGGCCGCTGGTTCCGCAGCGTCGATGTCGAAAAGCCCGAGGGCGAGACGATCATGCTCGGCGCCGACAACCACCCGCTTCTGGTGCTGAACCGCTCCGGCCAGGGCCGCGTCGCCATGCTGCTTTCCGATCAGGGCTGGCTCTGGGCGCGCGGCTTCGAAGGCGGCGGCCCGAATGTCTCACTCTATCGCCGTGTCGCCCATTGGCTGATGAAGGAACCGGCACTGGAGGAAGAAGCGCTGACGGCGCGCGCCTCCGGCCGCACCCTTGAAGTCACCCGCCAGACGATCGGCGACAATCCGGGCAACGCCACGGTGCGTTACCCCTCCGGCAAGACCGAAACCCTGCCGCTTTCCCAGACCGAACCCGGCCTCTACAAGGCCGAAAAGCGGATGGATGAGATCGGCCTCTTCGAAATCCGCAACGGCCCGCTTTCGACGCTCGTTCATATCGGCGCCGTCGATGCGCCGGAATTCAAGGCGATGATCTCGACGACGGATGTGCTGAAGCCGGTCGCCGACAGAAGCAAGGGCCTCGTGACCCGCGTCGCCAGTGAAAGCGGCGCGGTCAGCGTCCCGCCGATCCTGCCGGTGCGCGGCCAGGTCCGCGTCTCCGACAGCGATCGGATGATGATCCGCATGACCAGCGAGACGGTTCTGAAGGGTATCAACACGCTGCCGCTCTTTGCCGGTTTTGCCGGCGTCGGCATCCTGCTCTTCGCCTTCGGCGCCATGTGGTGGCGCGAGGGGCGGTAATCCCATGCCGGAATTCGAGCTCACCGCCTCGCCTTCGCCGGAGGAACTCGCGGCGATTACCGATGCGCTCTCGGCTTTCAACGATAGCGATGCCGGCCCTTCGGATCGCCGGCCGCTCGCCGTCCTCATCCGCGACACCGACGGCAAGGTGACCGGCGGCCTGTCGGGCTACACCGCCTGGGGCTGGCTCTTCACCCAGATGCTCTATATTCCCGAGACGCTGCGCCGCACCGGCCTCGCCGGCAAGCTCCTGACAAAGGCCGAAGAAGAGGCGAGAGCCCGAGGCTGCCGCGGCGCGTGGATCGATACGTTCAATCCGCAAGCCCTCAGCGCCTATCTGCGCCAAGGTTACGAAGTCTTCGGTGAGCTTGAGGATTTCCCGAAGGGCCGCACGCGCAGCTTCCTCCGGAAAAATCTCTGATCATCCGTGCCAGGCGATCGTGCCCTTCAGCCGCTCGTGCACGCCCTCGGCGATCGGCACGACGAGCACCCGGCCGGGATCGACGGGGCCCGGAAAGGCAAGCGCGTTGTAAGCCACCTTCTCGAAACCGAGCGGGCCGTAATAGGGCGGATCGCCCACCAGGATGACGGCTTCCGAACCCTTGCGCCTTGCCGCTTCCACCGCAATCCGCACCAATTCACGGCCGATGCCGATGTTCTTGTGGGAGGGGCGGACGGCGAGCGGGCCGAGCAGATGTCCCTTTACCGTGCCGGCGAGCACCGGCGTCATCCGCACGGAGGCGATCGTCTCGCCATTATCGGTGCAGATGAAGGACAGCGACGGATCATGCGGCCCCTGCTCGCGGATGCGCGCGGCAGCCCGCGTGAAACGGCCCGGACCGAAGGCTTCTTCGTTGATGTGTTCGATGGCGGCGTCATGAGACGCGTCTTCAGTGAGATAGACGAGATCGTGCTTGTACATGATGACAGAAACCGGATGGACAGATTGATGGGTCTCGAACACGCCCTGGGCGTTCGGGAGCATCAGCGTCGTCGCGGGTTTCTGGAAATGAACATCAGGTGGGCGTCTCTCAAATCGTGAAAAGGCCGATAGCAGGAAAAATTTCCGTCGTCCAACGCAAAATGCGCCTTCCCGCCAACGCCGTGACACACTGTTCAATCTTTACCGCCTGCAAAGCCCCGCTATCTCAGCTACCTTCCATCCCGGCACGCAAATCGAGGAAATGAAGATCATGGGAATGCTGGTGGACGGCGTCTGGCATGACGCCTGGTACGACACGAAGGAGAGCAAGGGCCAGTTCAAGCGGCAGCCCTCGCAATTCCGCAACTGGGTGACGGCAGACGGCGCGGCCGGCCCTTCGGGCAGCGGCGGCTTCAAGGCCGAGGCCGGGCGCTATCATCTCTATGTCTCGCTCGCCTGCCCCTGGGCGCATCGCACGCTGATCTTCCGCAAGCTGAAGAAGCTGGAGGACCTGGTTTCGGTCTCCGTCGTCGACCCGCTGATGCTCGAAAACGGCTGGGAGTTCAAAGTCGGCGACGGCGCCACCGGCGACCATCTCTTCGGCGCCAAGACTCTCTGGCAGATCTACGTCAAAGCCGATCGGCACTATTCCGGCCGCGTCACCGTTCCCGTCCTCTGGGACAAGCAGACCGGCACGATCGTCAGCAACGAATCGGCCGAGATCATCCGCATGTTCAACAGCGCCTTCGACGGGCTGACGGGCTCGAAGATCGATTTCTATCCGGAGCATCTCAGCGCCGAAATCGACGCGCTGAACGCCACCGTCTACGACAACGTCAACAACGGCGTCTACAAGGCGGGCTTCGCCACCACTCAGGAAGCCTATGAGGAAAATGTCGGCAAGCTCTTCGAAACGCTCGACATTCTCGACGAGCGCCTGGGCAAGGGCCGCTACCTCTTCGGCGACAGCTTGACCGAGGCCGACTGGCGCCTCTTCACGACGCTGGTGCGCTTCGACCCCGTCTATGTCGGCCATTTCAAATGCAACATCCGCCGCATCGCCGATTACCGCAACCTGCCCGGCTACCTCAGGGATCTCTACCAGACATCAGGCGTCGCCGAGACGGTAAACCTGGCGCACATCAAGCAGCACTATTACCGCAGCCACAAGACGATCAACCCGACGGGCATCGTCCCCGCCGGCCCGGTGCTCGATCTCGACAGCCCACATGGCCGCGAAAAGCTTTTCGCGGCTTGATACTCACCAGCGATGGTCGGGCTCCTGCTCGCCCCGCAGCTCGGCGAGGCGGCGATACGTCGCCTCGGTCGTGCCCTCGGGCAGGTCGTCGAGCGAAAAGAACCCGCTGTCGGAGATCTCCCAGTCCGGCGGCCGCGGCGCCGTCTGCTCGACGGTCGCCCGGTAGAACACGACATGGTCGCGCCGGGTGGTCGTGGTGTTGAAATAGACCTGGACCAGCTGCGGCTTGCCGATGATCCGGAGGTTGCCCTCCTCGCGCAGCTCCTTGACCAGCGCTTCTTCGACCGTCTCGTTGCGCTCCAGCCCGCCGCCGGGCATATGCCAGCCGCCGATATAGCTGTGGCGCACGAGGAAAATCCGGCCGTCCGCATCGAAGCACGCAGCCCTGACACCCATGGTCATGCCGCGGGCGAAGGAAAAATAGACATGCAGGAGGCGCAAGGCCAGCCTGATGTGAGGGGGCTTCTCTTTATCCGCCATCGTTCCGTTTCGGCTCTTCATCGCGCCGGATGTGTTTGATTTGTCAATAAGCTGGTCTATGTCTCGTAGCATGTTCAAGCTCGCGCATATTTCCGATGTCCACCTCGGACCACTGCCCCGTCTTTCCATTCAGGAGCTGTTTTCGAAACGCATAACCGGCTTTGTGAACTGGCATCGAAACCGACGCAAGCACCTTTTCGGCAGCACGCTCGATCTATTGCTCGATGATATCCGCGCCCATCAGGCCGATCACCTCGCCGTCACCGGCGACCTCGTCAACCTGGCGAGCGGAATCGAGATCCGCGCCGCCGCCGCGTGGCTGCGCGCGCTCGGCGATCCCGCCGATACCTCGGTCGTTCCGGGCAATCACGACGCCTATGTGCCTGGCGCCTACGAGAAGTCGATGCGCGCCTGGTACGATTATGTCCGCGGCGACCTCGCCCCGCCGCAATGGCAGGAAGATCGTCACATTTTTCCCTATCTGCGTGTCCGCGGCAAGGTGGCGATCGTCGGCTGCTCCACGGCCGTCGCCACGCCCCCCTTCGCCGCCTCCGGCTTTTTCAGCGCGCGCCAGGCCCGCGACACGGTGAACATGCTGCGCGCGGCCGGCGAAGCCGGTCTCTTCCGCGTCGTCATGATCCATCATCCGCCGATCCGCGGCGCCACCACCTTCTACAAACGCATGATCGGCATCCGCCGTTTCGCGGCCGTGATTTCGACCGGCGGCGCCGAGCTCGTACTGCACGGCCACACGCATCTGAACACGCTGCATTGGCTGCGCGGCCAGGTGCAGCCGGTGCCGGTCGTCGGCATCGCGTCGGCCTCGCAGGGACCGGGCAGCATCAAGCCGCCGGCCGCCTACAATCTCTTTTCCATCGATGGCTCTCCGGGCGCCTGGGAGCTCACCGGCGAGCGCTTCAGCGTGAACCGGACAGGCGATGCGATGATGCCGGAAAGCGTCGATATTTTCTCGCCTTAGCGCCGGCTTCGGACTCTTTTTGTGCGGCACTTGAAGCAATCTCGAAAAGGCCCTCACGACCGTCGCAACATTTGCCGTTGAGGCTGATTGTCCCCCTTGGTATTTTGGGCGTTAAGCGTACAATCCGAGCAACTGCATCGCCTCAGAACGGAGCCGCCAATGACTTCCCCCTTCCATCGCCTGTGCAGAACGACCCTTGCCGCCGGCTTTGCCTTCGGCATTGCAACGGCCGCTTTCGCGGTCGGCGACAGCAACGACGACACCAATCCGCCGCCGAAAACCCAGACGACCAAGACCTGCACCGGCGGCAAGGTTTGGGACAAGGCAAAGAAGGAATGCGTCACCCCGAAGAAGAACAGCTTCAACGACGACGATCTCTATAAGTTCGCCCGCGAATTCGCCTATGCCGGCCAGTATGAGAACGCCATCACCGTGCTCGATCTCGCCGACAACCAGAACGACCCGCGCATCCTGAACTATCTCGGCTACGCCAACCGCAAGGCCGGCCGCATGGAGCTCGGCATGTCCTACTACCGCAAGGCGCTGCAGGCCGATGAAAACTACATCCTCGCCCGCTCCTACATGGGCATGGCGCTGGTGGAGCAGGGAGACATCCAGGGCGCCCGCGTCCAGCTCGTCGAAATCCGCGACCGCGGCGGCGAAGGCACCTGGGCCTATCGCGCCCTGCTGCAAAGCTTGAACGGGTACAGGACATATTGACGCAAGCTTTGCGGGCTAAAACATGAATATCCCTTGAGAAAAGGGGATAAGACGACCGGATGCTTGCGAAGTGCAGGAGACTTGCTTCATAAAGCACATGCATCTCCGGTGCCGATAAAGCCGGTTTCGCGCCCGATGGCGAACCCTTCGTCCGCGAAACCATTGTGACTGCTTCTTGGATAGACAATGCGTCAGCCCGCAACGACCATCGACCTCCGCCGTGATCTCGTCGGCCTTCTGCCCCGCCTTCGCCGCTTTGCGATTACGCTCGCCGGCGAAGCGGCCATTGCGGACGAACTTGTTCAGGCCGTCTGTCTGCGCGCCATTGCCAAGGGGCATCAGTGGAACGGCGAAGGCCGGCTGGAAAGCTGGATCTACACGCTCGCCCGCCAGCAATGGGCCGACGACAGCCGCAAGCGCAAGCCGAAGGCATCCGCCCGCGGCAACGTCACCGATATCAGAGAGGCTGCGCGCGAACGTTCTGCCTCGGTCGATCCCGATGCCATCCATCGCATGATCGCCGAAATGCCGGACGGCGTTTCCTCGATCTTCCTGCTCGTCGACGTCGAAGGCCACAGCTATCAGCAGGCGGCCGACATCATGGGCGTCTCCACGGCAAGCGTCGTCTCCCAGCTTGCCACTGCCAGGCTACACTTCGCCGGGCTCGCCGGCACCCACCCCATCCACAGGTACTGAATTGCTCGATCTTAGGAAATTGCCGCTCGAAGCCCAGCTCACCGCCCTTCTCGACGGCGAGGTCTCGCCCGAACAGCGGCACGAACTGGAGCAGCGCCTGGCAAGCGACGAGAATGCGCGCCGCCTGCATGAAAAGCTGCGCCATGGCGCCGATTTCGGCCGCCGCCGCCTCGAAGACGTCCTGAAGGAGCCGGTGCCGCTCGCCCTCGTCCGCTCGATCAAGAGCACACAGCCGCCGAAGACGCCGATCGCCCAGCGCGCCACGCGCCCGCAGGTGAAACTGTCACCGAGCGGCCCGCAGGCGCTGGCCGCCGCCCTCATCCTTTTCGTCGTCGGCTGCGGTATCGGCTATTTCGTCGGTATCAGCCCGGATGCCGACGAGATCGCCACCACGACTGCCACGGCGCCCGCCAACACCAGCGACTGGCTGAGCGACGTCACCGCCTATCAGCGCCTGCTGATCCGCCAGCCGCGCCATCTCGTGGAAGTGCCGGCCTCACAGGCCGAGGAAATCTCCAGCTGGCTGACGACCGCCATCGGCGTGCCCTTCCGCGTGCCCGATCTCAGCGGTGAATCCTGGACCTTCCAGGGAGCCCGCGTCATTCTCGGCGACAGCCGCCCCGTCGGCCAGCTCGTCTATTCCAACAATGACGGCGACATCATCTCCATCTGCTTCCGCAAGGACGCCCAGCCGCCGGAGACCGACGACTTCAAGGAAACGATCAAGGACGAGATCGGCCTGGTCACCTGGCACAATGCCGGCACCTCCTACGTCCTCGCCGGCCCCTCCGCCGAAGCCGCCCTCGATCAGCTCGCCATGAAGATCGCCACGGCGATTTGACGCGGTAGGAAAATCAACGACCAGCGCCAGCCGCCCCCTCATCCGCCCTACGGGCACCTTCTCCCCGCTGGGGAGAAGGGGGAACCGAGACGCTGCCGCGAGTCTCTTCTCCCCAGCGGGGAGAAGGTGCCGGCAGGCGGATGAGGGGGCCGCACGGCACGGCTTTCATTGCTTTCGCGTATGCTCAGCGTAGATGCAACGAAGTCAACCCAACCGTCAGGCCGCGCCGTACCGAGACGGTCACGGCCTGAACCTATTCGATCACACCTTGCCGGCCTTCACCTCGAGCACGCGGTTAGCCGCCGAAACGATCGCCTCCAGCGATGCCCCAACGATGTTGGTGTTGATCCCTGCCCCGAAGAGTTTGCCGCCGGGATAGGAGGTCTCGACATAGGAGATCGCCGCCGCGTTGGAGCCGTGCTGCAGCGAATGCTCGGAATAATCCTCCACCGACATCTCGATGCCGAGATAATGCGACAGCGCGTTGATGAAGCCGTCGATTGGGCCGTTGCCTTGCCCTTCGATGCGCTTGATCTCGCCGTTGTCGGTGATCTCGGCCGCGACGATCCGCTGGCCCTTGCGCTCCGTGTCGGGATAGGTGTGGTGATCGACGAACTTGAGGCGCGCATCGGGCTGCGTCACATAGCGCTCGATGAAGCGGTCATAGATACGCTTCGAGGGAAGCTCCTTGCCCTCTACGTCGGTGATGCGCTGGATGTCCTCGCGGAATTCGACCTGCAGGTTGCGCGGCAGGTTGAGCCCGTAATCCTGCTGCAGGATATAGGCGATGCCGCCCTTGCCGGACTGCGAGTTGATGCGGATGATCGCCTCGTAGGAACGGCCGACGTCACGCGGATCGATCGGCAGATAAGGCACTTCCCACACCGGATGGTTGGCGACCTGTGCGGCCTTCATGCCCTTGTTGATCGCATCCTGATGCGAGCCGGAGAAGGCCGTATAGACCAGCTCGCCGACATAGGGGTGACGCTCTGCAATCGCCATCTGGTTCGAATATTCGAACACTTCCTTGATGCGCTCGATGTTCGAGCAGTCGATCCCGGGATCAACCCCTTGCGTGAACATGTTGAGCGCCATCGTCACCACGTCGACATTGCCGGTGCGCTCGCCATTGCCGAAGAGCGTGCCTTCGACGCGGTCGGCGCCCGCCAGCAAGGCCAGCTCGGCGGCGGCGATGCCGGTGCCGCGGTCGTTATGCGGATGCAGCGAGACGATCAGGTTCTCGCGGTTGTCGAGGTTGCGGCACATCCATTCGATCTGGTCGGCATAGACGTTCGGCGTCGCCATCTCGACGGTGGAAGGCAGGTTGATGATCAGCTTGTTGTCGGGCGTCGGCTTCACCACCTCGATGACGGCGTTGCAGATTTCCAGCGCCACTTCCAGCTCGGTGCCGGTGAAGCTTTCGGGCGAATATTCGAAGCGGTAGCCGCCGCCGGCCTTGGCCGCCATGTCGGTGATCATCTTGGCCGCATCGACGGCGATCTGCTTGATGCCCTGCACATCCTTGGCGAAAACGACGCGGCGCTGCAGCTCGCTGGTGGAATTATAGAAATGCACGATCGGCTGGTTGGCGCCTTCCAGCGCTTCGAAGGTGCGGGTGATCAACTCCGGGCGGCACTGCACCAGCACCTGCAGGGAGACGTCGGCGGGCACGTTGCCCTCTTCCACGCACCAGCGGGCGAAATCGAAATCCGTCTGCGAAGCCGAGGGGAAACCGATCTCGATTTCCTTGAAGCCCATCTCGAGCAGCAGATGGAACATCCGCGCCTTGCGGTCGTGGCCCATCGGGTCGACCAGCGCCTGGTTGCCGTCGCGCAAGTCCACCGAGCACCAGACCGGCGCCTTGGTGATGGTCTTCGTCGGCCAGGTGCGGTCGGCAATGTTGACTTGAGGATAGGGCCGGTATTTCAGCGCCGCATCGGGCATGCCTTTTGCGGAGGATCGGCTGGTGGTGTTGTCCATTGTCTTGTCTCCTCATCCGGCATTTGCTCCGCCTCTTAGCCGATCACGTCGGGCTTGGCGATAAACAAATGCGGACCTTCGTCGGTCGTTAGGTCAATTTTGAAAGTGAGTCGCGAGGAGCGATGGCCGGGCGGGCTTTCGGCCGCCGGGCGCTCCTCAAAGGACCCGGCAACCGCGCGTAAGGCCGAGGAGAAGAAGCGAGGTCAGGGCGCGCGAGGAGTCACGCAGGGCGATGCGGCCGCGTGCAATCGTCTCGGAAATCTTGGCGCCAGAGGTCTTCATGGCCGCGCTTATAGCCTTGGGCTGCGAAACTGGCAAGCCCTCGCGGCCCGCCGGCTTGCGTTACTTCTGCCGAGCGCGATCTTTCGACATCTTCACCAGCCGCGACAGCGCCAGCATCAGCCCGCCGGCGATCAATCCCCAGAAGGCGCCCGAGATGCCGCCGAAGGACACGCCGGATGCCGTGACGAGAAAAGTGATCGCCGCCGCCTCGCGCGATTCCTGCGCCTGGAAGGCCGACATCGCCGAGGACGAAAAGGCGCCGACCAGCGCCAGCCCCGCCACCGCCTCGATCAGGACGGGAGGCGCGAGCGCCACGAAAGCCGTCACCGCGCCGGCGAGCAGCCCGAGGATAATATAACCGACGCCGGCGATCAGCGATGCCCAATAGCGCCGCTTCGGATCGGCATGAGCATCCTGGCCCGCGCACATCGCCGCGGTGATCGCCGCCAGATTGACGGCATGGCCGCCGAAGGGCGCTGAGAGCAGCGAGAAGAAGCCGGTAACGGCAAAGAGTGGGCCGGGCTTCGGGTCGTAGAAATTGACCTTCAGCACCGCGATGCCGGGAATGTTCTGCGAGGCCATGGTGACGATGAAGAGCGGCAGCGCGATCGAGATGAAAGCCGCAAGGCTGAACACCGGCCGGACGATTTCCGCCGTCGGCACCAGCGACCGTTCGAGCGAAGCGAAGGCGCCGTCGGGGATATCGACGCCGAAAGCGAGTACCAGCACGAAGGCGGCGAGAGCGGCCGGCACCGCCCAGAGCCGCTTGAATGCGCCGACGACGATCCAGGAAATGACGATCGGCAGCCCGAGCAGCGGATTGAAGCCGATCGCCTTCACCGGCGCGAAGCAGAGGCCGATCAGCACGCCGGCGAGCATCGCATTGGCAAGTGGCGCGGGAATGGCGGCAACCGCGCGCCCGAGCGGCTTGAACAGCCCGGCAATGACGATCAGCGCCGCGCAGATGAGAAACGCTCCGACCGCCGCATTGAAGCCGCCCTCGATCGCGCCGGTGCTTGCGAGCAGTGCCGCGCCCGGCGTCGACCACGCAATGCTGATCGGCAATCGGGTCACGGCGCTGAGCACGATCGCGCAGATCCCCATCGAGATCGACAATGCCATCAGCCCCGAAGCTGCCTGCGCCTCCGTGGCGCCGACCGCCCGCAGCCCGTGCAGCACGACGGCGAAGGAGCTGGCGGAACCGACGAAAGCGGTCAGCAGACCCATGAACAGAGCCTGGACGGAAAAATCTTTGAGCATGGCGGACTCGCGTGCTGCGGGAATGCGCATGGAGCATGATGGTTGCCGCGCGCGCAAGCCCGGATTCGGCTCTTTCCGTCCAGCCTCGCCTGTGGGCAAGCGCAGGCATCATCCAAAAACAAACCGCCCTCGCCTGCGGTCGGCAGGCAAGGGCGGTTTTTAACAGTGTCTGCTCAGAAAGCTCAGATGTCGGCCTGCGACGTCACGATCCGCGAGACGAGGCCGTAGTCCTTCGCCTCTTCGGCCGAGAGCCAATAGTCGCGATCCGTATCCTTGGCGATCTTGTCGAGCGGCTGGCCGGTGGCCGCCGCCATAATCTTGTTCAGGCGCTCGTTCATCTTGATGATCTCGCGGGCCTGGATCTCGATGTCGGATGCCATGCCGCGCGTGCCGCCCGACGGTTGGTGTAGCAGGAAGCGCGTGTTCGGCAGGCACAGGCGCTGCTCCTTCGGAGCGGCGACATAAATCAGCGCGCCGGCCGAAGCGACCCAGCCCGTACCGATCATCCAGACCTTCGGCTTGATGAACTTGATCATGTCATGGATGGAATCGCCGGATTCGACGTGGCCGCCGGGCGAATTGACGTAGATGCGGATGTCTTCGTCGCTGGCGGCGGCAAGCGCGACGAGCTGCGAGCAGACCTTCTGCGCCAGTTCCTGATTGATCGGTCCATAGATGAAGATCGAACGCGACTTGAAAAGATTCGCCTCCGTTTCCTTGCCGAGCGGCAGTTCCTTCGTCTTGTCGTCCTGGTCTTCGTCGTTCATTCGAACCTCTCGGAGATGAATTCGGGTTCCTCGCACATAATGCGACTCAATGCCTAAAACAATGCGGGAAAAACACAAGGCACCGAAGCGGTGGAGATATCCTTAAGAAGCCGCACGCCGTTCTGCAAGCCTTACTGAAATGTAACGGGCAAAGGCTTTGAAAAGCCTGAATCGGTTCCTACCTCACCCCTCACGCGGCAACGCCGCATCGGAACAACAGGAGACAGGACATGTCACCGGAAGAACGCCAATTGCTGACCGCCCTCTTCGACCGCGTGCGCACCGCGCAAGCCCAGCCGCGCGACCGCGATGCCGAAGCGCTGATCGACCAGGCGACCCGCGAGCAGCCCTCGGCCACCTATTATCTCGCCCAGGCCGTCATCGTTCAGGAAAAAGGGCTGGAGGCGGCCGCCAACCACATCAAGGAACTCGAGGAGCGCGTCCGCCAGCTCGAAGCCGGCGCCGGCGACCACCGCCAGGCCGAACAGGGCGGCGGCTTCCTGAGCTCGATCTTCGGCAACACCCAGACGCAGCAGCCGGCTCCGGTTCCCTCCAATCCCGGCCCCTGGGGCCAACCGTCCCGCAGTTATGACGAACCCCGCGATACCCGCCAGATGCAGCAGCAGCCGAGCGGCCCGTGGAGCCAGCAGGCCTACACGCCGTCTGCCGGCGGCAGCTTCCTGCGCGGCGCGCTCGGCACGGCAGCCGGTGTGGCCGGCGGCATGCTGCTTGCCAATTCGCTGAGCGGCATCTTCGGCAACCACATGTCCTCGCTCGGCTGGGGCTCGCCCTTCGGCGCCAACCCCTTCGGCAATGCGGCCGCGCCAACCGAGGAAACCGTCATCAACAATTATTTCGGCAACGACGATACCCGCCAGGCATCGGATAATGCCGGCAATGACAATGACGGCAATGTGCAGCAGGCCGATTACGACGATGGCGATGATTACAGCGATGACTCGTCCGGGGACGTTACGGATGTTTGAGGTTTAGCTGTTGGAGACGGGCAGCGTTTGCCGCAGCGTATCCCGGCCCTTCGCTTTGGCTCAGGGCGTTCGTCGCTGCAATCGATTCACTGGATCGATTGCTCGGGCTTCGCCCGACCGCTCCTCACCCACGCCCGCGATATGTAGCAACCCCTTGCTCCGGCAGCCACACGCCTTCCGGCGGCTTGCCCGTCTGCCAGAAAACGTCGATCGGAATGCCGCCGCGCGGATACCAGTAGGCGCCGATCCGGAGCCACTTGGGATCGAGCAGCTCGACGATGCGCTTGGCGATGTAGATCGAGCAATCCTCGTGGAAGGCGCCGTGATTGCGGAAGGAAAACAGGAAGAGCTTCAGCGACTTCGATTCCACCAGCCATTCGCCCGGGATGTAGTCGATGACGATATGGGCGAAATCCGGCTGCCCCGTCATCGGGCAGAGCGAAGTGAATTCCGGCGCGGTGAAGCGCACGACGTAATCGGTGCCGGCATGGGTGGCCGGCACTTTTTCCAGCACCGCCTCCTCCGGCGATTTTGCGGTTTCGGTCTGCTGGCCCAGCATCGACAGGCTGGAAACATCTGTATTCGGCATCATGCCTCCTTGACGACTTTGACGCGGATGCCATGGGCCTTTTCGCCCTCCGGCTCCACGTGAATGGCTATTTTGGCGCCCTGATGCACGGCGCTGATGGCATCCTCAAGGCGGTCGCATATATCATGCGCCTGCCGAACCGACATAGAGCCGGGCACCACCATATGAAAATCGATGAAGGTGACGGCACCCGCCCGCCTCGTCTTCAGATCGTGCACACCGATCGAGCCCGCCGCATGGGTGGCGATCGCCTGCTTGATCGCCTCCTCCTCCTGCGGCTCGACCGCTTGGTCCATCAGCCCGCCGATCGATTGCGAGATCACCTTCCAACCCTGATAGAGGATGTTGATCGCAACGAGGATGGCAAGCACCGGGTCGAAGATCGCATAACCGGTCGCCAGCGCGAGCAGCAGGCCGGCGAGCACGCCGACTGATGTCACCACATCCGACATGATATGCTGGCCATCCGCCGTCAGCGCCGCCGAACGGTGTTTGCGCCCGGTCCGGATCAACAGCCGCGCCCAGACCGCATTGATGAGACCGGCGGCGAAGTTGATCGCGAGGCCGAGCACCGGCGCGTCGAGCATGCGCGGCTCGCTGAGATAACCGATCGCCTCGTTGACGATCAGGAGCGCGGCGACGACGATCAGCACGCCTTCGGTGACGGCAGACAGATATTCCGCCTTGTGATGACCGAAGGGGTGGTCGTGATCGGCCGGCTTCTGCGCATAGCGGATGACGAAGAAAGCGATGAAGGCGGCAACGACGTTGACGGTCGATTCGAGCCCATCCGACAGCAGCGCCACCGAGCCGGTGACCCACCACGCCACCATCTTCAGCCCCATGACGCCGAGCGACAGCGGAATGCCCCACATCGCCAGCTTCCGAACCGTAAGATCGCCGTGGTCGTTCATATCGTCCTCCTGCGGTTGCGAATGAATTGCAGGGTCCAAGCCATTGAAATGCAAAACCGCCCGCGCGAATGTCGCGCAGGCGGTTCAGTTGAGGGTGATATGGGCGATGATGGCGGATTTGTCAAAGAGAATGACACGTCCTTCACAGCGGTTAGGGCCTTGACCGGAAAACAGCGGCGCGGTTCAGCCAGCCGGATCTTGGACGACAGGCTGCGGCCAGCGTAAGAGAGCGGCCTGGCCTGCCGGCGTCAGGGCATAGACACCCTTCTCCCGGCGTTCGAACCATCCGTAGACATTGTCGCGCAGGATCGGACCGGCCTTTGATGTCAGCGCCTTCATATCGCGCGGCCTTACGATTCCCCGCTCGAGTGCCGAGGCACAGAGCAGCGCCTGCTGGCGGTAGGCGGTCATGATCGGCGCCCGCGAACCGCCGCCGACGGCGGGATCGCCACGGCGACGCTGATGCTCCTTGACGAGGCGCGTGCGCCGCTTCGGGTTGGTGCGCGGCATCGGCGAGACGGAACTGACGATGACGCTGACCTCACCGCCATCGGAGACGCCAAGCATGCCGATACCGAGCCGCCGGCAGAGATCGCGGTAGCGTTTGTCGGCCTCCCGCCCACGCCCCTTGGCCGAAACACGCGCCGCGATCCAGACCTCATCGCTCATCGCGGCGCGATCGACCGCCTGGAGAAGCAGTTCGAGATTGAACGAGAGCTTGAGTTCGCAGACCACCACGACAGGCGGCTCGCCATCGCTCAGGCCGACGAGATCGCATCCGCCGACCTCTCCCTTCACGACATAACCGGCCGCCTCCAGGAAGGTTTTGACCGGCAGGTAGAGCGACGTCTCCATGAAACCACGCCTCAGGCGGCGTTGAGATCGGCAATCTCGCCATATCGCGCGAGCAATCGCGGCGAGGTCATGTCGCCGGTTTCCTCGTCGACGATGACGGCATAGGCCGCGACGCCGACGAAACGGTCAGCCATCGCGGACGCGATCTTTTCGGCACTGATGGAATTCGACGCCTGGCGCATTTCACCGGGCACGAGATTGCCGCGGTTCTTGCGATAAGGGAGGATGATGAACTTTTCAGCATTGGCCACGGCGATGAGTCCCGGTTGATCGTTCCTGAAATGTTCTGATTTGTCAGAAGAAGTCAACCATGCGCTGCCATGCTTGCCTGGCAATTATTCCGACGTTGGAGCGCCCGCTCCGCCCTTCCCACGACAAGGAAGGGCGAACCGGAATTGCCATCAAGCAGCCTTCGTCTTCACCTTGCGCGCCAGATGCGCCACGACATTCTCGATCATCCGCATGCCGGCATCACCGCCGAGCGTCATGATCGATTCCGGGTGGAACTGCACCGCGGCGATCGGCTCCTTCTCATGCTCGATGCCCATGATCGTGCCATCCTCGCTTTCCGCCGTGATGATGAACTCGCGCGGCAGCGTCGAGGGATCGGCGAAAATCGAATGGTAGCGGCCGACGGTCACTTCTTTCGAAAGGCCGGAGAAGACGATGCCCGGCTCCAGCACGCGGATGCGCGACGGCTTGCCGTGCATCGGCAGCGCGAGATGACGCAGTTCCCCGCCATAGGCTTCGGCGAGCGCCTGCAGGCCGAGGCAGACCCCGAAGATCGGCAGGTTGCGCGCCCGCGCCTTCTTGATCGTCGCCTTGCAGTCGAAATCCTTGGGCGTCCCGGGCCCGGGCGACAGCACGACGAGATCCGGGTTCAGCCGGTCGAAGATCTCTTCCGGCACCGGCGTGCGCACGGTCGAAACCGTCGCGCCCGTCTGGCGGAAATAATTGGCGAGCGTGTGGACGAAGCTGTCCTCATGGTCGACGAGCAGGATGCTGACGCCCTTGCCGACGGAAGCAACGTCGCGCTGGATCTTGCCGGAATTGCCGATCTTGGCGTCTCGGATAGCGGAAAGCATGGCGGAGGCCTTCAGTTCGGTTTCGGCTTCTTCTTCCTCGGGAATGGAATCGTTGAGCAGCGTCGCGCCGGCGCGCACTTCGGCGATGCCATCCTTGATGCGCACGGTGCGCAGCGTCAGGCCGGTATTCATGTCGCCGTTGAAGCCGACCATGCCGATTGCCCCACCATACCATGCGCGCGGGCTCTTTTCATGGCTCTCGATGAAGCGCATCGCCCAGAGCTTCGGCGCGCCGGTGACGGTGACGGCCCAGGCGTGGCTGAGGAACCCGTCGAAGGCGTCCATGTCGTCGCGCAGCCGCCCTTCGATGTGGTCGACCGTGTGGATGAGGCGCGAATACATCTCGATCTGCCGGCGGCCGATCACCTTCACCGAGCCCGGTTCGCAAACCCGGCTCTTGTCGTTGCGGTCGACGTCCGAGCACATGGTCAGCTCGGATTCGTCCTTCTTGGAATTCAGGAGCTTCAGGATCTGCTCGCTGTCGGCGATCGGATCGTCGCCGCGCTTGATCGTGCCCGAGATCGGGCAGGTCTCGATGCGGCGGCCGGACACGCGCACGAACATCTCCGGCGAGGCGCCGACCAGATATTCCTGGTTGCCGAGATTGATGAAGAAGGAATAGGGCGACGGATTGATCGCCTTCAGCCGCCTGGAAATATCCGAAGGCTTGCTTTCGCAGCGCTCCATGAACTTCTGCCCGGGCACGACTTCGAAGAGATCGCCCTTGCGGAAACTTTCCTTCGCCTTGGTGACGAGCTCGGCATATTCGCCCGGCCGGTGATCGCTCTTCGGCGGAATGGCATCCGTGTGCTTGAAAGGCTCCGGCGCGATATCCTGGGCCTTGCCTTCGGTCGTCTCGCCGTCTTTCTCGAAATCATAACGGTCGATCCAGGCCTTGGCGGCATAGTTGTCGACGACGAGGATCTCGTCCGGCAGGAAGAGCACCATGTCGCGCTGGTCGGAGGGCCGCGTCAGCTTCAGATTGATCGCATCGAACTGGAAGGCGATGTCGTAGCCGAAGGCGCCGTAGAGGCCGAGGCTCGCATCCGCCTGCGAATAGAAGAGGTCGGTGACGGCGCGCAGCACGGTAAAGACCGTCGGCATCTTCGAGCGCTCTTCCTCGGTGAACACCCGGTCCGGCGTCTTGACGGAGAGGTCGAGGCGGCGGGCGGAGGAAGCGCCGAGCACGATCTCGGACACTGTCTTCAGCCGCTCGGCCACGAAGCCGAGGATGACCTCGCCGCGCTCGTTATAGGCTTCGATCCAGACGTCGCGCCCGAAGGAGGAGATGCCGAGCGGCGGGTCGACGACGGCGGTGTCCCAGCGCGTATAACGGCCCGGATATTCGTAGTTCGACGAAAACACCGCGCCGCGGCGCTCGTCGAGCTTGTCGATATAGGAAGAGACCGCGTCGGCATAGGGGATTGCCCGCCGCTGCCGGGTGACAGTGATGCCGCCCTTGGTCTCGTAGATTTCCGCACCATCATCCCGCAGGATCGTTACCATAATTCCACTCCGTTATCGGGGCCCGGACGACAGGCGGCGATAAAACAAAAAAGCCGCCTCGAAGTTTCGGGCGGCTCACTCGTCGTCGTCTTTGGACACGATTGGTCGAGGCCGCCTCAGCGAGCCCACCACCAAACAGCAATGTTCAAAGACTTGATCATGGAGAAAATTGTTAGCCTGAGATCCGCCGCCGCGCAAGAGGCGATTGCGGGAATGAAAAGGGCGGCCCGAAAGCCGCCCCTCCCCCAGCCTTGAAAGTGTCGCCGGCAATCAGAAGGTCTTGGTGAGCGAGACCTTGAAGGTACGGCCAGGCTCGGAATACCAATCACGCGGCTGCGATGCCGTCGCCGAGCTGAGATTGACGTCGCGTACGGCGAGCGCGTTGAAATATTCCTGATCGAAGATGTTGTAGACCCCGGCTTGAACGCGCAGGCCCGGCAACTGTTCCGGCGTCCACCACCCGGTCAGGTCGACGATCGCGTAACCGGGCGCATCGAAGGTCGTGTCGGCGGTGTTGGTGACGGGTGTATTGAGATGGTCCGTGAGCATGCCGGCCGATAGCGTCGAGGAAAGGTCGAAGCCGAAGGTCTCGTTGCTCCAGCCACCGCCGATAATCGCCTTGAACGGCGCCACCGAGCGCAGGCGCTGGGTGGTATCCTCGTTCCTGCCATAGGCATAGGCAAGCGAGGCATGCAGATTTATGCCGTTGTTGAACGTCTTGGCGGCGCTGGCTTCAATGCCCGAGATCACGGCCGACGACACGTTCGTGTAATTGAACTCCGTGAAGCCGGTCGCGTCCCTGGTTGTCACCGTCTCGATGAAGTTCTGATAGCGGGTGTGGAAAACCGCGACCCTGCCGGTGAAATCGCCCGTATCGAAATTGGCGCCGACTTCGACACCGCGACCGATTTCCGGTTCCAGATCGGGATTGCCGAGCTGGGCGTAGCGGGCCGTGGGATTGTAGAAGCGGCTGTAGAGCTCGTCCACCGTGGGGGCACGGAAGCCGACGGCCAGCTGCGCATAGAGCTGCACGTCGGGCGTCAGGTCGTATGTCGCAAGAATCTTCGGCGACATGCCGGCTTCCGTCCGGTCCTGCGGATCGCCGAAACGGGTAAGCCCCGTATTATTTGCGAAGCCGCCGCCGGTCGACGGATTGTAGTTGAACCAGTCGAAGCGCACACCTGGCGTCAGCGTAAAGCCGGTATTGCCGATTTCGATCTTGTCTTCGACAACTAGCCCAAGGTTCTGGCTGTCGACATCGGGCACTTCCGCCTGATTGTTCAGTGCCGGGCAGGTGGTCGCCGTCGGGCAAAGACCCCAGCTGTACTGGCTCCAGTTGGAGACGCCGACATCGAGCCCGACGCGAACGGAGTGGCTGAGACCGGAATATTCGAAATCCTTCGTCGCCGTGCCGCTGAAGCCCCAGGTTTCGTTTTCGATCTCGTTGTTGCGGCCATAGGCCACATTGGCGGTCGTGCGGCCCCTGCTGCCGGCTTCCTTCTTCAAATCCAGCCAGTAAAGCGTGGCGCGCGCGCTGCTGAAGAAAGCGTCGGAAGACTGCGCCTCATAATCGTAATCGAGCGATACGCGGTCGCGGTCGCGCAGTTCGCGGCCGTCATAATTGTCGATCATGTAGTTGCGGGGTGTCGTGCCGCCTTGAAGTTCGCGCAGATCGGTCTTGAGATCGCGGCGGAAGCGTTCCGCCGTCAAGCCGATGCGATGGCCGCCTTCCAGATCCTGGCGCAGCTTGAAGAGCAGGTTGTTCTGATCGAAATCGGCCGGATCCGCCTCGGTGCGAAGACGGCCATAGCTGTCATTGTCGCCCATATTGTCGCGTTCATGACCCTTGCGGTAGCCGCCCTGAAACAGGATCGACGTGCCGCCGATCTTCTTGGCGGCGGCGGCCGAGCCGGAAATGCTGCGGTCTTCGCTGTCATAGGTGGACTTGACGATCGCGCCCCAGTCGCGGCCCTCGGGAATGAGATCCTCCGGCTCCAGCGTATTGAGAACGATGGCGCCGCCGAGCATGCCGGAACCGCCCTTGCTCGAATCCGCGCCGCGCACGATATCGAGCGAGGACAGCGAGTCGAAATCGAACAGATCGCCACCGCCGTTGGCGTTGGCCGGCGCGAAGGCCCCTTGGCGCGCGCTGTTCGAAATATAGGGGATCGGAATGCCGTCGATCGTGGTCAGGATGCGGGAACCGGAAAGGCCGCGCAGATTGAAGCCGGAGTCGGCACGCGAATAATTCACGCTTGCATCGACGCTGCGGCCGATATCGTCGTAATGGGTGACTTGCTTCTCGTCCAGCTGCTTCTTGGTGATTTCAGTCGCGAGCGGCGTGTCGGCGACGCTGCCCGGAGCCACGCGTTTGCCCTTGACGACGATCTTCTGCAGAGTGGTGGCATCCTCCGCCGCCGCTTCCGGCGTGGTAGCCGAAGCGCTTTGCGCGAAAGACTGCGCAACAGGAAGAACAACTGCGGCTGCCGTGCAGACCAATAGAACCGAGCGCCAATGCCGGACGATCATAACCTACCCTCTCATGATGATTACCGGGCTGGCTGGTCGTGGCGCGTCGAACGCTCGAGGGGCTGGCTGGGCTTTTGCGGATGAAGACGAAGCAGAATTCCGCCTTCTTTTTGCCGCATAAAAAACATGAGCAATATTGTCAACATATAGCGCCGATTTATGTTGAATATTATCATCAAGTTTTAATGATCTTCCAAAACGTTGCGCATTTGCAACGAAATCCGCCCTCGCGCATTATCCCTAGCTATCGATCAGGGAATGGATGCGTTTGAGAAAACTTTCGATACTGGCGATCCTGCTCGCCGCGACCGCCTTTCTTGCCGGCGCCCGCCTGCCCCAACAAGGTCCATTGCCCGAACCCAGGCCCGATGCCGGGCAGGCGGCGAGCCCCACCTCCCCGGCCTCGGAGAAAACGGAACCGCCCGCACCTGAAGGGGTGCCGGCCCCTCAGCCGAAGCCTGACGCCAAGGATCAAGAGACACCTGCACCTGACCAGCCGTCCGCCCCGCCAGCCGAACCGGCAAAGCCCGAGCCCGCGGAACCCGTGCAAGGCCCGCCGTTGCCACCAGGACATCTCGAAAGTCCGCAGATGCCGCCGGCAGAAAAGCCGCCCGGCGAGCAGACGCTTGAAGAGCAGCACCTGACGATCGAACCCGAAAGCGATGCCGAGCATGCCGAATGCACGGCCGCGCTGAAGGCTCTCGGCGTCGTCTTCAAGGAAGCGCCGCGCATCGACGACGGCAACGGCTGCGGCATCGACAAGCCGATCATCGTTTCCGAAGCCCTGCCAGGCATCACGCTGAAGCCGGAGGCGACGATTCGCTGCCCGGCCGCACTCGCCCTTGCCCGCTGGATGAAGGAGAGCGTCATCCCCGCCGCTTCCGCCGCCCTGCCGGAGCAGGGCCGCCTCACGTCAGTCAACCAGGCAACGTCCTATATGTGCCGCCTGCGCAACGGCGCCGAAACCGGCAAGATCTCCGAACACGCCCGCGGCAACGCCATCGACATTGCAAGCTTCCATTTCGAAAAAGGCGAGGATGTCGCCGTCCGCTCCCGCCGCGAGGACTCGACATTGACCGGCGCCTTCCAGCGCACCGTCAGCGCCGCCGGCTGCCTCTACTTCACCACCGTCCTCGACCCCGAAAGCGACGCGGCCCACGAAACCCATTTCCATCTCGACATCATCGAAAGGAAGGGCGGCTATCGTTATTGCCATTGATGGTTGAAGCGCTAGAAGCCCGCCATCAAGCAAGATTTGGCGAGGAACGGAAACAGCGCGACATACCCCTTCTCCCCAGCGGGGAGAAGGTGGCCCGAAGGGTCGGATGAGGGGGCCACACGCAACACCTTCAGTAATAGTCTACACCGCACAACGCTGGCAACGCCGTCTCCGGCATCCCAAACACGCCGAAACGATACCAGCACGGTCGAAGCCGGCATGGACGTTCTTGAGAAGCCGTTTTCGCGGCCCCTCACCACGCCCAATCAGAACAACCCCTCGATATAACCCTGCTCATTCAGAAAAATCCGTTCCGCCGAGGGCGATTTCGGCAGGCCGGGCATCGTCATGATCTCGCCGGTGATGGCGACGACGAAGCCGGCTCCGGCGGAAAGCCGCACCTCCCGCACGGAGACGATATGGCCTTCCGGCGCGCCGCGGAGATTCGGGTCAGTGGAGAAGGAATACTGCGTCTTCGCCATGCAGACCGGCAGTTTGCCGTAGCCCTGCTCCTCCCATGTCTGCAACTGGTCGCGCACCGCCTTGTCGGCCGTCACCTCGCCGGCATGGTAGATCTTCGAGGCGACGATCTCGATCTTTTCGAACAGTGAAAGGTCGTCGCCGTAGAGCGGCTGGAATTTCGCCTGGCCGGATTCGGCCAGTTCCACCACCTTATGCGCCAGTTCCTCGATGCCGGCCGAGCCCTTGGCCCAGTGCTGGCAGAGGATCGCTTCGGCGCCGAGCCGCGAGACGAATTCCTTCACCGCCGCGATCTCGGCATCAGTATCCGTGACGAAATGATTGATCGCGACGACCACGGGCACGCCGAAGCGGCGCACATTGGCCACATGCCGGCCGAGATTGGCGCAGCCCTTCTTCAGCGCCGCGACATCCTCCGTGCCGAGATCCTCCTTCTTCACACCGCCATTCATCTTCAGCGCCCTGACGGTCGCGACGATGACGGCCGCATCCGGTTTCAGCCCGGCCTTACGGCACTTGATGTCGAAGAATTTCTCCGCGCCGAGATCGGCCCCGAAGCCTGCTTCCGTCACCACATAATCACCGAGCTTCAGCGCCGTCTTCGTCGCCGTCACCGAATTGCAGCCATGGGCGATGTTGGCGAAGGGGCCGCCGTGTACGAAGGCCGGATTGTTCTCCAGGGTCTGCACCAGGTTCGGCTGCATCGCATCCTTCAAGAGCACCGCCATGGCGCCATCGGCTTTCAGATCGCGCGCATGCACCGGCGTCCTGTCGAAGCGGTAGCCGACGATGATGTCGCCGAGCCGCCGCTCCAGATCCTTGAGATCGGTGGCGAGGCAGAGGATCGCCATCACCTCGGAGGCGACGGTGATGTCGAAGCCGCCCTGGCGCGGGAAGCCGTTGGCAACGCCGCCGAGCGAGGAGACCATGCTCCTCAGCGCCCGGTCGTTCATGTCCATGACCCGCCGCCAGGTGATGCGGCGGATGTCGATATTCTCCTCGTTGCCCCAGTAGATGTGGTTGTCGATCATCGCCGCCAGCAGATTGTGCGCCGAGGTGATCGCATGGAAATCGCCGGTGAAATGCAGGTTGATGTCTTCCATCGGCACGACCTGCGCATAGCCGCCGCCGGCCGCTCCCCCCTTGACGCCGAAGCAGGGGCCGAGCGACGCCTCACGGATACAGACGATCGCTTTCCTGCCGATCCGGTTCAGCCCGTCGCCGAGACCGACGGTCGTCGTCGTCTTGCCCTCGCCCGCCGGCGTCGGATTGATCGCGGTGACGAGGATCAGCCTGCCGTCCTTCTTGCCCGCCTGCGCCGCAATGAAATCGGCGCTGATCTTTGCCTTGTCGTGACCATAGGGAACGAGCTGCTCGGCCGGAATGCCGAGCGTCGCCCCGATTTCGACGATCGGTTTCTTGGCCGCGGCGCGCGCGATTTCGATATCGGATTTGATTGTTGGCATGGATGTTCCCCGTCCCGGCCCGCGCAGGCGCGAAGGCGTTTGTCCTCGTCATTGGGATATCGAAATATCGGCAAGCTGTGAATAGCGCTCGCCTTGTGGTCGCCACGCTGGACGGTTATGTGGCGCTCAACGAACGCGGCCTCTCAAGGTGAAGACATGAAAGCACTGGAACTCCTCATCGAGCGTATCATCCTGTCGAGCCGCTGGCTCCTCGTCGCCTTCTATATAGGCCTGGTGCTGGCGCTCGCCGCCTATGCCGTTTCCTTCGGCTACAAGCTCTTGAAGATCGCCTCCAGCGTCTTCGTGCTCGACGAGGCGGGGATGATCCTTGCCATGCTCAGCCTGATCGATGCGGCGCTCGTCGCAAGCCTGATCGTCATGGTGATGATCTCCGGCTACGAGAATTTCGTCAGCCGTTTCGATGAAGCCGACGGGGCCGACAATGAGGTTTCCTTCCTCGGCAAGCTCGATTCAGGCAGCCTGAAGATCAAGGTCGCCTCCTCGATCGTCGCCATCTCCTCCATCCACCTGCTGCAGGTCTTCCTCAATGCCGACAAATACGAGGACGGCAAGATCATGTGGCTGACGCTCATGCACCTCGCCTTCGTCGCCTCTGCCGTCATGCTCGGCTTCCTGGAGAAGCTGATGAGCGCTACGTCGAAGAACGATCTGAAGGATAAGGGTTAGCCGCCCGAAGGCGTCGACGTAGCCGGCGCGGGCGGCACGGCCGCCGGATGGCCATGGCAGATGGCCTCGGATGTGGCGTCCGGCGCGCAGAGCGGCATGCCGGGCCACTCATTGTAGGCCAGCATGTCGGTGATCAGGCCCATTCGAAGCGCGTCAGCGGGCGGTACGATGGCGATGCTGTCGGGTTTGGCGCTCATCATCGTGTCTATCACATCGTCGCTGACGCCCATTTCCTTCAAATAAGCCATCAGCGCGGCGTTGGCTTTCTTGCCGAGCTTGGTGGAACTGGTCTGGCCCGCCACTTTGCGGCCGACCTCCTTGCGGGAGACTTCCTTCTTCTTGCCGTTCACCATCTTGTATTCGATGCGGTAAGAAACGCGCACCCTGTTGTAGATGGTCGTGATCTGGTGGACGCCGATGACGGACCATTGCGACGCGACGCGCGACGTCCCGCCGGCAAAGGCCAGCGGACAGGCGGAAAAGCAGTATGCACCGGCCGAATAGGTGTAACCGGCAGCAGTGCCATCCTTGGCGATGGCGACATCGCAGAGCGTATCCTGAACCGGGCAACCCTTCAGCCGCGTGCCGCCGACCGCCGTTTCCAGGCCTGCCTTGCGGATCATCCGGCCCATCGCATAGGCGGCATCGACGTCACCGCCTTCGGAACGAAAAACGACCGGCAGTTTCCGGTCGCCGATCTTCTTGAGGACCTTTCTCAACCGGGCAGGCGTATCGGCGGTTATGCGCCCCTCGGCCGATATCCATTCCGGACAGTTTTCCTGGCAGAGGAAACTGCGCACGATGGTGAAACGCATCGGGGGTTGCGCCGGCTGCTTCTTCTGCTCGGCAGCCTGCGAGGTTGCAGCCCCGATCGGCAAAGTCAAAAGAAACAAGGAAAGTAACACGAGAGAAAACAGAGACTTCGCAAAAACAGAAATCGCAGGTCGCACGATTAAATCGCCTTGGCTATACATGACGATACGCTTAGCAATTGCCTTGAACCGCAGCAAGCCGGATTTAGACGTCCGCTGCCGGGTTAGGGTCCCATCGCAGTGATTCTCTTCCCAGCCGGCACAGGCGAAATTCGCAGTTATCCCCTGATGAAGGAAGTTATCGATACCACAACGCTACTAGCGTCAACGGCAACTCAACCGAGGCGGGCGCAGTTGTGGCTAATTTTTCACAATTTGAATTAATCGCCTCCCGCGAAGGCAATTGGGACTAGCATCCGGCCGCGTTTCTGTATTTGATAGCGGTAACATTAGGCTGGCTGGGGGCGTATCAATGTCTTACATGACTACCTCTGAAAGACAGTCATTGCTTTCGGCGGAACTTGAGACTGCACGAACACGTGGTCTGTTCGCACAGGCGCTCGGCAGAATATCCGCGGCTTTCGGCCTGTCGCATGCAACGGTGATGCACGCCCCTTCCCCGGAAGATCTGCTCCTGAAACCCCTGCTGATCGAGAGTTCGCTTCCCGCCGCCTATGTCAGGGATTTCGACCGCGCCCACATGATGCGCGGCTGCCCTTTTGGCTTACGGCTGAGGGAGTCGGCTGTGCCGCCCGTGTGGCACCTGAACGACACCGCCAACGCTCACGCCTTCCCCGCCGAGCTGCGCGCGCTGATGTTGCACCATGCCATACCGGCGGGCGTCGCCATGCCGGCCATTGCTGCCGACGGCCAGCGCCTGGTCTTCTGGTTCTGCGGCGAACGGGCAGCGCTCGGCCAGAGCGAGGTCAACGAGCTGGCGATGATCATTCTGCATGCGCTCGATGCCTATAACGCCGTCAAGCGCAATGAGGAGAGCGCGCATAGTGCGCTGTCGGCGCGTGAACTGGAAGTCGTCCGCTGGACGGCGCAGGGCAAGACCTCGATCGAGATCGGCCAGATCCTGACGCTGTCGGACCATACGGTGAATGCCTACATGACCAACGCGATCAAAAAACTCGATTGCGTCAACCGTACCCAGTTGGTAGCTAAAGCCATCCGATTGAAGCTGATCAGCTGAGGAATCAGAAGAGAGTCAGCACGTCGTCCCGTGATCTGGGGGAAAACGTGCCACTTCGCTTCGAACAGCCTGTCATCGACAAAATAGAGCAATCCCGCGCCCATATCGGCATCACCGACGAGGAAATCGTCCAGATGCTCGCGGCCTATCGCTTTTTCGGCTTCTGGCGCATCGACATCGAAACTGGACATTTCTTCGCCAGCGAGGACGTTCACGCGATTTTCGACCTCCCCTACAGCGACGGCCCCGTCAATCTGGCAGAGCTGATGTCGCGCATCCACGCGGAGGATCGCAGCCTGATCGCCGAAACCTTCGAACAGGCAAGCCTTCACGGCACCGGCTTCCATTTCGTCTATCGCGTCGACAACCGACATGGCGGCTACAAGCTGGTGCGCAGCGTCGGCCGCTTCCGCGACGATGCAAGCGGCGGCGGCATCGTCGGCGTCACCTACGAATTCGTCGAGAAACTGCGCGTCGTCGGCTTCGAGGACAACGCGCAGCACCGCTGAATATCCTATCGGTCGAGCACCGACCGGATCTCGACGAGGTTCGAGCGCACCCGCAGAATGTAGAAGCCCATGGTGGCGAGGTGGCTCGGCATGATCCAGCCATCCTCGCGCCCGTTCGAGATGATTGCCGGCTGAATGCGCAGCGCGGCCTGGAACTGCCGCGTCGTGCCGCCCCAGATTGCGCCGAGATTGCGTTCCTGCACCACCTGCGAGAAATCCGCCTGCGCGGCGGTCAGGATGGCGTAATAGGCGTAGAGCTGGCCATAGGCGAACCAGAACCGGTCGTCGGCGCGCGTATCGAACCAGCCGCGATTGTGGTGCTCCGAGCGCTCGGCGAGCATGTCGGAGGTGCTGCCGAGATCATTGGCGATGCGGTCGATGAACTGCATCAGATTGTCGGCGCGGCCATCGAAAATAGCGTTGCAGGCGGCGAGATCGGTGTTGAACTTGCGCAGGTCTCCGATTGCCGTGCGATAGAAGGAAGGCGTCGGCGTCTTGGGGCCGAAAGGATTGAGCCCGAAATACCAGCTGTATTCGTCGAACTGCAGATTGCCGCGCGCGCGCTGCAAATCGTTGTTGATGCCCGAGGTGCCGCGCACTCGCCCGAGCGTATCGACAAGCTCCGCCGACGTCCGGCGGACCGCCTGGTTGATGCCCCGCTGGAACGACGCCTTGTTATCGAGAAAAGGCGTATGGTCCCAGTCGATGCCGAAGAAGCCCGCCTTGTAGAGCAGCATGGAGGATATCCATGCGTTCTGGTTGACATTGAAATCGGTCAGATCGGCCGTGACGTCGACGATGGCCGAGCGCTGGCAGGTCTTGGCGGCCGCCGTTCCGGCTCCCTCGCCGGCCGGCAGTTCCTGTCCGGCGGGGACCTTGCGTTCGGAAAGCCGGTACTGGTCGACGAAGGCGGTGTTGAAATTCGTCCAGACCTGCGTCTGCCAGAAGAAGTAGCCGTAAAGCACGACGAAGAGCGCCACGATCGCGATGACCGGCAGCCGGACCATCCAGCTCCGGCGCTGATACCAGCCGTGCGCGGCAAACAAGGGCCAGAAGGCCCAGGCGAAAAACAGGCGGGCCCAGCGGCCGATCGTCCGGCTGATCAGCCCGAAAAAACCGGCAATCCGGTCAAGCATCGTCGTCTCCTGTCAGGCGAGGCGAACATCGGGGCATCGCCGCCCCCGTTGCATCCACATATGCGCTCGGTAGGCCGAGCACAACACGAACCCCGCGATTTTTGCGAATGAAAGCAGCCGGAACCCGATCAGGAACGCAGGAACGGCAGGCTGAAGCGGAAGGACTTGCGCGCCGTATCGATCAGCGGCGCTCCCGATTTTGCCGGCGACGGTTCGCCATAGGCCGGAAACTTTCCGGCGGCGTCGATGTCGGCGCGGCCCTTGCGCCGCTCCAGATCCTGGGCGACCAGCATGCCCTTCTCGAACAGCCGGATCGGCGCTGCGATATCGGGAAAGAATTCCGGCTTGATCCTGGCCTTCATGCCCGGCCGGTCGGTATCCACCTGCGCTTGGTAGATGATCAGCCGCTCCTCGACATCGATCATCAGCTTGCGCAGCAGCACGTTGCAGGCGGCGATCCGGCCGTTCAGCGAATCGACGAAAGCCTGGAACAGGCCGATGAAGCGCTCGCGTCGCTGGCTGTCGTCCCGCATCTCGTGCTCCTCGGCGGACATGCGCTCGGCCTCCGCCTTCAGCGCCCGCCGCTCGGCTTCCATCTGCTCCCAATGCGCCCGGTTGCCGTAGACGCCGATCCGGCCCTGGGTCGTCAGCGCCTTGGCGTTGAGCTCCTTCATCTTGAGGCGGGCGATATCGATGGAATCGACCAGCCGGCGCCGCTGCTCGACGATGTCGACGAGGCCGCGTTCGGCCGCCTTGTGGCATTCGACGATCGACGTGCGCTGGCTGGCGATCAGCCTGGCGAGAGCATCCGATTTCACCAGGAGGTCAAGCAGCCGCTCGACGACGGGCGCCTCGCGCACGCGTTCGGTATGCATGCGCCACATCCGCTGACGTGAGGTCCAGCCCGCCATCTTCTCGCGCAGCGTCAGCCCGCGGAAACTGTCGAGATCGGCCGAAACCTCCGCCGTCATCCGGTCGAGCGAAAAGACCAGCTCGGCAAGCAGCGCATCCAACGCCGTATTATCGGCGATATGGGCCTGGAACCGGCCATTCTGTTCGAGAAAAACCTCATCGGCCGACCGCGTCTCGTCGCCGTCAAAGGCACGGATGCAGGCCACGCAATAGGCGCCCTCGGCCGCAATCTTCTCGGCAAGGCCGCCTGCGGCTTCGTACTGGCTGTCGAATGGCGGGGCTCTGCGCACCTAGTCTCTCCAGGGAATCTTCCGCCCCAAGCTAGAGCATAACGCCGAAAAGTGTGAGCGGTTTAGCATAGAGGGAGCTTCTAACTAGACACGCATGGAACGCCGTTCGGCTTTCAGCTCCTCAAGGAACGCCACGGGATCGACCTCCTTAGGTTCCCCGCTAGCCTTGCCTTCGGCGTATTCGCGCCTGACGAATTCAAACTCCAGGGCGCGCGCTTCCTCGCGCTGCTCCAGAAGGCGCAGACCATCGCGCATCACTTCGCTGGCACTCTGGTAGCGTCCACTCTCGACAAGCTTGCGCACGAATACTTCGTAGTGATCACCGATAACGTAGCTGGATGGCATCTCCACACCTTTCATTGAAGGTCACGTTATCGGCTTTTGCTAAACCGGCCAAATAAAACAGACGGTCTCAAACCGGCTCGGCGATCCAGGCCCCATTCATTTCGTCGTCCCAGTGCCTGCGGCAGAGCGAGACATATTTCTCGTTGCCGCCGACGTCGATCTGCGCGCCCTCGTGCAGCACCTTTCCCTGCGCGTCGAGCCGCACGACCATCGTGGCCTTGCGCCCGCAATGGCAGATCGTGCGCACCTCGCGCATTTCGTCGGCGATCGCCAGGAGCTCCTGCGAGGCCGGAAACAGCTTGCCCTGAAAATCGGTCCTCAACCCGTAGACCATGACGGGGATGCCGAGCCTGTCGACGATGCGGGCGAGCTGCCAGACATGGAGCGGCGTCATGAAATGCGCCTCGTCCACGAAGACGCAGGAAATCGGCGCCCCTTCACCGCTCAGCGTCGTGACCAGCCGGAACAGATCCTCGTCCGGTTCGAAGGGAATGGCGCTCGCCTCCAGCCCGATCCGCGAACCGATGACGCCGCGGCCGGCGCGCTCGTCGAAGGCGGCGATCAGCTGCACCGTGCGCATGCCGCGCTCCTGATAATTATAGGAGGCCTGCAGCAGCATCGTCGACTTGCCGGCGTTCATCGTCGAGTAGTTGAAATAGAGCTTTGCCATCCGATTTCTCCTTGATCGGTTTATTGAAAGCTCGAACTGGCAAAGAAAAGCCCCGTAGCGGCGATAATCACAGGAATCGACGCCCACAAACCGCCGAAAGCCTCGAAAACCGGACAGAGCGAAAAATCTGCGGACGTCGCAATCGCACCCGTCGATACGACGCAAACACACTGAGGTCGCTTGTCAAACTGGGCTATTGGTGATTGGCTTGGGGACCTAAAGACTGGGAGTCTAAAATGAAAACAACAAGCGCATTCAAACTCGTCACTGCAACTGCCGTCGCCGCCCTCTCCGTTGCGACCGCCGCTTTCGCCGCCGATCCCGACAGCTGCTCCACCGTCCGCTTCTCGGACGTCGGCTGGACCGACATCACCGCCACGACCGCCACCGCATCCGTCGTGCTGAAGAGCATCGGCTATGAAACCGACGTCAAGGTTCTCTCGGTGCCGGTCACCTACACCTCGCTGAAGAACAAGGACATCGACATCTTCCTCGGCAACTGGATGCCGACGCAGGAAAAGGACGTCCGTCCCTACCTCGACGACAAGTCGGTCGAATCCTTCGGCCCCAACCTCGTCGGCGCCAAGTACACGCTCGCCACCAACGCCAAGGGTGCGGAACTCGGCATCAAGGACTTCAAGGATATCGCCGCCCACAAGGACGATCTCGACGGCAAGATCTACGGCATCGAGCCCGGCAATGACGGCAACCGCCTCGTCATGGACATGATCGAAAAGGACACGTTCGGCCTCAAGGACATGGAAGTCGTCGAATCCTCCGAACAAGGCATGCTCGCCCAGGTCGCCCGTGCCGACAAGGCCGGCAAGCCGGTCGTCTTCCTCGGCTGGGAACCCCATCCGATGAACACCAACTTCAAGCTGACCTATCTCACCGGCGGCGACGATATCTTCGGCCCCGACTTCGGCGGCGCCAAGGTCTACACCAACGTGCGCGCCGGTTACCTCGACGAATGCCCTAACGTCGGCAAGATGCTGAAGAACCTGACGTTCTCCCTCGACATGGAGAACCACATCATGGGCAAGATTCTCAATGACGGCAAAGAGCCGGAAGCTGCCGCTTCCGAATGGCTGAAGGCGAACCCTTCGGCTATCGAGCCTTGGCTGGCCGGCGTCACGAGCCGCGACGGCAAGGGCGACGCACTGGCGGCCGCCAAGACCGGCCTCGGCCTCTGATAGTATGAACGGGGCGGCTCGCCGCCCCGTTTCATTTTTGTCCGATTGTTGATTTTTTTTGGATAGGCGCGCCCTTGAACTGGATCACCGAATTTAAGATTCCGATCGGCCCCTGGGCCAAATCTTTCGTGGATTGGCTGACCTCGAATGGCGAGTGGTTCTTCAACCAGCTCTCCTTCCTGCTGTCGAGCGCCATAGACGGCCTGCTCTTCGTGCTGCAGAAGCCCCATCCGCTGATCGTCATCGCGGCCGCTACCGCGCTTGCCTTCTGGCTGCGCCGGTCGATCGCGATCGCCGCCTTCACCTGTCTTGGGCTGCTGCTCATCGTGAACCAGGACTATTGGAAGGAGACGACGGAGACGCTCGCCCTCGTGCTTGCCGCCACCTTCGTCTGTATGGTGATCGGCATTCCGCTCGGCATTGCCGCCGCCCGCCGCCCCTGGGTTTATGCCGCCATGCGGCCGGTGCTCGATCTCATGCAGACGATCCCGACATTCGTCTATCTGATCCCGGCGCTGATCCTGTTCGGCCTCGGCATGGTGCCGGGCCTGATCGCGACCGTCATCTTCGCGATCCCGGCTCCCATCCGGCTGACACGCCTCGGCATCATCTCGACGCCGCCATCCCTCGTCGAAGCAGCCGTCGCCTTCGGCGCGCGGCCGATGCAGGTGCTGCGCAAGGTCGAGCTTCCCTTCGCCGCGCCGCAGATAATGGCGGGCCTCACCCAGACCATCATGCTGTCGCTGTCGATGGTCGTCATTGCCGCGCTCGTCGGCGCCCCCGGCCTTGGCGTGCCTGTCGTGCGTGCGCTGAACACCGTCAACATCGCCAAGGGCTTCGATGCCGGTTTCTGTATCGTCATCCTGGCGATCATTCTCGACCGCATATTCCGCGCAGGCGACGAAGGAGACGGCGCATGACAGCGATAGACTTCAAGAATGTCAGCATCATCTTCGGCGACCGGCCGGAAACGGCCCTTGCCATGGCCGACCAAGGCAAGACGCGCGACGAGATCGGCGCGGCGACCGGCTTGGTGCTGGGCGTCGCCAATGCCTCGCTGACGATCGAGGAAGGCGAGATCCTCGTGCTGATGGGCCTTTCCGGCTCGGGCAAATCGACGCTGCTGCGCGCCGTCAACGGGCTCGCTCCCGTGGTGCGCGGCGACGTTTCGGTCTCCACGACCACCGGCCCCGTCAACCCATATAAATGTAATGCCAGGGCGCTGCGCGACCTGCGCACCCACACCGTCTCCATGGTGTTCCAGCAATTCGCTCTCCTGCCCTGGCGCACGGTCGCCGAGAATGTCGGCTTCGGCCTCGAGCTTGCCGGCATGCCGGAAGCCGAGCGCAAGGTCCGCGTCGGCGAGCAGCTCGAACTCGTCAACCTGACGAAATGGGCCGACCGCAAGGTCAATGAACTGTCGGGCGGCATGCAGCAGCGTGTCGGCCTCGCCCGTGCCTTTGCCACCGGCGCCCCGATCCTGCTGATGGACGAACCGTTCTCGGCCCTCGACCCGCTGATCCGCACCCGCCTGCAGGACGAGCTCCTGGAGTTCCAGCGGCGGCTGAAGAAGACCATTCTCTTCGTCAGCCACGATCTCGACGAGGCCTTCCGCATCGGCAACCGCATCGCCATCATGGAAGGCGGCCGGATCATCCAGTGCGGTACGCCGCACGACATCGTCAAGAATCCCGCCGACCAGTATGTCGCCGACTTCGTGCAGAACCTCAATCCGATCAACATGCTGACAGCAGCCGACGTCATGCAGCCCGGCCTCGGCCAGACGGCCGCCGGCATGAGCGTCAGCGCCACGGCCCGCGCCGCGACCCCGCTCGTCGATGTCCTCGACGTGCTCGCCCGCCAGCCGGGCAGCATCGGCATCGTGGAAAACGGCGCGGTCATCGGCACCATCACCGCCCAGGATATCGTCGCCGGCCTCACCCGCCATCGCCGCAAGGAGGACGCTTGATGTTTTCAATCCGCTTTGCCACAAAGCGGATATGAAAGATCAGCCTTCGCCCATACGCGAAACCGACGACGAGGCCCGCAAGCTCGCCCGCGTGCTGTTGCGCTCCGCCCGATATGCTGCGATTGCCGTTCTCGATCCCGAGAACGGCTTTCCACTCGCGAGCCGCGTCCTCCTCGCCACCGATATCGACGGCACGCCGGTCATCCTGGTTTCCGGGCTGTCGGCCCACACGAAGGCGCTCGCTAGAGATCCGCGCGCATCACTGCTGACCGGTGAACCCGGCAAGGGCGATCCCCTCGCCTACGGCCGCTTGACGACCCAATGCCTGGCAGTATCGGTCGAACGCGGCAGCGCAGTCCACGAGCGCATCCGTACGCGTTTTCTCAATCGCCACGCCAAGGCAAAGCTCTATATCGACTTTCCCGATTTCCTCTTCTTCCGTCTCAAACCGGTACATGCCAGCCTCAATGGCGGCTTCGGCCGCGCCTACCTGCTCGATGGCGACGATCTCATCATCCAGTCGCCGGCAAACGAGGAGGTCGCCGCCAAAGCTGATGAAACAGTGCAAGATTTAGTAGAGCGCCACCCCGACATAGCCGAAACCCTCGCAACGCGGCTAAACGCGCCGGAATCGGGCTCTTGGCGCATCTGCGGCATCGATCCTGCAGGCTTCGAGATGATTTCCGGTGATTTTTTGCTGCGATATGAGTTCGAAACCCTGGCTGTGGATTCCGATCACATTTGTTCAAACATATCTAAAACAGCATACTCGATACCTTAAATTTAGGTATATACAATCTTCGAGCCTAATTGCTAATTTTCGCCGCCTAGTCGTAGTTTCGCCTGGGGCCTGTGCCAACACGATGACGTACGTTTCGCATTAGGAAGATAACAATATGGAAACCTCTGATTTGGCCGATCACACGAATGTGGCGGCAGCTTTATTGTCGGCCATGGCCAACCCGAAGCGATTGCTGATCCTGTGCAGCCTGGTGAAGGGCGAAGTCGCCGTCGGCGTGCTCGCGACGCAGGTCGGCCTCAGCCAGTCGGCTCTCTCCCAGCACCTTTCGAAGCTGCGCGCGCAGAAGCTGGTCAAGACCCGCCGCGACGCGCAGACCATCTACTATTCCAGCACCTCCGAGCCTGTCATGAAAATCCTGGCAACGCTCGAAGACATCTACCTCGTCCAAGGCAGGAGCAGATCCGCAGCCTGATGATAGCGCTGACATGAATGTCGGCCGATACGTGCCGTAAGGGGATGTTCCCGGAGGCGCGGCAACGATATTTCAGTACCAGAACCTTAACGGCACGACCGGCAGATCTCACGATTTGCCGGTCGTGCCTTTTGACGAATGCAAACCCTCCTTGCCTGTCAGCCGCAGCTGCCAGCCTCCGGACATTTCCCGTTGACGCCTCCGGAAGCCTTGATAATTTGACCGGGCAGTAAAAATATGGGCGTAAAGCCCCTCGGGAACGGGCCGTCAGCGGCCAGGAGAACAGCATGTCCAATCGCCTCAACGCACCCAACGATCTCAGCGCCTTCTGGATGCCGTTTACGGCAAATCGCCAGTTCAAGAAGGAGCCGCGTCTGTTCGTCGGCGCCAAGGATATGTATTACACGACCCATGACGGCCGTCAGGTGCTGGACGGCACCGCAGGCCTCTGGTGCGTCAATGCCGGCCACTGCCGCCCGAAAATCACCGAGGCGATCCGCGAGCAGGCCGGCGAGCTCGATTACGCGCCGGCTTTCCAGCTCGGCCACCCCAAGGCCTTCGAACTGGCGAACCGTCTGGTCGACATCGCCCCGGAAGGCCTGGACCACGTTCTCTATACCAATTCCGGCTCCGAATCCGTGGAGACGGCGCTCAAGGTGGCGCTCGCCTATCACCGCGTAAAGGGCAATGGTTCGCGCTTCCGCCTGATCGGCCGCGAGCGCGGCTATCACGGCGTCAATTTCGGCGGCATCTCCGTCGGCGGCATCGTCACCAACCGCAAGATGTTCGGCACGCTTCTGACCGGCGTCGATCACATGCCGCACACCCACCAGCCCGGCAAGAACAGCTTCACCCGCGGCGAGCCCGAGCATGGCGGCGATATCGCCACCGAACTGGAGCGGATCGTCACGCTGCATGACGCCTCCACCGTCGCCGCCGTCATCGTCGAGCCGGTGGCCGGTTCCACCGGCGTCCTGATCCCGCCGAAGGGCTACCTGCAGAAGCTGCGCGAGATCTGCACCAAGCACGGCATCCTTCTGATCTTCGACGAGGTCATCACCGGTTTCGGCCGCCTCGGCGCCCCATTCGCCGCGCAATATTACGACGTCAAGCCCGACATGATCACCGCCGCCAAGGGGCTGACCAACGGCGTCATCCCGATGGGCGCCGTCTTCGTCACCTCCGAGATCCATGATGCCTTCATGAACGGTCCGGAGCACATGATCGAGTTCTTCCACGGCTATACCTATTCCGGCAACCCGATCGCCTCTGCCGCCGCCCTCGCCACACTCGACACCTATAAGGAAGAGGGCCTGCTCACCCGCGCCGCCGAGCTTTCCGATTACTGGGCCGACGCGCTGCATTCGCTGAAGGACTGCCCCAATGTCATCGACATCAGGAACACCGGCCTGATCGGCGCGATCGAACTCGACCCGATCGCCGGCGAGCCCACCAAACGCGCCTTCACCGCCTTCCTAAAGGCTTATGAGAGCGGCCTCCTGATCCGCACCACCGGCGACATCATCGCGCTTTCCCCGCCGCTGATCATCGAGAAGCATCATATCGACGAGCTCTTCGGCAAGCTCAGGACCATCCTGCAGAACAATATCTGAGAAAGCAGGCTTCCTGCCCACGGCCCGCGGCGGACGAGATCCTCGCGGGCTTTTCGTTTCTGAAACCGGGAAACCTCAGCTCACGAAGGCAGTGGAAAGGCAGAGGGCGAATTTCTTCAGAAGCTGGCGGTCGAAGTGCCCTTCCGTGCCGAGCATCCATTTCAGGGCTTCGTTGGCGCTCCACGGCGCCTTATACGGCCGCACGGAGGTAATGGCGTCATAGACGTCGCAGATCGTCGCAATCCGCGAATGGAGGCTCACCTCGCTGCTGGGCAGCCCGCGCGGATAGCCCTTGCCGTCCATGCGCTCGTGATGATTGAGGCAGACATCGAGAACGATCTCCGACATGCCCTCCTGCCGTGACAGGAATGCATGCCCCTTTTCCGGGTGCCCCCGCATCAAGTTGATCTCCTCCTTCTCCAGCGGCCCTTCCTTGTTGAGCACTTCGAGCGGAATTTCGAGCTTGCCGACGTCGTGCAGCAATCCGGCGGTACCGAGCATCTGAACCGTAGGCTCGTCGAGTCCGAGATGGCGGCTGAAGAGGATCATCAGCGCGCTCACGGAGATGGAATGCAGAAAGGTTACCTGGTCCTTGGATTTCAGACGCGTGACGCTCAGGAAAACCGAAGGGTTCTCGTCCATTGACCTGGAGACGGAGGAAATCACCGGCTCCACGTGATCGACGGCAATGCCGTCGCCATTCCGCAGCCTGGCGAAAACCTCTTCCAGCGCCTGCACGGATTTCTGGACTGCCTTGAGTGCAGCCTTGATGTCGGCCTCGTTGTCACGGCCCGGCAGGCCGTTGGTATCGAGCCCCTTGCTAGTGTTGATGACGACGCTGGCGGTGCCGCATCTGCGGATCTTTACGGCATCGGCCTCGCGCCGCAGGGAAAATCTGCGCCGGGACAGGAGGGGGTCCTGCCAAAGCCCCTCGATAGCTTCCACAAACATTCCGATGCACACCTGGCTGGCGTCGATACGCTTGAGCATCCAGATCTCTATTCCCGATATCTCTATGTAATTATTCTATATTTCTCTTTTTCACTGCTGCGGCATTTGGGTATCGAGCGATACTACGAAGATCGGCCAAATTAACGGTTAATGGGAAAGTTAAAGAAAACCATATGCCCTCGGCTTTCCCTCCTGACGAGGTCGCACGCTTGGCCGCCTCGTTTGAAAAACGACAAAATCTCGAAGAAAATGGCCTTTCGCAACGAATTTCGGACCAGATCGACCCGATTTCCGTTCTATTTTGTTATGAACTTGCGCAATCCCATCAAAATTTCTAGAAATCTTGTCATGAGCCCTCCCCGAGTCAAACATGGCCGGTAGGCTCGCTGATCGCGCTGCTATCGATCGTCCTTGGCACGGCCCGCAGGCCGTTGAATGATCGGGAAAGCCGGCGCGGCGCCTCATCGCGGGTCCATGACCCCATCCAAGGAGACAGACAATGACCCTCAAGACACTGACGGCGACTTTGGTCGCGTCGCTCGCCTTTGCGCCGCTCGCCCATGCCGATATCACCATCGGCCTGATCGCGCCGCTGACCGGCCCCGTCGCCGCCTATGGCGACCAGGTGAAGAACGGCGCCCAGACCGCCGTCGACGAGATCAACAAGAAGGGCGGCATCCTCGGCGAGAAGGTCGTCCTGGAACTGGCCGACGATGCCGGCGAGCCGAAGCAGGGCGTTTCCGCCGCCAACAAGGTCGTCGGCGACGGCATCCGTTTCGTCGTCGGACCGGTCACCTCAGGCGTTGCCATCCCGGTCTCGGACGTTCTGGCTGAAAACGGCGTGCTGATGGTCACCCCGACCGCCACTGCCCCCGACCTCACCAAGCGCGGCCTCACAAACGTGCTGCGCACCTGCGGCCGCGACGACCAGCAGGCCGAAGTCGCCGCCAAATATGTGCTGAAGAACTTCAAGGACAAGCGTATCGCCATCGTCAACGACAAGGGCGCTTACGGTAAGGGCCTCGCCGATGCCTTCAAGGCGACGCTGAACGCAGGCGGCATCACCGAAGTCGTCAATGACGCGATCACTCCCGGCGACAAGGACTTCAGCGCGCTCACCACCCGCATCAAGGCCGAGAAGGTCGACATCGTCTATTTCGGCGGCTACCACCCGGAGGGCGGCCTGCTCGCCCGCCAGCTGCATGACCTCTCCGCCAACGCGATGATCATCGGCGGCGACGGCCTCTCCAACACCGAATTCTGGGCGATCGGCACCGATGCGGCGGGAGGCACGCTGTTCACCAACGCTTCCGACGCCACCAAGAGCCCGGACTCCAAGACGGCTGCCGATGCGCTCGCCGCCAAGAACATTCCGGCCGAGGCCTTCACCCTCAACGCCTATGCCGCCGTCGAAGTTCTGAAGGCAGGCATCGAGAAGGCGGGCAGCGCCGAGGATGCGGAAGCCGTCGCGGCCGCACTAAAGGCCGGCGAAGAAATCCCGACCGCCATCGGCAAGGTCACCTACGGCGAAACCGGCGACCTGACCTCGCAGAGCTTCTCGCTCTACAAGTGGGAAGGCGGCAAGATCGTCGCTGCGGAGTAAGTCAAGATATAGAGACTGGGACCGGGCGCCGTAAGGCGCCCTGTTTCGTTTGTGGCATCGCATGTCACCGCAGATCAGTTATAAGTTTCGGAATCGGTTGTAATGTGAGCGGTGCCATGACCAACAGACTCGAACGTCTCATCGACCAGGGTGTGGGCCGCGTGCCTGCCAATATCGTGCTGAAGGGCGGCAGTTTCTTCGACCTCGTCACCGGCGAAATCGTCCGCTCCGACATCGCCATCGGCGCCGACCGCATCGTCGGGACCTCGGGCAATTATGAGGGCGAGGTCGAGATCGACATATCAGGCAGAACGGTCGTTCCCGGCTTCATCGACACGCATCTGCACATCGAATCCTCGCTGGTGACGCCACATGAATTCGACCGCTGCGTCCTGCCCTATGGCGTCACCACCGCGATCTGCGATCCGCACGAGATCGCCAATGTGCTGGGCAGCGAGGGCATCGAATTCTTCCTCGAATCCGCGCTGGAGACGATCATGGACATCCGCGTCCAGCTCTCCTCCTGCGTGCCGGCCACCCATCTCGAAACATCAGGCGCCGACCTGCCGATCGAGCGCCTCCTGCCCTTCCGCCATCATCCGAAGGTCATCGGCCTTGCCGAATTCATGAATTTCCCCGGCGTGATCCACAAGGATCCCGTCTGCATGGCCAAACTCGATGCCTTCCAGGGCGGCCATATCGACGGTCACGCTCCGCTTCTTTCCGGCAACGACCTCAACGGCTACCTCTCGGCCGGCATCCGCACCGAGCACGAATGCACCACTGCGGCCGAAGCACTGGAAAAGATCCGCAAGGGCATGCATATCCTCGTGCGCGAAGGCTCGGTGTCGAAAGACCTCGCCGCACTGATCCCCATCATCACCGAGCGGCTTTCTCCCTATCTCGCGCTCTGCACCGACGACCGCAACCCGCTCGATATCGCCGAACAGGGCCATCTCGATCATATGATCCGCACGGCCATCGCCAACGGCGTCGAGCCCCTGGCGATCTACCGCGCCGCCTCTATCTCGGCCGCCCGCGCTTTCGGCCTCAGGGACCGCGGCCTTGTGGCGCCCGGCTGGCGCGCCGATCTCGTGGTTCTCGACAGCCTGGAAAGCTGCCGCGCCGAAATGGTCTTCTCGGCCGGCCGCCGCGTCACCGACGCGCTCTTTTCCACGCGCAGGCCGGTTGCCCCGATCGGCCTCGACAGCGTCAAAGCCCGGCCCGTCAACGCCGCCCATTTCGGCGTGCCGGCCAGAGAGGGCGAAACACCCGTCATCGGCGTCATGCCCGGCAAGATCATCACTGAGCATCGCCGCTACCGCCTGCCCGTCAAAGGCAACGAGACTTCAGTCGACCTTGCCAACGACATCATCAAGGTCGCCGTCATCGAGCGCCACGGCAAGAACGGCAACCACGCCAACGGCTTCGTCCAGGGCTTTGGCCTGAAGAAGGGCGCGATCGCCTCCACCGTCGGCCATGACAGCCACAACATCTGCGTCGTCGGGGTCAACGAGGACGACATGGCGCGCGCCGCAAACCGCCTCGGCGAAATCAACGGCGGCTTCGTCGTCGTCGAGGACGGCAACGTCACCGGCGAGATCGCGCTGCCCGTCGCCGGCCTGATGAGCCTGGAACCCTATGAGACGGTCCGCGACACGCTGCACCATCTACGCAAGGCCGCCTACGCCCTTGGCACGACCTTGGAAGAACCTTTCCTGCAGGTCGCCTTCCTGCCGCTGCCTGTCATCCCGCACCTGAAGATTTCAGACCGTGGGATGGTCGATGTGGACAAGTTCGCGCTGATCGGATGACGAGCCCTCGCAGAATGAGCGGCAGGTCGAGGGCTTCAACCTCTATCGCCAACCTTCCGGCAATTCGTCGCCTTCGACCGGCTTCGCATCGGATACTTTGTCGAGCAGCTTCGACAGACCATCCCCGCTCGCACCGCCTGCCGAAACCCGTGCACAAAACCCATCCAGCGCCGCAAGCTTCACCGACCCCGAACCCGCCACCGCCTCAAACCCAGGCATCTCAAGCGCCTCCCCGAGCGCCATGCCGTCAGGCAGGCGGAATTCGGCCGGTTTGCGCGTCAGGTTGAAAACGAAGAGCAACCTTTCCCCGCCCTTTTCGCGGGTGAAGGCGAGCAGGTCCTGGTTGGTGCCGATAAAGGTCATCTCACCATCGATCAGCGCCGGATGGCTCTTCCGGAAAGCGAGCGTCTTGCGGTAGTGATTGAGTACCGAGCTGTCGCTTGCCTCCTGCGTATCGACGGAAAGTGCGGCCTGCTCGTAGGGCACGGGCAGCCAGCTCTTCTCGGCAGAGGTGAAGCCCGCATGCGCCTTGCCGGCTTCCCAGGGCATCGGCGTGCGGCATCCGTCGCGGCCCTTGAAGGCCGGCCAGAAGCGGATGCCGTAGGGGTCGCGCAGATCCTCGAAGGCGAGTTCCGCCTCCGGCAGGCCGAGCTCCTCGCCCTGATAGAGGCAGATCGAGCCGCGCAGCGCCGCAAGCACCGAGATCGCGAGCTTGGCGATGACAGGCCGCTCCTCCTCCGTCAGCGCGAACCGGCTGACATGGCGCATGACGTCGTGATTGGAGAAGGCCCAGCAGACCCAGCCGTCCGTGACGACCTTCTGAAAAGCCTCGACGCAGCCGCGAATATGCGCGGCGGTGAATTCCGGCCCCAGCAAGTCGAAAGTGTAGCACATGTGCAGCTTGTCATCGCCGCTCGTATAGGCGGCCACCGTCTTCAGCGAACGCGCGCCGTCGCCGACTTCGCCGACGGTCGTGCGATCCTCATACCGGTCGAGCAGTGCCCGGAAGCGCTTGAGGAAGCCGATATTCTCCGGCTGCGTCTTGTCATAGAGATGGTTCTGCATGCCGTAGGGATTGGTGTCGGGCGCATCGAGGCCCCCGTCGCTGGTATCGGGCTCGTGCGGCGGATTGCTTCTGAGCTCTCTGTCGCAGAAATAATAATTGACCGTATCCAGCCGGAAGCCGTCGACGCCGCGGTCGAGCCAGAACTTAACGGTCTCCAGCACCGCGTCCTGCACTTCGCTGCTGTGGAAGTTGAGATCCGGCTGCGAGGTCAGGAAATTGTGCTGGTAATATTGCCGGCGCACGCCGTCCCATTCCCAGCCCGGCCCGCCGAAGATCGACAGCCAGTTGTTCGGCGCGGTCCCATCGGGCTTCGGATCGGCCCAGACATACCAGTCCGCCTTCGGATTGGTCCGGCTCGCCCGGCTCTCGACGAACCAGGGGTGCCGGTCGGACGTGTGCGAAATCACCTGGTCGATGACGACCTTGATGCCGAGCCTGTGCGCCTCCGCCATCATCTCATCGAAATCGGCGAGCGTGCCGAAGATCGGGTCGACGTCGCAATAATCGGAAACGTCGTAGCCCATGTCAGCCATCGGCGACTTGAAGAAGGGCGAGAGCCAGATCGCATCGACACCAAGGCTGGCGATATGCGGCAGCCGGCGGGTAATTCCCTTGAGATCGCCGAGCCCGTCGCTGTTCGTGTCCTGAAACGAGCGCGGATAGACCTGATAGATCACCGCTCCGCGCCACCAGTCCGCATTCCCGCCCGTCTGCAATGCCATCGGCTCGGTCTCCTGCCTTGTTCGTGCTCGCCACACTAAAGCGGACGAAACAAAAGACAACCACATCAAGCCGTTATGAAAGTGCCGCCGATGTCGCGACAGGTCGTCGCGATCCGACAAGGGGGAGACGTATATAGGCTTGTCCACAACCCGTTTCCAGCCTCCGGATTTGGGGTTGCAACGCGATTCCTTTGCGATAAGGTGCGCACTGACCTGCACGTAAGAGGTCAAACACCGGGAACAAATGTCTAATAAAGGCGCAAAGCCTAGGAAGGTGGACCCACGATGAACCATTTCGCGAAAAAATTTCTCGCCTCCGCAATGCTTGGCACATTGCTGGCGTTTTCGGCCCATGCGGCCACGCTCAATATTCACAATGGCGGAGATCCGCAGTCGCTCGATCCGCAGAAACTTTCAGGCGACTGGGAGAATCGCATCGCCGGCGACATCTTCGAAGGCCTCGTCACCGAGGACGCCAAGGACAATCCGATCCCCGGCCAGGCCGAAAGCTGGACCATCTCGCCCGACGGCAAGGTCTACACCTTCAAGCTTCGCGACGGCATCAAGTGGTCCGATGGCCAGCCGGTAACGGCAGGAGACTTCGTCTTCGCCTTCCAGCGCCTCGTCGACCCGAAGAACGCCGCCGACTACGCCTATCTGCAGTTCACCATCAAGAACGCCGAAAAGATCAACAAGGGCGAGATCACCGACCTCAGCCAGCTGGGCGTCAAGGCGATCGACGACAAGACGCTCGAAATCACGCTTGAGAACCCGACCCCCTACTTCCTCAATGCCCTGATGCACTACACCGCCTACCCGCTTCCCAAGCACGTCGTCGAAGCGAAGGGCCAGGATTGGGTCAAGATCGGCAACATCGTCACCAACGGGCCTTACAAGCCAACCGAGTGGGTTCCGGGCTCGCATGTCACGACCGTCAAGAACGATCAGTGGTATGGCACCAAGGACCTGAAGATCGACGGCGCCAAGTTCTTCGTGCTCGAAGATCAGGAAGCCGCACTGAAACGTTACCGCGCCGGCGAATTCGATATTCTCACCGACTTCCCGACAGACCAGTACGAATGGATGAAGAAGAACCTGCCGGGCCAGGCGCATGTCGCCCCCTTCTCCGGCCTCTATTATTACGTCGTCAACTCGCAGAAGCCGCCTTTCAGCGACAAGCGCGTCCGCCAGGCGCTGTCCATGGCGATCAACCGCGAAGTCATCGGCCCGCAGATCCTCGGCACCGGCGAACTGCCGGCCTATTCCTGGGTTCCGCCGGGCACGGCGAACTATGGCGAGCCGGCCTATGTCAGCTGGAAGGACCTGCCCTATAACGAGAAGGTCGCGGAAGCCAAGAAGCTGCTCGCCGAAGCCGGCTTCGGTCCCGACAAGCCGCTCCACGCGGTGCTCAGCTACAACACCAACGACAACCACAAACGCATCGCCGTCGCGATCGCGTCCATGTGGAAGCCGCTCGGCGTCAATGTCGAGCTCGTCAACGCCGAAACCAAGGTGCATTACGACCAGATGCAGCGCGGCCAGGTGGAAATCGGCCGTGCCGGCTGGCTCGCCGATTACAACGACCCGGACAATTTCCTGAACCTCCTGGTGACAGGCGTGCAGATGAATTACGGCCGCTGGTCCAATCCCGAATATGACAAGCTCATCAAGGACGGCAACGCTGAGACGGACCTCACCAAGCGCGCCGAAATCTTCAAGAAGGCCGAGCAGCTGGCGCTTGATGAATCCGCGGCCCTGCCGATCTACTATTATGTCTCGAAGAACGTCGTCTCACCGAAGATCGAAGGCTTCGTCGACAACATCCAGGACATCCACCGCACGCGCTGGCTGTCGATGAAAGAGTAAGGGAAAACGGTCCTTTCCGCGCCCTGCGGAAAGGACCGGCCCACGACCATGATCAAATACGCCCTCCGTCGCCTGCTATCGACGATCCCCGTTCTGTGGATCGCCGTCACAGCCTGCTTTTTCGTTTTGCGCCTTGCCCCCGGCGGCCCGTTCGATGGCGAAAGGCCATTGCCGCCGGTGATCCTGAAAAACCTCGCGGTCCACTACAATCTCGATAAGCCGCTGATCCAGCAGTATCTGATTTATGTCGGCGACCTGCTCCGGGGCGATCTCGGCCCCTCCTTCGCGAGCGAAGACTTCACCGTCGCCCAGCAGATCATGATCGGTCTGCCTTATACTTTCACCATCGGCACCGCCGCCTTCCTGATCGCCATCGTCGTCGGTGTGGCCGTCGGCTGTCTTGGGGCGCTCTACCAGAACAAGGCGCCGGACTATATTCTCGGCGCCCTCATCCTGGTGGGCGTGGTGCTGCCGAATTTCCTGATCGCGCCGATCCTGCAGCTCATTTTCGGCATTCATCTCGCCTGGTTTCCGGTCGGCGGCTGGGGTGACGGCTCGATCAAATATCTCATCCTGCCGATCGTCGTTCTGGCCCTGCCGCATGCGGGCCGCATCTCGCGCATCACCCGCGGCTCGATGATCGAGGTGATGAACCAGAACTTCATCCGCACCGCCAAGGCCAAGGGCATCGGCCCACGGCTGACGGTGATGCGCCATGCGCTGAAGCCCGCGCTGATGCCCGTCGTCTCCTATCTCGGACCGGCGGCAAGCTACCTTCTCACCGGCTCGCTGGTCGTCGAGAGCATCTTCGGATTGCCCGGCATCGGCCGCTACTTCGTCAATGCGGCGTTGAACCGCGATTACGGCATGGTTCTCGGTACGGTCATCTTCTACATGGTGCTGATCGTGTTCCTGAACCTTCTCGTCGATATCGCCTATGCGTGGCTCGATCCGAAAGTGAGAAACCGATGATCCTCAACCCCGCAAAACGCGAGCTGCTCGCCCAGGAACTTCTGGAGGCGGAGGGTCTGGCGCCCGAAGGCCGTTCGCTCACCAGGGATGCGCTACGCCGCCTGGCACGCAACAAGGCCGCCGTGCTCTCGATCGCCGTCCTGGCGCTGCTGATCCTCGCCGCCTTCCTCGGCCCGTGGTTCATTCCCTTCAACTACGAGGACCCGGATTGGGCGGCTTTCCGCATCCCGCCCTCGATCGAAACCGGCCATTATTTCGGCACCGACCCGAACGGCCGCGACCTTCTCGCCCGCGTCCTCTACGGCACTCGCGTCTCGCTGGCCGTGGCGCTGACGGCAACCGTCGTTTCCGTCGTCATCGGCGTGCTCTACGGCGCGATATCGGGCTATATCGGCGGCAGGCTGGATGCGATCATGATGCGCTTCGTCGACATCATGTACGCGCTTCCCTACATCCTCTTCGTCATCCTGCTGATGGTAATCTTCGGCCGCAACGTCTATCTGCTCTTTGCCGCGATCGGCGCGCTGGAATGGCTGACCATGGCCCGCATCGTGCGCGGCCAGACGCTGTCGATCAAGCATCGCGAATTCATCGAGGCGGCCCGCGCATCCGGGCAGCGGCCGTTCAAGATCATCGTCAAGCACATCATCCCGAACCTCGTCGGCCCCGTCGTCATCTTCGCGGCGCTGACGGTGCCTGAAATCATCGCCACGGAAAGCTTCCTCTCCTATCTCGGCTTCGGCGTGCAGGAACCGCTGACCTCGCTCGGCACCCTGATCGCGGAAGGGACCGATGCCATGGAAAGCATGCCCTGGCTGCTGATCTTCCCGGCAAGCTTCCTCGTCGCCCTGCTGCTCAGCCTGCTCTTCATCGGAGACGGCCTGCGCGATGCGTTCGACCCGAAGGATCGATAGAATGCTCCAAGAAAAAGACGTCCTCCTCGAACTCAAGGACTACTCGATCACCTTCGCGACGCCTGATGGAGAGGTGAAGGCGGTCTCCAACATGAACCTCACCGTCCGGCGCGGCGAGCGTGTCGCCATCGTCGGCGAGTCCGGCTCCGGCAAGAGCCAGACCTTCCTCGGCATCATGGGCCTGCTTGCCAAGAACGGCAAAACGACAGGACAGGCGCTGCTCGAAGGCAAGGACGTGCTGTCGCTGAAACCGCGCGAGCTCGACCAGATCCGCGGCAAGGACATGGCCATGGTCTTCCAGGACCCGATGACCGCGCTGAACCCGTCGCTAAAAATTTCCCGGCAGCTCACGGAACAGCTGGAGGTTCACCGCGGCCTGACGGCGCGCGCCGCTTCCGACGCGGCCCTCGACATGCTGAAGCGCGTCGGCATCCCTGATCCGACACGGCGCTTCCACCTCTATCCGCACGAACTCTCCGGCGGCATGCGCCAGCGCATCGTCATCGCCATGGCGCTGCTCACCAAGCCGAAGCTCCTGATCGCCGACGAGCCGACGACGGCGCTCGACGTGACCATCCAGGCGCAGATCCTCGATCTCTTCAACGATCTGACGGCGGAGATGAACACGGCGCTCATCATGATCACCCACGATCTCGGCGTCGTCGCCGGCCTCGCCGACCGCGTCGCCGTCATGTATGCCGGCCGCATCGTCGAGGAGGCGCCGGTCGATGAACTCTTCGACAACCCGGCCCATCCCTATACGGCCGCGCTGCATGCCTCGATCCCGCGCCCGGACCAGGATGTCGACGATCTCGTCGTCATTCCCGGCCGTCCGCCGAACCTGCAGCACCTGCCGAAGGGCTGTAATTTCTCGCCGCGCTGTTCGCAGGTCCAGGACGATTGCATCGATCGTCCGCCCGCGCTGGAAATCCTGGCGCCGCGCCACTGTGCCGCCTGCTACCATCCCTTCCCGCGTCGTGAGGAGTTGCTGAACCATGGCTGACCGATCGCTTCTGAGGGTCGAGAACCTGACGACCCAGTTCGAGCTGCCGGCGAAGGGCCTGTTCAAGCCGCCGGTCTTCCTCACCGCCGTCAACAATGTCAGCTTCGATCTCGCCGAAGGCCGCACGCTCGGCGTCGTCGGAGAATCCGGCTGCGGCAAATCCACGCTCGGCCGCTCCATCCTGCGGCTCCTGAAATCGCAGAAGGGCCGCATCCTCTGGCAGGGCCGCAATCTTCTCGACCTCACGGAAGAGGAAATGCGCGCGGCGCGCCGCGACATGCAGATCATCTTCCAGGATCCGATCGCCTCGCTCGACCCACGCATGACGGTCGGCGACATCATCGCCGAGCCGCTCACCGTCTTCGAGCCGAAGCTTTCCAGGGCCGAGCGCACCGAACGCGTGCGCGAGATCATGAGCGCCGTCGGCCTGGCGCCGGAGATGATCAACCGCTATCCGCACGAATTCTCCGGCGGCCAGGCGCAGCGCATCGGCATCGCCCGCGCCGTCGTCACCAGGCCGAAGCTCATCATCTGCGACGAGCCGGTGTCGGCCCTCGACGTCTCGATCCAGGGCCAGGTGATCACGCTCCTGCGCAAGCTGCGCAAGGAATTCGGCCTGACGCTGATCTTCATCAGCCATGACCTTTCCGTCGTACGTCTGATCTCCGACGATGTGCTGGTGCTCTATCTCGGCCGCGTGGTGGAATCAGGCGACTGCGCCACCGTCTTCGATCATCCCGCCCACCCCTATACCCAGGCGCTCTTTTCCGCGGCCCCGATCCCGGACCCGAAGCTCGCACGCCTGCGCACCCGCATCCGCCTGCAGGGCGACCCGCCCTCGCCGCTCAACCCGCCGAAAGGCTGCGTCTTCTCTCCCCGCTGCTGGAAGGCGACCGATATCTGCCGCACCGAAATGCCGCCGACCGAGGAGGTCCGCCCCGGCCAGAAGGCTGCCTGCTATCATATGGACAGGCCCTAAGTGGAAGGAAAGCCGCCTGAGGGCGGCCTTCGGGAGGCTGACAAACCACTGCAAAACAACCCGCGACGTCATCCTCGGCCTTGTGCCACTGGTGTCCGGTTTAAATTTGGTGGACAAGGCGCACGGTGTTGATTCTACTCGTATTCGGATGTTTGGCGACAATCCCGGACACGAAAGAGGGGCAACACCGTGCGGCACGAGAATAGCGTCTTTCATGATCTGTTGAAGCGGATTCCTTGGACGGCTTTCGAAAGACTTGTGGAGGAGCATCAGGCCGACAAGCATGTGCGGCGGCTGTCGACGAAGAGCCAACTGGTCGCACTGCTCTACGGCCAGCTTTCCGGGGCCGTCAGCCTGCGCGAGATCGTCGGCGGCCTGCAAAGCCACAGCAGCGGTCTTTACCATCTCGGCGCCCGCCCGGTGTCACGTTCGACCCTTGCCGACGCCAATGGCCTGCGCCCGAGTGCGGTTTTCGCCGAGCTGTTCGCGCAAATGGTGTCCCGCGCCGGGCGTGGGCTCAAGCGGGCCGTCGGCGAGGCGGTGCATCTGATCGACAGCAGCAGTCTGCGCCTTTCCGGAGCGGGATCGGATTGGGCACGCTTTTCCGATCAGGCCTGTGGCGCCAAGGTTCACGTCGTCT
>NZ_LOKX01000007.1 GCF_002211285.1 Rhizobium sp. R635 | reverse complement strand
CGCTGGACAGCTTTGAAGACAACATCGCCCAAACATTCGAATCCCCCTCGCTACGCCGTCCCCAAAAGCGGCGTCGATGCCTGATGACAAAACAGCCTTGACTAAGGCAATGCGATTAGACAACCGCCGCACACTTTTGCGCGACATGCTCTAGAGCTTTTCCGGGAATGCCTGAGCAAACATCGGATAATGGCGTCGGCTCAGGCGCGAAGCCTGTTCACCGCCACTTGCGGGCATCCGCGCCATCCTGGCAGCCATAGGGCGGCAGGGCATCGACAAATGTGGCATGAAGCGCGGCGCATCCCCATTCGTTGATCGGGCCGGGCATACGGCTGTTCAGCTCGATACCGACTTCGTCATACGGGCTTTCCACGTTGGTGACATAGCGGTACCAGCGGAAACCGATGATCACGACGAATGCAATGACGAGGATCAGCAACAATTGAAGGGCTCGGCGCAATATACTCTCCTTGAAAATCAATAGAATCAGGCCGGTGTCCTATCTTCGACGGCCGGATCGCCTGCCTTCCTATTGAGTTGCACCGATATGCACAAGATGACCGCGTGATGGGCGGTCATCTTCCATATGCTTATGCCACGGAAATCTTTGGCGTCTCGCCGCCTCGCGCCTCTTCCCCGGCGCCGATCGCCATTCCGGCGCGCCGACCCTCATAGAAGGCATAAGGAGCCTGTCTCGGCGCCACGCCATCGCCGATCTCGACGAAGGGAATGCCGAGTTCGGCGAGTTCCAGGGCGAGCCAGTTGGCTGCAATGTTGGTCGTGGAGAATACGAGGCTGTCGGCTTCGATGGTCTCGCGCTTTCCCGTCAGGTGGGAGACGAGCGTCGCGGAATTGCCTTGCCAGCTTTCCATGCTGGTCTCCGTCCGGAATTGGACGCCGAGCATGCTCAGCGTCCGCCGCAGGGGGACGTCGGCAGAGGTGCGTTGCAGTTCCTTCCCGATGAGCGCGTCCGGCGTCACGAGCACGACCTCATGCCCCTGCTCAGCGAGTTTCCAGGCCGTGCCGCAGCCCTTCCATCCGCCGGTTTCGTCGATCAGCACGACGCGTTTGCCGAGCCTTGCCTGACGGGCCATGACGCTTTCGGCTGAGAAGACGTTTCCTCGTGCGATGCCGTCGAGAGACGGGCGATCGGGCATGGCCTTCTGAAAGCCGGTTTCCTGCGGCAGCGATCCGGTCGCCAGGATCACCACGTCGGCCCCGATGCTGGCAACGTCGCTTGCCTCGAGATAGGTGTTGAAGCGAAGCTCGACGCCGAGTTTTTCGAAGCGCGTTTGGTACCAGCCGATGAGATCCAGTATCTGTGCGCGGCGCGGCTGCTCGCCCGCCAGGCGGAAGGCTCCGCCCAGCCGATCCGACGCTTCCGCCAGGACGACGCGATGGCCTCTTTCGGCCGCGACACGTGCTGCTTCCAATCCCGCCGGCCCTCCTCCGACGACCAGGACGAATTGAGGATTGCCGGCAGGTTCGAACCGGTCGCCTCCCCATTCGGCTTCGCGCCCGACGGAGGGGTTGATGAGGCAGCTGATCCAATAGTCTCGCGACCGGCGGCCCCAGCACATCTGATTGCAGGAAAGACAGCCCCTGATGTCCTCGGGCGTTCCCAGGCGCGCCTTGTTGGCGAGGTGCGGATCGGCGATCTGGCCGCGGACGATGGAAACCAGATCCGCCGCCCCCTCCCCCAGCGTGATTTCCGCGTTTTCGGGTGTTCGGATATGGCTCTCCGCCGTGACCAGCGCGTGGCTCACGACCTTCTTCAGGCGTGACGACAATTCGATACCCAATCGCTCCGGATAGAGAAAGGTCGGCATCAGGCTGCCATAGTCGAAATATCCGCCGGAGCCGCAAGTCACGTAATCCATCAGCCCCTCTTCATCCAGGCCGGCGACGATCTCCGTCAACTGGTCGCGATTGAGAGCCGTCGGACAGCCGGGTTCGTCGCTGACAGCAAGCCCGATGATGAAGCCCGGACCGCAGGCACGCCGGATGCGGTCGAGAATCTCCCGCGAGAACCGCGTCCTGTTTTCGAGACTGCCGCCCCAGCGATCCTCGCGGCGATTGTAGAACGGCGTCCAGAACTGATCGAGAAGCCCCCCATAGGCGGCCCAGACCTCCACGCCATCAAAGCCTGCCGCCTGACAGCGCAGCGCCGCCTTGACGAAGGCGTCGATGGTTTCCTCGATCTCGCCCTCCGTCATCGCATGCGAGCCGTCGCTATCGTGGTAGCTCGGCCCTCCCGATGGCGACCAATGGGCATGAAACGATAGGTCGGAGTCACCGTGGCTTCCGACATGATAGAGCTGCTGAAGGACAACTGCCCCATGCTGCTTCACGCTGTCTGTCAACTTGCGGAACGCCGGGATGACGGAATCGTCAGACGTCCGGAAGTTGCCGCGCGTCAGCACGGCGGCCGGGTGGACGGGCATCGGCTCGACAACGATCATGGCTGCCCCGCCGATCGCCCGTTCGACGTAATAGGCGATCGTCTGATCGCCCGGCAATCCGTTGACGGACATGTTGGCCGTATGGGCGCCGAATACGATCCTGTTGCGCAGCCTGTGGCCTGCCAGCGTGATTTCGGAGAAGGTCTTCGGAAAGGAGCTTGTCATCTTGAATCCCGATATCGGTTCTGCGGTTCGATGTGTCCATGGATGCGCCCGCGCTGGACGAGTGTTGGTAATGAATTTCGGTATGAACCGATCTTGGTCGCCGCCATCGGATGGTGCTGGTCCTATATCTACAATCCTGCGCGTGCCGATCGGATCGACAGGGGTGAACTTACCTGCATGACAACAAGGTTCTTCATTGTGTTCCCCTGTTTGTGCTTTTGACACGTCTGCGTGGAATGCTCGCTTCCCGTGCCGATCGATGCGAAATCGATGATATTTGTCTTGGTCGCCGCCGTATTGTACGTTTAGGACAATTTCGATGGCCCGGAGGACCTTCGCTTGCAGCGCGACTATTCCCAATCGGGGCCAAGCAAGCCTGCGCCTGATATAAGCTGCCCGCTCAGGGTGGGGATCGTGGCGACGCCGAACTTCACGCTGATGCCGCTTGCCTGCTTCACCGACTTTCTCAGGCTAGCTGGTGACGAAAGCGACTTCAGCCGTCGGATCTACTGTGATTGGGAGCTGCTGTCGCACAATCTCGATCCGGTGCGATCGAGCTGCGGCCTGGAACTGACACCGGGCAGGACGTATGGAAACCCCGGCGACTATGACTTCATCGTCGTGCACGGAGGCATTCTCCATGCCGATCAGAAGGTTCCACCGGAACTTTACGACTTCGTCACCGCGGCTGCCCGCAGAGGCGTGCCGGTTGCCGGCAACTGTTCAGGAAGCTTCGTGCTGGCCGAGGCGGGCCTGCTTGAGGGAAAGAGATGCGCGGTCCATTTCACATTGGCGGGGCTGCTGCGTCAGAATTTCCCTGACATCACTCCCATCACCGACCGGCCGGTCGTGGTCGATGGCAACATCATCACCTGTCCGGGCGGATTGGCCTCGATACAGCTCGCAATGTATCTGGTGTCGAACGCCTGCGGGGAGTCCCGTGCGCACAAGGCGTTTCACTACCTTCTCGGCGATCACGGTTTCGACCGGCAAGGAGCCGTCGAAGAACCCGATCTCGGCGTGAAGTGCGCAGACCGCCGCGTCGCCAATGCGATAGGGCTGATGCGGCAGAAGATGTATGAGCTTTGTTCGGTCGCCGACATCGCGGCAAGCGTCGGTACATCGGAGCGGGAGCTTTCCCGGCTTTTCCGCAAGCATCTGCAGGCCGCTCCCGGCGAATATTGGCGCGGGATGCGCTTGAAAGCCGCGAAGTGGATGGTGCTCAACAGCGATCGCTCCATCGCCCAGATCGCCTATGAATGCGGGTTTACCGATTGCGCCCATCTGGTGAACTGGTTCAGGCGTACCTATCACGTCACGCCCGCAAAATTGCGCAGATCGCATCGTGAACTCGGGGTGCGCTGAGAGCCGCGGTCCCGCGGCTGGCCGCTCAACCGAGGCCACGCAGAAACTCTTCTGTCTCCATGAGTTCGAGCTGCACGGAAAACCGATCGTGCAGAAGTTCGAGCGATGCATCATAGGTGTCGTCGGCGCTGCTGCAGACGGCGTCCTTCAGCACGATGACGCGATAGCCGAGATCGATCGCCCCGAGCGTCGTGGCGAGCACGCAGACATCCGTTTCGCCGCCAGTGATAACGAGTGTGTCGACCCGATCCGACTGCAGGACCGCGTGAAGCCGGCCGCCGATCCAGGGAGAATAGGTGCGTTTGTCGAAGTGTCTTGCCGGCGGAACCAGCGCGGCGAGCGACGGAGCCAGATCGACGAGGCCGCGCGGCAGATGCTCGCCGGTCATCATCCACCATTTCCGGTAATAATCCCGCCACTTTCCCGGCATCTCGTCCGGACGCTCTGGCGGCACGAAGCGGGTAAAGATCGTTTGAGAGGGGTGCCGGCCGGCAAGTTCCTCGATCTGGGGAGAGACCCGCGCCATCCAGGGGACATGCCACGGCGTATCTTCGGAAAACATCCGCTGCATGTCGACACAGAGGTGCCGCCACTCCCCGATCTCGCCCATTGCATCCTCCATGACGGCGCTAACCGCTCTCAGGAGGGAAAGTTCCGCGATCGGGCGAGGTCAAAAGCCATTCATGCGATGGCTTTCGGAGCGTTCACAGGGGAACCGGCGGTACTCCCGGCATCCTGGAAGCAGTTGAGTTCGTGAAGGGGAACCGGCCTGGAGAAGAAATAGCCCTGGAGATCGGTGCAGCCGAGGGCGGCCAGGAAATCGCGTTGATATTCGGTTTCAACCCCTTCGGCCGTCGTCGAGATGGCGAGGTTGCGGCTGAGCGCGACGATGGCGCCGATGATGGCTGCCCCGTTGGCTTTCGTGCCGAGCATCGAGACGAAGGAGCGATCGATCTTGATCCGGTCGATATCGAAGCGCATGAGATGGCTGAGGCTTGAATAGCCGGTTCCGAAATCGTCGAGCGAAATCTGCACCCCCCGGCTGCGCAGCGACTTCAGCACCGTGTAAATTTCCGAGTTGTCCTCGATGAGCGAGGACTCGGTGAGTTCGAGTTCAAGCCGCGATGGCGAGAGCCCGCTCTCCTGCAGCACGGCAAAAACCTCCTCGCCGAAATTCGGCCGTCTCAGCTGGGAAGGAGACACGTTGACCGCGACGAAAGTGTTTTCCGGCCAGCTGCTGGCAGCTTTGCAGGCTTCGCGCAAGACCCAGAAGCCGAGCGCGTCGATAAGTCCGCCCTCTTCTGCCGCGGGAATGAAGCTTGCAGGCATCAGCAGTCCGCGCTGACTGTGACGCCAGCGCACCAGAGCTTCCGTGCCCGATGCCTGAAATCCCTGCTCGGCGCGGTGGACCGCCTGATAATGGACCTCAAGCGACCCGAAATCCGGCTTGTTCGGATCGAGCGGCGCACCGTTCGCCGATGAGTTCGTGCCGGCGGCCAGGACTTCCCGCAATTCGTTCTTGAGAATGTCGCGCGCATTCCTGCCGCCGTCCATCGACGGCGAATAGATGCGCCATTGGCCTCTCCCGCCCATCTTTGCCTCGTAGAGCGCGACGTCGGCATAACGCATGATATCGTCGGCATTCCGTCCGGCGTCCGGCACGACGGTTACACCGATCGAGCCGCCGACGCGTGCGACCGCTTCGCCGTGCAACAGCGGGAAGGGTTTGGCAAGTTCGGCGACGATCGCCTGGCAGATTGCCGGCAGAATCTTGTCGTGATCCTTGATGCCGCGGAGAAGCACGGCGAATTCGTCTCCGCCAAGCCGGGCCAGGGTATCGCCGGGGCGAAGCACGGAGCGGATACGGTCCGCCGCAATCCTGATCAGCTCGTCGCCGGCGGCGTGGCCGAACGTATCGTTCACCGCTTTGAACCGGTCGAGATCGAGAAGCGCGACCGCCGAACGCTCGGTCGAATTCCGCGTTTGAGCCAGGCACTCCTCGAACCGCATCGCGAACAAGGCGCGATTGGGAAGACCGGTCAGCACATCATGCAAGGCGAGCTGTCTTGCATGGAGTTCGCTTTTCCTCAATTCGCCGAGACTGCTTCGCAGCCGCACGAGCAGGACCGAAAACAGAATTGCGATGACGAAGGCGGCAATCGAAAGCGCCGGCATCAATCGGCCGATCACTCGCGAACCTGGAAGGTCGGGCCGCCATACGATGAAGCCGATCGGTTCGCCGTTTGCCGTCGCGTCGATCTGGAATGCGACTTCGTCTTCGTCGGGATCGGCGGTCCGCGCGAAGCGGGCGCCGTTGAGGCCCTGTTCCCGGCTCAACTGGTCCAGCGCCGCCCCGTCGAGGAACCGCACGGCGATCAGGAACTGCCGCATCGGCTGCTGCCCGTGATAGGCTTCGGTGATCGGCGCCACCCCGACGATCGTCGGTCGGCCTTCCAGCCGCATCAGGTTGGCCAGCCCATGGTTGGAAGGCGGCGAACCGGCGGAAAGGCTTTCCGGTGAAGCCGGCGTTTGGCTTGCGGCCAGACGGGCATCGCGCAGGAGCGGCAGGAAGAGAGGCTTCATCCAGCGATAGCGTTTTTCCGTCTGGGCGTCCGTCAGCATGATCAGCTCGGCTTTTTCGTCGACGACAAAAGCCTGGTCGTAGCCGAAGGCGGACATTGCCGTCTGGCTGATCGCGCTTCCGGCTGCTGCCGACAAAACACTGTCGAGAGTGGAGGAGCCTCCGCTTGGCCGGGGATAGGCGCGGTTCGTCGCAAGATAGCCGTTCGCCACCTGGCCGATGACATGGGCGACCTGATCGACCTGTTCCCTCAGCCGGGCATTGACGAGCTGCCTTTGCCGGTCGAGAGCCGCGGCGTCGCTTTCGGTTCCGGCCCAGAGCGCCGAGAGCACGACGAGCCCAATCGCGCCGAGCCCGCTGATGGCGATCAGAAAAAGGATTCTCCCCGAAGCGATCCAGGACTTCTGAAACGTATTGGAGCTGGAGGGAAGAACGATATGCAAGCGCAGACCCCTAAACACCGCTAGACTAGGGCGCAATCACCAAAACAAAATTAACGCTGCCGTCGACGGTAACAAAGAAGCGTTCACGTAGAATTAAAGGCTAATGCTCACTATTGGGAACGATCGACTATGTGTGAGGGAGCCGGACAATGATGCGCAGATCCATCCAGACCAAATTGCGCGCAACGCTGATGGTCGGCGTGGGCGCCATCCTGGCCGCGACTTTGCCGCTCAAGGCTGTTGCGCAGGATGCCATGCCGATGCGGGTTGCCGTCGAAGGGGCGTTTCCGCCCTTCAATTACCTCGATGCCAACAACAAGCTTCAAGGCTTCGACATCGATATTGCCAATGCGCTCTGCGACGTCGGCAAGTTCGAATGCCAGTTCATCATCGAGAAGTGGGACGACATGATCCCCGATCTCGTCGGCAAGAAATACGATGCGATCATCTCGTCCATGTCGATGAGCCTCGAGCGGCGGCAGAAGGTCGCCTTCACCGAAAAATACTATGCCAGCCCGTCGGTGTTCATCGCTCGCAAGGATTCGCCGATCAGCGATGTCAGCCCCGCCGCCCTGAGCGATAAAAATCTCGGCGTGACCTCGTCGACGGCGCAGGAATCCTATGCCAATGATCTGTATCCCGACATGAAGAAGACGGTTTTCCGCTCTTCGCCGGAACTCTACAAAGGACTGGCGGATGGCAGCGTCGACATCATCCTGGAGGATAAGCTCGCCATCTACGACTGGATCGCGAACACGAAGGCGGGAAGTTGCTGCGAGTTCAAGGGTCCGGATCTGCTCGACGTCACCCACTTTGGCGAGGGCGCCGGAATTGCGGTGCGTCTCGATGATAGCGAACGTCTTGCCCGCCTGAACGCAGCCTTGAAGACGATCAAGGAAAACGGGACTTACGACATGATCAACGCGAAGTATTTTCCGTTCAGCATCCAGTAATTGCCGAGCGCATTTTCGCGATTGTCGTGAGATGGCCGGTTCGTCCGGCCATCTCTGTTTCATCCTGACGCGTCAGGCGGCTTTCGCGACCTCTCCATGCGGATCGAGGACGAATTTCGTCGCTGCTCCGTGGTCGAAGCTCTCATAGCCCTGAACGGCATCGTCAAGCGGGATGACCTTGGCGTTGACGATATCGGCGATCGGCAGCCGGTCGTGGAGGATCGCCTGCATGAGCTGGCGATTGTACTTCAGCACCGGCGTCTGGCCGGTGTGGAAGGACTGTGCCTTGGCCCAGCCGAGGCCGAAACGGAGCGAGAGATTGCCGTGCTTGGCGGCATTGTCGACGGCGCCCGGATCTTCGGTCACGTAGAGGCCGGGAATACCGATCGAACCTGCGGCGCGGGTGATCTCCATCATCTGGTTGAGCACGATCGCCGGCTGTTCGCCGCCCGAGTGGCCGCGTGCCTCGAAGCCGACGGCGTCGATGGCGCTGTCCACTTCATTCGTGCCGACGACCTGGGCGATCATATCGCCAAGGCGGTCGCTCTGGGACAGGTCGATCGGTTCGAAGCCGACCTTGGCAGCATGGGCCAGACGGTCCTTGTTGAAATCGCCGATCATGACGACGGCAGCGCCGAGGATGCGGGCCGAAGCCGCAGCGGCGAGACCGACCGGGCCGGCGCCGGCGACGTAAACGGTCGAGCCGACTCCGACGCCCGCGCGCACTGCGCCGTGGAAGCCGGTGGGCAGGATGTCGGAAAGCATGGTGAGATCGCGGATCTTCGCCATGGCCTTGTCCCGATCCGGGATCTTCAGGAGGTTGAAATCTGCGTAGGGAATGGTGACGTAACGCGCCTGTCCGCCGATCCAGCCGCCCATGTCGACATAGCCGTAGGCGCCGCCGGCACGCGCCGGGTTCACCGTCAGGCAGACGCCGGTATCCTGGGATTTGCAGCAGCGGCAACGGCCGCAGGCGACGTTGAAGGGCACCGAGACGATATCGCCGATGTCGAGCATCTCGACGTCGACGCCTTTCTCGATGATCTCGCCGGTGATTTCGTGGCCGAGGACCAGGCCCGGCATCGCCGTCGTGCGGCCGCGGACCATGTGCTGGTCGGAACCGCAGATGTTGGTCGATATCACCTTCAGGATGACGCCGTGCTCGATGCGGCGGCCGTCCGGCGCTTCCAGCTTCGGATCGTCGATGTCGCGGACTTCGACCTTGCCCGGCCGGAGATAGACGACGCCTCTATTCTTGCTCATGGATTCCTCCCATTGTTTGATGCCTCGGGCTGCAACCGATGCAGTCGACGGCAATCCTTTCCTCCGGCCTGCCTCCTTTGCAGCCCGGTATTCACAACGCCGCATCGGGCGATACTCGAATTTCGCAGATAGGCAGGATGGAGGAGAGGACTGAGCACGATAGGTTTGGCCTGTCGTTCCGCTCGTCATCGCCCGCCGCAATCCGTAGATCTGCTGCGCAAAGAGCTGGTTTCGGGCTCCAGAACCTCCTTTCGATCCATCTCGATATCTTTCCGGATGTCTATCCGGCGATTGCCTTGAGGATTTCAGTTCTTCTACCGTTGCGGGGCAGCACCGGCTTTGAACCGGCCTCCCAATGGTTCATGTCGCCAGCCTGCGAGGCGGCGCCTTGAACACGACAAACAAACCATGCCCGGCGGAAAACAGCGCCCGAAAAAACGACATGGGTGCAACTCAAAGACGACAGTCGGCCAAGCGGCAGCGGCTGGCGGCTCGAGAGAATGATTTTGTCCCGGAATAGGGCGGTTTTCCGATCGCTTCAAAGAATTGATCGCAGGGTTTTAGCCACCGCGCGACCGCCGGCTGCGCTTGGCGTCTACAGCCGTGTGCCAGAACACGGCTCCGATGATGATCGCGCCGCCAAAATAGGTGGCGACGGGCGGCTGCTCGGAAAACAGCAGCCAAACCCAGAAGGGCGTGAGTACGATTTCCATCGTGCCGATCAGCGCGGCTTCGGCCGGCGGCATCCGCTTTGCTCCGGCAAGGAAGAGCACCAGTGCCAGCGAGAAGTTGGTCGCGCCGAAGGCGGCAAGGACGATCCAGTTGTGCAGGTCGAGCGAGCCGACCGAGCCGAAGGGCGCGAAGATGACGAGAGTGAGGAAAGCGCTGACGACGGTCGGCGGCAGGCTCGGCACCTCGGGGCTGATGCGCGGAATGATGATGACGAGCGCGAAGGAGGCCGTCATGCCGAGCGCCAGCAGATCCCCCCAGCCCGTGCCGCCGCCGATCGACGAAGCGACGATGATGCCGACGCCGAAGAGGGAAACGGCGCCGGCAATCATCGTTCGCCTGGCCACTCTCTCCTTGAGGATGAGCCAGCCGAACAGCGCGGCGATGAAGGGCGTCGTCGCATAGATCATCGTCACATTGGCGACGGTGGTCATGTAAAGCGCCCCGATGAAGCATCCCTGACTGAAAGTCTGGCATGCGATCATCGCAAGTCCCGATGGATGGAAGACGGATCGCCATTGCCGCCGCGAGATGCCCCCTTCGAGGAAAAGACAGGGGATCAGCAGAAACAGGCCTCCGAACAACGACCGCCAGGCGATCGCCGTCCATACGTCGGTGGTCAGGAGCCGCGAGTAAACACCGCTCGCGCTCCAGGCAAGGGTCGCGGCAATGATGAGAAGCACACCCTTCTCGTGCTCGCTGCCTGCGAGGTCTCTGGCCGGATTTTCAATGGTCACGCGGATAGTCTCAAAGAAGGAAGTCGAACGCCGCTCATTTCTGCGCCAGCAATTGACATTAGACAAACGAATAGTAGTGATGGCTATCATCGAATTTTTCTATGGCTTGCCAATGCACGAGGCTATCGAAAGCGACCTGCTGCGAACCTTTCTGGTCGTTGCCGAGACGTCGAACTTCTCCGCGGCCGCGCAGCGCATCGGGCGCACGCAATCGGCCGTCAGCACACAGATCAAGAGGCTCGAGGCGGCGATCGGTGAGCCCCTCTTCGAGCGCGGCGCGCGCGGCGTGCAACTCACGCGCCCGGGCATACAGCTGGTGCCCTATGCGCGCAGGGTCATCGATCTCCTGAACGAGGCCGCCGCGACGATCCGCAGCAAGCCGCTGGACGGGCCGGTGCGCATCGGAATTCCCGAGGAATACAGCCAAACGGTGCTGCCGGCGGCGCTTGCGGCTTTTGCCGTGCGTCACCCGGCCGTCGAGGTCACTGTCTCCTGTGATTATACATCGCGCAACCTTGCCGCTCTGGAGCGGGACGAACTCGATCTGGCCGTCGTTTTCGACTGGAGCGACCAGACGAAAGGTGAGGTCATCTGCATCGATCCCACAGTCTGGGTCACCTCGATGGTCCACCGGCTGCACGATCTCGATCCCCTCCCCATTGCAACCTATCGCAACTCCACCTGGTCACGTGATTTTGCGCTCCGGTCGTTGGAGCAGATCGGCCGCAACTATCGCATCGCTTTCATCGCGGATACGGGTTCAGGACTGAAGAATGCCCTGATCGCGGGCCTTGCCGTGACGACACTTTCCCGCAGCAGCATCCCGCCCGGCTGCCGGGAACTGACCGCCGAAGATGGTTTCCCGCCGGTCGATTCCTCGAAGGTCGTGCTCCGCCGCAGCACCTACCGTTCCACCGAAGCCATCCGCGAACTCGCCGAGATGATCCGGGACGCGTTCCAGCCTACGTCGCTGCCTCCGATGACGTGACGCGGCGGCGCAGGCGGCGCCGGGTTTCGGACGGGCTCTCGGAAAAATTCGCCCGGTAGCTTCTGGCAAAGGCCGAGGCCGAATTGAAGCCGGTTGCCGCCGCGATGTCGGCGAAGGAGGCCGTCGTCTCGATCACCTTGCGGCGCGCCGCATTCAGGCGCAGCGCGAGATAATGCACATGCGGCGGCGCGCCGATGCTCCGCTGGAAGAGGTCCTGCAAATGCCGGGCGCTGATGCCGACCCTGCGGGCGATCCGCGCCAGGATCAGGGGCTGCTCGATATGTTCCTCCATCAGCCGCACCGCCTGCGCCACGCGGGGATCGTGCATGCCGAGCCCCGCCGAGGCGGCGGAAAGCGGTTCGTCCGCATGAAAGGAGGGCTGTTCGTAGCGGAACAGCCGGCTGACTTCGAGCGCCAGCGAATAACCCTGCCGCTGCCTGATGATCTCCAGCATCAGGTCCACGGTCGGAAGCGAGCCTGACGTCGTCAGCCGCTTGCTGTCGATGACGAAGCGATCCTTGACGGCCCGCACTTCGGGATAGGCGAGCGCAAAATCCTCGTAGTCCTCCCAATGGACGGTCGCCGGCAGCCCATCGAGCAGGCTTGCTTCGGCGAGCAGCCATGTGCCGGACTCGATGCCGGCGATCATCGTGCGGTAACGGGCTGACTGGGAGAGCTGCATCTTGAGCGCCGGCGTGGCGCTGCTGTGCCAATTGTAGCTCGCAAGCACGAAGAGCGGCCTATCCTCGGTCGTCACCTGAAAGGTTCCCTCGGCTGGAATGGCAATATGGCTGGTGGTCGGGATCGGCGCCCCGTCCGGCGTCAGCAGCCGCCAGCGATAGAGCTCGCTGCCAGAGATGCGATTGGCGCCGCGCAGCGGCTCGATGACCGACGCGATCAGGATCAGGTTCGTATCCGGCAGCACAAGAAGGTCGATATCGAGCCGTTCCGTCGATCGCTGCAGCAAGGCCACCTCCATGAGTTCCGATAATGTATCAAAGACCTCTGAAAATGCAAAGCATCCTCTTCGGTGCTGCCGCGTAATGGAGACAAGACGGGAGAACAAAAATGCCTCTAGCGATGAACCGCGATGTCTTCATCACCTGCGCCGTGACCGGTGCGGGCGATACGGTTTCCAGATCCAGCCACGTTCCCATTACTCCCAAGCAGATCGCGGATTCCGCGATCGACGCCGCCAAGGCTGGGGCGGCCGTTGTTCACTGCCATGTCCGCGATCCGGAAACAGGGGCGGCCAGCCGCCGCAACGATCTCTACAGGGAAGTCACCGACCGCATCCGCTCGGCCGATATCGACGTCGTCCTCAATCTCACCGCCGGCATGGGCGGGGACCTGATCTTCGGCGATGTCGAAAGCCCCCTTCCCCTCAATGCGAGGGGCACCGACATGGCGGGTGCTACCGAGCGCGTCAGCCATGTCGCCGAGTGCCTGCCGGAGATCTGCACGCTCGATTGCGGTACGATGAACTTCAATCTCGGCGACTATGTCATGACCAACACGCCGGCCATGCTGCGGGCGATGGCAAGCAAGATGACGGCTCTCGGCGTGCGGCCCGAGATCGAAGCCTTCGACACCGGCCATCTCTGGTTCGCCAAGCAGCTCGCCGAGGAGGGGCTGATCGAAGACCCGGTGCTGATCCAGCTCTGCATGGGCATTCCATGGGGGGCGCCCGACGATCTCAACACCTTCATGGCGATGGTCAACAACGTGCCTGCCAGCTGGACCTTCTCGGCCTTTTCGATCGGCCGCAACGCCATGGCCTATCCGGCCGCGGCGGTTCTGGCCGGCGGCAACGTGCGCGTCGGCCTGGAGGACAATCTTTTCATCGGCAAGGGGCAGCTCGCCACCAATGCGCAGCTTGTCGAAAAGGCCGTGCAGGTGGTGGAAGGCATGGGCGCGCGGATCATCGGTCCGGAAGATGTCCGCAAGAAACTCAAACTGACGAAGCGCTGAGGGTGGCATGACAGGGATCAGCAAGGCAGCCTGTATCGGCGGCGGCGTCATCGGCGGCGGATGGATCGCCCGTTTCCTGCTGGCCGGCATCGATGTTGACGTGTTCGATCCGCATCCGGAGGCGGACCGCATCGTCGGCGAAGTGATCGCCAATGCCGAAAAAGCCTATGCCATGCTGACCGGCGCACCACTGCCGCCGCGCGGCAGGCTGAGTTTCCGCAAGACGCTGCAGCAGGCCGTCACTGACGCCGACTGGATCCAGGAAAGCGTGCCGGAAAGGCTCGACCTCAAGCGTGGCGTGCTGACCGAGATCGATGCCGCGGCGCGTCCCGACGCTCTGATCGGCTCTTCCACCTCTGGCTTGCTGCCGACCGATCTGCAGCGCGACATGAAACATCCCGAACGCCTCTTCGTCGCCCATCCCTACAATCCGGTCTATCTGCTGCCGCTCGTCGAAATCGTCGGCGGTGAGAAGACCTCGGCCGCAACCATCCAGGCGGCGATGGAAAGGCTGCCGCCGATCGGCATGAAGGGTGTCCATATCGCCAAGGAAATCGAGGCCTTCGTCGGCGACCGGCTGCTCGAAGCGCTCTGGCGCGAGGCCCTTTGGCTGATCCACGACGACATCTGCACCGTCGAGACCCTTGACGATGTCATCCGCTATTCCTTCGGCCTGCGCTGGGCGCAGATGGGCCTGTTCCAGACCTATCGCATCGCCGGCGGCGAAGCGGGCATGCGCCACTTCCTCGCACAGTTCGGCCCCTGCCTCGCATGGCCCTGGACCAAGCTTACCGATGTCGTCGATCTCGACGATGCGCTGATTGAAAAGATCGGCCGGCAATCCGACGAACAGGCGGCCGGCCTTTCGATCCGGGAGCTCGAACGCATCCGCGACGAAAACCTCGTCGGCATCCTCCAGTCCCTCAAGGGCGGCGATGGCGGCAAGGGCTGGGGCGCCGGCAAGCTGCTGAAGGATTTCGAACAATCGCTCTGGGCGCAGGGCGGCGGCCCGGCCGTTCCGGCCGATTCGTCGAAGCCTCTGAGGTTGATCGAAACCAAGGTGAGCCCTGCCTGGGTCGATTATAACGGCCATATGACCGAGCACCGCTACCTACAGGTTTTCGGCGATACCTCGGACGCGCTGCTGCGCCTCGTCGGCGTCGATCTCGCCTATGTCGAGGCGGGCTACAGCTATTACACGGTTGAGAGCCACATCCGCCATCTCGGCGAAGCCAAACTCGGGCAGGCGATCCATTCGACCTGTCAGGTTCTGGCCGCCGACGACAAACGGCTGCATGTCTTCCACACTCTGCACGATACGGCGACGGGCGAAGCTCTCGCGACCGCCGAGCACATGCTGCTGCATGTCGACAGCAAGGCGGGCAAGTCCGTGCCGGCGCCGGCCGTCGTGCTCGACAAGATCAAGGCAATCGCCGCGGCTCATTCGGAATTGGCGCTGCCCGAAGGCGCCGGTCGTCACGTCGGCCAGAGGCGATAGGAGAAGCGGCATGGATTTCGGTCTCAGCGAAGAACAGGAAATGATCGTCGACACGGTTCGCGCCTTTGTCGAAACCGAAATCTACCCGCATGAAAACGAGGTGGAGCGGACCGGCTTCGTACCGCCGGAACTCGGGCGCGAGATCCAGCGCAAATGCATCGAACTCGGCTTCTACGCCTGCAATTTCCCCGACGAGGTCGGTGGCGCCGGCCTCGACCATGTCACCTTCACGCTGGTCGAGCGGGAGCTCGGGCGCGGCTCGCTGGGGCTGACGGTTTTCTTCGGCCGGCCTTCCGGCATCCTGATGGCCTGCGAGGGCGAGCAGCGTGAGCGTTACCTGCTGCCGGCGGTGCGCGGCGAGAAGATCGATGCGCTCGCCATTACCGAGCCGGATGCCGGTTCCGATATGCGCGGCATGAAATGCGCCGCCCGCCGCGATGGCGGCGACTTCGTGCTGAACGGCACGAAGCATTTCATCTCGCATGCCGACGTCGCCGATTTCGTCATCGTCTTCGCCGCGACCGGCGAGGAGGAAACGCCGAAAGGCATCAAGAAGAAGATCACCGCCTTCCTGGTGGATCGCGGTACGCCCGGGTTCGAAATCCTCAAGGGCTACGAGTCCGTTTCGCATCGCGGCTACCACAACTCGACGCTCAGTTTCGAAGATTGCCGCATTCCAGAAGCCCAGGTGCTGGGCGAGGTGCATCGCGGCTTCGATATCGCCAATCAATGGCTCTATGGCACGCGGCTGACGGTTGCCGCGACCTGCGTCGGCCGGGCGCGGCGCGTCTTCGAGATGGCCCTGCCCTATGCCGCCGAGCGCAAGCAGTTCGGCAAGCCGATCGGCGCCAATCAGGGCGTGTCGTTCAAGCTTGCCGATATGATCACAGAGATCGATGCGGCCGACTGGCTGACGCTTGCCGCCGCCTGGCAGGTCGATGCCGGCCGTCCCGCTGACCGGCAGATCGCCTCGGCCAAGCTCTACGCCTCGGAAATGCTCGCCCGCGTCACCGACGAGGCAATCCAGATCTATGGCGGCATGGGCCTGATGGACGACCTGCCGCTCGCCCGCTTCTGGCGCGATGCGCGCGTCGAGCGTATCTGGGACGGCACGTCAGAAATCCAGCGGCACATCATCAGCCGCGATTTGCTTCGGCCCTTGGGAGCGTGAGCCGATGACCTCAAGACCGCTCGACCGCCTGCTCAGACCGCAAACGATCGCCGTCTTCGGCGGCCGCGAGGCGCGCAGGGTGATCGAGCAATGCGACCGCATGGGCTTTTCAGGCAAGATCTGGCCCGTCCATCCCAAATTGGATGAAGTGCTCGGGCGGCGCTGCTATCGCTCGCTCTCCGATTTGCCTTCGGCACCGGACGCCGCCTTCGTCGGTGTCAACAGGACGCTCACCGTCGAGATCGTGCGCAGCCTTTCGCGGGCTGGCGCCGGCGGAGCGGTCTGTTATGCATCGGGTTTCAGCGAGGCGACGGCGGAGCTTGCCGACGGCGCCGAGTTGCAGCAGGCCCTTTTGGAGGCGGCGGGCGACATGCCGATCCTCGGGCCGAACTGCTACGGGTTGATCAATGGTCTCGATGGCGCGCTGTTATGGCCCGACCAGCACGGCATGAAGCGCATCGAATGCGGCGTCGCGATCCTCACACAGTCGTCCAATATTGCCCTCAACCTGACCATGCAGACACGCGGCCTGCCGATCGCCTATGTGGTTACGGCGGGCAACCAGGCGCAGACGTCGCTTGCCGATGTCGCCTGCGCATTGATCAACGATCAGCGCATCACGGCAGTCGGCCTTCATGTCGAAGGTTTCGGCGATCTGTCCGGCCTCGAACGCCTTGCCGCGATTGCTCGCCGGTCGAAGAAGCCGGTCGTCGTGCTGAAGGTCGGCAGGTCCGAGCAGGCGAAACACGCGGCCGTTTCGCACACCGCCTCGCTTGCCGGCAGCGATGCGGTGGCGGATGCCGTGCTCGCCCGTCTCGGCATCGGCCGTGTCCAAAGCCTGCCGGCATTTCTGGAAACTCTGAAGCTGCTGCATGTGGCCGGCCCTCTGCCAAGCCATTCGATTTCATCCATGAGTTGCTCCGGCGGCGAGGCTTCGCTGATGGCGGATGCCGCCGTCGGCCGTAATGTCGAATTCCCTGCGCTGGAGCCGCAGCAATTGCCGCGTCTGCGGCGGGTCCTCGGCGAGATGGTGGCGCTTTCCAATCCACTCGACTACCACACCTTCGTCTGGGGCGATTTCGAACGCCAGACCGAGGCCTTCACCGCCATGTTCGAAGGCGGCTGTGCCCTCAACCTCGTCGTCCTCGACTTTCCGCGCGGGGACCGCTGCGATGCGGCCGAATGGGCGATGACGGCGGACGCGGTTATCGCAGCGGCCACTGCCACCGGCGCGCTGGCCGGCCTTCTCGCGACCCTTCCCGAGAATATGCCCGAGCCGATCGCCGAGCGGCTGATGGCGAATGGCATCGTCGCCTTTTCGGGCATCGACGAAGCCATCATCGCGGCGGAAGTCGCCGCCGGTATTGGCAAGGTCTGGGATCGCCCGCCTCCCCTGCCGCTGCTCGACGTGCCGTCCATGGACGGCGAAATCGAGACGCTGACGGAAGCCGATGCGAAGACGGAGCTTGCTGCCTGCGGCCTCCCCGTTCCCCGGGGGCTGCAGGCTTTTTCTCCCAGTGAAGCCGCCGAGCAGGCCGAGCGGCTCGGTTTTCCCGTCGTGCTGAAGGGTCTCGGCATTGCGCACAAGACCGAGGCCGGCGCCGTCGCGCTCAATCTCAGAGATAGTGAGGCCGTCTTGAACGCGGCGGCGAAAATGCCGTCGAATGGCGGATACCTCATCGAGAAGATGGTCGATCCGCCGGTCGCCGAACTCATCGTCGGTGCCAGCCGCGACCCGGTCTTCGGATTGTCGCTGACATTGGGAGCGGGCGGAATCTTCGTCGAACTGCTCGAAGATTCCGTCATCCTGCCGCTTCCGGCGACGAAAGCCGATATTCGCGCGGCGATTTCGCGTCTCAAAATTGCAAAATTGATCAGCGGCTATCGCGGGCAGCCGAAAGGCGATCTCGAAGCCGCGGTCGATGCTGTCGCATATACGGCAGAATATGTCGTAAAGAATGCGGTGCGTCTGGAGGAACTGGACCTTAATCCCCTGATGGTTCTTCCCGAAGGGCGTGGTGTTGCCGCAGTCGATGCTCTCATACGGCGAAGGAGGCAACCCAATTGACCGACCATATCCGCATACGGCGTGAGGGCGGAGTGCTCGAAGTCGTCATCGACCGACCGAAGGCGAATGCCATCGACCTTGCGACCAGCCGCGCCATGGGACTGATCTTTCGTGATTTCCGTGACGATCCGGCCTTGCGCGTCGCCATCGTCTCGGGTGCCGGCGAAAAGTTTTTCTGTGCCGGCTGGGACCTCAAGGCGGCCGCCGCTGGCGATGCCGTCGACGGCGACTATGGCGTCGGCGGTTTCGGCGGGCTGCAGGAGCTGCGCGACCTCAACAAGCCGGTCATTTGTGCGGTCAACGGCATCTGTTGCGGCGGCGGGCTGGAGATCGCGCTTTCGACCGATCTCATTATCGCCGCCGAGCACGCGACCTTCGCCCTGCCGGAAATCCGCTCGGGCACGGTCGCCGATGCCGCTTCGATCAAGCTGCCGAAGCGCATTCCCTATCACATCGCCATGGACATGCTTCTGACGGGCCGCTGGCTCGACGTTCACGAGGCGCATCGCTGGGGTTTCGTCAACGAGATCCTGCCGGCCGAGCGGCTGATGGAACGGGCCTGGGAGCTTGCCCGCCTGCTCGAAAGCGGGCCGCCGCTCGTCTATGCGGCCATCAAGGAAATCGTGCGCGAAGCAGAGGGTTCGACGTTCCAGACTGCCATGAACAAGATCACCAAACGGCAGTTTGCGACAGTCGACAGGCTCTATTCGAGCGAAGACCAATTGGAAGGCGTGCGGGCTTTCGCGGAGAAGCGAAGCCCCATTTGGAAAGGACGGTAACGAGGCGGCGGCAACCGCAGCATTTTCCCGCATGATGCGGGCACCGGAGGCGGAGAGGAAACCGTCTGCGATCCTGCCCGGAAGTTCTGTCAACGCACCAAAGAAGGAACTGGGGAATGAACGACTATACCAAATATCTCGCAAGCCGCGTCACCGCGGGCGGGCTCAGCCGCCGCGAATTCATGGGACGCGCCATGGCAGCCGGCATCACACTTGCCGTTGCCGACAAGCTCTTCACCGAAAGCGCCGAAGCCGCCGAACCGAAGCGTGGCGGCCACCTGAAGCTCGGCCTCGAAGGCGGCGCTGCTACCGATTCCAAAGACCCGGCAAAATTCCTGTCGCAGTTCATGTTCTGCGTCGGCCGCTGCTGGGGTGACATGCTGGTCGAATCCGATCCGCTGACGGGGGCCGCCGTGCCGGCGCTCGCCGAATCCTGGGAGCCGTCGAAGGATGCCGTCACCTGGACCTTCAAGATCCGCAAGGGCGTCAAGTTCCACGACGGCAAGGAACTGACGATCGACGACGTCGTCGCGACGCTGAAGCGCCATACCGATGCGAAGTCGGAATCCGGTGCGCTCGGTGTTCTCGGCTCGATCAAGGAGATCAAGGCCGACGGCGGCAACCTCGTGCTGACACTCAGCGAAGGCAATGCCGACATGCCGTTGCTGCTGTCGGACTACCATCTGGTCATCCAGCCGAACGGCGGCGTCGACGATCCGCTGGCCTCGATCGGCACCGGCCCGTACAAGCTGACGAGCTTCGAGGCCGGCGTCCGCGCCACTTTCGAGAAGAACAAGGACGACTGGCGCAGCGACCGCGGTTATGTCGATTCGATCGAGATCATCGGCATGAACGACGCCACCGCCCGCATCGCGGCGCTGTCATCAGGCCAGGTGCACTATATCAACCGCGTCGACCCGAAGACGGTCAACCTGCTGAAGCGCGCGCCCAATGTCGAGATCCTCTCGACATCAGGCCGCGGCCATTACGTCTTCATCATGCATTGCGACAAGGCGCCGTTCGACAATAATGACCTGCGCCTGGCGCTCAAATATGCCATGGACCGCGAGACCATGGTGCAGAAGATCCTCGGCGGCTACGGCAAGGTCGGCAACGACTTCCCGATCAACAGCACCTATGCGCTCTTCCCAGAGGGCATCGAGCAGCGTGTGTACGATCCCGACAAGGCGGCCTTCCATTACAAGAAGTCGGGCCATAGCGGCTCGGTGCTGCTGCGCACCTCGGAAGTCGCCTTCCCCGGCGGTGTCGATGCGGCCGTGCTCTATCAGGAAAGCTGCAAGAAGGCCGGCATCGAGATCGAGGTCAAGCGCGAACCGGGCGACGGCTACTGGACCAATGTCTGGAACGTCCAGCCCTTCTCGACCTCCTATTGGGGCGGCCGGCCGACGCAGGACCAGATGTATTCCACCGCCTATCTCTCGACGGCGGACTGGAACGACACCAAGTTCAAGCGCCCCGACTTCGACAAGCTGCTGCTGCAGGCCCGCTCCGAACTTGACGAAGCCAAGCGCAAGGACATGTACCGCGCCATGGCGATGATGGTGCGCGACGAGGGCGGCGTGATCCTGCCGATGTTCAACGATTTCGTGAACGCCTCCACCAAGCAGGTGAAGGGTTACGTCCACGACATCGGCAACGACATGTCGAACGGCTACGTCGCAACCCGCGTCTGGCTGGACGCCTAGCGGCAAAGGGCCCACGCCCTTCCGATCTCCAACGAAGCCGGGACCGTGGGATGAAACCCGCGGTCCTCCCGACGTTTCAGCGCTAGGTCTTCGCCATGACCAATCCTGCTCCAAGCAATATCCTGCCCGGCCTCCGGTTCCGGCAGCGTTTTCCGCTGCTGGCTCTCATCCTCGAGCGCTTCGTGCTCAGCATCGTCCTGCTTTTTGCCGTGTCCATCCTGATCTTCGGCGGGCTGGAAGCCCTGCCCGGCGATTTTGCGACAACCTATCTCGGCCAGTCGGCAACGCCGCAGGCCGTCGCCAATATCCGTCAGGATCTCGGGCTGAACCGGCCGGTAACGACGCGTTACGTCGAGTGGCTCGGCAATGCCGTTCAGGGTGACTTCGGCACCTCCTGGGCCAGCAAGAATTCGGTGAGCGAACAGATCGGCAAACGCCTGGGAAATTCGCTGTTCCTCGCGGGTTTCGCGGCTGTCATATCGGTGCCGCTCGCCGTCGGCCTCGGCATGCTGTCGGTGCATTTCCGCAACCGAATGCCCGACAAGATCATCAACGTGATTTCGCTGGCGGCGATCTCGCTGCCGGAATTCTTCATCGGCTACCTGCTGATCCTGTTTTTCGCCGTGAAACTCGGCATGGCGACCTTTCCGGCGACCGTCTATGACAGCATGGGCTTCATCGAGCGGTTGAAGGCGATCGCGCTGCCGACGGCGACCCTGGTGCTCGTCGTGCTTGCCCACATGATGCGCATGACGCGGGCCGCGATCCTCTCGGTCATGTCGTCGGCCTATATGGAGACCGCCGAGCTGAAGGGCCTCAGCGGCTTCCGCTCGATCGTCAAGCACGCCGCCCCCAATGCGCTGGCGCCGATCATCAATGTCGTCGCGTTGAACCTCGCCTATCTCGTGGTCGGTGTCGTCGTCGTCGAGGTGGTCTTCGTCTATCCCGGCATGGGGCAATATATGGTCGATGCGGTCACCGTGCGCGACATGCCTGTGGTGCAGGCCTGCGGCCTGATCTTCGCAGCCGTCTACATCTTCCTAAACATGACGGCCGATATCCTCGCGATCATCGCCAATCCCCGGCTGAGGCATCCGCGATGAGAGCAAGAGACATCCCCATCACCGCCTGGATCGGCATAACAGGCATCGCCATCGCCTTCATCTTCGCGATCTTCGCGCCCTGGATCGCGCCCTATGGCGAAACGCAGGTTCTCGGCGACGTCTGGCAACTGCCCGATGAGAAATACATCTTCGGCCTCGACAATCTCGGCCGGGACATCCTCTCGCGGCTGATCTACGGCGCGCGCACGACGCTGCTCGTCGCCTCTGCCGCCACCATCATCTCGTTCTCGCTCGGCGTCATCCTGAGCTTCACCGCAGCGGTGTCGCGCGGGCTGATCGACACGGTCTTTTCGCGCTTCAACGACCTGATGATGTCGATCCCGACGCTGATCTTCGCGCTGGTGGTGCTCGCGGTCCTGCCGCAGAACATGATCGTCCTGATCCTCGTCATGGCGATCCTCGATTCCACCCGCGTCTATCGTCTCGGCCGCGCGGTGGCGCTGGATGTCGCGGTGATGGAGTTCGTCGAGGCGGCGAAGCTGCGCGGCGAAGGCAAGCTCTGGATCATCTTCCGCGAGATATTGCCGAACACGCTGTCGCCGCTGCTCGCCGAATTCGGGCTGCGTTTCGCCTTCTCGATCCTGTTCCTCTCGACCCTGTCCTTCCTCGGCCTCGGGATTCAGCCGCCGGCGGCCGATTGGGGCGGCATGGTCAAGGACAACAAGGACGGCATCATCTTCGGCATTTCAGCCGCCCTGGTGCCGGGCACGGCGATCGCCACCCTCGCCGTCTGCGTCAACCTCGTCGTCGACTGGCTCCTGAAACGCACATCCAGCCTCAAGGGAGGGCGCGGCGATGCCTGAGCTTCTTTCCGTCCGCAATCTGAAGATCGAGGCGACCAGCTATCCTCCGGGCGAGCCGCCCAAGCGGGTGACGATCGTCGACGGGGTTTCCTTCGACCTGCAGAAGGGCAAGGTCCTCGGGCTGATCGGGGAATCGGGCGCCGGCAAATCGACAATCGGCCTTTCCGCGCTCGCCTATGGCCGAGGCGGCGCCGAAATCACCGGCGGCGAGGTCCTGCTCGACGGCGCAAACATCCTGGCGCTCGGCAAGAACGGCATCCGGAAAATTCGCGGCGCGCGGGTCTGCTATGTCGCGCAATCGGCCGCTGCCGCCTTCAATCCGGCACACCGGCTCGGCGACCAGGTGATCGAGGCTTCGGTCAAACATGGTCTGATGACAAAGGACGAGGCGCGCAAACGCGCGCTTTACCTGTTCCGCGTTCTCGGCCTGCCTAACCCTGAAAGCTTCGGCGAGCGTTTTGCCCACCAGGTTTCCGGCGGTCAGTTGCAGCGCGCGATGACGGCGATGGCGCTGTGCTCCAACCCCGAACTCATCGTCTTCGACGAACCGACGACGGCGCTCGACGTTACCACGCAGATCGATGTGCTGGCGGCGATCAAGCATGCGATCGAGGAAACGCATACCGCCGCTCTCTACATCACCCATGACCTTGCCGTCGTCGCCCAGATCTCGGACGACATCATGGTGCTGCGCCATGGGAAACAGGTGGAATATGGCAGCGTCAAGCAGATCATCGAGGCGCCGCGGGAAGACTATACGCGCGCCCTCGTCAATGTCAGGCAGGCTTATCGCGACGAGGCCGCCGATCAATCCGCGGCCCTTCTCAGGATAGAGAAGATCAGCGCCGAATATTCCAACGGCTTCAAGGTACTGCACGATGTCTCGCTGCATGTGCCGAAGGGGCAGACGCTTGCGGTCGTCGGCGAATCCGGCTCGGGCAAATCGTCCCTGGCGCGCGCCATTACCGGCCTTCTGCCGCCGAGCAGCGGGCGCATCGTCTTTGACGGCAAGCCGCTGATGCCCGATCTCAAGAGCCGGCCGAACGATGATCTCAGGCGCATCCAGCTGATCTATCAGATGGCTGATACGGCGATGAATCCGCGCCAGACGGTGCGTGACATCATCGGCCGCCCGCTGACCTTCTATTGTGGCCTGAGAGGTGCGGAGAAGACCGCCAGGGTGAAGGAGTTGCTCGACCAGATCGAAATGGGCAACGGGTTCATCGATCGTTACCCGGCCGAACTCTCCGGCGGGCAGAAGCAGCGCGTGGCGATTGCCAGAGCCCTTGCCGCCAAGCCGGAACTGATCCTCTGCGACGAGCCGACCTCGGCGCTCGATCCGCTGGTGGCGGAGGGTATCCTGAAGTTGCTCCTGCGCCTGCAGGAGGAGGAACAGCTTTCCTATATCTTCATCACCCACGACATCGCGATCGTCCGGGCGATCGCCGACAGCGTGGCGGTGATGCATCGTGGTAGACTGGTGCGGTTCGGCCCGAAATCTCAGGCGCTGTCGCCGCCCTTTGACGACTATACGGATCTGCTCCTGAAATCGGTGCCGGAAATGGAAATCGGCTGGCTGGAACGCGTGCTCGCCACGCGGCGCATGGAAAGCGCCGGCCACTGAATGCGAATGAAGGAGTGAGCATGACGTCGCGCGGCTTCACCACTATCGAGAATGAATGGATTAGGCTGAAGGATGGAACGCGGCTTGCCGCGCGCATCTGGATGCCAGACGGCGCGGCAGACGATCCCGTTCCCGCCGTCTTCGAATTCCTGCCCTATCGCAAGCGCGACGGAACCAGCCTTCGGGACGAGTCGACCTATCCGGTCTTTGCAGCGGCAGGCATTGCCGGCGTGCGCGTCGACATCCGTGGATCGGGGGAATCGGATGGTGTCATCGACGGCGAATATACCGAGCGCGAGCTTGCCGATGCCTGCGAGCAGATCGCCTGGATTGCGGCGCAGCCGTGGTCGAACGGCTCTGTCGGCATGATGGGTATTTCCTGGGGCGGCTTCAACAGCCTGCAGGTCGCGGCACTGCGCCCGCCGGCGCTGAAGGCCGTCATCTCGATCGCCTCGACCGTCGACCGCTACAATGACGACATCCATTATAAGAATGGCTGCCATCTCTCCGCTCAACTCTCCTGGGCGGCGACGATGCTCGGCTACCAGTCGCGCCCGCCTGATCCCGCACTTGTCGGCGAGCGCTGGAAGGAGATGTGGCTGGAGCGCCTGGCCGGCGAACCCTTCTTCATGGAGGAATGGCTGAGCCATCAACGGCGCGACGATTTCTGGCGTCACGGCTCGATCGCGGAGGATTTTTCAAAGGTCGAAATCCCGGCGCTTGTCATCGCCGGTTGGGCGGATGGCTACCGCAACACACCGCTGATGGCGGTCGAAGGCCTGGGTGGTGACGCGAAGGCGCTGATCGGCCCCTGGGTGCACAAATATCCGCATTTCGCCTGGCCGAAGCCGCGCATCGATTTCCATGGCGAGGCGATCGCCTGGTGGAACAAATGGCTGCGCGGCGAAGACAATGGCATCGATGGATTGCCACAGGCCCGCGCCTATATTCTCGATGCCGTCAGACCTGCGCCGCGGCGCGACAGCGATCCCGGTTTCTGGGTCGCCAAGGACACGTGGTCGCCGCCGCGGATGCAGTGTTTTTACGTGGAGCAGTTCGGCAAGCTGACGGAAGGTATGCCGATCCCGCATGCGCCTGAGCATTCCGTCTATCTGCATTCTCCCCTCGATACCGGCACGGCCTCTGGAGAATATTTTACGCTGAAGCCCGACGCTGAAATGGCGATCGATCAACGCTTGGACGACGCGGGTTCGCTGGTTTTCGACACGATGCCGCTGGCCGGGGATCAAGATTATCTCGGCCGGCCCGTGCTCACCGTCGCGCTGCGCTCCCGGACGGCAGGCGGCAATCTCTGCGCCCGGCTCGTCGATGTCCATCCCGATGGCACGGCGACGCGCGTCGCCTTCGGTGTGGTCAATTTCACCCATCGCGACGGCAATGCCGATCCCAAGCCGCTGATGCCGGGCGAGAAAGTGTCGATCCGGTTGGTGCTCGATGCCTGCGGCTATCGCTTCCGCAAGGGTCATCGCATCCGCCTTTCGCTTTCCACCGCCTATTGGCCGATGATCCTGCCGCCGCCTGAAGACGAAGGGATCGACATCGATATCGCTTCGCTCGGCCTGGGATTGCCGATGCTGGGTGAGCACCAGAGGATCGACATCGAGGAACCGGCCAATCCCGATCCGCTGCCGAAATACATCGAGCATGCCGCCGCCGCGACCAAGCGGCAGGTCGTCCGCGACCTCTCGGCCAACCGGACCAAGTATCGTATCCATGAGGATACCGGCCTCTACGAACATCCTCGGACCGGCCTGTCGACCCGGCAATTGCGCGAGGAAGTCTGGTCGATTTCTCCGGACGATCCGCTATCGATGAAGGGAATGTCGACCTGGACCTGCGACATGCGCCGCCCCGGCTGGTTCGTCCGCACGGTCGCGACAGCGAGGATTTCTTGCACGGCAAGCGACTGGGTCATCAGCGCCGTCGTCACCGCTTTCGAGGACGACGTGCAGATTTTCGAGAAGGTCTTTGCCGAAAAGCGGATTGCGCGCGACCTGATGTGATCGTCAGGCCGTGGCGAAATGCTTGACGGCCTCGCAGACTGCGCGGAAGCCGTCGCGTGCGCCATCGCTCATATGGCGGGCGCGCAGCCAGGCATGCACCATCTGCGGCTCTTCGCGGAACTGAACTTCGATGCCTTCGGCGGCGAGCCGGGCCGCATATTGGCGACCGTCGTCCCTCAAGGGATCGAAATGCGCGACAGTGATGAAAGTGGGTGGCAGTCCGGCAAGCGAAGATGCGTTCAGCGGCTCGGCGATCTCGGCGCCCACTGGTGCCTGCAGGATCTCGCGGTAATAGGCGACGTCAGCCGTCGTCAAGCCGGGTGCCTCGGCCATTTCGACATAGGAGCCGGCATCGAGGCTTCCGCCGAGCGTGGGATAGATCAGGACCTGACCGACGATGCCGGACAATTCCTCGTCGCGCGCCCGCAATGCAAGCCCCGCCGCAAGATTGCCGCCGGCGCTGTCGCCGATCAGCACGACCTTGTTGTTGGCGGAAAGCAGATGTTTCAACACGGCGAAACCGTCATCCGTCTGCGCCGGCCAGCGATACTCCGGCGCCAGCCGATAGTCGACGGAAACCAGTTCCGCACCGGCAGCATCGGCGATCTCGGCGCAGATGGCATGATGGCTCTCGAGCGAACCGACGACGAAGCCACCGCCATGGAGATAAAGCAGAATGGTCCGCGTGCTGATTTTCCGCGGACGGTAGCGCCGGATGGGGATACGCTGGACCATGCCGTCGGCAAAGATCATATCCGGGGGCAGCGGGCGATCGAACCGCGCGCAAAGCGCGTCGTACCAGTTTCGCTGCTGCTCGACCGACGCGTCTACGGCGTCAGCGGGATAGAAGCTATCGCAGATTTCGAGAAACTGCAGGATGCCTTTTTCGCTGGGGGCAGGCGATGGAGCGGACATGGAAAGTCCTTTCGATTTGGGACATGCAGATCGATGCCCTTGGCCGATTCTACCCTCATCATGCGCCTTCGAGACGGAGGCAATCTGTCTGGCCGCGACCCGTGTATGTCGCGATGCTTCATTATTTTTAAGCTGCGTCGGAGATATTGGTGGTCTTCGAAAAAGAACGATAATTTTTTCGCTGTCGACCCAAGGAATGCCATCGGAGAAACGTCTCAATCCCGAAATAGCATCTTGCTTGATAGCTTGGGGGTAGGTGCGCATTGGATGCGGAGCTCATAGAACGGGCGCAGCGCGGTGATCGGGAGGCCTTCGGGCAACTGGTCTCACGCCATTATGATTTCGTCCATGCGACGGCATGGCGATGGTCGGGCAGTTCCACCGACGCCGACGACATCGCCCAGGAGGTCTGCGTCAAGCTCGGCGCGGCGATCCGCGGCTTTCGAGGCGCCAGCCGCTTCAGGACATGGCTTTATACCCTGACGCTCAACGCCGCCCGCGATCATAGACGCAAGCTTTCGCGCGAGGAGCAGACATTCCGTGCTTACGCCGCCGAACCGCAGCCGGATGGAACGGGCGGAAACGACGACGAGATGTCGAGCGAATTATGGGCGGCCGTGCGCGCTTTGCCGGAACGGCAATGCGACGCCGTACTGCTCGTCTACGGCGAAGGCCTCAGCCATTCCGCCGCCGCCGATGTCATGGGCTGCTCGGAAACCACCGTGTCCTGGCAGGTGCATGAGGCGCGCAAGAGGCTGAAGGCCATGCTCGGCAAGGAAGAGGTATGATCTTGGACAAGGAACTCGAAAAACTCTCCCGCACCACGCCGCCGGCAGCCGATCCGGAGGCGCGTGCACGTGCGCTTGCCGCCGCGATGCAGGCTTTCGACGACGCAGGAAATAATGCAGCGGCGGCCCAAGGAAATGCGAAGGGCTGGCGTCCAATCTCCATCATCAACTGGATATGGAGCCCTGCCATGAACAAGAAATTCCTCGCCGGATCAGCCCTTGCGACGCTGCTCGTCATTCCCGCCGCCGGTTATCTCACCTTCGAGCTGACGCGCAGCGGATTGCCGATCGTCGACCAGGAGAAGATCGCCAATAATGCTTCGGACGGTAACGCGCCGAAACCGGCCGAAACTGGCACGGTCGCGCCTCAGCTTCGCGAGGCACCGGCCGAAGAGAACCGGCCGGCTCAATCGTCGGCGGCCGATAGTGTCCAGGTCTTACAGGACAAGAAGCAGCAAGCCACCGTGAAACCCGTTGCGCCACAGACTTCTGAATTCGATGCTGGCGGGATCGCCGCTCTGAACAAGTCCGAGGGCTCGGCTGCGCCACTCGGCGCGGCCAAACGCGCCGCGCCGGCCGCTCCTCAGCCGCAATTGGCCGAACCGATGGCTGTCGCCCCCTCGCCTCTGCCGCCGGCGGAAGGACGTCTGCAGATTCAGCTCGATCCCAGCCGCGAGCGGTTTGCCAATACCGCGGCAAATCCGATCAAGAGCGTGGCGACCGATCCGGTCTCGACCTTCTCCGCCGATGTCGACAGCGCCTCTTATTCCTTCGTCCGCCGGTCGTTGACGGGTGGGGCGATGCCCGATCCGCAATCGGTTCGCGTCGAGGAGATGATCAATTATTTCCCCTATGACTGGCCGCGTCCCGACAATGCCGACCAGCCCTTCAAGGCGACCGTGACCGTGATGCCGACGCCGTGGAACCACGACACGCAATTGATGCATGTCGCGATCAAGGGTTATGACATCGCGCCGGCGACCGCGCCGCATGCCAATCTGGTCTTCCTGATCGACGTGTCGGGATCGATGGACGAACCGGACAAGCTGCCGCTGCTCAAGAGCGCTTTCCGGCTGCTGGTCAACAGGCTGAAGGCTGACGATACCGTCTCGATCGTCACCTATGCCGGCAATGCCGGCACGGTGCTGGAACCGACGCGCGTAGCGGAGAAATCGAAAATCCTCTCGGCGATCGACAGGCTGGAGGCTGGAGGTTCGACCGGCGGCGCCGAGGGCATCGAGGCTGCCTATGATCTTGCCAGGCAGGCTTTCGTCAAGGACGGCGTCAACCGGGTGATGCTGGCGACGGACGGCGATTTCAATGTCGGCCCGTCGAGCGACGAGGATCTGAAGCGCATCATCGAAGAGAAGCGCAAGGACGGCATCTTCCTGACCGTTCTCGGCTTTGGGCGCGGCAATCTCAACGATTCCCTGATGCAGACGCTGGCGCAGAACGGCAATGGCAGCGCCGCCTATATCGACACCTTGGCGGAAGCGCAGAAGACGCTGGTCGAAGAGGCCGGATCGACGCTGTTTCCGATCGCCGAGGACGTCAAGTTCCAGGTCGAATTCAACCCGGAACGGATCGCCGAATACCGGCTGATCGGCTATGAGACCCGCGCCCTCAATCGCGAGGATTTCAACAATGACCGGGTCGATGCCGGCGATATCGGCTCCGGCCACAGCGTCACGGCAATCTATGAGATTACGCCCAAGGGAAGCCCGGCGGTCATGAATGACGACCTGCGTTACGGCGCGGCTGAGACGGCGCCGGCTGCGACTTCGGATAACACGCATCAGGGCGAGCTTGCTTTCGTCAAGATGCGCTACAAGCGGCCGGGCGAGGACAAGAGCGCCCTCATCAGCACGCCCGTCGGCGACAGCAATGCCGTCGCCAGCGTCGATGCCGCGCCGCAGGATGTCCGCTTCTCGGTGGCGGTCGCCGCCTTCGGCCAGAAGCTGAGCCGCGTCCCCGCGCTCGAGGCCTATTCCTATCGGGCGGTCGCCGATCTCGCCGCGGCATCGCGAGGGACGGATCCCTTCGGCTACCGGTCGGATTTCCTCGGTCTTGTTCGTTTGGCGGATGGCCTCAGTCAACGGTGAGCGGAGAAGTACCAGAAAGCGAGGCCGCCGAAGGGCGGCCTCGCCTGCATGAGGTTACCCCAGTCTCGACCCATTGGCCGTGAGATAGACGGCGTAGAGAGACGTGGTCCCGGTGATGAAGAGACGGTTCAATTTCTCTCCGCCGAAGGCCACATTGGAAACGATCTCGGGAATACGAATCTTGCCGAGCAAGGTGCCATCCGGGTCATAGCAATGCACGCCGTCGGCGGCGCTCGTCCAGATCCTGCCTTTCCTGTCCACACGGAAGCCGTCGAACATGCCGGCGGTACATTCTGCGAAAACGCCGAGGTCGCTCAGCGTCCCGTCGCCTGATACCGCGAGCTTTCGTATGTGGCGCGGACCGCCCGGTAAATGCGAGGCTCCGGTGTCGGCAACGTAGAGCATCGTCTCGTCAGGGGAAAATGCCAGACCATTCGGCTTGACGAAGTCAGAGGTCGTCTGTTCGGTTGTGCCCGTTTCCGGATCATGGCGATAGACATGGCATCCGCCGATTTCCTCTTCGCCGTAGTCGCCCTCATAATCATGGAGGATGCCGTAGCTCGGGTCGGTGAACCAGATGGTCCCGTCCGATTTGACGGTGACGTCGTTCGGGGAATTGAGCCGCCTGCCGGCGATCCTGTCGACCAGGACGCTGACCTTGCCGTCGAACTCCGTGCGGGTGATGCGGCGTGTCAGGTGCTCACAGGTGATGAGCCGGCCCTGATTGTCGACGGTGTTGCCGTTGCAATTGTTGCTTGGCGAACGGAAGACCGACGTATGTCCGCTGGTATCGTCGTAGCGCATCATGCGATTGTTGGGGATATCCGAGAAGATCAGATAGCGCCCGGCGGCAAACCAGGCCGGTCCCTCCAGCCAGCGGCCGCCTGTCCAAAGCCGTTCGACCCGAGCATGGCCGACGAAGCAGCTTTCAAAGCGCGGGTCGAGAACCTCGAACCCCGTACCCTCGATTTCTCCGAACATGACAGCTCCTCCCTAGTGTTATCGATATCATTCTGCCCGGTTTTTCAGGCCTCGTACAGACATTCAAGCGATGACGCAGGCGGAAATCCAGTGGGAATTCGGCTTTTCCGGCTGTGGAACCGCGCGTTCCTGCAATAATATCGATTGTGCGATGATAGCGATAACTTTATCTTGTACTGAATTGCGCAACTCGGAAGCGGTTTGAAAGCGGAAACCAGTGACAAACGGGGATGAGCCAAAGGACAAGCGTCTCAAGGCTGGAGACGCTCAAAAGTTGACGATGGCCGAAGTCGCCAAATATGTCGGCGTATCGGCCATGACCGTTTCGCGTGCCTTCCGGCAGGATGCGAGCGTTTCCGAAGAGACGCGAAAGCGCATCATGGAAGCCGTCGACGCGCTCGGCTACGTGCTGGATCTCTCCGCCGGCAGTCTTTCGTCGAGGCGGAGCGGCTTCATCGCAGCGCTGGTGCCCTCCATCAACAATTCGAACTTTTCCGACACCGCGCGCGGCATCACCGATGCGCTTGAGAATACCGGCCTTCAGCTTCTGCTCGGCTATACCGACTATTCCGCCGAGAAAGAAGAAAAGCTGATCGAGGCGATGCTGCGCCGCCGCCCCGAGGGCATCATCCTGACAGGCGGCTCGCACACCGATCGCGCCCGGCGCATGCTCGATAAGGCCGGCATTCCGGTGGTCGAAACCTGGGAAATTCCGGAGGAGCCGATCAATCATGTCGTCGGCTTTTCCAACGGCGAGGCGATGTCCCTGCTGGTGCGGACGCTTGCGAGCCAGGGCTATCGGCGGTTCGGCTATATCGGCGGTACGACGGCGCGTGATACGCGCGGCAGCCAGCGGCGAAGCGGTTTCCTGAAGACCGTCGAAGAACTGGGCCTGGGACCGGGCCGGGCGATTTCCTTCGGCGTGCCGCCGATCACCATGGAACAGGGCGGCCAGGCGGTGGTGAGCCTGCTGGAACGCTGGCCGGACACGGAAGTGGTTCTCTGCGTCTCCGACCTTTCCGCCTTCGGCGCGATCATGGAATGCAAGCGCAGGGGAATGAGCGTGCCGGGTGATATCGCCATTGCCGGCTTCGGCGATTACGAGATCTCGTCGATCTGTCATCCCAGCATCACCACCATCAATGTCGACTGTTACGGCATCGGCCGCCAGGCCGCCGCCCGCCTGCTCGATGCCCTGCAGGGCAGCGGCGAGGCGACCGGTGACGAGATCACGTTGACGGGCTACAGGGTCGTTCTGCGCGAAAGCACGGATCGCGGCGGCGCCGCATAGCTGACTCTAGAAGGCGATCTGCACTTTCATCGATTTGCTGCGGTCGCTGGCCAGTTCGAAGGCGGCGACAGCCTCTTCGATGGCAAAAACCCCTGTCAGCAGCGGCTTCAGATCGACGCGGCGCGCGTTGATCAGCTCGACGGCGAGCCCGAATTCCTCGTGAAAGCGGAATGTTCCGCGCATCTCGATTTCCTTGGCAACGATCATGTTCTGCGGAATGGAGACATCGCCGCCAAGGCCGAGCTGCACGAGAACGGCACGGGGCCTCAGCACCTCGATGCCCGCGCGCACGGCCCGCTCATTGCCCGACGCCTCGAACATGACGTCGAAATATCCCTTGTCGGCGCCATAAGCGGCAAGGTCGGCGGCATGCGTGGCAACGTTGATCGTGCGATCCGCGCCGCTGGTGCGGGCGATGGCGAGAACGCTGTCGGTGACGTCGGTCGCGACGATTTCACGGGCGCCGAGAACGCGGGCGGCAACGATCGCCAGCATGCCGATGGGGCCGCAGCCGGTGACCAGCACCCGCTTGCCGAGCAGCGATCCGGCGCGGCTTGCCGCATGCAGCGTCACGGCAAAGGGCTCGGCGAAGGCAGCCTCGTGAATGGAAATGCCGTCGGCGACCTTGTGGCATTGCCAGCGCTCCGCCACCAGCCGCTGGCGGAAGCCGCCCTGAATATGTGGCATGGGCATGGCGCTGCCGTAAAACCGCATGTTGAGGCAGTGGTTCTGCTGGCCCTTCAGGCAATATTGGCAATGGCTGCACGGCCGGCTCGGGGAAACCGCAACGCGGTCTCCAACGGCAAGGTCGCTCACGCCGGCGCCCAGCGCCTTGACCGTGCCGGCAATCTCGTGGCCGAGGATCATCGGTTCGCGCAGGCGAACGGTGCCGAAGCCGCCGTGATTGTAATAATGCAGGTCGGAGCCGCAGATGCCGCCGGCTTCGATTGATATCTCCACCTGCCCAGCGCCCGCGACCTCCGGTTCGCGCTCTTCGACCCTGAGATCCTTGGCGGCGTGAATGACGATGGCTTTCATATCGGGATCCTCACACGACGGGGGTCGGAAGCGCGCGACCGGCAAAATGCGCGGCGAGATTGTCTCTGACCAGCCTGCCCATGGCCTTGCGGGTCTCGATGGTGCCGGAGCCGTGGTGGGGCTGCAGCACGACGTTCGGCAGCGTCAGGAAGCGCGCATCGATTTTCGGCTCGTTGAGGAAAACGTCAAGGCCCGCGGCCTGGATGGTGCGGTTCTGAAGCGCTGCGATCAGTGCCTCCTCGTCGACGGTCGTTCCGCGCGAAACGTTGATCAGCATGCCTTCCGGACCGAGCGCTTCAAGCACCTCGGCATTGATGATCTTCGTGGTCGCGGCCCCTCCGGGAACGATGACGATCAGGAAGTCGGCCCAATTGGCAAGCGCGACCAGATTGGCTTCGTAACCATAGGCGACATCCTGGTCCCTATTGCGGGCGAAATAGGAGATGTCGCAGCCGAAAGCGGCAGCCCGCCTGGCGATCGCCTTGCCGATCCGCCCCATGCCGACGATCCCGACCTTCTTGCCCGAAACCCGCGTCACCAGCGGCATGGGAACGTTGCCCCACTGGCCGGTGCGGACGAAAACGTCGGCCTGCGGAATCTGGCGCGCCGTGGAAAGCAGCAGTCCGATCGCGATATCGGCGACGTCTTCGGTCAGCACGTCGGGGGTATTCGTCACGCGAATGCCGTTGGCGCGGGCGTAGGACAGGTCGATCGCGTCGGTGCCGACGCCGTAACAGGAGACGATCTCCAGCTTCGGCAATTGCTTCATCAGGTCGGCGGAAGCGCCGAGTTCGCCGCGCGTCGCGATGGCGCGGATATTGCTGCCGACTTTCGAAATCAGTTCCTGCCGATCCGCGGCTTCCCAGAGGCGGTGGACGCGGTAGGTCGCCTCCAGATCCACCATGTCCCACTCCGGATAGGCCCCGGCCATCAAGATTTCTACGTCAGGCATTTCGTCTCCATCCCGCATTTTGGCTGTTGATTATGTTATCGATAACATATAATCCGAGAAAGGGATGTCAAGTGAGTTTCACCGCAAGCGGCGGTATAAGCCGTCATTCGCAGCGACACCGGAGGAGTTATTTGCATGAAGAACCTGTTTGATCTTACCGGGCAGCTTGCCCTGGTCACCGGCTCGAGCCAGGGGATCGGTTATGCGCTGGCCGAGGGCCTGGCGCAGCATGGCGCCGAGGTCGTCATCAACGGCCGCACGCCCGAAAGCGTCAAACGCGCAGTCGAAAGCCTCAAGGCTCAAGGTCTTTCTGCCCATGCGGCCATCTTCGACGTGACCAGCAAGGACGCTGCCGCGCAGGGTATCGCCGCGATCGAGGCCGATATCGGTCCGCTCGATATCCTGATCAACAATGCCGGCATGCAGTTCCGCACGCCGCTGGAAGACTTCCCGGCGGACAAATGGGAATTGCTGCTGACCACCAATATTTCGAGCGTCTTTTACGTCGGCCAGGCGGCGGCCAAGGCGATGATCGCGCGCGGGCATGGCAAGATCATCAACATCGCCTCCGTCCAGAGCGAGCTCGCCCGTCCCGGCATTGCCCCCTACACGGCGACCAAGGGCGCGGTGCGCAACCTGACGCGCGGCATGTGCGCCGACTGGGCCAAGCACGGCCTGCAGATCAACGCGATTGCGCCGGGCTATTTCAAGACACCGCTCAACCAGGCGCTGGTCGACAATCCCGAATTTTCCTCGTGGCTCGAAAAGCGGACGCCGGCCGGCCGCTGGGGCAATGTCGAGGAACTGGTGGGGGCTGCCGTCTTCCTGTCGGGCCGCGGCTCGTCCTTCATCAACGGCCATACGCTTTATGTCGACGGCGGCATCACGACCTGCCTCTAAGGGAGGTGAGATGATGAACCTGGAGAAAAAGGCACTGCCCTTGGCCGTGATTGTCATGGGCGTCAGCGGCTGCGGCAAATCCTCGGTTGGAGAGCGCATCGCCGCCCGAAACGGCATGCCGTTTGTGGAAGGCGACCAGCTCCATCCGGCGGCCAATGTCGAGAAGATGGCGCAGGGCATACCCCTCACCGACGAAGATCGCCTGCCCTGGCTCGACCGGATCGGTGAGGAAATAAAGACCGCGCTAAACGCATCGCGAGGGCTGGTCGTTTCCTGCTCCGCGCTGAAAAAAAGCTATCGGGACAGGCTGAGGCAGGCGGCGGGCGGGCGCCTGGCGTTTGTTTTCCTCGAAGGATCGCGCGATCTTCTGCTGTCGCGGATGCAGGCCCGTCAGGGCCATTTCATGCCGGCCTCGCTGCTCGACAGCCAGTTGCAGACGCTGGAGCCGCCGACCGGTGAGCCCGGTGTCGTGACGGTCGCAATCGATGGTGCTTTGGATGATATGGTGGCGCTGGCTTGTGAGGAGCTGAGAAGCGCGGCCATCAAGGGAGGGTTTCATGCAGGATGACTACAGAGCAGATGTCGCCGTCATCGGCGCGGGCATCATGGGGACGGCGATCATCACGCGCTTGATCGAGACCGGTCAGAACGTATCCGTCTTCGATCTCGATGCCGAAAAAGTCGCGGCGCTGGAAGCCAAGGGGGCTCGCGCCGCGAGTTCTGTCGAGGATGCGGTCGCTGCGTCGCAATTCTGCGTGCTCAGCCTCAATCACGCAAACATCGTGCGCGCCGTCGTTTTCGGCGAAAAGGGTGTTGCGGCGGCCGCGAATGCCGGCAAGCTGCTGATCGACATGTCCTCCATCGATCCCGCCGAGACGGCCGACATGGCGACGCGGCTGCGTCGGGAAACGGGAATGGCGTGGGTGGATTGCCCGCTCTCCGGCGGTGTGCCCGGCGCGCTGGGCGGCAAGCTGACCATCATGGCCGGCGGCAGCCCGGAGGATTTCGAACGGGCGCGTGTGGTGATGCGGCATCTTGCCGCCAATTACACGCTGATGGGCGCATCCGGCGCCGGGCAGACGACGAAACTGATCAATCAGCTCTTTTGCGCCGTGCTGTTTCAGGCGGTCGCGGAAGCGGTCAAGCTCGCGGAAGCCGGAGGCGTCGACCCGGCCGCAATTCCGGCGGCCCTTGCCGGCGGGCGGGCCGATAGCCGTATCATGCAGGAATTCATGGCGAAATTCGCCGCCCGCGATTTCTCGCCGACGGGCAGGATAGACAACATGCTGAAGGACCTGGATTCGCTTCAGGCCTTTGCGCTGAAGACGAAGACGCCGCTGCCGATGACGGGCGCCGTGGTCGAAATCCATCGCCTGCTTTGCGCAGCCGGCCTCGGGCCGAAGGACTCGGCCGAGATGATGCGTCTTCTCGACGGATTTCAGGCAGGCTGAAAATCTCTGGCGGGAAATGCGAGATCGTCATCTTTCCGCTTGACCATCCGCGAATGTTATCGATAACATATGTTCAGGATAACAACGCAGCTTTGGGAGGAGCCACGGTGGAAGCCAAGAGACTGCTGGAGTTCCAATCGATCACCAAGAGCTTCGGCGGCACGCAGGCATTGCGTGACGTCTCGATCGATCTGCGCGAGGGGGAGATCCTCGCGCTGCTCGGCGAAAACGGAGCCGGGAAATCGACGCTCATCAAGACCCTCGCGGGTATCTATAAGCCCGATGGCGGGGACATTCTTTTTCGCGGCCAGAGCTACCATCACCGCCCGCCGAAGCCGAACGAGCGGCAGCCGGTCGCCTTCATCCATCAGGATCTCGGTCTGATCGAATGGATGACGGTCGGCGAGAACATGGGCCTGTCGCAGGGCTTCTCGATGCGCGGCGGCCTGATCGACTGGAGAAAGACGCAGGCCCGCGCCAAGGAAGCCCTAAAGCTCGTCGGCTGCGACTTCGATCCCACGACCCGGGTTTCGGCGCTGTCGCGTACGGAGAAATCGCTCGTCGCCATTGCCCGCGCGCTTGCCGTCGAAGCCGACGTCCTCGTGCTCGACGAGCCGACGGCGAGCTTGCCCGCCGATGAGGTCGACCGGCTGTTCAATGCGATCCGTCCTCTGAAGGATCGCGGCGTCGGCATGATCTACGTTTCCCACAGGCTCGACGAGATCTTCCGCATCGCCGATCGGGTCGCCGTTCTGCGTGACGGGCGCATGGTGGGGCAGAAGCCGGTCAGCGAGACGACCCCGGACGAACTCGTGACGATGATCATCGGCCGCAGCGGCGACAGTCTCTTTTCGAAGACCGAGATCAAACCCGGCAAGGCGATCGTCAAGGTGCGCGATCTCGTCTGCGCCGGTACGAGCCCGATATCCTTCGAGATAAGACAGGGCGAGCTTCTGGGCCTCGCCGGCCTGCGCGGCGCCGGTCAGGAACGGATCGGCCGGGCCTTGTTCGGCTGCGAGCCCTTCGGCGGCACGATCCTGCTGCACGACCAGAGCCCGGACCTTTCGAGCCCGCTGAGCGCAATGGCGTCGGGCATCGGACTGATCGCCCGCGACCGGACGGAGGAATCCGTCGCGCTCTCGCTGTCCATTCGGGAAAATACCTATATCAACCCCGGCGCCGTCGGACGCGGGCTGTTTTCCTTCCTGTCTCCGCGTGGGGAAGCCGACCTTGCCCATGCGATCGGCCAGTCCGTCGGCCTCAGGCCGAACGATCCGGATCTGCCGGTGGAGGCGCTCTCCGGCGGCAACCAGCAGAAGGTCGTCGTCGGCCGCTGGCTGGCGACCGGCCGGAAGCTGCTGATCGCGGAAGATCCGACCGCCGGCGTCGACATCGGCGCGCGTGCGGAAATCTACCGCTTGATCACGCAGGCGCTGGAAGCTGGTCTCGCAGTCGTCGTGGTCTCGACGGACTTCGAGGAAATCGCCCATATCTGCCACCGCGCGCTGGTTTTCTCGCGCGGCAAAATCGTCAGCGAACTGACTGGAAGCGCGCTCACGACGGAGGCGGTCATCACGGCCGCATCCGCATCGGAAGCCGCTTGAGCCATCGGGAGAACAGCCATGCAATCCATTGAATCCACGGCGCTGGAGCCGACCAAGAGCGAAATGGCCGGCTTGTCCACAGGACAGAAGATCGGACGCCTGATCCCCGTCTACGGACTGGTGATCCTGACCGTCGGCCTGATCCTGCTCTTCTCGATCATGCTGCCGGATACGTTTCCGACGGTCTTGAACGTCCGTTCGATCGTTTCCGACAAGGCGATCATTGCGCTGCTGTCGCTCGCCGCGATGATCCCGATGGCGTCGGGCCGTATCGACCTGACGGTCGGCTACGGCATCGTGCTCTGGCACATCCTCGCCATCAGCCTGCAGACGGTCTACGGCCTGCCCTGGCCGGTCGCCGTCCTCATCGTTCTTGCGCTCGGCGTCCTCACCGGTTTCATCAACGGTCTTTTGGTCGAGGTGGCGAAGATCGACAGCTTCATCGCCACGCTCGGCACGGGAACGGTGCTTTACGCGCTCGCCCTCTGGCACACCGGCGGCCGGCAGGTGGTCGGCGTCCTGCCGGATGGGTTCTACGCGCTGAACGGCACCATGCTGTTCGGCCTGCCCATCACCGGTTTCTACGTGCTGCTGATTGCGATCTGCATGTGGATCGTTCTCGAATACCTGCCGATCGGCCGTTATCTCTACGCCATCGGCGCCAATCCCAAGGCCGCCGCGCTCAACGGTATTCCGGTCCGCAAGTTCGTGATGGGCGCATTCGTCACATCGGGCCTGCTGGCGGCTCTGACGGGAGTTCTCCTCGCCTCGAAGCTGCGCATCGGCCAGGCGAGCGTCGGCCTCGAATATCTCCTCCCGGCGCTCGTCGGCGCTTTCCTTGGATCGACGACGATCAAGCCGGGCCGGGTCAACGTGTGGGGCACCTTGATCGGCGTCATCATCCTGGCGGTCGGGATATCTGGAATTCAGCAATTCGGCGGGTCGTTCTTCGTCGAACCGCTGTTCAACGGCGTGACCTTGCTGATCGCCATCGGCATAGCAGGTTACGCCCAGCGCAAGCGCGGGGCCGTGAGGAGGATCACACCCGCATCCAAATGAGGATGCCGGCTCATCCCGGCATTCCACAACAAACAAAATGGAGGAGTGAACATGAAGCGCAGGACTTTATTGCAGGCAACGGTCGCAACCGTCGCCGTTATGCTCAGTGTGCCGGCAATGGCCGATTCCATGGCTGACGCCAAGGCCGTGGTCGAGAAATATGCGTCCAAGGTGAGCGCCTGGGATGGCCCGACGAGCGGCCCCAAGGGCGCTGCGGGCAAGAACATCGTCATCCTGGCCGGCGACATGAAGAACGGTGGCATCCTCGGCGTGGCCAACGGCGTCCAGGAAGCGGCAGGCGCGCTCGGCTGGACGGTCAAGGTGCTCGACGGCGCCGGTTCGATCGGCGGGCGTACCGCGGCTTTCGGCCAGGCCATGGCGCTGAAGCCGGATGGCATCATCATCAACGGCTTTGATGCCGTCGAGCAGAAGCCGGCGATGGAAGCGGCCAAGGCTGCGGGCATTCCGATGGTTTCCTGGCACGCCGCCTCGGCTGTCGGCCCGGTTGCCGATGTCGGCGTCTTCGCCAACGTCACCACCGATGCGATGGAAGTATCGAAGTCCGCGGCAGACTGGGCCTTCGTCGATGCCGGCGGCAAGCCCGGTGTCATCATCTTCACCGACTCCACCTATGCGATCGCGATCGCCAAGGCGGACCGCATGAAGAAGGAAATCGAGGATCTCGGCGGCACGGTGCTGGAATATGTCGATACGCCGATCGCCGAAACTTCCCAGCGCATGCCGCAGCTGACCACGTCGCTTCTGCAGAAGTACGGCGCGAAGTGGACGCATTCGCTGGCGATCAACGACCTCTATTACGACTTCATGGGACCGTCGCTCGCTTCGGCTGGTATCGCCGGTGATGGAAAGCCGGTCAACGTCGCAGCCGGCGACGGTTCGGAGAGCGCTTATCAGCGTATCCGCGCCAAGCAGTTCCAGGCCGTCACGGTCGCCGAGCCGCTCAATCTCCAGGGCTGGCAGCTCGTCGACGAATTGAACCGCGCTTTCGCGGGCGCCCCGTGGTCCGGCTATGTATCGCCGCTCCATGTCGTGACCAGCGCGAACGTCGAATTCGACGGTGGACCGAAGAACAGCTTCGATCCCGATAACGGCTATCGCGATCAGTACAAGAAAATCTGGGGCAAATAAGCCTCACGATCGGGGGCGTATCGGCCGATACGCCCTCACCTCCATAAGCACGTCAACATCGATCCAGCTCCGCGAGTTTTGGAAAAGAGAACCCATGATCATTCGTTATGCTTTGTTTGAAGGCGAAATCCATTCCGGTCGGGAAGAGGAGTTTCGCGATTTCGTGAAGCAGCGGCTCGTCCCGCTATGGACGCAATTTCCGGGCGCCGAGGAAGTCCGGGTGCTGGATGGAATGGAACGCGACGAAGGCGCCCCGGTCTATGCCATGGCGCTCGCCATTCGTTATCCCGACATGGATGCCGTGGACGCGGCGCTGCGCTCCAACGTGCGCTTCGAGAGCCGCGAGGTGACAGGAGAGCTCCTGAAACTCTTCACGGGCAAGGTGCATCATCACGTCTTCTCGGCCAGCGAATACCCGCCCGCTGCTGCCTGACTTCGAGCGCCCCTGACTTTCGCGAGCTTATGAAAGCGCCCCGGATGAGCCTCCCGGGCGCTTTCCTATGCTTGGCGCGTTCACCATCGGCGGATGCGGCGGTTCCGCCTGCTCGACTTTCGGGGATATTTTTTCACCAGCGACCCCAATATTAAACTAAATAGTCTATCGATTTAGTAGATTATATCCGATCTTGTCGTGCATCGTTCCTGCAACAACAATCCAAACGGGAAGATCGACGATGACATTGGCAAAGACATTCAAAATTGCGTTGTTCAGTCTGCTTGGCTTCGGCACCATCCACGGTCCGGCTGCGGCCCAGGCGGATGCTCCCCTCCTGGCCAAGGTACCGGCGGGCACGGTGCTGACGATCGGCGACCCGGTCACCCAGAAGGCCTTCGAACTGTCCGGCCTCGACAAGGAGCTCACGTTCGAAGTGAAATGGGCCAATATCAGCGGTGGGCCGCAGACGTCGGAAGCCTTCCGCGCTCATGCGCTCGATGTCGGATCGGTGGCCGAGATCCCCTCGATCTTCGCCAACTGGAACAACCTGCCCGTCCGCAACATCGCTTATCGCGAACGCCGCGATCCGATCGCCAATCCGATCTACCGCTTCGGCATCGCACCGGGCGCGGAGGTGAAAACCCTTGCGGATTTCCGCGGCAAACGCATCGCCTTCAGCCCGGGCCAGGCCCAGGGCACTCTCGTTCTGCGCGCGCTGCACGCAGCCGGGCTGAAGAGCGGCGACGTCACCCTGGTCGAGCTGCCGAGCACCGGCGACGTCTACCCGAAGGCGCTGGCGAGCAAGCAGGTCGATATCGCGCCGCTCGGCGGGGTCTATATCAGGCGCTACATCGGTCAATATGGAGCCGACGGGGCGACCCTGCTGGAGCATGGACTGCGGGACGATCCCAGCCATCTCTACGCGCCGCAATGGGTTCTGGACGATCCCGCCAAGGCGGCCGCCCTCGCCGAATATGTCGGCCTTTGGGCTCGCGCGACGGAGTGGGTAAACCGGAACCCGGAGCCTTGGATCAAGGGATACTACGTCGACCAGCAGGGCCTCAGCCGGGAAGATGGGGAATATCTCGTCAAGCTGACCGGCGAACAGATCGTTCCCGCCGATTGGAGCGAAGTGAAGAAGCGTCACCAGGAAACCATCGACCTGCTGGCGGATGAGCTCGGCTACAAGCCTTTCGACGTGGAGCAGATCTTCGACAATCGCTTCGAAAAGCTCGGCGCCGCGGCTTTGGCCAAGAGCCTGTAATTTTCCACATCCATCCAGGAGGAGATCCGTTCATGGCAACCATTTGGGATGCGGATGAGGCGAAACTATCGCGGCCATCCGCCGGCAGAATAGCGCACTCAGGTTCACGCCGGGCCAAACCTGCCGGCTTTGCCGGCCCCACCGGTCCTCGCGTTCGGCGCAGGCTGGGTCCCGGACCGGCCATACCTTTCGGATTGCAGATCGGGCCGGCCTTGCTGGTCTTGGCCTGGGTGGCAGGCTCGGCGCTCGGATGGATCGATCCGCGGATCCTGTCGGCGCCGTGGACGGTCGCCGAGGCTTTCGTAAGGCTGATCGAACAGGGCCGCCTGCAGGATAATTTCGTGACGTCGGCAACGCGCGCTCTGCTCGGCCTCGGTCTCGGATTGCTGATCGGCACGGTGCTGGCCGTGATCGCCGGCCTTTCCCGGATCGGCGAAGCCCTGATCGACGGGCCGGTCCAGATCAAGCGCGCCATACCGACGCTCGCGCTCATCCCCTTGCTGATCCTGTGGTTCGGCATCGGCGAAAGCATGAAGGTAACGACCATCGTGCTTGCCGTCATCGTGCCGATCTACATCCACACGCACAATGCGCTTCGCAGCATCGACAGCCGTTACGTCGAACTGGCCGAGACGCTCCGCATGAGCCAGAAGGACTTCATTCTGCAGGTGGTGCTGCCGGGCGCATTGCCCGGTTTCCTTCTGGGCCTGCGGTTCGCCGTTACCCTCTGCTGGGTTTCCCTCGTCGTCGTCGAGCAGATCAACGCCACCAGCGGGCTCGGCTATATGATCGATCTCGCCCGCAATTATGGGCAGACCGACGTCATCCTCGTCGGCCTGGTCGTCTATGTGCTGCTCGGTCTCGTTTCGGACGGCCTCGTCCGCCTCATCGAACGGAGGGTCCTCTCATGGCGCCGCACTCTGGCAAATTGAAGTCTGAAACCAAGGCCGTCCATGTGCGGAGCCTCGTCCGCCGATTTGCGGCGAAGACGATCCTCGACGGCGTGGATCTCGATATCGAGAGAGGCGAGTTCGTTGCCCTGCTCGGCCGCAGCGGCTCCGGCAAAAGCACGTTCCTCAGGGCTCTTGCCGGCCTCGACCACGGTGTCGAAGGCACCGGCACCCTCGAGACGCCGGAAAACCTTTCGGTGGTTTTCCAGGATGCCCGCCTGCTGCCGTGGCGCAGTGTCATCGAGAACGTCACCCTTGGCCTGCGTGGCGCCGCCGGTCAGGAGGCCGGAAGGAAGGCCCTGGTGGAAGTTGGCCTTGAAGGGCGGGAAACGGCGTGGCCGAACCAGCTTTCTGGCGGCGAGCAGCAGAGGGTTGCGCTTGCCCGCTCCCTGGTGCGGGAGCCCGCCCTGCTTCTGGCCGACGAACCCTTCGGCGCGCTCGACGCGCTGACCCGGCTGAAGATGCACGATCTGCTGCGGGAGCTCTGCGCACGGCATCGTCCTGCGGTGCTGCTCGTCACCCACGACGTCGACGAGGCGATTTCGCTGGCCGACCGGATTCTGGTTCTCGACGAAGGCCGCCTCATCGAGGATCTCAGGGTCGACCTGCCGACACCCCGCGATCACGGCGATCCGCGCTTCTCGGAATTCCGAATCCATCTTCTCGGCCGGCTGGGCGTCGACGTCCCCCGCCGCAAGGCAGCCTGAACCAGCGAGGGATTAAGTCAATGAGCACATCGAAAAGGCAAATCCGGCTTGGCGCGTTCATCATGGCGACCGGCCATCATATCGCCGCCTGGCGTCATCCGGAGGCCCAGGCCGATGCCGGCCTCAACATCGACCACTACCGGGAACTGGCTGAGACCGCCGAGCGCGGCAAGTTCGATCTCGTCTTCGTCGCCGACAGTCCGGCGGGATGGGAGCGTGCCAACGACCTCGAAGCATATCGCCGGACCGCCCAGGGCGCTCATTTTGAACCCTTGACCCTCTGGGCTGCCCTCTCCCAGGCCACCAGGCACATCGGCTTCGTCGCCACGGCATCGACGACCTATGAGGACCCCTATCTTCTCGCCCGCCGGTTCGCGTCGCTCGACTATATTTCCAAGGGCCGGGCGGCATGGAATGTCGTCACGACGGGCGCAGACGTTTCGAAGAATTTTTCGATCGCAGGTCATCCCGCACATGCCGACCGCTATGAGCGGGCGGAGGAATTCGTCGACTTGGTCAAGGGATTGTGGGATTCCTACGAGGACGACGCCTTCATTCGGGACAAGGAAAGCGGCGTCTATCTCGATCCCGACAAGGTGCATCTGGTCAATCACAAGGGCAAGTTCTTCTCGGTAGCCGGTCCGCTCAATGTCGGCCGCCCCGTTCAGGGCTACCCTGTCATCGTGCAGGCCGGGGCATCGGAACCGGGACGTGAACTGGCCGCCCGCACGGCCGAGATGATCTTCACCGCCAATCAGACGCTCGATGATGCCCAGGAATTCTATTCCGACGTCAAGGGGCGGCTCGCCCGCTACGGACGGCGGCCGGAGGATCTTCTGATCAGTCCCGGCATATTTCCGGTTCTCGGCGGGACGGAAGCCGAAGCTGAGGCGAACTACGAGTATATCCAATCGCTCGTCCATCCCTCGATCGCCTGGAACATCCTTGCCCGTCACTACAGGGGCGTCGATCTTTCCGGCTATTCACTGGATGATCCCGCCCCTCCCCTGCCTGGAGATACCGAACTCAACAAGAGCCGCCTCAAGCTGGTTTCGGATCTCGTCTCGCGCAACAATCTGACGCTGCGCCAGCTCTATCTCGCGGTCGCCACCGCGCGCGGCCACCGGACCGTTGTGGGAACGCCCGAACAGATCGCCGATGCGATGCAGACCTGGTTCGAAAACGGCGCCGCCGACGCCTTCAACATCATGCCGCCGGTCCTGCCGGCCGGGCTTACCGATTTCGTCGATCAGGTCGTACCGATCCTGCGCAAGCGCGGCCTGTTCCGGCATGAATATGAAGGCGCGACGCTGCGGGAGAACCTCGGCCTCAGGCGTCCGCCGAATGGGTTCACCCTTCAGGTGCAGCAGGCACAGGCGGCCGTATGATCTCTCGGGAGGCCTCTCCTCGGCCTCCTTTTCCCAACCATCCGGAACCGCAGCATCGCATGAGCAATATTTCCGAATTTCTCTGGTATATTCCGAACGACGTCCGGCCCGGCCATCGCGGCGATTCCGCCGTCGAGAACCATAACAGCCTCGATACCCTGACCAGCCATGCAAAGGCGCTGGAGGGGCATGGCTGGAAGGGCGCGCTCATCGGCACTGGCTGGGGCCGGCCAGATACATTCACCGTCGCGGCTTCGCTCGCCGCGCGGACCACGACCTTCGAGCCGCTGATTGCGATCCGCCCGGGCTATTGGCGGCCGGCGAACTTTGCGTCCGCCGCGGCCACGCTGGACCATTTGACGGGCGGACGCGTGCGGATCAACATCGTTTCGGGCAAGGATAACCTGCCGGCCTATGGCGACAGCGAAGGCGATCAGGCGCATCGATACGCCCGCACCAAGGAATTCATGCGGCTGGTTCGTCGATTGTGGACCGAAGAAAACGTCACCTCGGCGGGCGATCACTTCCGGGTGGCCGGCTCCACCGTGGTGCCGCGCATCGAGGCCCGCGGCGAGCGCCGGCACCCCAAATTCTATTTCGGCGGTGCCTCGGAGGCGGCCGAACGCGTGGCGGCCACCGAGGCCGATGTCCAGCTTTTCTGGGGCGAGCCGCTCGACGGCGTGCGTGAACGGATCGAGCGGCTGAAAGCGCTGAGCAGGCAGCTCGTCCGCGACACGACGGATGAGGCCTGGGCCGATGCGGAGGCGAAAGTCGCCGAGATGGCAAAGAGCAAGGGCGCCGGCTGGCACGACCACCAGCGTGTGCTTGCCGTCGGCCAGCAGCGGCTGCTTGCTCTTTATGAGCGCGGCGACGTGCTCGACGACAATCTCTACACCGCGCCGGGTAAGTTCGGCGGCGGTGGCGCCGGCACCACCTGGCTGGTCGGCTCGGCGGCGGACGTCGCCCGCTCGCTGCGCAAATACCAGGATCTTGGTATCACGCATTTCGTGCTTTCCGACACGCCCTACCTATCGGAGATCAAGCGTCAGGGCGATCAGCTTCTGCCGCTGCTGCGTGGCTGATGTCTTTTTGAAAACGTCAGGCCGCAGCCACACATCGGTTACGGCCGGTATTCTTGGCGACGTAGAGGTTGGCATCCGCCACTTGCAGAGCCGCTTCCAGGCTATCGGCCAGAAACCAGTCCGCTAGGCCGATGGAGCAGGTGACGGCGAGCTCCGGGGCCACCTGCGACCAATCGTGATCCTGCACCCGCAGGCGCAGCCGCTCAGCCTCAACCAAGCCATCCCCGGTCGTCGTGCCGGGAAGCAAAAGAAGGAATTCCTCACCGCCCATTCGGATCGCCAGGCTGCCTTCCCGGCCGGTATCGCCGAGCAAGCCGGCAAGCCGGCAGAGGACGATATCGCCGATCGAATGGGAAAAGACATCGTTGATGCGTTTGAAATGGTCGATGTCGACCAGCATCAGCGCCGCATGGGTGACGCCTGTTTCGATCCAGTCCTTGCAGCGCAACTGCAATTCACGCCGATTGCCGAGGCCGGTCAGCGGGTCGGTGCGCGATGCGAGGGCCGCCTCGCGCTGCTCGGAGGCAAGCCGCAGATTTTCCTCCAGCAAGCGCTCGCGCTCCAGCCGGGCGCTGTCTTCCTTGCGGCGCATCGTTTCCAGATCGAGCGTAAGCTTCATCGTATAGGCGCGCGCCGAGGCAAGCCGCCGATAATCTTCGAGCACCAGCCCGTGATAGACCCTGTGATGGCCGAAGGCCGCCCTCCAGTCGCCGGCCATTTCGGCAATCCGGAAGCGCATCTCGAAATGGCGCAGCTTCATGCGCGGTACGGAAAGAACCTGCTCCATCGCCTCGATGCCGGCAAGCAAAGACACCGCTTCATCGAAAGCGCCCTGTCCTGCCAGAAGATAGGCATACCAGTAGAAGGTCTCCGCCTGCAGCACATCGTCCTGGGCGGCACGGGAGGCGGCGATCGCCGCCACATAGCGGGCCGCGGCCGCTGCTTCGTCGCCGCGCGTCCATGCCAGGAGCCCGAGATAGCAATGGCACTCGGCAATCTCATAACTCAGCTTTTCCGCCTCGGCCTGCGTCAGAATCGAACGCAGCTGTTCTTCCGTGCGGGCAAGCAGAACGTCGTCGATTTCCCGGCCTGCCAGACGATGTTCGCCGAGCGAGCGCGCCGCCAGGCGGCTGGCGATCGAGCGGGCAATCAGCACGGAGCCCGTCGCCAGACCGCTCGCCTCCGCATAGTCCAGACTTTCGGCTGCGGCTTGCGCTGCGCGATCGAAGTCTTTCGTATCGAACAGCGCCATCGCATAGGCAGTGCGCGCGCGCCAGTTGGCCAGGGGATCGGTGCAGGTCTTGGTGCGCTTCTGGCAGTCGATCAGCAGGGCGAAGCCGGTTTCGAGGTCGCCGAGCGCCACGAGAATGCCGCCATGGATCGATTGCAGGGAAATGATGGCAGCCTCATCCTGGCAATATCTCAGCCAGGTATCGGCGCGAAGGCACATCTTCAGCCCTTCGGCCAGGGCATCCTTGTTGAAATGGATGAGCGCCAGCCGATGCGAGACGCGCAGGGCTCCGGCGACGTCGCCGGCTTCGAGTGCCGCCTCGTAGGCAGCCTCCGCGGCTTCGAGCGCCTCGCCGGTGCGGCATTCCCAATCCAGGCTCACGGCACGGTCCAGCAGTTCCTGCCAGTTCACTGGCAGGTTCTCGTCGTGCCTTGATTTGGAAGAAGCCCGTCGTGCCACCTCTGCCCCGCTCATTTCTGCCGATATAGTCCACGAGAAATTCTAACAATTCTCAAAGAGTAGCGCTTGATGACCCGCGATCTTCGCCATGAAGCATCGTCCGCACCCTGCGAGTGCATCCGAAGAGATTCGTCGTCAGTGCCGAGATTATTGTTCGCGGAGAGAATCGGCGGCCTGGTTTGCAACAGGAGATGTACGCCGAATTCTGTCGGACAACTTGGCATACTCTTCCGAGCGAGGTGTCTATGCACTTTACGCGAAAGAATGCCCAAAAAATATACGAAAAGCGCAAGATAATGATGCTCCGCCGCCTTCGTTTACACTCTCTAAAATATATTCCCATAATTTTTTAGGATATCGGAACGACGCTCCCAGGATCGTCACCTACGCCATGATGGCGAGCCAGGCACCCGAAATCTCGCATGAAATCGACGCTGTTGCTTTGACGCACGCCTCGTACCTTGGGTGCGATGGCTTCGCTTACTCGAAGAGTAAAAGCGCTGCGTGCATGCAAAGTGGCATGGTTCCGGCACGCGAAGACGCGCGAGGCTCCACACTTGAACGAGACGTGACGAACGATCCTGGCGGCCAAGACACCTTTGACAAACCTCGCCAACGATGGAGAGTGCCAATGAACAGCATTAAGAGTTTCGGGATCGCGGTGCGCCTGACCCTCGGTTTCAGCTTCCTGCTTCTGCTGATGGCGGGCTTGACCATCTATTCGGCGGAGAAGGTTGCTGAGATCAACAGCAATCTTGGAGCGATCAACGACGTCAACAGCGTCAAGCAGCGCTTTGCCATCAACTATCGCGGCAGCGTGCACGATCGGGCGATCGCCATTCGCGACGTGACCCTGGTGACATCGGCCGATGAACGCAAGGCGGCCGAAGCCTTGATCGAAAAGCTTGCCGCCTCCTATGCCGAAAATGAAAAGCGCATGGCGGAGATGATTGCATCGCCGGCAGGTGCTACGGATCAGGAAAAGACCATCCTCGCCGAGATCGCCGACATACAGGCGAAAACCAATCCGCTGGTCGCTCAGATCATTGCGCTGCAGGAGAAGGGCGATGGCGAGGCGGCCCGCAAAATCCTGCTCGAACAGGCCCGTCCGGCCTTCGTTGCCTGGCTCGGCGCCATCAACAAATTCATCGACTATCAGGAAGCGCTGAACAAATCGGTCGGCGGCGAGGTTCGCAGCACGGCGAGCGGCTTCAAGCCGATCGCGCTGACGGCGCTCGCCATCGCGGCTCTTCTTTCCATCGCTGCCGCTGCCATTACATCTCGCACGATCGTCGGCCCGCTGGCAAAACTCCAGCTTTCGCTGAAAGCGATGGCGGAGGGCAATCTCGATGGCGATCGCCGCCTCGAAGCGCGGGGCGATGAGATCGGCAAGCTCGCACGCGCCGTTGCCGGCTTGCGCGACGCAATCTCGGCAAAGGCCGAACGGGAAGCCGATACGGAAGCAAAACGGGCTGTAGTGGAACGGCACCGGCTCGAGCAGGATGCCGATGAACGTCGCACCCTTGCCGAGCAGACGGACAAGGCTGTCGGCCAGCTTGGCGATGCCCTGCAGGCGCTTGCTGACGGCGACCTCACGCAGCAGATCGATACCCCGTTCATTCCGTCCCTGGAAAAGCTCCGGGCCGACTTCAATGCCGCGGTCGAAAAGCTTCGCGCCGCCATGCAGAAAGTTTCTCAGAACGCCAGCGCGATTGCAGCCGGCGCGCAGGAGATCCGCTCCGCCTCGGACGATCTCGCCAAGCGGACCGAACAGCAGGCCGCATCCGTCGAGGAAACCGCCGCCGCCCTGGAGGAGATCACCACCACCGTCGCCGACTCGAGCAGCAGGGCGCAGGAGGCAGGGCAGCTCGTTCGCAAGACCAAGGACAATGCGGAGCGCTCGGGCAGCGTCGTTCGCGACGCGGTCGATGCCATGGGCAAGATCGAATCCTCCGCCACCGAAATCGGCAGCATCATCGGCGTCATCGACGAGATCGCCTTCCAGACCAACCTGCTGGCGCTGAACGCCGGCGTCGAAGCGGCGCGTGCCGGTGAAGCCGGCAAGGGCTTTGCCGTCGTTGCCCAGGAAGTGCGCGAATTGGCGCAACGCTCCGCCAAGGCGGCAAAGGAAATCAAGGAACTGATCAATGCATCGAACGGCCACGTCAAAAGCGGCGTGGCCCTAGTCGGCGAGACCGGAAAAGCCCTGCAGGAAATTGCGGTTCAGGTGCAGCAGGTCGACGGCAATGTCGGCGCCATCGTCGGCGCTTCGCAGGAACAGGCGACGGGGCTGAAAGAGATCAACGCCGCCGTCAACAAGATGGATCAGGGCACGCAGCAGAACGCCGCCATGGTGGAAGAAGCGACAGCAGCGGCTCACAACCTTGCCAAGGAGGCCGATGCGCTGTTCCAGTTGCTCAGCCAGTTCAACATCGGGGGAGCATCGGCATCGAGGCGCCCGTCACAGCCGGTCGCCGCAGCACAACATACTCAACCCGTAGCCTCGCCCGCGCGCCAGATGGTTGCCAAGGTGGCCAATTCTTTCCAGACGAACGGGAACGCGGCTCTGGCCGGCGATTGGGAAGAGTTCTGATCGCCCGATCTCTCTTCAGCCTCCGCTGAAAAGGAAATGAACGAAGGGCAGCGTTTGCTGCCCTTCGTATTTTTATCCTAGAGCAATTCCGGACGTCACCTGTCCTGCAAGCGGCGTCAGTCAGCGGCTCAATAGAAATCTCGCGGCGCTGCGGGCGTGCATCACCGCAAACTTCAGCTTTCGCCTGCTGTCCCTGCGTGCGTCGTGGATAACGGTGAGATCCAAAACCTGCCTCAGCCGTCCGCCCTGGCGTCTCAGCCGCCGGCAAATGTCTACATCTTCATAATACAGGAAATACCGCTCGTCGAAGCCGGAAAGACGTGCAAAGAACTCCGTCTTGAAGAACATAAACATTCCGGCCAGCCAATCGGAATCCAACAGGTCATTTTCGGGCTTCGCTGTCGTAATGCCGGGATGCCCGGACAGTAGCTTTCGAGCAAGGCTCAATAAAGTCGGAAAGTGGCGAGCGGAATCCTGCACGATGCCATTCCTATCGGCAACGACCGGTGCCAATAGATCAAATCCCTGATTTTTGGATATTTCCACCAGACGGGGGAAAGGATCGGTTATTATCGAAATATCCGGGTTCAATATGCAAAAGAACGGGGTCTTTACATGTTGAAAAGCCGCGTTGTGGTTTTGGCCATAACCCTTAGGAAGACTGTTGTGTATTATTCTGATCTTCGGGTGGATCGATGATGAGGGGAGATTCTCAGGCGTATTGACTGTGAATATGATGGATTCGACCAATGGAAGGGCGCATAGCCGAGTGAGCAGGCTGCCCACCAATGCGCCATGTCCGTGTGATACGATCGATACAGTGATCATCGGAAAGTCCTATCGCTCGCTCAATCTCGCAATCACAAACTACGCGTAGCTTTGCCGAGCCTCCCACGCACTCCATCTGCAACACCAAGAAGCATGCTCTTGGCGTGGGAACGGGTTCTGGCGGTCATGGCGTAAATGACGAAGCGCGATATCAGCCGAGCAGTCTCGATCAACTTCCACTGCAACGGCAGGCGGCCCCTTGATATCAACCAGGTTCCATTTCTGAAGAGGTAATAATCACGGAGGGGGCTGTGCAATCCGACGCTGGCGCCAAATATATTGACGATATTGTCGCCCAGGGAATGGTACATCTGGCTCTCGGGTACGCCATAAAGAGCGTATCCCTTCATGCGGGCGCGCATACACCATTCGATATCGACGTAGTCTATGAACAGGCTGTCATTCATCAAACCGACGTCATCGAAAACATCTGCTCGTATCAACGTTCCGGAGGAAATCAGATGATCGACTTCGATCGGGGCTCTGGTGTCACCAGGGTAGATCCGTCGATATCGAAGCCCGTGCATCCTGACGAACGGTAGCTGGCGCGACCATCTGCCATCGACGCAGGCAGGACCTACGGCCGCAACACGACTGCCGCCCAGATTGAAAGCCCGCAAAGTTCGGAGCAAACCATCAATCATTTCCTCCTGAGGCAGGCTGTCCTGGTCAAAGATAACAACGTATCGAGCGCCTAGAGCACGTGCTCTCCTTATCCCGACGTTTTGCGCGGAAGCGACTCCTACGTTGCTATTTAATTTTATGATCTCGATACTCGATAGATCCGGCGGGATTCTTTCAATGTCATTCGAGGAGTGATTGTCGACGACGATGATATGCTGCGTCTGTCGGCGTAACTGCCGAAGCAGCAAAACCAGAGCATCCATGTCCGGATTGTAAGTGACGACCACTGCGCCCACGACCAGATCTTGGATGCTTTCTGACGAAGGTTTCATTGTCAAATGTCGCCCTCATTCACTTCGTTTATCTTCCCATTTTCCATGCGGAAGAACCGGTTGCACAGCCTTCGCAACAAGCCGTGATCGTGCGAAGCGAAGACGGATATGTCGGCTTGCTCGAACATCTTGGAAATCCGCTGTTCGGCTTTCTGGCGAAACTGCTCATCGCCCGTGCCGAAAACTTCGTCGACCAGGAGTATGTCCGGTTGAGACATGGTCGAAACGGCAAACATCAGCCGCGTCATCATGCCGGCGGAATAGGTCCTGATCGGCAGATGAAGATAGTCGGATAATTCGGTAAATTCTTCGATTTCCGGGAAGATTTCGGTGGCTTCTCGCCGTGATTTTCCGAGCAGCAACATCACGCGGATGACGTTCTCGTAGCCCGACAATTCCGGGTCCATGCCGGCGCCGAGCTCGAAGACGGTGCCGACTGATCCCTTGCGGGTGATCGTTCCGGAGACTGGACGGAAAATGCCGGCCATCGTTCGCAGCAAGGTGCTCTTGCCGGCGCCGTTATGGCCAACCAGTCCGACGAAATCTCCGCCATTCAGCTCGAAGCTCACCTCTTCGAGGGCGGTGACGGTTATATTCTTTCCGGCTTCGGAGCCAATTCTTCCTCCGGTTCCAAGTCTGACGAGATTGTTGCGGAGGGAGGTCGCCCTGGAATTGTATACCGGATATCGAACGGTGACCTGAGAAAAAGAGAGATGGGACATAGCTAGATCCAGAAGGGCAGCCGTTTGCCCTTCGACGACAAGAGCAGGTAGGCTGCCGCATTGGTGGCAATGGTGAAGGCTAGCGCAACGAGATAGACGGCCGGCGACGGTATATTGCCGAAGAAGGGACCGCGCACGATCTCGATCAGGTAGCTCATCGGATTGAGCCATACGACATACATCCGCGGGCCAAGCTGACTCGGCTCGTAGAGCACCGGCGTAACGAAAAATATCAGCGGCATGACCGATTGCAGCAGGGGCTCGACATCCCGGAACCGGGCTCCGATGGAACCGATCACCGCTGCAGCGCCGGAGAGCGCGAATGCTGTGAGCGCAAGTCCAAAAACCGAAAGATATGCCTGTCCCGAAAACTTTTCAGGAAAGACGAGAAACACCGCGACCACCACGACGAGGTTGTGGCAAAGCGTGGCCAAATGCCGAAACACGAGCTGGCAGGGATAGACCCAAAAGGGCAAGGCGAAGTTGCGTATCACCTGCCCCTGCCGCACGTATACTCCGGCGCTTTCCAGAACGCAGCCTGAAATGAATTGCCACAGGATCAGGCTCACCGCCAGACGCGGGACGAGATCTGCCGTCGGGACATTCAGCAGGGTGCTCCAGACGAGGCCCAAGCCGAGGACGCCGATCGCCGCACCCAAAGTAAGCCACCAAGGCCCGAGAATGCTGCGTCGATAACGGCCGCGCAATTCGCTGGATGCGAGGCCGGCTGCAATCACCAGCGTCTTGCGAAAGTGATTGAAGCTTCCAGCTCTAGGAAATGACATGTTCGCTTAGCTCTTGTCTGACGAGACAGAGGGCGCATTGGTCTGGACGTAGTGGAAGATCTTGTCCATCTCGCCTTCCCAAGTCGTTGGCGCCGTCGTGGAGCGGCCATTGGTGGCGAGGTGTTGACGCAATGCCTTGTCATTATGGAGACGGGTGAAGGCGTCCAGAACGGCCTGAGGGGTGGGGTCTACGAGAAGGGCATTCTGCTCGTTCTCACAGAACCATTCCACATGAGCACCATTGTTGGATATGACAGGCACGCCCGACTGCATCAGTTCGACGGGCAGATACGAAAGATTGGTCCCCGAGAAGGCGATGCCGACATCGCAGGTTCTGTAGAGATCGCCGGTTTGGGCTAAAGTCATGTTGCCAAGCAGGGTGGCTTTGAACGGGGGGCTTTGTGCAAGATCCAGACCGCCGATGATGATTTCCACATCGGGAAAGGCATCGGCGATTTTCTTCAGCGCGACGATACCGAGCTCGAAACACCGGCGCTCCGTGGACGGCCGGCCGTAGAAGAAGATCCTCTTGACCTGCTCACGGACCGCGGCGGAAGGCTCTGCGGGATAGAATATATCCTTATCGGCCGCAAAACGGTAATTCTGCGCGGTTCCGCCGTGAGCCTCGTACCGGCTTCTCAGCCATCCGCCGCCGGTAATGCCATGAAACCCGAATGCGTATGTCGCGTTCGCCTGCATCGAGGCCGTGCCATGCGCATAGAACTGGCTTTCATAGTCCTGCATGAAATAGAATTTGTGCTTTGCATGCGCAAAGGCACGAACATGATAAGCCGATTGCCAGGTGGTTGCGATGGCAACGTGGGCGGCAGGCAGATCTTTCGGGTTCGTCACGACTTCGAGCAGGCAACTCTTGAAGGCGCCGTCGAGCTCAGCCTGCAAAGCCTTGGGATTCGAATGCCTGCGGTTGTCGTAGATATAGATGATGTTTTTCGTTCCCTTCTTCGCAAAATGCTGGGCAAAGCGAAACAGGGTGAAATGACCGCCGCCCCAGACATTGAGCCAATCGGGCACGAACCAGACATAGGCGGGTTCGCCGCTTTTCGAGCGAGCGGGTGATGCCGAGCCACCGAATTGGGTCCAGGGGGCATAGTCGAAAACCGTGTCGAAAGACGTGCGGTAGTCCAGAGCGGCGACCAGCGGGGAAACCGATGTTTTGCCGGCTCCGAGTTTTTGCGCCAGCAGGGCGAACTTTCGGGGAAACAACTTGAAAAGCGCGAAGAACGCCGCGTTGCTCCAGCCGAACTGCTTCGCGTAGGCGCTGAATAGGCGGAAATTTTGAAGCATTTTTGGCCTTACTGCAGGAATGTCTCGACGTACTGCGTGAGGTCGTCCTTCCAGTTTCCTGGTTGTGGAGCGCCTTCGAGCGTCGGTGTGTAAATCGATGTCATGCCCTCAGAAAAAGGTCTGGGCGCAGACAGTGGGAAATCCGAGGAGCGAACCGAAGCGACCTGCACTTGTCGTTCCAGTGCGGCAACGATTTGCTCGGCGATGTTATGGCGCGTTACGATGCCGCTGCTGGAGTAGTGGACCGTGCCGGTGTGCCGTTGCGCAAGCGCCCAGACGATGAATTCGGCCAGGAGCGACGCGCGCGTGATGGAGCCATATTTGTCTCCCACGGCTCTCAGCGAAGTCGCTCCGTTCAGAATTTGCTCGATGACTTTTCCTACGAATTTATGGTCGCGAGCCCTGCCGCCGCCGATCATCCAGCCTGCTCTGACAATCAGGTGGTTGATTGGGTTGAAGCGGCGAACCTCAAGCTCTCCCATAAGCTTGGAGCGCCCGTAGTAGTTCAGCGGGCACGGCAGATCGAGTTCGTTGTGCTCGAACGTGCCTGATCCGCCGAATACATTCGATGTCGAGACGTAGAGCATCCAGGCACCGCAGGCAGCGCTTGCCTTGGCTATGTTGGCGGTGGCCAGGTGATTGCGAATGCCGGCCCGCTGAGGGTCGCGCTCGCACAGGTCCACATCGGTCTCAGCGGCGAGATGGAGGACGGCGGCAGGCTTCGACTCCATTATGTAGTCGAATATCCCCTGTGGATTGCCCAGCTCGAAACGCGATCTGTCGACTGCGACAGCATCGATATTCATACGCGTCAGGGCGTCCGAGACATATTTTCCAAGCATACCGGTGGCGCCGGTGACGAGAACGTGCGTCATTGTGGGTTCCTTATAATTTGCACGTCATGCAAAGTAGTCCGCGTCAGCGAACTCGACGCCCTTGGCATCCTTGCTCGAGATGATGGGCTCGATCTCTGCCGGCCAATCGATCTTAAGATGCTCGTCGTTCCATCGTATGCAGCGTTCATGGGCTGCCGAATAGAACGCGGTCGTCTTGTAAAGAAATTCCGCGTTATCAGACAAAGCGCAGAAGCCATGCGCGAAGCCCGGCGGAATCCAAAACTGCTTCTTGTTCTCGGCCGTCAGCGTCACCCCGACCCACTTGCCGAAGGTGCTGGAAGACCTGCGCAGGTCGACCGCAACATCGAACACCGCGCCGGCGACGACGCGGACGAGCTTGCCCTGGGCGAAAGGAGGAAGCTGATAATGAAGCCCCCTGATGACGCCCTTTTGCGAACAGGAGTGGTTATCCTGCACAAAGGCTACAGGGTGGCCGACGGCGGAATTGAATTTTTCTTCGTTGAAGCTTTCGAAGAAAAAGCCGCGTTCGTCACCGAATACCTTGGGTTCGAGGATGATGACACCAGGGAGCTGAGTTAGTTGACCGTCCACGCCATTTCCTTTTCCTGGAGAAGGCCCAGAAGATATTTTCCATATCCGCTTTTCAGCAGGCGCTGCGCGAGAGACAGCAGTTGATCGTCGTTGATCTGGCCATTGCGCCAAGCCGTCTCTTCCGGGCATGCGATCTTGACGCCTTGGCGATGCTCTATCGTTGCTATGAACTGGCTTGCTTCCAGCATGGACTGGTGCGTGCCGGTATCCAGCCAGGCATATCCCCGCCCCATCGTCTCGACCGACAGGCTTCCTTCCTCGAGGTACAAGGTGTTGAGGTCGGTGATCTCAAGCTCCCCTCGAACTGACGGCGTAAGCTGCTTTGCCTTGTCGGCCGCCGTGCCATCGTAGAAATACAGTCCGGTAACGGCGTAATTCGACTTGGGTTTTTCGGGCTTTTCCTCGATCGAAAGCGCCGTCTTGCGGCTGTCGAATTCAACGACGCCGTAACGCTCGGGATCGTTGACGTGGTAGGCAAAGACCGTTGCTCCGGTCACTCGATCCGACGCGGCGCGAAGGATGCGCGCAAGGCCGTTCCCGAAGAAAATATTGTCGCCCAGTACGAGCACGCTCGGCGCTCCGTCGAGGAATTTCTCACCGATTATCAGCGCTTGCGCCAGACCGTCCGGACTTGGCTGCACGGCATAGGTGATATTGATTCCCCATTCCTGGCCGCGGCCAAGGAGCCGTTCGAAACTGGGAAGATCCTGCGGGGTGGTTATCAACAATATGTCGTCGATACCCGCTTCCATCAGAGTGCATAACGGATAGTAGATCATCGGCTTGTCGTAGACTGACAACAGCTGCTTGGATCCCGCCAGCGTCGCAGGATGAAGACGCGTTCCCGATCCACCTGCCAGAATGATGCCTTTGCGTTTCATTGCCATGCCTTCCGCTCGCTCGCGTACTGACGATCTATCCACTGCCGGTATTCGCCGCTGGTCACGTTCTCGGTCCATTGAGAATTGGCGAGATACCAAAGGACGGTCTTTCGCAGACCGCTTTCGAAGGTTTCCTTGGGAGACCATCCGAGTTCGTGTCGGATTTTCGTTGCGTTGATCGCATAGCGGCGATCGTGGCCGGGGCGATCCGTCACGAATGAAACTTGAGAGACGTAGCTTTGCCGATCTTCCCGAGGACTGAGGTCATCGAGCAGCGCGCATATTTTGTTGACGACGTCGAGATTGGTGATCTCATTGTTGCCGCCGATATTATATGTCTGGCCGGGCGTTCCATGCTCCAGGACATTGCGAATTGCTTCGCAATGGTCGTCGACATACAGCCAGTCCCGGATTTGTTTTCCGTCCCCATAGACCGGGAGTTGTTCGCCCTTGAGCGCCCGGTGAATGATGAGCGGGATCAGCTTTTCAGGAAAATGCCGCGGCCCGTAGTTGTTGGAGCAGTTCGTTATCAAGGCCGGCAGTTTGTATGTTTCAAAGTAGGAGCGGACCAGGTGGTCGGAACCCGCCTTGGTCGCCGAGTATGGGCTGTTCGGCCGGATCGGGGTTTCTTCGTCGAACGGAGGATCGTTCGGACCAAGAGTGCCGAAAATCTCGTCCGTCGAGACGTGCAAAAAGCGGAAGCCGGACTTCGCTTCACCGTCGAGTTCATCGAAAAACGTCCTGGATGCTTCCAGGAGGTTGAACGTCCCAACGAGGTTTGTTTGGATGAACTGCTCGGGAGATGCGATTGATCTGTCGACGTGGCTCTCGGCCGCGAAATTGATCACCGACTTTACATTCTCACTCCTGAGAATGTCGGACACCATTTCGGCATCGCCGATATCGGCCCTTACGAATTTATAGCGGGGATCTCCTTCGATGGCCGAAAGATTTTCGAGATTGCCCGCATATGTGAGCTTGTCCAGATTTACGATGCGCTGATTTTTGTTTATCAGCCACTGGAGTATGAAGTTTGAGCCGATGAAACCCGCACCACCCGTTACCAAGATCGTCATCCGATAAGTCCTTGCATCTCTTGCGGGTTGGGTGTCGTTCTAAGACAACGGAGTTCGGCGGCGTCTTTGGAACGGTTCATGCTCAGGCCCGGAATTTTCGCATCGCGCGATTTTGGCGTCTGATGTGAACTGTTCTTCCATACTGACCGGTGCCTTTCTGGTCGGCCCCTCTTGGGCTTCCACATGCGGAAGTGGTGATGGTACGACGATTTACAGAACTTATGAGTTCTCTAAATCGAATCCGCTAGCCGCTCAATCTCAAAAATCATGGGTAAAAAATAGTAGCTTCTTTCCCGGAGGCGCGAATTTTTGGTGCGGGAGGATAATGCTGTCCTGCAGAAAAAATGGGACGGGCGGCCCCGGCAGTGTTGCGGGGATCATAGCCGACGAAGCAAGGGAAACGCGGGGATTGTCCGGCGATTTAAAGCGGTCGGCTCGTCATTCTCGTCGAGATACCGGGCATTCCGCAGCCGAACTTATCTCTCCAGGGCTGCGGCGGTTCTGAAAGGAACCTGCGCTTACGGCGAAGGGCAGCATTTGCTGCCCTTCGCATTTTCAAACTATGCGCGTGCCGGCGCCCTGGCCGGAAGCACGGCGCTGACTGCGACCGCGACGACGATGTTTGCCGCAAGCGCCAGCAGGCCGGTATAGACGGTGAAAGGTTCGCCGCCGAGGCTGATCAGGTGCAGGGGCTTCCAGCCGGCATCCCAGACGAGGTAGGTGCCGCCGCAGAAGCCGACGAACCAGCCGGCAAGCAGACCGGGTGCACGGAACCAGTTGGTATAGAGGCCGAAGACCAGGGCCGGAAGCGTCTGCAGGATCCAGATGCCGCCGAGCAGCTGCAGGTCGAGTGCGAACTGCGTCGGCAGGAAGATGATGACCAGAAGTGCACCGACCTTCACCACCAGCGACGTCACCTTCGCGACCTTGGCCTCGCCCGCATCGCTGACTTTGGGATCGACATAGGCTTTCCAGAAATTGCGGGTGAAGAGATTGGCGGCGCCAATGCTCATCACTGCCGCCGGCACCAGTGCGCCGATCGCGATCGCCGCAAAGGCGAAGCCGGAGAACCAGCCTGAAAACAGCGTCTTGAACAGCGTGGGAACGACGTCGTTGGCGCTGTCGAGCTTCAGGTTGGCGGCATGGCCCATATAGCCGAGCAGCGCCAGGAGGCCGAGCAGCAGCGTATAGGCGGGCAGCATGATCGCATTCTTGCGGATCGTCTTGCCACTGTTGGAGGCGAAGATGCCCGTCAGCGTATGCGGATACATGAAGGCCGCGAGCGCCGAACCGAGAGCGAGCGTGGCATAGGCGACATACTGATTGCCGCCGAGCAGCAGGCTGCCGGAGCCCTTGGCCTGGAAGGCCGCATCGGCCGAGGCGAAGACATTCGCATAGCCCCCGAGCTTCGACGGGATGAGCGCGACGGCTGCGATCACCACGATATAGATCATGATGTCCTTGACGAAGGCGATCAGGGCCGGGGCGCGCAGGCCCGCCGAGTAGGTATAGAGCGCCAGCACGATGAAGGCGATCGCGAGCGGCAGTTCGCCATGCAGCCCGAGCGCCTTCAGGACCGCCGTCATGCCGACGAGCTGGAGAGCGATATAAGGCATGGTGGCGATGACGCCGGTTGCCGCGACCGCAAGTTCGAGGCCGCGAGATCCGTATTGGCCGTGCACGACGTCGGCGGCCGTCACATAGCCGAAATCCTTGGCGCGTTTCCACAGAACCGGCATGACCATGAAGACGAAGGGATAGACGACGATGGTGTAGGGCAGCGCGAAGAAGCCGTAGGCGCCGACCGTATAGACCAGCGCCGGGACGGCGATCACGGTATAGGCGGTGTAGAAATCGCCGCCGACGAGGAACCAGGTGATCCAGGTGCCGAAGTTGCGCCCGCCGAGACCCCATTCATCGATATGGGCGAGTGTCTCGGGCTTGCGCCAGCGGCTGGCGACGAAGCCCATGACGGTGACGAGGGCGAAAAAGAAGATGAAGACGGCCAGTGCCGTGCCGTTGATGTCAGTCGTCATGGCGGGTGCTCCGATAGGCGATCCAGGTCAGCGTTGCGGTGATCGGCACCCACAGAAGCTGATACCAGTAAAAGAAGGGAAAGCCGAAAAGCGACGGTTCGCGAAGATTGTAGAATGGCGGCCAGAGCAGACCTATGAACGGAATGATCAGCAGCCAGAGCGCTGCCTTGCTACGTGGTTTTTCCATGTCGGATACCTTTCAGGCGCCGCGGGCGGCGGTCGCCATGTTCCAGTTGTCGGCGTGGAAGGCAGGTCTGTCAGCCGGCGGCCGCGGCAGGCCCTGTTGGGGTCGCTCGAGGTTTTCCGACTAATCGGAAGCTGATGTAACGCATGTGAATTCCTCCCAACGGCTCACCCTCGGCCAGCCGTGGATGGAGTCCTAGGACGTCGGTTTTGCCCTCACAAGATGGGTGTCAGGCTGAAATGCCGGGGCCTACCCAGAAGTGGGTAGACCGGAATTCACCCCACTTTGGAGACGATGCCGTGATCCAGCGCATAGCGGATGAGGCCAGCCGTCGTTGCGATGCCGAGCTTCTTCTTGAGGTTCTTGCGATGCGTTTCCGCCGTGGCGGGGGTGATGCCGAGCGCTTCGGCGATCTCCCGGTTGCTCCTGCCGGCAACGATCAGTCCGAGGATGTCGCGTTCGCGCGGCGTCAGCGGATCGCTCCCCTCCTCCACCCGTTCGCCCATCAGCGCATCGAAGACACCGGAGGAAAAATAGGTGCCTCCATCGGCCACGGTCTCGATGGCCGCGACGATCTCGTCCGTCGAGACGTCTTTGAGCACGTAGCCGGCTGCGCCATGCAAGACCGAGGAGGAAATATACTCGCGGCTGTCATGCATGGAGAGCATCACGACGCGGGTCTGCGGAAGTTCGTTCCGGAACAGCTCGATCGCATCGATGCCGCTGAGTTTCGGCATGTTGATATCCATCAGCACCACCTGCGGCTGGATCTGCCGGGCGATGTCGAGACCCGTTTGCGCAAGCCCGGCGGTGCCTGCGACTTCGATATGGTCGAAGGTCTCGAGCACGGCCTTCAAACCGTCCAGCACCAGCGGATGGTTGTCGATCAGGAGAACCCTGATTTTCGGGCGTTCGTTCATGCGGCTTCCGCCTGCTTGCCGGCGGGAAGATTGGCCGACCGCGGCATCATCGCCGTCAGCGTCGTGCCGGCTTCGCTGCTGTTGATGAGCAGCAGCCCGCGGAAGTGGGCCATCCGCTCCTGCATGTTGCGCAGGCCGAGACCCGATCCGCCGGATGCGCTATCCTTGCTGCCGTCGAAGCCTGTGCCATTGTCCGAAATCGTCATGCGGGCGCGGCCGCCGTCGCTCCACAGCTTGACCGAAAGCTTCGAAGCGCCCGAGTGCCGCTCGACATTGTTGAAAGCCTCCTGGGCGACACGATAAAGGGCCGTGCTGGCTTCCGCCTTCAGCATGCCGGTGAAGCCCGAGGCGTCGATATCAGTCTCGATCCCCGTCCGCTCGGCAAAGTGATGACAGAGCGCCTCCAGCGCGGCGGTCAGACCGAGATCGTCGAGCACGCGGGGGCGCAGATCGTGCGAGAGCAGCCGTATTTCCTTGATGGCGCCGTTCAGCGCCTCGACGCCGCGCTCGATGGTCAGCGCCGCCTCGTCGACATTGGTCCTGACCTTACGGCCGGCGAGGTCCATTGCATAGCGCACGCCGAGAAGGGTCTGCGAGATGCCGTCATGCAGTTCGCGCGCCAGCCGCGTGCGCTCCTCTTCCTGGGTGTCGATGACCCGCTGCGTCAGCTCCTTGAGCCGGCTGTCGGCCATGCGGCGCTCATGGAAGGTCAGGAGCATGCAGGTCGTGAAAACGACGAGCACCGATGGCACGGCGATCAGTGCGACGATGACGAAGGTGCGTCTGATGTTGGCGCGCATCACGGCGTTGGCGGCCGCGCTCTGGGCAAAGACGTCGTCCAGATAGACGCCGGTTCCCACGACCCAGTGCCACTTGTCGAGGCTGACGACGAAGGAGAGCTTGTCGGCGATCTGGCCGGTGGAAGGCTTCTGCCATTTGTACTGATGCAGGCCGCCGCCGGCCTTTGCCGTGGCGATCAGTTCGGCAATCACTTTGTCGCCATCCGGATCCGTGAGGTCGAGCCAATTTTGCCCATGCCGGAAGCTCTGGCGCGGATGGACGATATTATTGCCGTCATAGTCGTAGACGAAGAAATAGCCATCCCTGCCGTAGTCGAGCGAGGTGAGGATCGCGGCCACCTGCTGCTTGGCGGCTTCGTCGTCGGGGCCGGCCTTGTCATAGATCGTTTGGATGGCGGACAAGGCAAGGTTGGTCAGGTTGAGGATTTCGCCTTCCTTGGTCTTCAGCATGTTCTGTTCGAACGTGTCGATGCTGTTCTTGGCGAGATTTGCCGATTGCCAGGTGATGAAGGTGGTGATCGCAAGGATCGAAATGACGAGCGGGACGATCGCCAATGCGATGATCTGGTGTCGTAACGTCAACGATCGTTCCTCCCTGGGATCTGCGCCCGGAATTATGCGCTTTGTCCAATGCGAGTCCAGCCGCTTGTCGGTGCGGCCGGACCAGTGTCATTCGAGCGGCACGAACAGGCCGAGCTTGACGTCCCGCAGCACGACATTGGTGTGCATGCGGCGGATTTGGGGATTTTCCGCCATGATCAGGGCGGCGATGTCGTCATAGTGCTCGACATCGCGGGCCGTGACGATCGCGATCAGGTCGACGGCGCCCGTGACGTAATAGACCTGCTGGATATGGTCCTGCTTCTCCGCCCAGACACGAAACTTCGCCAGCGCATCGTAATTATCCCGCTCGATCTCCATCCCGACGATGAAGACCATCGACGTTCCCGTCGCCTTTCGGTCGAGGACGGCGACCTCCGCCTTGATGATCCCCTCCTCGCGCAACCGCTTCAACCGCCGCTGCACGGCCGAGACCGATAGTCCGACCCGCTCGGCAATCGTTTCAGCCTTCAGCTGGCAGTCGCGCTGAACGATATCGAGTATGTCACGGTCAAAACGATCCAATTGTTCCATTGTCCAGTCCTAATTCTTGCCGCAGCATTTCACGCGTTCTGCTGCATTCGCCGCGTGAAGAAGATTATTTTGCACAAATTATGCAGAAGAGATAAAAATTGCGCGAAAAAACCGCGTTCTTTTATCATTATCCTTTGCAAATTCAGTTCAGCCGGACCCATGCATGTCGGATCAACCCTTTCCTGCTCTTCGCGTCGAAGATCTCCATAAAAGCTTCGGCTCGCAACAGGTTCTCAAGGGTATCTCGACCGAGGCCCACAAGTCGGATGTGATCTCCATTATCGGCTCGTCGGGTTCTGGCAAGAGCACCTTTCTCAGATGCATCAATTTTCTGGAAACGCCCGATCACGGCCGCATTGCCGTGAACGGCGAGGAGATCGCGCTGAAACCAGGCCGCGGCGGGCGGCTGCAGCCGCGCAGCTGGCGGCAGATCGAACGGCTGCGGACCGGACTTGGCATGGTCTTCCAGAGCTTCAACCTCTGGGCCCATCGCACCGTGCTGGAAAACGTCATCGAGGCGCCAGTGCATGTCATGGGCATTCCCAGGTGCGAGGCGATCGAAAAGGCCGAGGCCCTGCTCCACAAGGTCGGGCTTTTCGACAAGCGCGACGCCTATCCGGCTTTTCTCTCCGGCGGCCAGCAGCAGCGCGCGGCGATTGCGAGGGCGCTCTGCATCGATCCCGCCGTCATGCTTTTCGACGAACCGACATCGGCGCTCGATCCGGAGCTGGTCGGCGAGGTCCTCAAAGTCATCCGCGATCTCGCCGAAGAAGGCCGGACGATGCTGATCGTCACGCATGAAATGCGTTTCGCCCGCGATGTCTCCAGCCGCGTCCTCTTCCTGCACCAGGGCCGGATCGAGGAGGAAGGTCCGCCGGAGCAGGTATTCGGGGCGCCTGTCAGCGCCCGCTGCCGGGAGTTCACCGGTCTCAGCACCCACTGATGCACCCAAGCCGTCATCGATAACACCAACCAGGAGAACCCTGCGAATGAAACTGCTCCCCATGCTCTTTGCCGGCGCGGCACTTGCGCTTTCCGCGGTCACGGCACAGGCCGAAGTTCGCTTCGGCGTCATGAACGAATCCTATCCGCCCTTCTTCGCCAAGGATGCCTCGGGCGAATGGCACGGATGGGAAATCGATCTGATGAACGCCGTCTGCGAAGAGATGAAGGAGAAATGCTCGATCGTCGACATTTCGTGGGACGGTCTCATTCCGGCTCTCCAGAGCAAGAAGTTCGACGTCATCTGGTCCTCGATGTCGAACACCGAGGAACGCTCGAAGGTGATCGACTTCACCGACAAATATTACAACACGCCGAGCACGCTGATCGGTCCCAAGGACCAGAAGCCGGGCGCCACTGCCGAGGACGTGAAGGGCAAGACGATCGGCATCCAGGTGTCGACGATCCAGTCGGAATATTACAAGAAGTATTTTGCCGCTGCCGCCGAGGAAAAGACCTACCAGACGCTCGATGAGGCTTTCCAGGACCTCGCTTCCGGCCGCATCGACTATGTCTTCGGTGATTCTCTGGCGCTCGACGCTTTCCTGAAAAGTGATGCCGGCAAGGATTGCTGCGCCAATATGGGCGATGTCGCCGACGACAAGGAGATCCTCGGGGCTGGCGTTTCGGGCGGCCTGCGCAAGGAAGACACCGAGCTGAAAGCCAAGCTGAACAAGGCGATATCAGCGGTTCGCGCCAACGGCCAGTACGACGCGATCACCAAGAAATACTTCGATTTCGATATCTACGGCGCGAAGTAAGCAGTCCTGATGGCGACCGCGCATCAAGGCATTCTGGACCTGCTGTCCCCCTATCCTCCGGGATGGGGCGGCGTTCTTCTGGCAGGTGCGGTCTCCACGGTCGCCATCTCGGCCTGCGCTTTCGCCGTCGGTCTGCTGCTCGGCACGGGCGGCGCGCTTGGAAAGCTTTCCGGCAATCCAGTGCTCCGCCTGTTGCTTGATTTCTATACCACCGTCATTCGCGCCGTTCCCGAGCTGATCCTGATCGTCGGGCTCTATTATGCGGGCACCGATGGCCTCAACCGGTTGCTGGCTGCGCTGGACCTGCCGCCGGTAGAGGTGAACGGCTTCGTCGCGGCCGTCGCCGTTCTGGGCTTCGTGCAGGGCGCCTATATGACCGAGGTGCTGCGCGGCGCGATCCTTGCCATTCCTATCGGCCAGGTCGAGGCCGCCAAGGCTTTCGGCATGGGACCGGTGCTGCGGTTTCGCCGCATCCTGCTGCCGGCGCTGTTGCCGAACGCGCTGCCGGGCCTTGCCAATCTGTGGATGTCGGTCACCAAGGACAGCGCGCTGGTCGCGGTCGTCGGCTATCAGGAACTGGCGCTCGCCACCCGTCTCGCCGGGGCAAGCACCAAACATTACTTCGTCTTTTTCCTTGCCTCGGCTCTTCTCTATCTCGCCATCACGCTCGCTTCCAACGTCGTCTTCAAACTGATCGAAGCACGGGTGCGGCGGGGTCAGCCGCGTCTTGCCTGAAGAAAGCGCCTCATGAGCTTCGCCTGGATCTCCTCCTATTGGCCGCTTCTTCTGACCGGCGCCTGGCAGACCGTGGCGCTGCTTGTCATATCAGTGGTGTTCGGTTTCGTGATCGCCATCGGTCTCGCCTTCGCGCAGGTCAGCGGCGGCAGGCTGACCCGGCTTCTCGCCCGCGGCTACTGCACCTTCTTCCGCGGCACGCCGCTGCTGATCCAGCTTTGGCTCCTCTATTACGGCGTCGGCTCGCTGCTGCCCATGATCCCCGGCATCCGCCAGAGCCTGTTCTGGCCGATCCTGCGCGAGGGCTTTTTCTTCGCCTCCGTCAGTTTCACGCTGAATTATGCGGCCTATGAGGCCGAGGTGCTGCGCGGCGCGCTGCTTGCCGTTCCCAAGGGTGAACTCGAAGCCGGCCGGGCTTTTGGCCTCTCGCCCTGGAAGCTGACCCGCCGCATCTGGCTGCCGCGCGCCATTCGCATCGCCCTGCCGACCATTGCCGGGGAGATCGTCATGCAGCTGAAGGCGACGCCGCTCGCCTTCACGGTGACGGTGATGGATCTCTACGCCGTCGCCAACAAGGTTCGCCAGGACACGCTGCTCGTCTACGAACCGCTCATCGTCGTCACCCTCTTCTATCTCGCCCTGACCGCCGTGATCGCCCGCGTCTTTCGAGGTCTCGAAGCGCAGGTGCCGGTTCGCCGCTAGGCCAGCGGAAGCTCGCCGCATTGTTTTGAAAAGCCCGCTGCCGGTGACGGCGCGACAGCCTGAATGGAGACTACCTCATGAGCACAACGCGAATTCTCGATGGCGGCATGAGCCGCGAGCTTCTGCGGCTGGGCGCCGAACTGAAGCAGCCGGAATGGTCGGCGCTGGCGCTGATGAATTCACCTGACATCGTGCGGCAGGTGCACCAGGAATTCATCGCCGCCGGCTCCGAGATCATCACGACGAACAGCTATGCGCTCGTGCCCTTCCATATTGGCGAAGACCGCTTTCAGCAGGAGGGGCCGGCATTGATCCGCCTCGCGGGTCGCCTGGCGCGTGAGGCCGCCGATGCCGTGACCGACAGGAAGGTGCTGGTCGCCGGCTCGCTGCCGCCGATCTTCGGCTCCTACGAACCGCAGAATTTCCAGCCTTCCCGGGTGCAGGACTATCTCAAGGTGCTGGTCGAAAACCTCGCTCCCTTCGTCGACCTATGGCTCGGCGAGACATTGAGCCTGATCGCCGAGGGCGAGGCTGTCCGCGCGGCGGTGGCGGCATCGGGCAAGCCGTTCTGGATTTCCTTCACATTGGCGGATGACGAGGCCGATATCGCGGGCGGCGAAGCGAAACTTCGCTCCGGCGAGAGCGTCGAGGATGCGGCGTCCTGGGCGGTTTCCTCGGGCGCGGCGGCTTTCCTGTTCAATTGCAGCAAGCCCGAGGTCATGCAGGGCGCGGTCGAAACGGCGGCACGCGTGTTCCGGGAGAGGAATGCTCGCATCGAAATCGGCGTCTATGCAAACGCCTTCGAAGGCGAAACAGGCGAGGCAGCCGCCAATGAAGGCTTGCACGATACCCGCGACGACCTGAACGGTGACGCCTATTCGCGCTTTGCCTGCTCCTGGGCCGAAGCGGGTGCCACGATCATCGGCGGCTGCTGCGGCATCGGCACGGCCCATATCCATCGCCTCAGGAATACGCTCTCAGGCTGACGCGGCAGGCCGGCAACGGGCCGGCTTCACCATGCGCCGATCACTCTACGCCGGCCGTTATTTCCAGCACGTAAGCTCCTGTTTCCTCTGGCGAAGAAGCCCATCGATAAATAACTTGATTTAGTTGATCAACTTTAATAACTCGATCTCCTATTTTAACTGATGGAAGGTCGTTATGAATTCTAGATCCGTGGCCGGCTGGCTGGCTGCCTCGTTTATTTCTGTTTCCGCTGTTTTCTTCGCACCGTCCGCCATGGCGGAACAGAAGACGATCACCGATGTGATCGGCCGCGAGGTGAAGGTCGATCTTCCGGCCAAGCGCGTGGTCCTCGGTTTCTATTTCGAGGATTACATGGCCGTCGGCGGCGAGAAGGCTTACGACTCGGTCGTCGGGATTTCCCGCGAAGCCTGGGAAGGCTGGGTTCCGGCGAACTGGAAGATGCATCTTGCCCACCGCGCTTCGATCGGTGACATCGCCGATGTCGGCGAAGTGGAAGCGCAGACCTTTTCCATTGAGAAGGTGTTGAGCCTCAATCCCGACCTCGTCATCCTCGCGGACTGGCAGTACCAGGCGCTCGGCCAGGACGCCCATCGCTTGGAAGAGCACGGGATTCCGGTTGTCGTCGTCGATTACAACGCCCAGACGGTCGAGCGCCATGTCGCTTCGACGCTGCTTTTCGGGCAGCTGACCGGCCAGGATGCGCGCGGCAAGGAGATTGCCGATTTCTACGCCGGCGCCCTGAAGGACGTCGCCGACCGCATCGCCGCATCGGGCAAGCCGAAGCCGAAGGTCTATGTCGAATTCGGCAACAAGGGACCGGCGGAATATTCCTTCACCTACGGCAAGAACATGTGGGGCGCCATGTCCACCGCGGCGGGCGGCGACAATATCGCTGCGCCCTTCGTGGAATGGTGGGGTCCGATCAATCCGGAGCAGGTGCTGGCGTCCAAGCCCGATGCCATCTTCATCTCCGGCCGTGAGAACAACAAGAGCGAGACGGCCTTGCCGATGGGCCAGGGCGTGAAGGCCGACGAGGCCCGCGAAAAGCTCAAGGCGTTCGAAACCCGCCAGGGCTGGAGCGAATTGCCGGCGGTCAAGGACGGCCATCTCTTCGGCGTCTATCAGGGCGCGTCCCGCACGCTCTCGGATTTCGCCATGGTGCAGTATATCGCCAAGCAGCTCTATCCCGAGCAGTTCAAGGACGTCGATCCCGTCGCCGACTACCTCGGCTACTACAAGAAGTATCTGCCGGTGGTTCCGGAGGGCACCTTCGCCATCGCCGTCAAAGGCTGATCCCGATCCGTCCATCTTCTGCGGGCGCCATAGCCATGGCGCTCGTTTCCCGTCGAGACAGGGTTTCCCATGACAGTGACCGCCAGCAATGCCGAAGCGATCGGCGCGCACAGGCTGCGTGAGCGCAGGCGCTGGCGCAACCTTCTGATTTTCGTGCTCCTGATGGCGGTATGCCTCGTTCTCGATATTGCGACGGGTCCGTCGCTGCTGTCGCCGGCCGAAGTGGTGCGCTCGCTGACAGGGCTCGGCGAGCGGGCGGCCATGACTGACGCCATCGTTCGCGGTCTGCGCCTGCCGATGGCGCTGATGGCGCTTGCGGTCGGCGCAGCACTTGGGGCCGGAGGCGCGCAGATGCAGACGCTTCTGAACAACCCGATGGCGAGCCCCTATACGCTCGGCATGGCGGCGGCTGCAGGGTTCGGGGCAGCCCTCGTCCTGGCGCTCGGCGGCTTCGGCCTCGATGCGATGATCGCCGTGCCACTCGGCGCTTTCGTCTTCTCCATGCTGGCGGCGCTCTTTCTCTTCACGCTCGCTTCGATGCGCCGCATGACGGCCGAAACCATCATTCTCGGTGGCATCGCCCTTCTGTTCCTCTTCCAGTCACTTCTGTCGCTCATCCAGTTCCTCTCCTCGCCGGAGCTGTCGCAGCAGATATTGTTCTGGCTGTTCGGCAGCCTGACGAAAGCGACCTGGCCGACGCTTGGTTTGACCGCAGCGGTGACGTTCATCTGTTGCGCCTTGCTGATGGCGGATTCCTGGAAACTGGCGGCCTTGCGCATGGGCGAGATGCGGGCCGCGAGCCTCGGCGTCAACGTCCGGCTGCTTCGCATGAAGGTCCTCGTCATCGTTGCGGTCATGACCGCGACGGCGACCAGCTTCGTCGGCGTGATCGGCTTCATCGGTCTCGTTGCTCCCCACATCGCCCGCATGACGGTGGGCGAGGATCAGCGCTTCTTCCTGCCGATGTCTGTCGTCAGCGGTGCGCTGATGCTGTCGGCGGCTTCGGTCGTCTCGAAGTCGATCATACCGGGCGCGCTCTTTCCCGTCGGCATCGTCACCGCCATCGTCGGTGTGCCGTTCCTGCTGTGGCTGATCTTTTCGCCGAGGAAAGCAGGCGCATGATCCGCCTTGAAAACATCGCCATCGAGCGCGGCGGGCAGAGGATCGTTTCCGGTATCGACACCTGCCTGGAAGCTGGAAAGATTCATGCCGTCATCGGTCCCAACGGCACCGGCAAGACCACGCTTCTGCGCGCGCTTTTCGGCGACCTGCCGCTCGCCGATGGCAGGCTCACGCTCGGCCGCGAAAGTCTTTCCACCGGGCGGACGAGCGGGCGGGCGCTGAAGATGTGGCGTGAGAGCTTCGCCTATATGCCGCAGGACACTGCCACCGATATTGCTCTCACCGTTCTCGAAGTCGTGGTTCTCGGTCGGCTGGGCCGGCTCTCGCTGCACATCGACGACGAGACGCTCGACATTGCGATGACGCGTCTGACGCAGGCCGGCATCGCCCATCTCGCCGGCCGCGACATCGCTTCGCTGAGCGGCGGGCAAAGGCAGATGGCGCTGTTTGCGCAAGTGCTGATGCGCGAGCCGAGGGTGATGCTGCTGGACGAGCCGGTCAGCGCGCTGGATCTCAAGCATCAACTCGCCTTGCTCGATGTGGTGCGCCGGGAAACGCGCGCCAACGGCTGGATAACGATGGTCGTGCTGCACGATCTCAATCTCGCCTGCCAATATGCGGACAATCTGTTGGTGATCGCGAACGGCGCGATGAAGGCGAGCGGACATCCGCAATCGATCGTGACGCCGTCGCTCATTGCCGAGACTTACGGCGTGGACGTCGAGGTCTTGCGCGACCGGCGCGGCCAGCCCGTCATCCAGCCGCTGGTCGCCGAGAGTTTGTGAGCCGCGCGGCGGATCGATTCATTCGGCCTTCGGCGCCGTCTTCTGAAGCTCGAGGAGAAGCTTGATCAGCTTCGGGGCCATCACCCTGATTTCCGAGAGATGGACGGCGCTCAGTCTCGTCAGAAGCTCGTCCGCCTTCTCGGTCAGGGCAAGCGTCTGGCGGCGCCTGTCCGTGGGATCGGTATGACGTTCGACGAGCCCCGCGTCCGACAGCCGCCCGACGAGCTCAGTCGCCGTATGGGGCGCGATGATGAGCCGTTCGGCCAGCATGCCGATGGTCATGGCATCGCCGCGTTGCCCCTTGATCGCCAGCAGCGCCTGATGCTGTTGCGGCGGCAGCCCTTCCGACTGTGCGGCGGAGGCGCTGAAATCCATGAACTGGCGAAGCGCGAAGCGGAGGTCGGCGAGCGCCTCGTAGTCTTCCTGTCTCAGCGGCGGCGCGGACTTCTTCAAACTCATTCTCCTCTGCGCCTGCGCCACTTGGGTGAAGTCACTGCAATCGCGGCATTTATTCCTTGATCTCGAATAAATGGGCAGCCGCCGGCCGGTCAAGTGAGGCGTGTTCCGAGACATTTCCGTCTCCATGTTTTCATCCATTGATTTATATCGTATTACGATATAATTACGCCACTCAAGCATACCCATTCCGCGTAGCAGAGGCTTCCATGGCGCAGCATCAACCCAGTAACCGGCCGCACGATTTCACGGGCGGCCTTTCCCGGCGTGAGGCCGGGGATTTCACCACCGACAGGCGGGTCCTCGTCCTGATCGGCATGTCCATCATCATCGGCTCGGCCGGCGCCTTTGCGGCCTGGTGTCTCGTCAGCCTCATCGCACTGGTGACGAACGTCATCTGGTTCGGCCAGATCGGCATCGAGCCTGCTTCGCTGGCCAGCGTGCCACGTTCGCTGTGGGTGGTGCTGGTGCCGCCGCTCGGTGGCCTCGTCATCGGACTGATGGCCCGCTTCGGGTCGGAGAAGATCCGCGGCCACGGCATTCCCGAGGCCATCGAGGCCATCCTGATCGGCGGCAGCCGGATGTCGCCGAAGGTCGCGGTCCTGAAGCCGCTGTCCTCGGCAATTTCCATCGGAACGGGCGGCCCGTTCGGCGCCGAAGGGCCGATCATCATGACGGGCGGCGCGATCGGATCGCTTTTCGCGCAATTCTTTCACATGAGCGCGGCCGAGCGGAAGACACTGCTCGTCGCGGGTGCGGCCGCGGGCATGACGGCGATCTTCGGCTCGCCAATCGCCGCGGTCATGCTGGCGGTCGAACTTCTGCTGTTCGAATGGAAGCCGCGCAGCTTCATTCCCGTCGCCGTTGCCGCCTGCGTGTCGATCTGCTGGCGTCCGCTGCTATTCGGCGTCGGGCCGCTGTTCCCGACCCATTTCCAGGTGGCTTTGCCCTGGTGGGGAATTTTCGCCTGCGCGGCGATGGGCATCATTTCAGGGCTGCAATCGGGACTGCTGACGACGCTGCTCTACAGGATCGAAGACCTGTTCGAAGCCCTGCCGATCCATTGGATGTGGTGGCCGGCGCTCGGCGGTCTCGTCATCGGTCTCGGTGGCCTGATCGAACCACGAGCCATGGGCGTCGGCTACGACATCATCGACGGTCTGCTCAACAACCGGCTGCTTGCGCCGGCTGTCATGTCGATCCTGCTGGTGAAGACGGTTATCTGGCTGTTTGCGCTGTCGTCGGGCACTTCGGGCGGCGTGCTCGCTCCTCTTCTCATCTTCGGCGGCGCGCTCGGATGGCTGGTCGGGATCGTCATGCCGGGCAACGATCCCGGCTTCTGGGCGCTGCTCGGAATGGCCGCCATGATGGGTGGAACCATGCGCGCGCCGCTGACCGGGACTTTCTTCGCCATGGAGATCACCGGCGACGTCAGCACGCTCGTTCCCCTGCTCGCCGCAACGGTGGTTGCCTATGCCGTGACCGTGCTTCTGCTGCGCCGCTCGATCCTCACCGAGAAGATCGCGCGCCGTGGCCAGCACATCACCCGCGAATATGGCGTCGATCCGTTCGAACTCTCCCGGGCCAGGGAGATCATGATCGGCGACGTCGACACGCTTCCGGTCACCATGACGGTCGGCGAGGCTTGCGATTTCTTCGCCTCGCGAGAGAAGACGCACCGGATCTATCCGCTGGTCGATGCCGCAGGTAAATTGGCCGGCATCGTATCGAGGGCCGACGCCCTGCTCTGGCAGGGAAAAACGGAGTTGGCGACCCAGACGCTTGCGGAAAACGTCACCGACGACTCGGTTCCCGTGGGGCACCCTGACGATACGGTCGCCTTCATCGCCGACCTGATGCTGTCGACGGGCAGCGGCCGCATTCCGATCGTCGATCCGGCGTCGGGTAAGCTGTGCGGCCTGATCGCCCGCAAGGATCTGCTGCGGCTGCGCAGTTCCTACCGGTCGGCGGAACTGGATCGGCGGCCCTATCTGACGGCCGGAGCGAGGAGCAGGCCTTCATAATCGCCCACGCAAGCTAACCGATGACGGCTGCTTGCCATTCACCCAGTCTCGGCCTATATAGTCATTATAGTCATTCTGGTCAGGAGATGCGCGATGCAGCCGTCACCGCAAGTCGATGAAAGCTGGACCGTTGCCAGCGCAAAGGCGAAGCTTTCCGAGGTCATCGAACGCGCGCAATCCACGCCACAGACAATCACACGCAACGGCAAGCCGAGCGTCGTCGTCGTCTCTGTGGAGGAATGGCAGCGCAAAACCGCCCGCAAGGGGACGCTTGCCGAATTTCTGATGGAATCGCCCTTACGCGGCGCCGAGCTGGACCTCGAGCGGCAACGCGACGAACCACGCGATCCTGAACTGTGAGGCTTCTGCTGGACACCAGCGTCCTGTCCGAAGTGACCAGGCCGAACCCTGATGCAAGCGTCCTGGAATGGTTGGACAGGCTTGATGAGGATCGCTCCTTCATCAGCATCGTGTCGATCGCGGAGATCCGGCGCGGTGTTGCGCTGATGGACAAGGGACGCAAACGCGACGCGCTGGCCGAATGGCTTGCCCACGACCTGACGCAACGCTTCGAGCATCGCATCATTCCGGTGGATGAACCGGTTGCCTTGGCCTGGGGAGACCTTATGGGCGATGCAAGACGGAGAGGCCGCGGCCTGTCGTCAATGGACGGCCTGATCGCGGCCACCGCGATTGCTCACCATCTCAGCCTTGCGACGCGCAACAGCAGAGATTTCGAGGGCTTCGGGATCAAACTGATCGATCCCTGGGCCGGGTGAAATGTCTCCGGCCTGCAGAACGGACGGAGCCGCAGCTTTCAGTGCAGTCCGAACAGGTTCAGCAGTTCCTCGCGGTGCCGGACGAATTCCGGCGCGCTGCGATCGCGGGGACGTGGCAGATCGATTTCGATCAGGCGCGGCGCGGCTCCCTTTTCCCGCGGCAGGATCAGGATCCGGTCGGCAAGATAGATCGCCTCTTCGAGATCATGTGTGACGAGAATGGTCGTCACATCCTCATCGCGCCAGATCCGTGCGAGTTCCTGCTGCATGCCGATCTTGGTCATCGCGTCGAGCGCGCCGAGCGGTTCGTCGAGCAGCAGGATTTCGGGCTGGACGGCAAGCGCCCGGGCGATGCCGACACGCTGCGCCATGCCGCCCGAGAGCTGCCGGGGATAGGCCGCTTCGAATTGCTGCAGGCCGACGAGCTTGACGTAGTGACGCGCCCGGTTCCTCGCCTGCTCGCGGGACAGCCCCCGCGTTTCCAGCCCGAAGGCCACGTTGTCGAGCACCGTGAGCCAGGGAAGAAGACGCGGCTCCTGGAAGATGACGGCGCGCTCCGCGCCCACACCTTTTATAGCCTTGCCGTCGACGAGTACTTCGCCGGTATCGGATTCCTCGAGCCCGGCCAGAACCCTGAGCAGGGTCGTCTTGCCCGAACCGCTGGCGCCGACGATGGCGAGGCTTTCGCCGGAGCGGATGTTGAGATTGATATCCTTGAGAACCTGCAGGGGGGTGCCGTTCAGTCTGTAGGATTTGGAGAGGTGACGGATCGTCACCTCTCCGCGGCGAATGTCCTCAGCGACGCTCATCACGGTTCCTCAATTGCTTGCCGGCTTGGCGTCGGCGGTAAAGAGAATGTTCTTGGCCGCCAGTTGGCCTTCCTTCAGCTTGCCCTCGCGAACGAGCACGTCGATCCAGAACTGAATGTCGCGTTCGACCGGCAGGCCGCCGGCGCGCACGCCGTAACCGCGGAAATATTGTGCGATATCAGGGTTCTCACCACGCTCAGCAAGCGCCTTGGCCAGGATCTTCTTGGTTTCCTCAGGATGTTCGCGTGCATAGTCGAGGGCGCGGGCCGACTGCTCGACGAAGATTTTCGAGGCTTCCGGATGCTGCTGTATGAAATCGCGGCGCAGGACCACGAAGCCGCCGGCGATGTCGCCGAGCACGTCGGTATCGTCGAAAACGGGACGAAGACCGCCGTTCTTCAGCGCCGCACCCTCAAAGGTCGTCTGCCAATAGCCGAAGGCGGCAATATCGACCTGCTTGGAACGCAGCACCTGCTCGAGCTGCGGGCCGGGAACGACGACCTGATTGGCGGAGTCGCTCGGCAGGCCGACGGAATGCAGGGCCTCGCGGATGGTGTAGTCGAGATGAGCGCCGAGCGTGTTGACCGCGATGCTCTTGCCGGCAATGTCCTTGATTGTTTTGATCGGGCTGTCTTCGAGCACGTAGAAGGTCGACTGCACCTCGTCATTGATGCCGTTCGACGGATAGGCGGCGACGAAGGCGTTGCCGCCGATGATCGAATTCAGCACGGCGGAGGTGGCGGCGCTGCCGATCTCGACATCGCCGGATGCGAGAGCGATGAGGGAGGCCGGTCCGCCCTGGGCGTAGCCGACATTCTCAAGCGTGATGCCTGTGTCCTTGAAATATCCGAGTGCATCGGCCAGTTCATGGGCGGCAAGGCCGCCTTGGCTGGCGAGGTAGCGCAGCTTCACGGCGTCGGCGGCTGCGGCCGGCGTGGCGAGACCGAGAGCGATCACGGCCGGCAGGAGAAGGTTGCGGGGATGGAATGTCATGGGATGTCCTTTCGGAAGAAGAAAATTGGAGGAAGCGGGTCAGGCACTCGGCTGAGACCAGCGGCAGAGACGGCGCTGCAGGAGAACGAGCAGGGCATTGGCGGCAAGGCCGAGGAAGGCGAGCAGCAGGATCGCCGCGAACATCAGCGGGATCTGGAAATTGTACTGGGCGTTCATGACCTGGAAGCCGATGCCCTTGTTGGCGCCGATCATCTCGGCCGCGATCAACAGGAGAAGCGCAGTCGTGGCCGAGAGACGCAGCCCCACGAAGATCGCAGGCACGGAGGCCGGCAGGATGACGCGGCGGAAGACGGTGAGCGGTCCGGCGCCGTAGGTCCGCGCCATCTCGATGAGCTTCTTGTCCACTTCCTTGACGCCGCCGATCGTGGCGAGCAGCACCGGAAACAGCGTCGCCCAGAAGATGACGAAGATCTTGGAGGTTTCGCCGAGCCCGAGCAGCAGGATGAAGACCGGGTAGAGCGCGAGCGCCGAGGTCTGGCGGAAGAGCTGCAGGATCGGATCGAGCGCCTGTTCGACCGTCCGAAACTGGCCCATGAAGAGGCCGAGCGGAATGCCGATCACGACGGCAAAGGCGAAGGCGATTCCGGCCCGCTGCAGGCTGATGGCGATGTCGTCGAGCAGCGCGCCGTTGGCAAGGTTGGTCCAGAGGGCCGACAGGATCACGTTCAAGGGCGGGAAGACGGCGGGATTGACCCAGCCCCGGGTGCTCGACACCTGCCACAGCACGAGAAAGGCGATGAGCAGGCCGTAACGCGGGAGAAGCGATGCGAGCACCCCGCGCACATGCGATGCGAAACTGGGCGTATTGCTTTCGCGGTTTTTCAGACGGCCAAAGCTTCTCGGAAGGACCTGGTTGATCTCATAGGTCATGGATTTCTCCTTACTCCGCTGCCTGCAGAGCTGCGCGTCCGGCAGCCCATCGGTTGGTCGGGAAAGGCAGGCCGAGGTTCTCCCGCAGCGTCTTGCCTTCGTAAGCCGTGCGGAACAGGCCGCGGCGCTGCAGTTCCGGGATGACCAGATCGACGAAGTCGTCGAGCGCCGTCGGAAGCCAGGGCGGCAGAATGTTGAAGCCGTCGGCGGCTTCGTTTTCGAACCACGTCTGCAGCGTATCGGCGATCTGTTCGGCCGTTCCGACGATGGTGAAGTGTCCGCGGGCGGATGCGATCCACTGATAGAGCTGGCGGATGGTGAAGTTGTTTTCGTCGGCAATCTGGCGAATGAGTGCCTGCCGGCTCTTCATGCCTTCCGTCGGCGGCGCGGGCGGAAGCGGCCCGTCGAGATCGTAACCATGCAGGTCGAGCGTGCCGCCGGTCAGGCCGTTGAGAAGGCCGATTCCGTCTTCCTCGACGATGAGCGAGGTCAGGCGATCGTATTTCTCGCGTGCCTCTGCTTCGGTCCTGCCGACGAAGGCGGATACGCCGGGCATGACCAGAATGTGATCGGGGTTCCTGCCCAAGCCGCGGGCGCGCGCCTTGATGTCCCGGTAGAGCTCCTGGGCGGTTTCGATGTGTTGATGGGCGGTGAAGATGACCTCGGCCGTCGCGGCGGCGAGCCCGCGTCCGTCGTCGGACTGACCGGCTTGCACGATGACGGGATGTCCCTGCGGCGATCTGGAGATGTTGAGCGGACCGCGCACGCTGAAATGCTCGCCGCGGTGGTCGGTGTCGTGCAGCTTTGTCGGGTCGAAGAAGACGCCTGATGCCTTGTCGCGGATGAAGGCATCGTCCTCGAAGCTTTCCCAGAGTTTGCGGACGACGTCGACATGCTCGGCGGCACGGCGATAGCGTTCGGCATGCGGCAGCTGTGTTTCGCGGTTGAAGTTCTGCGCCGTGAGATCGCCTGTCGTGGTGACGACATTCCAGCCGGCACGGCCCTCGGAGATCAGATCGAGCGAGGCGAACTTGCGGGCGGTCGTATAAGGCTCCTCATAGGTGGTCGAGGACGTCGCGATGAAGCCGAGATGGGTGGTCAGGGGCGCAAGGGCGGAGAACAGCGTCACCGGCTCGAAGCCGGCCACGCGGGCGTTGCCGCCTTCCCGCGCCCCGCCGAAGCCGACAGCCAGTCCATCAGCCAGGAAATAGGCATCGAAGAGCCCGCGTTCGGCTGTCAGGGCGAGCTGCTTGTGAAACTCGAAACTGGTCGCGCCGTCGACCGGCTGGTCTGGATGTCGCCATGAGGCAACATGCTGGCCGCCACCGGGAAGAAATGCTCCAAGCCTGATTTTCCGTGTCATTTCGCGTCCTCTCCGTTTGTTGCCGGCAGCCCGGCCTTCCCCAAGGCCAGGGCGTGATATCGGCTGTCGGAATGCTAAAATACGTTCTCCATAGATTTTATAGAGAAACTTCATTCCGTAGTTTTGGAGGAAGAGTGAATAGATTTGCGGGATTGGCGAAAAACCGGAAATCAATCATCGGAACGACGAGTGGCGTCCTGCGCGGCGTGGAGATCCGAGCGAGCGTGAACATGCGTAAGGGAGCGTGCAGCCGCACACCGGTTTAGGCCCGGACGTCCGTGCCGCTCGGCATCATGCTTGGGCTGTGTTCAGGGCGTCAGCCGCGTTTCGGCCGTGCCGGGGCGTGGTCGAGACCGGCTGCCGCCTTTTTCAGGCAGTCGAGATAGCGGTCGCGGTTGGCGATGCCGTCGTCGCGCGGTGTGACCAGGCAGAGCGTCGCGGCGGCATGGCCTTCCTCGTCCTTGACCGGCACGGCAAAACAATGCGTGAAGCTGTCGACGATGCTGTTGAAGGTAAAAAAGCCTTCACGCTCGGACTGGCGCACTTCGGTGATGAAGCTTTGCGGGTCGAGCCATTCGCCGCTCGGCAGCCTGAAATCCTGCGGCGGAATGAAGTTCAGGATCTCCTCGTCCGACAGATGCGCGACGAGCAGACGGCCGGAAGCCGTCCACGGGATCGGCACCGACTGGCCGATATCCGTCGAAATGCGAAACGGCCGAGCGCCTTCGCGCATGCGCACGACGGTGTATTTGTTGCCATCGAGCATGCAGAACTGCGCCGTCTCCCGCGTCTCATCCGCGAGCTGTTCCAGCGCCGCTTCGCATTCGCGGGTGAAATCGAAATGGTTCTCGTAGGCGGCGCCGAGGAAATAGAGCTTGCGGCCGAGATAGACGCGCCCGTCGCCGCCGGTGAATTCGAGAATGCCGTTGCTCAGCAGCAGATTGACGAGCTCGTAGACCGACGAGCGCGGCGCGCCGATCTGCGCGGCGATTTCGTTTGGCTTCAGGGCCTGCCGCTTCTGGCGCAGGAAATCGAGGATTTCGAAGGCGCGGTCGAGCCCGCGGCCGCGCTTGCCGACTGCTTCGTCCTGAATTGCGTCCATTGCTGTCAATCCCGTTCTTGTTGGGCCCTGTTCCTGTCCGGCCAAGCTTTTCAAACCCTCCGCCGCATCTGTCAACCGATCCTGTCATTCCTCGCTAAGGAAATTTTTCCACCCCTCTTGCGAGGCAAAAAAATCGGCATAAGATCACCGCGTCCGGTATTTAGATCATATGTACATTATATTGGACAATTGGGAGATGGCAAGCCGTCAGCGCTGCCGCATAGAAAAAAGGGGATCGACATGAAGCATCTTGAAAACAGCATTTCCGCCTCGTTACGCCGTCGCCTTCTCGCGGGCGCTGCCGCCGCTGCGGCCCTCCTCGTCTTTTCCACCGGCACGGCGTCAGCCGCCGCCAATTGCATCAAGGGTGACAGGAAAGCGCCCTACACGATCGGCTGGGCGAACATCTATTCGGTGCCGACCTGGATGAAGCAGACCGAAGGCACCATCACCGCCGAAGTGGAAGAGTTGAAGAAGGCAGGCCTCGTAAAGGATCTGATGATTACGGACGCGCAGGGCAACGCCCAGACGCAGATCCAGCATATCCAGTCGATGATCGACGCCAATGTCGACGCCATCGTCGTGATCGCCGGTTCCTCCACGGCGCTCGACCGGGTGATCTCCGACGCCTGCGACAAAGGCATCGCCGTCGTCAACTTCGACAGCCTCGTCGACACCGACAAGGTGACCGCCAAGATCAACACCGATTCCAATGAATGGGGCGCGACCGCTGCCAAGTGGATGGTCAGCCAGCTCGGAGGCAAGGGCAAGATCATCATCATGAACGGCCCGGCCGGCATCTCGGTGAGCGACGACCGCCGCAAGGGCGCCCAGCCGGTCCTCGATGCCAATCCGGGCCTGCAGGTGATCACCGAGACGAACACGGAATACAACGTCGCTCCGGCACAGGAAGCGATGACCAGCCTGCTCTTCGCCAATCCCGAAATCGACGGCGTGCTGTCGCTTGGCGGCGCCCTGTCGGCTGGCTCCGTCCTCGCCTTCGAGCGCCAGGGCCGCGAACAGGTGCCGACGACGGGGGAAAACGCCCGGCAGTTCCTGGAACTTTGGAAGGAGAAGGGTCTCAAGGGCTGGGCGACCATGCAGCCCAACTGGCTCGGCGCTCTTTCCGTCTATACCGCCGTGCAGGCGCTGCAGGGCAAGGACGTTCCGGCCTTCGTCAAGGTGCCGCTGCCCGTCATCGACGACAGCACGATCGGCAGCTACCTCGCGCGGGCCGACAAGTTCCCCGCCGACGGTTATATCTACTCGGACTACGATCAGGCGCTCTTCGACAAGCTGCTTGCCAAGTAATCCGACCAGATAACCCGCATCAAGGGCAGCCGTCATGACGGAACAAACGCCCCTGCTGGAAGCCCGGCAGGTGTTCAAGGGATTTTTCGGCAACCCGGTCTTGAAGGGTGTCGACATTGCCCTTCTTCCGGGCAGGGTTCACGCCCTGCTCGGCGAGAATGGCGCCGGCAAGTCGACTCTGATCAACCTCCTGTCGGGCGCCCTCCAGCCCGACAGCGGTTCCGTCCTCGTCGACGGCAACCCCGCCGGGCGCTTCAGCCCGGCGGCGGCGCGCGCGGCCGGCATTGCCGTGGTGCAGCAGGAGCTGAGCCTGACGGCCAGTCTCTCGATTGCGGAAAACATCGGGCTCGGCGCCTTTCCACGCCGGTTCGGCCTCATCGATTATGCAGCGCTTCATCGCGGCGTGCGAGAGGTCTGCGACATGGTCGGACTGACCGAACCGCTCGACATGCCGGTCGCCGATCTCGCGCTTGGCCGCCGCCAGATGGTGGAGATCGCCAAGGCGCTGTTCCGCAAGCCGCGCGTGCTCATTCTGGACGAGCCGACCTCCTCGCTTTCCGCGCATGAGGCCGGCATCCTCGCCCGCCTGATCGGGACGCTGAGGGATCGTGGCACGGCGCTTCTTTATATTTCCCATCGCCTGAACGAAGTGCAGGCGCTCTGCTCGCATGTCACGGTGCTGAAGGACGGCGTCGTTACGGCGGATCAGTCGCTCTCCGGCATCGACGGCGAAGGGCTGGTGCGTCTCATGGTCGGCCGCGAGACCGGCGACCTCTTCCCGCCGCGCGCCGCCGCCAAGCCCGGCGCAATACGCATCAACGTCGAAGATTTTTCCGCCGGCATGGTGCGTCAGATCGGCTTTTCCGCCCGTGCTGGCGAAATCGTCGGCATCGGCGGGCTCGTGGGACAAGGCCAGGAAGATTTGCTGCTCGGCCTCTACGGCGCGATCCCGGCCTCCGCTGCCCGAGCGCAGATCTCCGGAAAGCCCGGCCTGCCGGCCCATGTCGGCGAGGCGAATGCGGCCGGTATCGTCTATGTCCCGGCCGATCGGAAGCATGAAGGACTGGTGCTGCCCCATTCCATCGCCTCCAATCTCATCCTGCCCTCGCTCGGGCTGCTCGCCCGCAAAGGCCTGCGCGACCGGCCGGCGGAAACCGGCCTGGTCGCCGATCTCGCCCGCCGCCTGACCATCAAGGGCGACACGGCCCGCCCGGTGCAGGCGCTTTCCGGCGGCAACCAGCAGAAGGTGGCGCTCGCCAAATGGCTGCCGCTCGATCCCTCCGTTCTGCTCCTCAACGATCCGACGCGCGGCGTCGATATCGAGACCAAGCGTGAAATCTATCTCATGCTGCGCGCCTTCGCCGCCGAGGGGCGGCTCGTCATTCTCGCCAGTTCCGACACGCCGGAACTCGTCCATCTCTGCGACCGCGTCGTGGTCCTGCGCGAGGGGCGCGTCGCGGCGACACTGTCGGGCGATGCGATCAGCGAAGGCGCGATCGTCGGCGCAGCCATGGGCATTGCGCCGGCGACACAAGGAGAGGCGGCATGAGCACAATTTCGTCACCCGGCCGGCTCTACGGGGCGATCCAGCTTCGCCGCAACCGCGGCCTCGGCGGGCTGTACCTTGTCGTCGCCGCCTTTCTCATCCTCTATGCCGTGCTCTTTCCCGGCATTCTTTCGATCGGCGGCTTCTCGAAGTTCACGCAGAACTGGTTTCCGCTCGCCCTCGTCACCATGGCGCAGGCGCTGCTGATGCTGAACGGCGGCATCACGCTGGCGATCGGTCCACTGGTCAGCCTTGGAGCCGTGATCGCCGCGACGACGATGGAAGGGGCGCTCGGCGTTCCCGGCGGTATTCTCGCCGTCGCAATTGCCGGCCTTTTTATCGGCGCCATCATCGGCGCCATCGTCACATATCTCAGGTTGCCCGCGATCATCGTCACGCTTGCCGGCTCCTTCATCATCAGTGGGGTGGCGCTCATCCTGCTGCCGCGGCCGGGTGGGTACATTCCCGATTGGCTGTCGACGGTGCTTGCCGGCCACACGCCTGTCGCCTTCCTGCTGCTCGTCGTGATCCTGGCGCTCTGGAAAGCCTTTCTCGCGACACCGCTCGGCCTCGGCATCTATGCCGCCGGCGACAATCCGGTCGGGGCATTCCGCTCCGGCGTCCCGGTCGAACGGGTGAAGGTCGCAGCCTTCGCGCTGTCGGGTCTGCTCGCCGCGCTGACCGGTCTCTTCGTCGCCGCGCAGACCGGTTCCGGTGATCCTGTCATCGGTACGCCCTTCACGCTGAATTCGATCGCCGCCGCCGTGCTTGGCGGTGTCGGTTTCCTCGGCGGCAAGGGCACGATGCGCGGCGCGATCTGCGGCAGCCTGCTGCTCTCGGTCATGATCAACGTCATGTTCTTCCTGGGCTTCCCGCCGGTCGCGCAATACGTCGCCCAAGGCCTGATCATCGTCGGCGCGGTCGCCGTTCCGGAACTTCTTGGCGTATGGAGGGCAAGGCGATGAACGTCATCAGATCCGCATTCCGCAATCCGCCGGCGCTGACCCTCCTTCTGGTCGTCCTCGTCTGGATCGTCGCAAGCTTCACGCTGCGCGGTTTCGGCGCTTACGGCCACCTGCGTTACCTCCTCGAACTCGCCGCGGTGATCGGCATCGTTGCCGCCGGCCAGACGCTCGTCATCCTGATGGGCGGCATCGATCTTTCCGTCGGCGCCGTTATCACGGTCACGGCGATCCTGCTGCCGTTGATTTCGCCCGCCTGGGACCCGACCGGGCTCGTCGGCATCGCAGCGGCCCTTGCCATTGCCACCGGCATCGGCCTGATGAATGGTGCTGGTGCCGCCTATCTCCGCGTGCCGCCGATCATCATGACGCTCGCCATGGCGACCTTCCTGCAGGGCCTGCTCGTCATCGTCGCCGGCGGAAGTGCGGTCACGGTCAGCAATCCGGCGGTTATCCTGCTCGGGCAGTCGCGGCCGCTCGGCATCCCGGCCGGCATCATCCTGTGGATCGTGGTTTCGATCGTCGTCCTCCTCCTCGTCCACCGCATGCCGATCGGCGCACGGTTTCTGGCGCTGGGCGCAAACCCGCTGGCGGCCCGGCTTTCCGGCGTCAGCGTCACGCGCAACACGCTGATCGTCCATACCCTCTCCGGTTTCTTCGCCGGCCTTACCGGCATTCTCGTGCTCGGCATGAACCGGCAAGGCTATGTCGGCATCGGCGACCCCTATCTGCTGACGTCGATCGCGGCCGTCGTGCTCGGCGGCACGTCGATTTTGGGCGGCCGCGGCACCTATGCCGGCACCATTCCAGGGGCGATCCTGCTTGTGACGACGACGGCGCTGATCACCGTCGTCAACGCCTCGCCCGGCTGGCGCTCGATCATGTTCGGCACGCTGATCCTGGCACTTCTGCTCGTTTCGGGCCGCGAGGCGCGCAGATGACGAAACTCTATGACGGGCCGGTGATCGATCCGCATCACCATCTCTGGGATCTCAGCCTGCAGCGTCACCCCTGGCTTCAGAAGGTGCGGGCCTCAGGCGAGGAGATGGTTTTCGGAAGCCTCGCGCCGATCCTGCGCGACTATGGCATCGACGATTATCGCGCCGATGCTGCCCGCCAGAACGTGATCGCAACCGTGCATGTGGAGGCCGGCTGGTCCGTTGCTTATCCGCTGGAAGAGAGCCGCTGGCTGGATGGCCTCGACCGCAGCTCCGGCGTTGCGCACCGTTACGTCGCGCGCGTTCCCCTTGATGGGCCGGACGCCATCCGCCTGCTCGAGGCGGAAGCGGAAAATCCCAACGTCGTCGGCATCCGGGATATTCTAAGCTGGCATCCTGATGTGGCGAAGCGTTTTGACACGCGTCCGGATCGCATGAGCGATCCCGCCTGGCGGGCGGGGCTTGCCCATGTCACGCGGCTTGGGCTGGTCTTCGACCTGATGCTCTATTCCTGGCAGATGGGCGACGCACTCGAACTCGTGCGCGCCTTTCCGCAAACGCTTTTCGTGCTCAATCACGGCGGCAGTCCCGCCGACCGCACGCAGGACGGCATGGCGCTCTGGCGCCGCGGCCTGCATGCGCTCGGGGGTGAGCCGAACGTGCGCGTGAAGATCTCCGACCTCGTCGCCTACGACAATGCATGGACGCTCGAAAGCCTGCGGCCGGTAATCGAGCATTGCCTCGAGTGTTTCGGCCCGGCACGTGCCATGTTTGCGAGCGATTTCCCGGTTGCGGGCCTGCATGCCTCTTTCGATGAGATCTATCGGGTTTTCCGCACGGTTGCCTCGCAGCTGTCTTATGACGAGCAGCACGCTTTGTTCTTTGCCACCGCTAATGACACCTATCGCCTCGGCATTGCGGATTCCACCGAGACCGGGAAAGGCCGTCATGTCTGACCTTCACGCCGCGGCGGAAAACATGGTGATCGACGAGCGGGTGCGCGGTTTTCCGCCGGGCCATCCGCCGCTCCCGCTCTCTGAAATCGGCAAGCAGGGATGGAAGCCCTATGACGGCAGCATGGCGCTGCCGCTGATCTCGCTCGACCGGCAGGCCTTCGCCGGCAATGCCGAACTGATGATGGCCTATGTGAGAAGCCACGGCGCCGAAATCTCACCGCATGCCAAGACGCCGATGTCGACGGTGCTGTCGGACGCGCTTCTCGCAGCCGGCGCCTGGGGCACGACGGTTGCCGATATTCGCCAGGCCGCCGTCTTGCTCAAGGCCGGACAGCGCCGCCTGATCCTCGCCAACGAGATCGGCGGGGCGGCGGCTGCCCGCCGGCTTGCTGCCCTGCTTAGCGGCTATCCCGACGCGGAACTGCATATCTTTGTGGATTCGGCAGCGCTCGTCGAAGCTCTTTCCTCAGCATGGCAGGAGCGTGCGGACCTGCCGCCTCTCGGCCTGATGGTGGAGTTCGGTGCTGGCCGTGCGGGTCTTCGCAGTCCCGATGCCGCTGAGGGGATCCTCGACACGATCGTCGCCGTGGAGACGCCGGCGTTCCGGCTCACGGGTATTGCCGCCTATGAGGGTGCGGCTGCGACCGCCGACGTGCAGGAGACGAGGCTGCGCATCGACGCGCTGATGGCGATGACATCGGATTTCCTGCCGAAGCTGCGTGGTCGTATAGGCAATGATCGGCCGCTCCTCGTCACGGCAGGCGGTTCGGTGTTTTTCGATATTGTGGTCGCGCGGCTCTCAGCCGCCGTCGCAGCCGATCCTGCCTGCCGGCTCGTGCTGCGCAGCGGCGCGATCTTCTTCCACGATCACGGCATTTATGAGCGCGGCCTTGCCGGTCTCGATGCGCGGGGCGGTTTCCGCATCGGCGGCGAGACGGTTTCAGCGACGGCGGGTTTCCGTCCGGCGCTGCGGGTCTGGGCCGAAGTCCTGTCGAGGCCGGAGCCGCGGCTTGCGATCTCGGGCATGGGTATGCGTGACGTGGCGATGGACCAGGGCCTGCCGCGGCCTTTGGCGCTCTATCGTAACGGCGCGCATTTTGCCGATCTCGCGGGTGCCGAAGTTCTCCGTCTCAACGATCAGCACGCCTTTCTGGCGCTGCCCGACGACAGCGATGTTTCGGTCGGCGACGTCATCGAGTTCGGCATCTCGCATCCCTGCACCTGCCTTGACCGGCATGCCATCCTCTACGGCCTCGATCCCGACCATTCGGTGACGGCGGCCTATCTCACAAGCTTCGGCTGAACTCTTCCTCAAAAGCAAGAAAAGGAAAACCTGCATGATCCAGCGTTACCAGAAAGGTTCCCGCATGAGCCAGGCCGTCAGCTATGGCGGGCTCGTCTATATCGCCGGCCAGGTCGCGGAAGATCGCAAGGCCGGCATCGAGGACCAGACCCGCGACGTGCTCGGCAAGATCGACGCGCTTTTGAAAGAAGCCGGCACGGACCGCTCGCGTCTCATCGCCGTCAACGTCTTTTTGCCGGCGATCGTCGATTTCGAGGCGATGAACGGCGTCTATGACAGCTGGATCGACATTGAAAATCCTCCCGCCCGCGCCTGCACCGAAGCCCGTCTCGCCGATCCCGACCTGCGCGTCGAAATGACCGCGGTCGCTGCCCTCTGACGGTACGATAATCCCCCGCATTGGAGACATCATGCACAGCGGCCTCGTCAATCCGATCGACTTTTCACGAGATGGCCGGCAGGCCGGCCACCTCGCCATTCCCTATTCGATCGACCGTTCGCCCTATTATCAGATCCGGGTTCCGATCCTTCACTTGCAGAATGGCAAAGGGCCGTCGCTGCTGCTGATGGCGGGCAATCATGGGGACGAATATGAGGGCGAGCTCCAGCTCGCCCGGCTGATGCGGCTCATGAAGCTTGAGGACATCCGCGGTGCCGTCACCATCCTGCCGATGGCGAACCTGCCGGCAGTGATGGTGGCCAAGCGTTGCTCGCCCTTCGACGGCGGCAACCTCAATCGCGCTTTTCCCGGCGATCCCGTGGGGTCGCCGACGGCGCGTATGGCCCATTTCCTCGAACATGAGCTCTTTCCCCGGCATGAGGTCACGCTCGACCTGCATTCCGGCGGCACCTCCATGGCGCACCTGCCCTGTACGCTCATCGAACGGCAGGCCGACGCCGCCCGCTTTGAGCGATCGGTCTCGCTGATGCGCGCGCTCGGCGCCTCGCACGCCTTCATCGCCGACAACGGACCGGCGGCGCCCACATCGATGGGTGCCGCCGCTCGCTCAGGAACGATCGGTCTTTCCGGCGAGTTCGGCGGCGGTGGAACCGTGACGCCCGAGACGATGGCCTTTACGGCGGCGGCGATCGACCGGTTGCTCATTACGCTCGGCATCATCGAGCGTCCCATCCTGTCGCGTGCGCCGCTGCCGGAACCCGGGCCGTTGCAGCTCCTCTCGCTCTCCCGCCACAGCCAGGGCATCTATGCGAACCGCAGGGGCTGGTTCGAGCCTGCCGCAGCCCTCGGCGCAACCGTCTCCGCCGGCGATCTCGCCGGCTGGTATCATGACCTGGAACGGTTGGAGCAGCCGGAGGAAGAACTGCGCTTTGCCGAAGGCGGCATCGTCATCTCCCACAGGCTGCATTGCGACAGCCAGGCCGGCGACTGCCTGATCCAGGTCGCCGAACCCATCGCAGCCTAGATGATTGCGTCGACCGCCGCCTTCACCCAGTCGAGGCGCTTTGCCGGTATCAGGCCGTAGTTGTAGAAATTGACGCCGTCAGCCCCTGCATCGATGGCGGCCCCGGCGCGTGCGGCCAGGATCGCCGGTTCGCTGACCTCGGGATAGAAGACGCGTAGCCCTACCCCGAGGAATTTTTCCGGTCCGAGCGCCGCCCGGCCGGCGCGGATGACATCGCCGACCGCATCGGGCTCCATGTCGTAGCAGCAGAGAATTGCTCCGTCGCAGAGTTTGCCGGTGGCCGCGAGATCGACGCCGCCGAGCCAGCCGTCCTTCAGGTCGATGAGCACGATGCGGCTGGCCGGATCGGCGGCTGCCTTGATCTCGCCGATCAGGCTGGTCACCGGTTCGCTGTGCCAGGCGAGAAAGGCATGCAGCTCGGGATGGTCGCGGAATGCGTCGATGCCGGCTGCCGGGAAGTCCGGGAACTGCCGTTCCGGGACGGCGCGTTCGCAGAGTTCGACGATGAAGCGCGCAACCGTGCTGCGCGCACCTTCGACCGGCACGCCGGCCTTTGCGGCGCGCGCCGTGCAATGATCGCAAAAGCAGAGCGACAGCAGGAAATCGTCTTCGGCATTCAGGCCGACGCCGTCTTTTTCGTGATGGTATTCGTGCGCGAAGCCCATGAAATTAGGGCTTTCCAGCTCCACCATATCGGGCCGATAGTTCTTCGTGATGTCGCGAACGAGGGTGACGGCATAGTCTCTCGCCGCCGGGCTGGAGGGGCAGAGATTGTAACAGTTCGGATTGCCGAAGGCGTTGTGCGTCACATGTTCAGGATGCAGCATGCCGAGCCGGGTATTGTGGAGGCAGACGGTCCAGCAGGAGACTTTGAGGCCGGTCGTTTCTCGCCCTTTGACGAGCGCTTCCAGCATGTCGCCGCGCGCGGCGACATTTCCGGCCATCAGCGGCCGGATCATCTTGTCCTGCCACAGGCCTTCATCCGGCCGGAAATAGACCGTTCCGTCTTCGGGGAAATAGGCCTTCTGCTTGGGGCTTCGCGGCTGAAGGAAACGGCCGGCATGATAGGAGGTCGCCAGGCTGACCGTGTTGAGACCCGCGCGCCCGCGAAGCTCGGCGGCGAAGGCGTCGAGCCCCTGATCCTGAATGTCCCAGGGATAGGTCCACATGGAAAGATGCATGGCGTGCTCCCGCTGAATCTGTCCGCTTTATAGAACATCTGTCCATAATAGTGTCGAGCCAAATCATCGTTTCTCGATGATTAATCAATCTGCTTTCGCGGGTTGGAACCCGCCCGCCGGGAGGATCCTGCCGATCGACGACGCCGTTGCAACGCGCTGCGCGCATTTGCATATTCCCGACCGGCGCAATGGGGGATGCGTTGATTGCTGCGACCGCACTCGTTCACAATCTCACCGTGGTACGCGAAATGTGAGAGATTTCGACGGCGCCGGTGTCATTATCGTCGATCCGTGGCAGGGTCAGGCAGCGCAGACGCCTTGAATGGAATCGAGTATGAGCAAGACGAATTATCGGGACATCGCGCGTCTTGCCGGTGTGGGCACCGCGACGGTCGAGCGGGTTCTGAACGGGCGCGGAGGCGTTCGCGCCGAGCTGGTCGAGAAGGTCGTCATTGCCGCGCGCGCTTTGGAATATCCGCGCAAGCTGCCCGAGGCTCATCGCGGCCCGCTGCGCATCGAAGTGCTGATGGTTTGTTTTGAGACGACCCAAAAGACATGTTTGAGATCGTCTATTATACGCTGGTGATCGGCTCCGGCGCGGGCGCCCGCATGGGCGAAACCCCGGAGGCTTCGGTGCTCAATCCGTATAATCAGGTCTGGGACGCTCCGAACCTCATCGTCACGGACGCCAGCGCCTTCCCCGGCAGCGGCATCGCCGGCACGACGCTTACGGTCATGGCCTTGACGATCCGCGCCTGCCGGAACCTTGTCGGCCAGTACAGAGCAGGGAAGCTCTAGGCGCGCTCATCGCGTGCTGTATATGCCTGCCTGGCAGGGGAACGACGGAGGCGCGCAGCCGTTTCAGCTTTTGATGACGGGTCGTCACACAACCGTTGCACGGACATGCTCCTGTCAAAGAAGCAGAAGGAAAAAGGCCATGTCTCAAACACATCAGGACCAGCTCAGCCGGATAAAGGCCGAAATCGCCGACAGCTTCGATGAGGAGCTGGAAATGCAGATGGAGGAGGACAGGCTGGATGATCTGGTCGCCGAAGGAATGTCGGAACCGGCCGAGCAGACGCTCGAGCGAAAGATCTACTTCCGGGAGCTTTTCCGGTTACAGCACGAACTGGTGCGGCTGCAGGATTGGGTTCAGCATAAGAAGCTGAAGGTTGTGGTCCTGTTCGAAGGCCGGGATTCGGCCGGCAAAGGCGGGGCGATCAAGCGCGTGACCCAGAGGCTCAATCCACGCGTCTGCCGCACGGTCGCACTGCCCGCACCGACCGAGCGGGAACGCCATCAATGGTATTTCCAGCGTTACGTCCCGCATCTTCCCACTGCCGGCGAAATCGTGCTCTTCGACCGCAGCTGGTACAATCGCGCCGGCGTCGAGCGCGTCATGGGCTTCTGCACCCCCGACGAACTCGAAGAGTTCTTCCGCTCGGTGCCGGAATTCGAACGGATGCTCGTCCGCTCTGGAATCGTGCTGATCAAATACTGGTTTTCGATCACCGACGAGGAGCAGGAATTCCGTTTCAAGATGCGTATCCACGATCCGTTGAAGCAATGGAAGCTTTCACCGATGGACATGGAAAGCCGTGTCCATTGGGAGGAATATACCAAGGCCAAGGAAGAAATGCTGGCGCGCACGCACACCAAGGAAGCGCCTTGGTGGGTGGTGCAGGCGGTGGACAAGAAAAGGGCGCGGCTGAACTGCATCGCTCATCTTCTCGAGCAGATTCCTTACGGGGATGTCCCGAAGCCCGAAATCGAGTTGCCGGACCGCATCCGTCACGCCGACTACACCAGGGCGCCGGTGCCCCCTGAGATGTGCGTACCGGAGCGTTATTGAAGCAATAGCCGCAACGGGCTTTCATAGCTGAAGACCACGTTCTCGCATGGCGCCGCAACGCCACGCGAGAATGTGGCGTTGCGGTCGGTCGCGCGCGGCTTCCCCTGCTCTCAGGCAGCGATGTCAGCCATATGATTCAGCTCCTCGACAGCCTCATGCGGCAGCGTGAGTCCGGCTGCGGCGAGGTTCTCCCTGAGATGGCCGACGGACGAGGTGCCGGGGATCAGCAGGATATTCGGCGCGCGACGCAGCAGCCAGGCGAGCGCCACCTGCATGGGCGTGGCGCCGAGGCGTGCGGCAACATCCGACAGCGTGGACGATTGCAGCGGGGTGAATCCGCCGAGTGGAAAGAACGGCACGTAAGCGGTGCCCTCCTGCGCGAGTTCATCGATCAGGGCATCGTCGGCCCGGTGCGCAAGATTATATTGGTTCTGCACGCAGACGATCTCGGTAATCCCGCGGCCTTGGGCGATCTGCTTCGCGGTAGCGTTGCTCAAGCCCACGTGACGGACGAGACCCTGCCGCTGGAGATCGGCAAGCACCGTCAACGGCCCTTCGATCGACCCTTCCGCAGGCTTATGCAGGTCGAAGGCGATCCTGAGGTTGACGACGTCAAGCACATCGAGGCCGAGATTGCGGAGGTTGTCATACACGGTCTGCGTCAGCTCCTGTGATGAAAAGGCTGGAATCCATGATCCATCCGCGCCGCGCCGTGCGCCGATCTTGGTGACGATGACGAGATCGTCGCGATAGGGGTGAAGCGCTTCACGGATGAGCTGATTGGTGACGTGCGGGCCGTAGAAGTCGCTGGTATCGATGTGGTTGACCCCTGATGCCACGGCTTCGCGCAGCACAGCCAGGGCCGCATCATGATCGCGGGGCGGACCGAATACGCCAGGGCCTGCGAGCTGCATGGCGCCGTAACCGAGGCGCCTGACGCGGCTGTTGCCGATGGGGAACGTTCCGGACTGATCGATAATGGACATGATCTAACTCCTTCTTGAGATGAGATGAAGTTAAGCGTTGTTCAGTCGTATGAAAATCAGGCATAATCCGTACAGGCTGTGCGGGAATACGAACAATGAAAGTTGATCTTGGAGATCTGAATGCCTTCGTTGCAGTGGCGCAGGCCGGCGGTTTTCGCGAAGGTGCCCGCGTCAGCGGCGGCAGCGCCTCCTTTCTCAGCGAAGCGGTGCGCCGCCTGGAAGCTCAGCTCGGCGTCAGGCTGCTCAACCGCACGACGCGCAGCGTCGTTCCGACCGAAGCGGGCAAGGGTTTGCTGGAACGGCTCGGCCCCGCCTTGACGGAGGTGGAGGCGGCCCTCGACGTCGTCAATGGTTTTCGCGACAAGCCGGCCGGTTCGCTGCGTCTGAACGTGCCGGTCAGCGCGGCGCGGCTGGTGCTGCCTTCCATCATTCCACAATTCCTCGCGACCTACCCGGATATCCGGCTGGAGGTCGTGACCGAGGAGAGTTTCGTCGACGTGCTTGCGGCCGGGTGCGATGCCGGCATCCGTTATGACGAGCGGCTAGAGCAGGATATGATCGCAGTGCCGATCGGGCCGCGCGTCCAGCGTTTCGCCACCGCCGCGTCGCCTGATTATCTCGACCGCCACGGCCGGCCGCAGCACCCGAGCGAGTTGCTCGGCCATGCCTGTCTGCTGGGCCGCTTTGCCAGCGGCGCGCTAACGACGCCGTGGGAGTATGAGCGCGACGGCGAGGTCATGCGGGTCGAACCCTCGGGGCCATTGATCGTCAGGGTCGGCGGGGCGACCGATCTTTCCGTCGACGCGGCAATATCGGGCATCGGGATCATCTGCGTCTTCGAGGACTGGCTGCTTCCGCATATCGACCGCGGGGCTCTCGAGCCGATCCTCGAACCATGGTGGCAGCGCTTTTCCGGCCCGTTCCTCTACTATCCCGGACGGCGCCTGGTGCCCGCCCCGCTTCGGGCGTTCATCGACTTCGTCAAGGCGTCGAACCACCAGCCGGCGACCGAGCCTCAATGAACGCTCGGGATTTCCACGGCCATCGCGAAATCCTCGGCCACCAGTTCGCTGACGGCGATGAGGATCTCTTCCCGGGAAAACCCTGATTTCAGGGCCTGCTGGATCAGGTCCTGCAGATCCGGTTCCACGACGTCGCGGCAATCCTCGAGGCGCTCTTCCGAGACGGTGAGGCTGTTCAATTCGTCCATTATCTATCCTTTCCGGTAATCGTCGAAGCCTGGAGAAAGACCGCTAGCTAGAGCAATTCCGTTTTTCTTCGAATCGCGGAATTGCTCTATCTCTTTGTTTTCACGCAATTCCCGGCAAAAGCGCTTTGCGCTTTGCCTGAGAAAACCGCTGCACACTTTTTTCTGGAATTGCTCTAGCGAGCGGCCGTCCGCTTGCGCCCGGCAAGCAGGCCTTCGCGCTGCATCTTCTTGCGTGCCGCCTTGCGCTGCCGGCTGATTGCCTGCGCTTTTTCCCTGACGCGGCGTTCGGACGGTTTCTCATAGGCGCGCCGTTCCTTCATTTCGCGGAAGAGACCTTCGCGCTGCATTTTCTTCTTCAAGGCTCTCAGCGCTTGGTCGACGTTGTTGTCTCTGACGAGTACCTGCATTTCGAGTTCTCCTTGTTTGGATGGGTGTCCCGACTGCCGTTGGCCGAGCTGCCCTCATCGCCCTCACGCGGATTGACGACCGCAATTGCGGCCGCGGTATGTAGATGGTTCAAAAAGAGATCCTTTGCCTCAAGCAGCCGGGATCATCATTAATTGCTGGGAACATCCATACGCACCTGGGACGGCGCGCATCGCTTTGGACGTTCACTGAGGGGCCGGCACTCGGTTTGACCGGTCTGATCGGGTCGGTTCTAAGGTAGGTGCCGGTGCCGGCGATTGCAATGGTGTGCAGACGGCCTGGAAGCGGCACCATGAATGCGATGCTGCAACATAGTCGCGCAGAGGTTCCTTCAAGTTTACCGCGTATAAACTACTCGAAATTTCTTCAAATTTGACTGAACTCAGGAACGTATTGGTCGTTAAAAAGGCGACAGCACACGTTTGAGGCGAATGTTAACCTTGCGTTAAATACCCCATTGACTTGTAGTATTAATAAGTTGTTAAAGGAGCCGCTCGCTAAGGTCAAAATGACCCGCCGATAATTATTCTAAGGAGAGAGCGATGGCTTCGCCGATACACGCAACTGATGATAGCGCAACATTTCAAGAAACTGACGTAATTTCCGGAAATCTCCTTTCCAACGATTCTTCCGACAACGGCCACCTGTTCCTGCGCGCCTTCGACGGCGCTGCCGTTGGCGCCAAGGGCGGCAACAGCCAGGTTACCGAGATCCAGGGCGACTACGGCACCTTCTTCGTCAAGCCGGACGGCAGCTATACCTACGTCCTGAGCGACGCTGCCAAGATCGGCTTCGCCAACGGTGAATCTTACCAGGAAAGGGTTTCCTACAAGATTTCCGACGGCAGCGGCCATACCGATGTCGGCCTGTTCACCCTGAACATCCAGGGCGTCACCCAGGTCAAGCCGATCGCTGTCGACGATGTCTACAGCTTCACCGAAGGCAGCCCCATCGGCGGCAACGTTCTCGACAACGATATTGCCGGCGACAACGGCAAGATGTTCCTGCGTCAGTTCCTGAGCACGCAGGTAGACGCCCACAATGACGCGGTTACCGACGTTCTCGGCACCTACGGCACGTTCCACGTCAAGTCGGACGGCACCTTCACCTACGATCTGACGGCCGATCTGGACGCAGGCGTGACCTACACGGAAGTTCTCCGTTACTACAAGATCTCCGATGGCGAAGGCCACACGGACACTGCCAAGGTGACGCTCAACATCCTCGGCACGGACGCTCATCCCGATGGCGTCGGCGTTTGATCCGCAGCAATAGATCAGTGAGACAAGACGCCCGCCGCGCAATCGGCGGGCGTTTTCGTATATCCGCCGCGCTTGGCGCGAGACCCGGCGGATATAACTCTTTTTAGCTAGTTCTTATAAAAGGCGGGCGGGCGTAGTCTCGATGTTCGGAGGACACGCCCTTGACCGAACACATCGAACCCAAGCAAATCGAAACGGACGATCTGACGAAAGTCTGGTCCGTAACCGAATTCTGCGCTCGTCATCGGATAGATGCCGAGGAACAAGCGCTGTTGCTCAAACTCTTCGGGCCGTTCGCGACGGCCTGCGAGTTGCTCCACAATGCCAGGCGCGCGCCACGATTCCGATGAGACATCCTCGCTCGTCGACTGGCGAAATGTCACGCTTCCTTCGTTGATCTCGACCTTCTCATCCCCCGGAACCGGCAGAAGAATCACCAGATAGGGTGACCGTCGCTGTCGTGCTTCCGAGGGCTGCGGTGAATTCCAATCCGCCGTCACACCCGCCGCGGGCTGGGGGCCTTCCATGGTTTCCCGGATCGGGCCATTTCCTGAATTGCTCCTCACTCTCTGCACAAAATCTGCAATCCGGCGCGGCATCTTCTCGCCATGAGCAAAAACGACATCCCGCCCCGCCTGACATCGCCCGCCTTGCCGGATTGCCTCCGCAAGGACGGATGGTGGCTGACCGAGGGGACCCCTGCCGAGGGGAGGTTGGGACATACGCTCATCGTGATCGAACATCGGCATCTGCGAGAGGAGCACCAATGGACACAGCCGACATCTTGACACCACCGATGCCCATCAGGCGTGGCAGCGGCGGGGTCGCCGCACTGCTTGCGCTGGTGGCGCTTGCCGATTTTCTGATCTTTGGCTACGCGCCCGGGATAAACCTTTTCCTCTTTGCCGTTGCCGTCTCAGTCGGCATTCTGCTCTCGGCCCGGAAGCCGCCATCGCCTGCGAAGGCCGCTCTGCTGGTGGGCTTTCTGGTCCTGGCTTCGGCGCCCCTGCTGGAGGCGCCGTCACTCTCGGGCCTTGCCTTTTGCGTCGGCGGATTAATGTCGGTCGCTCTCGGCAGCGCCAGGCTCATGCCTCGCCGGCTAACCGCCCTGCCCCTGGTGTATTGCCGTTTCGCCCTCGTCCTTCCGTTCCGGCTTGCCGGGGATGTCAGGAAATATCTTGCGGCACCGGGTAAACGCCTATCTCTAACCGGCGTCCGGCAAAGCATAAGCCTCTGGATCATGCCGCTGGTTCTCGCCGCGGTCTTCGTGTCTCTCTTCGCGGCTGCGAACCCGCTTATCGAGATCGCGCTGCGGAGCATCGATTTCGGCGTTCTGCTGCAGTTCCTCGATTTTTGGCGGATCGGCTTCTGGATGATCATCGCCATCGTGGTCTGGGCGATGCTGCGTCCGCGCCTGAAGCGTCGCGCGGCGCGGTCGCAGGCCAGCAGGGCCTTCATGATCGTGCCTGCCAGGAATGCGCCGCTCGGCCACGCCTCGCTGCTGCGGTCGCTCGTCCTGTTCAACGCGGTCTTTGCCGTGCAGACGCTGCTTGATCTCGTCTATCTCTGGGGTGGCGCGGATTTGCCCGATCACATGAGCCATGCCGAATATGCTCATCGCGGCGCCTATCCCCTGATTGCGACCGCGCTTCTTGCCGCCGGTTTCGTCCTCGTAGCCATGCGGCGCGGCGGCCCCGGCGATCATAGCCCACTCATCCGCGGCCTCGTCCACGCCTGGATCGGCCAGAACGTCCTTCTCTGCCTGTCGTCGATGCTGCGGCTCGGGCTTTACGTCGAAGCCTATTCGCTGACCGAACTGCGCGTTGCCGCCGGTCTCTGGATGGGTCTCGTCGCCATCGGCCTCGTCCTGATCCTGCTGCGCATTCTGCTCAACCGATCCAACCAGTGGCTGATCGCGGCCAACCTTGCCTCCCTCGTCACGGTTCTCTACATCAGCGCCTTCATCGATTTTCCGGCATTGATCGCCCGCTTCAATATTATCCATAGCCAGGAAATCAGCCGGGAAGGCCCGCCGCTCGACCTTGTCTATCTCTCTTCGCTCGGCCCCTCCGTCATTCCGGCGCTCGATCTCTATCTCAGCATGCTGCCGGAGCACCTGATCGACCAGAGGAACGAAGCGGTGACAGTTCGGTACTACCTCGCCAGGAATTTTGGGATGCGCCGGAGTGACTGGCGGAACTGGACCTTTCGGGCGGCGCGGCTGGAGAGCTACCTTCTGGCCCCTGCAGCCATTGCAAGATAGGGCGAGAACGATAACAACAGGCACGACAACCAGTACAGGACCGGTGATGGCGCCCCGCATTCTCGTCGTCGATGACGAACCTCATATCCGCGACGTGATCTGCTTTGCCCTTGAACGCGCCGACTTGGCATCAATGGCGGCCCGGAACGGCACGGAGGCGATGGCGGCCTTCCGACGCGGCAACATCGATCTGATCATTCTCGATATCGGCATGCCGGGTATGGATGGTCTGGAAGTCTGCCGCCAGATCCGCAAGATATCGGGGCTGCCGATCCTGTTTCTTTCGGCGCGCGACGATGAAATCGACAGGATATTGGGCCTGGAAATCGGCGGGGACGACTATGTGACGAAGCCTTTCAGCCCGCGTGAACTCGTGGCGCGGGTGAAGGCGATCCTGAAGCGCAGCGGCAATGAAGCGGGGCCCGACAGACGCCACGCCACTTTCGTTGCAGGTGAACTCAGCTTGGATCGCGCCGGCAGGACGGTCACGTTCGGCGAGAGCGCCGTTGCGATGACGGCGCTTGAATTCGCGATCCTGGACGCCTTGTTGTTACGCCCCGGCATGGTCTTCAGCCGCGGACAATTGATGGAAGCGGCTTACGGCGCGGGCACTTACGTCGCTGACCGGACGATCGACAGCCATATTCGCAACATCAGGGCCAAATTGGCTGCCGCCGGCGGCTCCGGGGTCATCGCAACCGTTCACGGCATCGGCTTCAAGCTCGGCGGCGAAAGCGGGAGGAAGGCCTGATGCCTGTGCCGAAAGTCAGGGCGAAATGGCGGCCGCCGCTGGCGCTGATCGTCTACGCGGTGCTTCTCACCGTGATGACGCTGCCTGTTCTGATCGTCATCTGGTTTCGCGCCACAGAGGCGAGCGCGAACCGGATGGAGCCGGTGGAGATCGTCGCCCTCGTCGTCGTTCTCGTGCTGACGCTCGCTGTCGCCTATGTGCTGACGCGCACCATCACCGGCCCCATCGACGCCCTGATCGCACGGACGGATGAGATTGCCCGCGGCGGCAAGGCAGCGATCCGCCCGCTTGAAAGCTATGGAACGCGGGAGATCGCCGTGTTGTCGCAGAGCTTCCTCGATCTTGCGGGAAAACTGGTCGACCGCACCGAATATGTCCGCTCTTTTGCCGCCCATGTCTCCCATGAATTGAAATCGCCGCTGACGGCCATTCGGGGCGCGGCGGAGCTTCTGCGCGACGATGATGCCGAGAGGCCGATGACGAAGGCGCAACGCCTGCACTTTCTGGACAACATCGTCGCTGACGCCGTCCGGCTCGACGCGTTGCTGCAGCGGTTAAGGGAGCTTGCTCAAGCGGAAACGCCAATGACCGAGGGCGCAAGCAGCGTTGCAAGCATCATGGCCCTGCTACGCCAGCGATTTCCGGCTCTTGATATCTCAGGGACAGGCGATACGGAGACATCGATTGCGCTTCCCGAGGAGGCCGCCCTCATCATTTTCGCCAACCTTGCCCACAACGCCCTCCAGCACGGCGCCACGCTGCTTGAATTGAAAGTGTCAGCCGAGGCCCGGACAGCGCTCATTCTCGTCCGTGACGATGGCAGCGGTATTTCGGAGGCGAACCGCGACCGCATCTTTCAGCCGTTCTTCTCGACCCGCCGCGAAGAGGGCGGCACCGGCATGGGCCTCGGCATCGTCCACGCCATGCTGAGCTCCCACGGCGGCACGATCCACCTTCGGCAGGCGACCGGCGGCGCCGAATTCGAGATTGCGATACCCCTGCTATCCCAGCGCGGTTGAGAAGGCCACGCCGTCAGCTTTTGAGATAGCTGACGACGGCATCGGCGATCATTCCGCGATGGCGTTCGATGGTTTCGTCATCCGAGAGATTGCGCCGGAAGATCGTGCCGAACGTATAGCGGTTCGAAACGCGGAAGAAGCAGAAGGCGCTGATCATCATATGGATGTCGATCGGGTCGGCCTTGCGCCGGAAGACACCCTGGTCGAAGCCGCGCTCCAATATGCCGGCAATGGTTTCGATGACGGAGACGTTGAGATCGCGGATCGCTTCGGAGCGAAGCATATGCGCGGCATGATGGATGTTCTCGATGCTGACGAGGCGGACGAAATCGGGATTGGCCTCATCGTGATCGAAGGTCGTCGAAATCAGCGTCCGCAACGCTTGTTCCGGCTCGAGGTTGGAGAGATGCAGATCGGATTCCAGCGAGCGGATCTTGCGGTAGGACTGTTCGAGGACGGCAAGGTAGAGCCCCTCCTTGCTGCCGAAATAATAATAGATCATCCGCTTTGAGGTGCGCGTCTTCTCGGCGATCGAGTCGACGCGGGCGCCGGCGAGCCCATGGGTCGAGAATTCCTCGGTCGCGACGAGCAGAATGTCTTCCCTCGTCTGCTGTGGATCGTTCTTCCGGCCGTTTTCGCCCCGTTCCGCCATGAGCCTGATTACCGCGCTTTCTAATCTCTTGTTTTATATCTCGAATTCCGGTCTTCGGCTGCATTGGAAACAAGTGCTTCTGTTTCCGTATCCGCCAGTCTTATTCACGTTGACTGGATGTTTCAATAGATGCCGCTTGACATACGAACTAGTTAGTACATTTTGGAGAGGCGAACAGTGGAGGAATTGATCGCGACGGCAATATCTTGGTCATGACGTGCATTTCGCAGGTCTGACGACGGTCGGCCGGCAGGAGCAAGGCCACGCTTGGGAGGAGCGAATGACCCGTATCATCGATTTCTATTTCTTCGCGCTGAAGGTGACGATCGCGCTGCTGCTGGCAGGCATGGTCGTGCTGGTTTTCGGCAACGTCGTGCTTCGTTACGCCTTCAACCAGGGCATTACCTCTTCGGAGGAACTGTCGCGCATCTTCTTCGTATGGCTGACCTTCCTCGGCGCCGTCGTCGCGATGCGCGAGCACGCCCATCTCGGCGTGGATTCCCTGATCACGCGCCTGCCGAAACCTGTCGCCAAGTTCGCCGTGCTGCTCGGTTACGGCATGATGCTCGCCGCCACATGGCTGATGATCAGCGGCAGCTGGACCCAGACGCTGATCAATCTTCACGTTTCGGCGCCGGCGACCGGTATCTCGATGGGCGTCTTTTACGGCGCCGGGCTCGCCTTCGGTGTGCCGGCCTTTTTCATCCTTCTCTGGGACGCTTTTGCCATTGCGACCGACCGTATCGACGTCACGACCGCCGAGCTCGTGCGCGACAGCGAGGAACAGGCGGCACTCGAAGATCCCGCGCAGACGGCGTTCCCCGTTCTGAAGCCGAAGCACTGAGGAGCGCGTCATGACCGTCACCATCTTCCTCGGCGCGCTTCTCGGTCCCATGGCGCTCGGCGTTCCGATCGCCTTTGCCCTCATCATCACTGGCGTGGCGCTGATGATGTATCTCGGCATGTTCGATGCGCAGATCGTCGCGCAGAATGTGCTGAATGGCGCTGACAGCTTTCCGCTGATGGCCGTGCCCTTCTTCCTTCTCGCCGGCGAAGTGATGAACACAGGCGGCCTTTCGCGCCGCATCGTCAATCTCGCCATGGCCATGGTCGGCCATATCAGGGGCGGCCTCGGCTTCGTCGCCATTTTCGCAGCCTGCGTGCTGTCGAGCCTTTCCGGGTCGGCCGTCGCCGATGCGGCGGCGCTCGGCGCCCTGCTCCTCCCGATGATGCTGAAATCGGGCCATGACCCTGCCCGCGCCGGCGGCCTGCTCGCTTCGGCCTCGATCATCGGCCCGATCATCCCGCCCTCGATCGGCTTCATCCTCTATGGCGTCATCGGCGGTGTCTCGATCACCAAGCTGTTCCTGGCCGGCATTTTTCCCGGTCTCATGATCGGTGCGGCCCTTTGCATCACCTGGCTGATCGTGGCGCGCAAGGAGCAGTTCGCCCTTCCGCCGAAGCAAAGCGGTGCGGTGCGGATGAAGGCGTTCGTCGAAAGCATCTGGGCGCTGATGCTGCCCGTCATCATCATCGTCGGCCTGAAATTCGGCGTGTTCACGCCGACCGAAGCCGGCGTCGTCGCGGCGGTCTATTCGCTCTTCGTATCGATGGTCGTCTATCGGGAACTGCCGCCGTCACGGCTGTTCGAGGTCTTCGTCGCGGCCGCGAAAATCACCTCGGTGGTGATGTTCCTGGTGGCCTGCGCCGCCGTCTCGGCCTGGCTGATCACCGTCGCCGACGTGCCCGGCGAACTCGCGGCGCTCGTCGAACCGCTGATGGACAATCAGACAATGCTGCTGCTTGCCATCATGCTGCTGATCGTCATCGTCGGCACCGCCATGGACATGACGCCGACGATCCTGGTCATGACGCCGGTGCTGATGCCGATCATCAAGCAGGCGGGGATCGATCCGGTCTATTTCGGCGTGCTGTTCATCATCAACAATTCGATCGGGCTGATAACGCCGCCGGTCGGAACGGTGCTCAACGTCATCTGCGGCGTTTCCAAGCTTTCGATGGAAGAGCTGATGAAGGGCGTCATCCCCTTCATGATCGCCGAACTGATCGTTCTCTTCTTGCTCGTCCTTTTCCCCGCGCTGGTGACCGCTCCGGTCGCCTGGTTCGGGCACTGACTTCGCCGGTGACGGCGATGGAATTTCAACGCGGCCGGAGGGAGATGCCGGCTCTATCCTGGGAGGAAAACATGCTGAATAGATTGACGAAACTGGCGCTGGGACTCGCCCTGCCCATTGCCTTGCTGGCAAGCGGCCCTGCCATGGCCGAAATCCGCGAACACAGCCTCAAATTCGCCGCCGCCAACAATAAGGGCCATCCCCAGGTCATGGGCATGGAGAAGTTTGCCGAGCTGATGAAGGAAAAGAGCGGCGGCAAGATCGAGGTCAAGCTGTTTCCGGGCGGCGTGCTCGGCGGCGACGTTCAGACGGTGTCGGCGCTGCAGGGCGGCGTGATCGAGATGACGGTGCTCAACGCCGGTATTCTCGCCAGCAATGTCAAGCAGTTCGGCGCTGTCGACCTGCCCTTCCTCTTCAACAGCGGCGAAGAGGCCGACAAGGTGATGGACGGCGCGTTCGGCACCGACCTGATGAAGCTCCTGCCCGACACCGGCCTCGTCGGTCTCGGCTATTGGGAGCTCGGCTTCCGCAATCTCACCAACAACCGTCGTCCCGTCACCAAGCTCGAGGATATCAAGGGCCTGAAGATCCGCACGATCCAATCGCCGATCCCGATCGAGCTGTTCAACAGCCTCGGCGCCAATGCGGTGCCGCTGCCCTATACGGAACTCTATACCGCGCTTGAAACCGGCACCGTCGACGGTCAGGAAAACCCGGCCGCCAACATCATCAACGCCAAGTTCTTCGAAGTGCAGAAGTACATGACGATCACCCGTCACCAGTACAATCCGCAGATCGTGCTCATCAGCAAGAAGTTCTGGGACGGCCTGAACGACGAGGAAAAGGCGGTCTTCCAGTCCGCCGCGACGGAAGCTCGCGACTATCAGCGCAAGGTTTCCAGGGAGAAGGACGCCAACGCGATCGCGGAAATCAAGAAGACCGGCATGGAAGTCGCCGAACTCAGCCCGGAAGAAACGCAGAAGCTGCGCGACGCCGTCAAGCCGCTGATCGACAAGTTCACCGCCCAGATCGGCGCGGAGACCGTCACGCAGCTCTTCAAGGAGCTCGACACGGTTCGCGGCAAGTAAGCGGATCGGGGCCCGCAGCGATCCCGCGGGCCTTTTCCATCACGAGCAAATGGGACCTGGCGCATGGCCGAGACACTGCTGAAACCGCTGAAGGCCGGGCTGATCGGCTCCGGCATCCAGGCTTCGCTGACGCCTGCCATGCATATGGAGGAAGGTGCGGCGCAGGGGCTGGACTACGATTATGAGCTGATCGATCTCGTCAAGCTGAACGCCTCGCCGGCCGATCTTCCGCGGCTGGTCGCGGATGCCGAAGCGCGTGGCCTTGCCGGCCTCAACATCACCCACCCCTGCAAGCAGCTCGTCATAGCCCTGCTCGACGAATTGTCGCCGGAAGCGCGGGCGCTCGGCGCCGTCAACACCGTCGTCCTGAAGGACAACAGGCGCTTCGGGCATAATACAGACTGGTGGGGCTTCGCCGAGAGCTTCCGGCGCGGGCTGCCGCAAGCCGATCTTTCCTCGGCCGTGCAGCTTGGAGCAGGCGGAGCGGGTGTCGCAACCGCCTATGCGATCCTGACGCTCGGCCTGAAGAGGCTGACGGTCTTTGATCGCGAGCATGGGCGCGCCGCCGATCTGGCGGAAACGATGTCCGCGCTCTTTCCCGATGCGTCGATCGCCGCCGGCAGCGACCTTGCCGCCGCGATGAACGATGCATCCGGACTCATCCACGCGACGCCGACCGGCATGGCCAAATATCCTGGCACGCCGCTTCCGCCCGAACTTCTGGAAAGGCGGCATTGGGTCGCCGAGATCGTCTACTTCCCCTTGGAGACCGAGCTGTTGCGGCAGGCGAGGCAGCGCGGCTGCCGGACGCTCGATGGCGGCGGCATGGCGGTCTTTCAGGCCGTCGGCGCCTTTCGCCTGATTACCGGAAGGGAACCCGATGCCGGTCGCATGCTTACGCATTTCAAGACCATGACGACTTAACGCTCTCGCAAGGACCACTCCCGATGAAGACATCGATTGCGACTGTTTCGCTGAGCGGCGACCTCCGCGACAAGCTGGGGGCGATCGCCAGGGCCGGCTTCGACGGGGTGGAGATCTTCGAGAATGATTTCCTGATTTTCGACGAAAGCCCGAAGGAGGTCGGCCGCATGGTGCGCGATCTCGGCATGGAGATCACGCTCTTTCAGCCGTTCCGCGATTTTGAAGGCATGCCGGAGCCGTTGCGCAGCCGCACCTTCGACCGGGCGGAGCGCAAATTCGACCTCATGCAGGAGATGGGCACCGATCTCGTGCTGGTCTGCTCGAACGTCTCGCCGGCATCACTCGGCGGCCTCGATCGGGCGGCGGCGGATTTTCGTGAGCTCGGCGAGCGCGCTGGCAAACGCGGCCTGCGCGTCGGCTATGAGGCGCTCGCCTGGGGCCGCCACATCCACGACCATCGCGACGCCTGGGAGATCGTCCGCCGGGCCGATCATCCCAATATCGGCCTGATCCTCGACAGCTTTCATACCCTGTCACGCAAGATCGACGTCAATTCGATCCGGTCGATCCCGAAGGAAAAGATCTTCATCATCCAGCTTGCCGATGCGCCGCTGATCGACATGGACCTGCTCTATTGGAGCCGGCACTTCCGCAACATGCCGGGTGAAGGCGACCTGCCGGTGCTCGACTTCATGAAGGCTGTGGCGGCAACCGGCTATGACGGCTATCTCTCGCTGGAGATCTTCAACGACCAGTTCCGCGGCGGTTCGCCGAACGCGATCGCCGTCGACGGCCGCCGCTCGCTGATCTATCTCGGGGACCAGGTGAAGCGGCCGCAGCCGGAAAGCGCGCTGCCCGTGCCCGCTATGCCGCCGCGCGCTGCCGTCGAGGGCATCGCCTTCATCGAGTTCACCGCCGATGAAGACGAAGCGCCGGAGCTCGAGGCGCTGTTTGCAAGCCTCGATTTCCGCAAGGCGGCCAGGCACAAGACCAAGCGCGTCACGGTCTTCCGCCAGGGCGCCATCAATCTCGTCATCAATACCGAGCAGAAAGGCTTTGCCAGCGCCTCCTACGCCGTCCACGGCACTTCCGCCTACGCCGCCGGCTTGATGGTCGACGATGCCAAGGCGGCCTTGCAGCGCGCGCTCGCACTTGGCGCCGAACGGTTCGAACAATCGCTGGATACAGGCGAGATCGAAATGCCGGCGGTGCGCGGCGTCGGTGGCGGCGTCCTCTATTTCCTCGACCGCAAGACCGAGCTCGGCCGCATCTGGGAGATCGAATTCGATGCGATCGAGGATGATGCCGCTCCGCAGCCGGCGGGGCTGCAATCGATCGATCATATGGCGCAGACGATGAAATATGAGGAGCTGCTGACCTGGCTCTTGTTCTACACCTCGCTGGTCGAGGCTGAGAAGACGCCGATGGTCGATATCGTCGATCCCTCCGGCATCGTCCGCAGCCAGGTGGTGGAAAACAGGGAAGGGTCTTTGCGCATCACCATGAACGGCGCGGAAAACCGCAACACGCTGGCCGGCCGTTTCATCGCAGAAACCTTCGGCTCCGGCATCCAGCACCTCGCCTTCAGGACCGACGACATCTTTGCGACCGCTGCCGCCCTTGCCGCAAACGGTTTCGTATCGCTTACGATTTCGCCGAATTATTATGACGATCTCGAAGCCCGCTTCGGCCTCGACGCCGACTTCGCCGATCGCCTCAAGGCCAACAACATCCTCTACGACCGGGATGATTACGGCGAATATTTCCAGCTTTACAGCCCGACCTATGGCGAGGGCCTGTTCTTCGAGATCGTCGAGCGTCGCGGTTATCGTGGCTATGGCGCCGCGAACGCCATTTTCAGGATCGCAGCGCTGAGGAAACATCTGAGGCCCGCTGGCCTGCCTCGCGCCTGAGCGGCCATCAGGCCGAAGCCCGCAGCATCAGTTCGGCATTGAGAAGAATGCGGCCCGCCGGTGCGGCGGGCCCCTCCCCCTCGCCGAGCCGGTCGAGCAGCAGTTCGATCGCCAGCCGGCCGATCTCGTTATAGTTCTGCGCGACCGTCGTGATCGGAGGGCAGGCGTAGCGGGACAGAGGATGGTCGTCGTGTCCGGCGACACGCAGGTCATGGTTGGCGCCGTGGCCGACCTTGACGCCCAGCTGGTAAGCGGCGGCGATGACGCCGAAGGCGACACGGTCGTTGGCGCAGAGCACGGTGCGCGTCGGGAAGCCCTGGTCCGACGTCAGGATGCGGGTCGCCTCCTCGAAGCCGAAACGCTCGAAATCCCAGCTCTTGCTGTCGGCAAGCTCGACAATGCTGGGCGCCATGCGGAATTGCTCCATCGCCTCCAGGTATGCCGTCTGGCGTGTCAGCGCGTTGGTGTTGACATGCGGCATGCCGAAGTAGCACGGCGGCTCGCCCGAGCGGCAGAGATAGTCGACGATCAGGCTGAAACTCTGGCGATTGTTGGTGCCGACGAAAGAGGACGTCTCATCGAGCGGCGAGTCCACATAGATGAGGGGTACGCTGCGGCCGAGTTCGTCGAGCGTCGCATGGTGGGATTCGACGCCGAGCGGCGCGATGATCGCGCCGGCGACATTCATCGATTTCAGCGTCTTGATCGCCCGGTCTTCCATCTCGGCCTTGCCGTCCGACGACAGCACGAAGGCGAGAAAGCCTGTCTCGTTGGCGATCATCTCGATGCGGCGGGTGAGCGCCATATAGAAGGGATCGGTGGAATTGGGAATGATGACGCCGAGAATATTGCTGCGCCGCCTGTTGAGATTGACGGCGAACATATTGGGGCGGAACCCCGATTTCTTCAGGGCCTGCTCGATCGTCTCCCGGGTCTTCTGGCGCACGGACATCGGATCGCTGAAATATTTCGAGACGGTGGGACGCGACAGGCCGACGAACTCCGAAAAGTCCTCCATGGTTTTGATCGTCTTTCCCACCACCTGATCTCCTGACATGGCGTTTCTGACGGCTTTCTAGATGACTCATCGCCGAACGAAAAGCGGTCCTGTCGAGCGGCCGTGACGACGGCGATAGTTCAAGATTAATCGAGGGAGAACTGTACCTTCATCGTTGCCGGATCGGCGGACTTTCTGGTGATGAAAGGCAGCACCTCACCGAGCGGCAGGCGGTGGGAAACCAGCGCAGCCATTGCGCCCTCGTCCCGTTTGAGGATGGCAAGGGCCTCGGGAATGTTGCGGTTCAGCGAATGGGACCCGGCAAAACGGATCTGACGGCGGAAGATCTCGAAGGGGGCGATGGAAATGCGCTGGTCGGGCGCGCAAACGCCGAAGACGAGAACCGTGCCGCCATCGGCGGTGAAGTCGATCATGCCTTCGACGACGCGGGGGATGCCGGTCGCGTCGGCGACGAAATCGAAGGCACGGCGGCGGCCCGCGAGCGCCTGGGAACCCGAAACTGCTATCTCCAGCCCCAACTTTTCGGCAAAGGCGAGACGCCCCTCGTTGATGTCGGCGACCGTCACCGACGAGACGCCCTCGGCCTTGAGGGAAAGGGCGAGCAGCAGCCCGATCGGTCCAGCGCCGAAGACCAGAGCCGTTTCCGTTCCTGTCGGCCCCGCCCGCAGGCCGGCGCTGTTAAGGCCGTTCAAGACGCAAGCGAGCGGCTCGGCGAGTGCGGCGAGATTGAAGTCGAGATCGCCGATCTCATGGAGATGATCGGTCCTGACCAGGCTGTATTCGGCGAAACCGCCGTTCTCCGTCACGCCATAGGCCTTCAGGTCACGGCAGAGATTGGTCAGTCCCTTGCGGCAGGCGCGGCATTCTCCGCAGGCAAGGTTGGGATCGACGACGACGCGGGCGCCGACGGCAAGGCCGGAGACATCGCCCGCGACGGCCTCGATCACGCCGGCATATTCATGGCAGGGAACCAGCGGGAAACGGCCCTCGCCGTAACGGCCGTGCAGGACGTCGATATCGGTGTGGCAAAGGCCGGCGGCGCGCACGCGCACCAGTGCATGGCCGGGCCTCAGTTCCGGCAGCGGCAGCGCCTTGGTGATCGCGACGCTCTTTTCGGTATAGCAGATGGCTTCCATTCCTATGGCTCCCTGGCTTTGGTGGCTGGGTCGAGCGATCAGCTCATCCAGTTGCCGCCGTCGACATTGTAGGTCTGGGCAAGGATGTAATCGCTGTCGGCGGATGCCAGGAAGACGGCTAGGCCCTTGATGTCGTCAGGTGTCGCGAAACGGCCGATCGGAACGGATTTGGCGACCGCGGCCTTCTTCTCGCCGGGCTTCAAGCCTTCCCACTTGGCGAAATGGGCATCGACGATATCCCAATGCTCGCCGTCGACGACGCCGGGTGCGATGGCATTGACGTTGATGCCGTATTTCACCAGCGCAAGTGCGGCGGACTGCGTCGCCGAGATGATCGCCGCCTTCGAAGCGCAATAGAGAAGCACGAGCGCCTCGCCGCGGCGGCCGGCCTGGCTCGCCATGTTGATGATCTTGCCGCCCCTGCCCCGCTCGATCATGACGTTCGAGACGGCCTTCATCATGAAGAGCGGGCCCTTCAGGTTGATCGAGAAGACCTTGTCGTAGCTTGCTTCGGTGATTTCGTTGACGGGCGCCATGTCGAAGATCGCGGCGTTGTTCACCAGGATGTCGATGCCGCCATGCGTCTCGTCGATCTGCTTGACGACGGCGTCGATGGCCGAAAGATCGGTCACGTCGAGCTTCATCGCCGTGGCGGCGGGCCCGATCGCTTCGGCCGCCTTGGCAGCCCGCGCGATATCGATGTCGGCGATGACGACCCTTGCACCTTCCTTGACGTAGGCTTCCGCGAAGCCCAGCCCGATCCCGCGCGCGCCGCCGGTGATCAGCGCAACCTTGTCCTTCAGTCTCATGATCTTGTCCCTTTCCCTGGAAAGCGTGTTCAGTGCGTCGAAATGGATGTGTGGCTCATTCTCTCCAGTGCCAGTCCCTGGTCATCAAACAGGTGGCAATCGCCGGCATTGAAGGAGAGCCGTACTTTTTCGTGCAGTCGGTGGCTGTCCGCGCCGTCCGTCTCGACGATAACGAGTTGTCCGCGTGCGATCTGCACATAAACATAGGTGTGACCGCCGAGCCGTTCGACGACCATGATTTCGCCCTCGAGCAGTCCCTCGGCCCCGATGCTGAGATGCTCGGGGCGGATGCCGAGCGTCAGATTTTCGGCAGGTCTCGTTCGGCTTTTTGCCGGGACCGTCAACATCTTGCCGCCCGGCAGGGTCACGTCAACGCCTGACGCGCCGGCATTCTGCGGCACAACCGGAATAAAGTTCATGGCGGGCGAGCCGATGAACCCCGCAACGAACTGGTTCGCGGGGTTATTATAGAGCTCCATGGGAGCGCCGACCTGTTCGATGCGTCCATCGCGGAGCACGACGATCTTGTCGGCAAGCGTCATCGCCTCGACCTGATCGTGGGTGACGTAGATCATCGTCGCTCCGAGCTGGTCATGGAGACGCGCCAGTTCGATGCGCATCTGCACGCGCAGGGCGGCGTCGAGGTTCGAAAGAGGCTCGTCGAACAGGAATATGCGCGGCGAACGCACCATCGCACGGCCGATCGCCACGCGCTGGCGCTGGCCGCCGGAAAGCTGCTTCGGCTTGCGATCGAGGAGATGCGCGAGTTGCAAGAGCCCCGCGACCTCGTTGATCTTGGCGTCCCGTTCGGATTGGGGGATGCCGGCGAGCTTCAGCGCGAAGCCCATATTCTCCTCGACCGTCATATGCGGATAAAGGGCATAGGTCTGAAAAACCATCGCAAGACCGCGCTGGTCCGGCGGAACGTCGTTGGCGTGATCGCCATCGATGATGAGATCGCCCTCGCTGATGTCTTCGAGGCCGGCGATCATGCGCAGCAGCGTCGACTTCCCGCAGCCAGACGGCCCGACGAACACGACGAATTCGCGATCCTTGATATCGAGGTCGACGCCCTTGATCACGCTGACCGCGCCAAAGGTCTTCTTCACTTCCTTGAGACTGAGAGTAGCCATGTCGTTTCCTATTTAACCGCGCCGAATGTCAGGCCGCGCACGAGCTGGCGCTGGGTCATCCAGCCGAAGACGAGGATGGGAGTGACGGCGAGCGTCGAGGCCGCCGAGAGTTTCGCCCAGAACAATCCCTCGGGTGATGAGAACGAGGCGATGAAGGCCGTGAGAGGCCCGGCTTTCGAGGCGGTGAGGTTCAAGCTCCAGAACGCTTCGTTCCAGCACAGGATCGTGGAGAGCAGTGCCGTCGAGGCGATCCCAGGAAGGGTCAGCGGCAGAAGAAGGTACCAGATCTGTTCGAAGGTGCTGGCGCCGTCCATGCGGCTCGCCTCGAGGATTTCGTGGGGGACGTCCTTGAAGAAGGAATAGAGCATCCACACGACGATCGGCAGGTTCGACAGCGTGAAGACGATGACGATGCCGCTGCGCGTGTCCAGCAGATTGCTGTCACGGAACAGGAGGTAGATCGGCACCAGCACCCCGACCGCAGGGAGCATCTTCGTGGACAGCATCCACATCAGCAGGTCCTTCGTCCGCTTCCCCGGAAAGAAGGCTGCGGCATAGGCGGCCGGAATGCCGATCGCCAGGCACAACAGGGTCGAGCCGATGCTCTCGATGACACTGTTCAGCGCATAATGAAGATAGTCGGCGCGGGCGTTGACATCGGCGAAGTTTTCAAGCGTCGGCGAGAACAGAAGTTTCGGCGGCGTGGCCACGGCGTCGATTTCCGTTTTGAACGACGTCATGAGCATCCAGAGGATCGGAAAGAACATCAGGAATGCTGCGGTCCATGCGCCGATTCCGCACCAGAGCTTCTGGGATCCGATGAGCTTGTTTCGTTTTGCCATCATCGTTCTCCTCAAGTGTCCAGATTGCGGGCGACGGTGCGGATCAGGAAGGCTGCGACGATATTCGCAAGAATGATCGCAAAGACGCCGCCGACCGATGCCGCCCCGACGTCCCATTGCAGAAGTGCCTTGTTGTAGATGAAGTAGGTGAGCGTGGTGGTGGCCGTGCCCGGCCCGCCCGTGGTCGTCACCTGGATTTCGGCGAAGACCGCAAGGAGGAAGATGGTTTCGATCATCACCACGACGGAGATCGGCCGGAGAAGATGCGGCAGGATGATGTGGATGAAGGTCGACAGCCCCTTCGAACCATCCAGCCGCGCCGCCTCCATCTGCTCCCTGTCGAGCGACTGCATCGCCGTCATCAGGATCAGCGTCGCGAAGGGAATCCATTGCCAGGCGACGATGATGATGATCGAGGTCATCGGGATCTGCACGAACCAGTCGATCGGCGTCAGGCCGACGAGCTTGGCAAGATAGGCGAACAAGCCGTTGACGGGATGCATCAGCAGGTTCTTCCAGATCAGCGCGGTGACGGTCGGCATGACGAAGAAAGGTGCGATGATGAGAAGGCGGGCGATGCCGCGCCCTGCGAATTCCACGTCGAAAAGCAGCGCGAACAGCACACCGAAGCCGACCGACAGCGCCAGGACGGAAACCAGGATGACGAGTGTGCGGAAAATGGCCGCCAGAAGGCCGTCATCGACGACGAGGTAGGTATAGTTGTCGAGGCCGGCGAAACCGGCGCTCAGCGGGTCCAGCAGATTGTAATATTGCAGCGAGAACCAGAGCGTCAGCGCAAGGGGAATGATCATCCATGCGAGCAGAAGGCTGACAGCCGGAGCAAGAAGCGGACCCGTGCGGACCGATCGGCTGGAACGCTTCTGCGTCCGCCGGATGATTGCACCCGAAATCGTCGTCATCGAAAACCTCTTCGCAGGGCGCGCGACGGCCGCCAAGGGCGGTGATCGGCGGAGCGATTGGGAAGAAACCAGATCCGGAGTTCCGGCAGCCGACACTGCCGGAACCCTCCGGGAGGAACCCGCGGCCTCAGCCGCGGGCGAGGCCGCTACTCACTTGGGGTAGCCGGCCTTTTTGATGTCGCGCTCGACCTGCTTCTGGGCGTTGTCGAGGGCAGCGTCGACGGTCTGCTGGCCGGCCAGGGCCGCGGAGATCTGCTGGCCGACAATCGTGCCGATCCCCTGGAATTCCGGGATCGCGACGAACTGGACGCCGGTATAGGGGACCGGGTCCTTGGTCGGCTTGGACGGATCGGCCGACAGGATGGCCTTCAGCACGGTGTCGGCAAAGGGAGCGGCCTTCTGATACTCGGCGAGCTCATAGGTCGACTTGCGGGTGCCGGGCGGAACTGCGACCCAGCCTTCCTTCTCGCCGACCATCTTCACATAGGCTTTCGACGTCGCCCACTTGATGAAGGATTTCGCCGCTTCGGCCTTGGTCGAGGTGGCGGGGATGGCGAGGTTCCACGACCATGACCAGCTCGATCCGTTCGGCGTGACATTGACCGGGGCGCGGGTAAATGCCGTCTTGTCGGCAACCTGGCTCTGCTTCGGATCGTAGACGCGGCCTGCCGCCGACGTCGCGTCGATCCACATCGCGCAATGGCCGGTCGAGAACAGCGCCTGGTTTTCGTTGAAGCCGTTGGAGGTGACGCCGGGAGGACCGTATTTGGTCAGCAGGTCGACATAGTCGGTTACTGCCTTCTTCCACGGCTCGGAATTGATCTGCGGCTTCCAGTCCATGTCGAACCAGCGTCCGCCATAGGTGTTGATCATGGTTCCGAGAAACGCCATGTTCTCGCCCCAGCCGGGCTTGCCGCGCAGGCAGAGGCCGTATTGCTCCTTGGACTTGTCGGTGAGCTTCTCGGCAAATTCCCTGATCTGGTCGTAGGTCGGCTGCTCCGGCATCTTCAGGTCGGCGGCGTCGAACAGGTCCTTCCGGTAAAGGGTGAAGGAGCTCTCGGTGTAGAACGGCACGGCGTAAAGCTTGCCGTCGACGGTCAGGCCGGTCTTGATGGGGGCGAGCAGATCGCCGTAGTCATAATCGTCGCCGAGATCGTCGAGCGACTCGAGCCAGCCCTGCTTGCCCCAGATCGGCGCTTCGTAGCCGCCGATCGTCAGGATGTCGTACTGACCGCTCTTGGTCGCGATATCGGTCGTCACCTTCTGACGCAGGACGTTCTCCTCGAGCACGACCCAGTTGAGTTTGTTGCCGGTCTCCTTTTCCCATTCCGGCGACAGTTTCTGCATGATGATCATATCGCCATTGTTGACGGTGGCGATCGTCAGCTCCTCGGCATGCGCCATGCCGGCGGCCAGCGCGAGGCCGGCTGCGGATGCAGACAGAATGAAAGTGAATTTGTTCATGGTCTCCGCTCCTCCTTTACGGGTGTTCACGCATAAACTTACATGCGTAAACTTTCTATCTGCTTGTCTGTTGATATTGTCAAGCAGGTTTTAAGCGGCCGATATCTCCTTATGAGGTGAATAAAAGCCGGAAATATCGCAATGTGGCTGGTAAGACGGGATTTTGCAGCGCAATGCGGTCTGGGTTTTCGCTATCGCATCGCAATAAAAACTTATCGCGTGTAAAATTATTCTTGACTGACTTCGGCAGTCGGGTTACGGCCGAAACGGGACGCGTTTTAGAGACGCGCGGAGCGCGGACGCCGAAGCTTCCCGCATGAAGGAGATTGCAGATGCCGTTACCTCACAGGGCACTCGCGCCGGAAGCGCTCGGCCCGACGATTACCGTCGGGGAAATCCTGGTGGAGATCATGGCGACCACGGTCGGCGCCGGCTTCCTGGAGCCGCAATCCCTGACCGGGCCTTATCCCAGCGGTGCGCCGGCTATCTTCATCGATCAGGTTGCCCGCATGGGCGGTGCGGCAGGCATCGTCGCCTGCGTCGGCAGTGACGATTTCGGCCGGCTGAATGTCGAACGCCTGCGCCGCGACGGCGCCGATGTGTCCGCTATCGCCACCAGCCAGGACTGGCCGACAGGCAGCGCGTTCGTTCGTTACCGGCCGGACGGCGCTCGCGATTTCGTTTTCAACATCGCCAGATCCGCCGCCGGTCAGATTGCTCTGACGCCGGCCGCTGAGGCCCTGGTTCAGCGCGCCGGCCATGTGCATGTCATGGGAACGGCTCTTTCCATTCCCGGCGCCCGCGAGGTGATCCTCTACGCCATCGAGACGGTGCGCGCTCGCGGCGGCTCGGTGTCTCTAGACCCCAACCTCCGTAAGGAACTGCTGACGGATGACGGCGCCCTGGAAAGCTTCGACAGGGTGCTGGCCGCAGCCGACCTGTTGCTGCCATCAGGCGACGAGCTTTTCACCGCCGCTGGAGTGAGCGACGAGGCCGGGGCTGTCGCAAGGCTGCTGGAGAGCGGTATCGGTGAAATCGTCCTGAAACGGGGCGAACAGGGCGCGTCCTTCTTCGGCCGCGATCTCCCGCGCGTCGATTGCGTCGCCTTCGCGGTTGACGAGATCGATCCGACCGGCGCGGGGGACTGCTTCGGCGCGGCCTACCTCACCTGCCGCCGCAAGGGCATGACCCCGGAGGCTGCCCTCCTCCACGCCAATGCGGCCGGCGCCCGCAACGTGACCCGGCTCGGCCCGATGGAAGGCGTTTCCACCCTTGCCGAACTGGCGGCCTTCATCACTGAGACCCCGAGGAGATAGACGATGGACCGGATATTGACCCGTCTTGCAACTGCGCGGCGCGAAGGAACCCCCTTCGGCATTACCTCCGTCTGTTCCGCTCATCCCCTCGTCCTCAGGGCCGCCATCCGGCGGGTGGTGCGCGACGGCGGCCCGGTCTTGATCGAGGCGACCTGCAATCAGGTCAACCATCTCGGCGGCTATACCGGCATGACACCGGAAGACTTTATCCGCTTTGCCGAGCGCATTGCCGCCGAGGAAGGGCTCGACCGGTCGCAGATGATCTTCGGGGGCGATCACCTCGGTCCCAATCCATGGCGCAAGGAAAAGCCGGAGGCCGCATTCGAGAAGGCTGAGGCCATGGTCGAAGCTTATGTCCGAGCCGGGTTCGGCAAGATCCATCTCGATGCATCGATGGGCTGCGCCGGCGAACCGGCCGCGCTCGACGACCGGACGATCGCCGAGCGCGCCGCAAGACTTGCTCAGGTGAGCGAAAGGGCCGCTAAGGCGAGCGGTGCGCCGCTGCCGCTCTATATCCTCGGCACCGAGGTTCCGGTGCCGGGCGGCGCCGACCATGCGCTTGAAGAACTCCGGCCCACCGCGCCGGAGGCCGCCCGCGCGACGATCGCCATTCATCGCGAGATCTTTTCGCAGGCGGGATTGGAAGACGCCTTTTCCCGCGTGATCGCCTTCGTCGTCCAGCCGGGCGTCGAATTCGGCAGTGAGAACGTCATCGGCTACAGGCCGGAGCTTGCCACCGAATTGACCGGGCTTCTCGATCAAGAACCGCAATTCGTCTTCGAAGCGCATTCCACGGATTATCAGACGAGAAATGCCCTGACGCGGCTGGTGAAGGATGGATTCCCGATCCTGAAAGTCGGTCCCGGCCTGACCTTTGCGCTGCGCGAGGCGGCCTATGCGCTCGACATGATCGCCACCGAGATGGTTCCCGATTATGGGGACAGACTGCTTGCGGCCGCGATGGAGGCACTGATGCTGGCAGCACCGGGCGACTGGCAGGCTCATTATCACGGCGACGAGACGGCTTTGCGCCTGCAGCGGCACTATAGCTACAGCGACCGTATCCGCTATTACTGGAACAGGCCCGAGGCCGATCGGGCGTTCGAGAATCTGCTCGGCGCGCTGCGCGGAAAGACGATCCCCGAAACGCTGCTGCATCAGTTCCTGCCGCAACTTTCGGCCGCTGAAGCCGGCAATCCCGAGAATATCCTGATTGCCGCGGTCGACAGCGTGCTTGCCGACTATCAGAGCGCCTGCGGCACCGCGCCCTGAACTTTTGCCTGCGTCCGATTGGTCGATCGGGGGGGCGCCCTCCCCGTCTGCCGCTTGAGCCCTACCGCGTCGTGTAACCGCCGTCGATGACAAGCACTTCGCCGGTGACGTAACTTGCCGCCGCCGAGCAAAGGAACAAGGCAGCACCCGCCACCTCCTCCGGCTGTCCGACGCGTCCCATCGGGGTCATGCTGCGCCAGGTCGGGAACCAGTCGGGGTTGTCGATGCCGCCGCGCGACAGATCGGTCTCGATATAGCCCGGCGCAATGGCGTTGACGCGGATGTTCTCGGCGGCGACTTCGCTCGCCAGGCTCTTCGTCATCATATGGACCGCCGCCTTGGAGGTGTTGTAGGCGACCTGGTTCTGCGGAATGTTGGAGACGATGCCCGACATCGAGCCGATATTGAGAATGACGCCGCCGCCCTGCCGGCGCATCGGCGCGAGCGTGGCCCGGCAGGCGCGGAAGACGGCATCGACATTGACGGTCATGATCTCGCGCCAGATGGCATCCGAGAATTCGCCGCTGTCGCCATGAATGGCGATGCCGGCATTGTTGACGAGGATGTCGAGCCGCCCTGCCCGCGAGAGGGTTTCGCTGACGAGCTCGTCGGCGGCGCGTTCCTTCATCAGGTCGGCGGCGATGAAATCGCAATCGATGCCGGCCTTGGAGAGCCGCTCTTCCGCCGCTGCATTCCGCGTTCGCCCCGTAATGATGACCTTGGCGCCCGCCTCGCCGAGCGCCTCGGCGATGGCAAGCCCGATGCCGCGCGTGCCGCCGGTCACCAGTGCCACCTGCCCGTTCAGCCGAAATCTGTCGAAGATCATGTCCGTTTCCTTTCTGCGATTATCAGCCGCGCATCCTCGTCAGATGTCGGTGCTCTGCGGCAGGATGACGAGATCGCGGATGGTGATGTTGCGCGGACGGGTCAGCATGAAGAGAACGGCTTCGGCCACTTCCGTCGGTTCCATCAGGCCGCCGGCGGCGAGCGCCTCGTCCAGCTTCTCCTGCGGCCAGTCGCTGAGAAGGGCCGTTACGACGGGGCCGGGCGCAATGGCACCGACGCGCAGGCCATGCTTGGCCACCTGTCGTCGCAGCGTATGGACGAATGCCTGGACCGCATGCTTGGAGGCGGTGTAGATCGGCTCCCAGACGACGGGCACCATTCCGGCGACGGAACTCGTCAGGATGACGTCTCCGGTTTTGCGCTCGACCATATGCGGCAGGACGGCATGCACCGAGCGGAAGGCAGCGTTGACGTTCAGGTTGAGCATCCGGTCCCAGGCGTCGGGATCGCCGCCCAGGACCTCGCCGCCGATATAGGAGCCGGCATTGGCGTGGAAGATATCCAGCTGGCCTGTCTTCTCCAAAATCGCAGGCATCATCCGAGCCATGCTTTTCGGATCCATGAGATCGATGACCAGCGGAATGGCGTCTGCGCCAAGCGTCGAGCAGATTTCCCTCAAGCCTTGCTCGTTGCGGTCGATGAGCACGACCCGAGCGCCTGATGCAAGCATGGCTTTGGCGCATTCCAGCCCGATACCTGACGCCGCCCCGGTGACGGCCGCGACTTTTCCAGACAGATCCTGTCCCATTTTCTTCCTCTGCTTTCCTGGTTGATTTAGGCTCGTCCGTGCGAAATGCGCGATCGGCGTGCCAGGGAGTCGACGATGACGGCGACGGCAAGAACGGCGCCCGTGATCATGTAGCGAAGCGATGACGACAGATCGAGAAGCGTCAGACCGCTGGCGATCGACTGAATGACGATGATGCCAAGCAGGGCCGAATAGGCGCTGCCGCGCCCGCCGAACAGGCTTGTGCCGCCGATGACGGCCGCGGCGATGGCATTGAGATTGACATCGCCCGTGCCCGCCTGCTGACTGGCCGTCGCCAGCCGCGCGGCCGAGAGCACGCCGCCGGTTGCCGCTAGCAAAGCGCACATGACGAAGGCGCTCGCATAGATGCGCGACACGTTGATGCCCGAGCGGCGGGCCGCCTCCCTGTTGCCGCCGACGGCATGCATGGAGCGTCCCCATTTCGTGCGCGTCAGCGCATAGTTCATCGCCGCGACAAGCCCGACGAAGAGGCCGAACATCCAGGGAATACCGCGCGACTGGTTGAGATAGAAGGCCACCGCTTCCAGAGCGACGGTGATGACGACAGCGCGAAAGAGCAGCCCGCCGGTCGATTTCGAGGAGAGGCCGGCAGCCCGCCGCCGCGCTGACGTGCGGTAGCTGGAGAAAAAGAAGGCGGCGCCGGCAAGTGCCACGAGCGCATAGGCGACTGGATCGGGCATGACCATGATCTGCCCGAAATTCACCAGCCAGGAACCGTAGGTCAGGTTGATCGATCCGGTCGATCCGAGGATATACAGCTGCAGGCCGAGAACGGCGAGCAGTCCCGACAGGGTGGAGACGAAGCTCGGCATGCCGAAGCGGTTGAACAGGAAGGCATAGAGCGAGCCGATCAAGGCGCCGACAGCCATGGCGGCGAGGATGGCCAGCACCACCGGCCAGCCCTGGTTGATCCAGAAGACGCCGGTGAGCGCCGAGGCGAAGCCGCTGACGGAGCCGACGGACAGATCGATCTCACCGACCATCAGGATGCAGACGATGCCGAGCGAGATGACGCCGACCGTCGAGCAATCGAACAGCATGTTAACGAGGTTGGCGCTGGAGAGAAATACGGGATTGAGCGCCTGGAACACCGTCCAGATGATCACAAGGCCGACGATGACAGGCAGCGAGCCGAGGTCGCCGGAACGGATGCGGTCCCAGAAGGCGCGGACCCACCCGGCGAGGCTATCGTCGTGGCGCACGCGTTCGTCGCGCCGGTCGAGGAGAACAGGTGCCGCCGGTTCGTTCTGCATGGTCTTCATCATGGTCTTCCCTCCTCGTTCTCTCGGCTTTGCGCCTTGCGGCGCATTGCGCGGCGGGAGACGGAATTGTTGGATGCGCCGGTGATCGCGCTGACGAGCTCTTCGTTGGATGCGTCGGGCATGAAGGTGCCGTTGTTGCGGCCGAGCCGGAGCACGACGATGCGGTCGGCGACCGCCCGCACATCCTCCATATTGTGGCTGATCATGATAACGCCGAGGCCGCGTTCGCGCACGCGTTCGATCAGATCCAGCACCTCGGCGGTCTGGGCGACGCCGAGTGCGGCGGTGGGTTCGTCGAGCATGATCAGTTTCGGCTCGAGCAACAGCGACCGGGCGATCGCCACGGTCTGGCGCTGGCCCCCGGAAAGCGAGGCGACGGGCTCTCGCACGCTCGGGATGCGAGCGGAAAGTTCACTCAGCAGCTTCCAGGCGCGGATCTCCATCGCGACCTCGTCGAGCTGGAAAGGATTGAGCTCCTTGCCGAGAAAGATATTGGCGACGACGTCGAGATTTTCGCAAAGGGCCAAATCCTGAAAGACGGTCGCAATGCCGAGGTCGAGAGCGGCACTCGGGCTCGACAGATTTGCCTGTTTTCCCTCGAACAGGATCGTGCCCGAACTCGGCTGGTGCACGCCGGCCAGGATCTTGACCAGGGTCGATTTGCCGGCGCCGTTGTCGCCGACCAGCGCCACGACTTCGCCGGCATGGACGTCGAGTTCGATATCGGTGAGCGCCGACACCGCCCCGAAATTCTTCGATATCCCACGCAGGCTGAGAACGGGCTGGCGGGAAGGGTCAAGAGGATGAGAGGTTTCAGACATCGCCTGGCCTTTCGGAAAAAGCGAAAACCGGAAGCGCGACCGGTGGGCGGCCGCGCTTCCCCTGCGAATTACTGGATGATGCCGAGCTTCTTGCAGCCTTCGGCATAGCGGCCGGTGCAGAGCTCCTCGGCGGTATTGATCTTCTTGTCGATGATCTCGGCCTTGAGGTTTTCGGCGGTGACGACGGCCGGGACAAAGAGCTGTGCCGGCGTGTCGTAGAGCGTCATCTCGGCCTTGACCGTTTCTCCTGCGAGCAGCTTCACGGCAACATTCGCAGCGGCGGCGGCGACGATTTCGCTCGGCTTGGAGATCGTGTTGTATTGATCGCCCGATATGATCAGCTGGAGTGCTGCGATCGTCGCGTCATTGCCGGTCACTGGCGGCACGGGATCGACACCGGCTGCCTTGAAGGCGGCGATGGCGCCGCCGCCGGTGCCGTCATTGGCGGCGACGACGCCGACGATCTCTTTGCCGAAGCGGGTGATCTGGCCGCCCGCCCATTGCTGGGCATTCGCCGGCTGCCAGTTCGGCGTGTCGAATTCGGCAAGCGTCTTATATCCGCCGCTGGCGAGACCCTCGTGAATGCCGTCCTTGATCAACCCGGCAGCCGCATCGGTCGGCGAACCGTTGATCTGCAGGATGCCGCCGCCGTCGGTCGGCACGTTCTTGGCCTTCAGATGCTGAACGAGCGATTCCGCGATCGCCTTGCCGATCGCCTTATTATCGAAGGAGACATAGAAATCGGCCTTGCCGGTCGGGATCGGGCGGTCATAGGCGATGACCTTGACGCCCTGGCTCTGGGCGAGCTGGACGAGAGAGGCGGCCGCGGCCGAATCCACCGGATCGAGCACGATGACCTTGGCCCCCTGGGTGATGGCCGAATTGAACTGCTGCTGCTGTTTGGCGATATCGGCATCGGCATTCTGGTAGAGGACCTTGCAGGACGCGCAGAGCTTCTTCATTTCCGCGACGAAGCCGGGGTGATCGTGCTCTTCATATCGGGTCGAGCCCTGGTCGGGCATGAGGAACGCCACCGTCGCATCGGCGACGGCGCTTTGCGCGAAGGCGGATGTGCCGCCCAGCAGGGACAGGACAAATGCCGCGGCGCCTGCCGCTTTCATCGAGAATTTCATCATTTCCATCTCCTCCCGTTGGAAAAAATTGTGTAGCTTCGTCGTTGCAGTGTTCTGCTGTGGCCGTTCGGCTGAACGAACAGCCGCGCTTGTCCCGGCGGTTTGCAGTTTGTCTCAGGACAAGCGTCTCCTGTCGCGAACCGCCCATTGCGCGCTCGCGTTCAAATCAGTGTCGGTTTTGGTTCCTCCTCCTCGTCCTCCCTATTCGCCGTCTTCGGCTGGCTCAGGCGGCCTTCGCCACGTTGATATTGTCACCCAACAATCGCCGGAAGCGGGACGGCGTCATGCCTTTTTCCGCGAGAAACTGACGGTTGAAGTTGGACAGATTGTTGAAGCCGACTTCGAAGCAGATATCGGTGATCGATGCATGGTCGTCGCTCATCAGGATCTGGCAGGCGAGGTTGATGCGCAGCCGTTTCACATATTGCACCAGCGACATGCCGGTATGGCGGCGGAAGGCGCGTGAGAAGGCGCCTGTGGACTGTCCGGCGATCGCAGCGAGATCGGCTTCGTCGAAGGATTTGGTCAGGTTTTCCCTGATATAGGCGAGCGCCTTGTTGATGCCGGCCGACATGTAACCGGACGGGTCGGGCAGATAGCTGGGGCTCGCCAGAAGCTGGGCGTCCTGCGCCCGGCTGAGCAGGCCGATCATCATCATGAAGAGTTCGATGCGCCGCACGCCCTGCGCCTGCTGCACCTCGTTCATTAGGGGCGCAACCTGCCGGCTGGTCTCGGCGCCGAACAGCACGCCGCGGCGGGAGGCTTCGAGAACCGGCTCGAAAGGGCCGAGCTCGGCCAGCACCTTCATCGTGTCGCTGATGAAATTCTCGCTGAACTGAATGAGCTGGCAGCGAAGCGGAATGCTCGATCCCTTCGGAACGTCGCTGATCCAGTTATGTGGAAGATTGGGGCCTGCCAGCACCAGATTGCCTGGTTCGAATTCGCCGATGAAATCGCCGACGAAATAACGGCCGGTTGTCGCCACGACGAGATGGAGTTCGTATTCCGGGTGAAAGTGCCAGCGAACCGTATGATAGGGATAACCATGCGCTTTCGTTGCGAAAGATTCGCCCGGCCTGATCTGAACGACTTCCAAGTCAGGTTCCATCGTTTCCTCCTCCGAGGCGGTCTTAAGTCCGCCCGCCAAAATTCCCGTTTTGGCTTTTATTGTTGATGGGAGTGTAGTGGGCTCATTTCATGCCCGCCACCACGATTCCCGGTCAAAACCGATACTTTTTTGACAATTGACGCTGCGCGGCCGGTCTAAAGGCGAGAGCAATTCCCGCCGTGCCTCGCCCAGCCGCCCTCGCCTCAAGCGGCCAAGGCAGCGATGACGTTCCTGACCAGCGCAGCGGACGACAGCCGGTTGGTGGCGCAACTCGGGGCGCCGATCGTGCCGACACGCACGGAGACACCGCCGCGGGCGTTGGCGATCGCAAACATAGACTCGTCGGTGAGGTCGTCGCCGAGGGTGATCGGGCAGCGATTCTTGAAGGGTTCGGATTGGAGGAACCGTTCGAGCGCATCGCCCTTGCTCGACCGTGCCGGGCGCAGTTCGAACACCATCTTGCCGAGCTGCAGCGCCCAGTTCGGCCCGGCGGCCTCCGCATAGTGATGCATGCGCTCTTCGAGGACCTTTTCATATTCGGGCGCAAGCCGGTAATGGGCCGCAACGGCCGCGCCTTTGTCTTCTATCAAGACACCGGGATAGTGCTCGGCCTCCGCCGTCAGCGCATGTTTCAACGCCTGAAACTCCGGCGTCGCCTCGATCGTGTGCATTCCGGCGGCACTTCTGATCTCCGCGCCGTGAAGACCTGCCGTCGGAAAAGCGAAGGGTTTGAACAGAGTGTCCGCGAAGGCGAGCGACCGTCCGGTGACCAGGGCCAAGGCGCCGCCGAGTTTGTTCGACAGGCGATGAAGTTGCGCGGGAAGAGCCTCCGGAACCTCGATCGCATCCGGTGTAGGCGCAAGATTGAGCAGCGTCCCGTCGATATCGAGAAACATTGCCCAACGTTCCGGCTCTTCCAGAACCAGGGAGAGCATTTCGTGGGTGGCGGCGTCTTCCTGCACGGCATTCTCCAAACTCTGCAATCATTGAAGCTAGGTCGCTGTCCGGCGAGGACAAGATGACCGGTTCGTCCCCCGGAACATCCAGAGGCAAGTCCGCGTTTTATCTGGCCCGCCCGTTCACGCACTCGCGCAGTAAAAGGTAGATTGATGGCCAAAGGCAGTTCCAAGCACCATGAAGAGGTCAATGCTCCGCTGGCGCATGGCGCGACGGTTTTGCCGCTGGTGACCATCGATGACTACAACAATGAACTGCGTGACAAGAACGGTTTCGTTGGTGACAACGCCAACAAGAAAACCTTCCAGCAGAAGCTCGACGATTGGAGAAAGCGCGTCCGCAAGGTTGGAGACGATCCGATCGGCAAGGTCGCGACGGCTAAGCTTTCCAAGAAGAAGATCGAGGCCCTGCTGAAGGGAGACGATATGGAAGCCGCCGCGCTGGTCATGGGCGCGGTCGAGGACTTCTCGCAGGACTTTGCCGTGGTGATCGGAAAGTTCCTGAAAGACGAGCGCTGGTCGAAGACGGAACGTATCGTGGTTGGCGGCGGCTTCCGGCAAAGCCGTTTCGGAGAGTTGGCAATCGCCAGGACCATGGTTCTTCTGAAGGCCGCCGGCATCAACATCGACGTCGTGCCGATCGCTCATCATCCCGACGAGGCCGGGCTGATCGGTTCCGTTCACCTGATGCCGCCCTGGATGTTCAAAGGCTACGAGGCAATCCTCGCGGTCGATATCGGCGGCACGAACGTCCGCGCCGGCGTCGTTAAATTCGGGAAGGAAAAAACGCCGCATTTTGCCGATGCGAGCGTCTGGGAATCGGCAATCTGGCGCCATGCCGATGACGAGCCAAGCCGCAGTGCCACGATAGAGAAGCTGGCGGCGATGTTGCAGGAGTTGATCGACAAGGCCGAAAAAGCCAATCTGAAACCCGCTCCCATCATCGGGATCGCCTGTCCCGGTATGATCAACGCCGATGGGTCGATCGAACGCGGCGGACAGAACCTGCCGGGCGGGAATTGGGAAAGCGATAGTTTCAACCTTCCCCTCGCGCTGATGAAGGCCATTCCCGAAATCGGCGACCACAGCACCTTCGTGATGATGCACAACGACGCCGTCGTGCAGGGGTTGTCTCAGATCCCCTATATGACGGACGTGTCGAGATGGGCGGTGCTGACCATCGGCACGGGTCTGGGCAATGCCCACTTCACCAATCGCGAGGGAATGAAAGCGCGATAGCCCGATGCCCGCGCGGTATCACGCCTGGATGCTTGCAATCTGCCGCCAATGAATGTGATCGGGCGCGCGCAGACTTATGGTAAATATTGGGTAAATAAAGAGGAATTCGGCAGACGGAAGCGAAGCCGCTATTGCGTTCCGCTAGGGCGGAGCGATCTCGACATGTAATGGTGCGTGGTTTGGAAGAGTAATCTGCTTCGATGACTCGTGGTGATCATAGCCACGGGCATTTGATTCGCATAGCGCCGAGGTTCGGCAATCTTCGTGGACGGATAACGATGGCGCCCGATGCTCGGGCATCGAAGCGCCCTCCCCTCCTCTTTGTGATCGGAGTCGGAAAAGATGGTGATAACGCCGGCAGGCAGTTCTCCGCAGGTTCAAATTGCGCTTATCTCTATGTTCCACACAAGCTCATATGCAGACGAAAGATGGAAGATGAACTTCAAGGGAATAAACGCTCCGCTCAATGCCGGCCGTCTCGAACAAATGCTCGGCCTTGCCCCGTCACGCCGCGATTCTGAAACCCATGAAGCGAACGACAAGTCCTCCGGCGGCGAGCCCGTCCGTGGATTGGAGGCCGAGAGCCTTTACCGGCCGTCTGCTTATAAATGAGAACGGGCTCGCCGGATGCTGTCTTTATCGTCGGCGACCGGGTGAGTCGGGAATATCGAAAGCGTGCTGCGATACATGAGCTCGACATGGAAGATGCTGGTATAGCCGTCGTTGTCAGCTGACAACCGAGCTAAGATTTCGGAATTACAGACGATTTTTCCGTTGAATCCGTTGTGTTACATGTTTGCTAACCAAGAAATCGCTTGACGGAATCGCCAGACTCACGATCATTTGCGCAAAATTACCCGATTTATCAGGATTTGCGTGAATGCCGACGAAGGCCGCGATTGTTGAGAAAGCCAAGAGAGCGAGTCAGGTCTCGATCGACGAGACGATTGCGCAGGACTCGACGATGCTCAGCAGCCAGTTGCAGGTGCTGTTCGAGCGGCTGTTTTCGCCTGACGCCCGCAAATCGCTGCGCCGGTTCAGCAGCATCGAGGCGGCCAAGCTGCTTGGTGTCACCGACAGCTACGTTCGCCACCTCGCCGCCCAGGTGGAAACCATCAATCCCGAGAAGACGGCATCGGGGCGCCGGGTATTCTCGCTCGAGGAAATCCATGCGATGCGCCAGCATCTCGGGCGCACCAAACCTTCCTATCTGCCGATGCGCCGGCCGGGTGATCATCTCCAGGTGATCGCCGTCACCAATTTCAAGGGCGGCTCCGGCAAGACAACGACCTCAATCCACCTGGCGCAGTTCCTGGCGCTGCGTGGCTATCGCGTGCTTGCCGTCGATCTCGATCCGCAGGCGTCGATGTCGGCGATGCTCGGATATCAGCCCGAGTTCGACGTCGGTGAAAACGAGACGCTCTACGGCGCCATCAAATATGACGAGACGCGCCGTGACGTTGCCGATATCGTCCGCCAGACCTATTTCCCGGGCCTCGATCTCATCCCCGGCAATCTCGAACTGCACGAGTTCGAGCACGATACTCCGAAGGCGCTCGCCGACACCAACCGCGACGACAAGGACATGTTCTTCATGCGGGTCGGCAATGCGCTGCATTCGCTGGAACAGAGCTACGACGTCGTCATCATCGATTGCCCCCCTACCCTCGGCTTCCTGACGCTGTCTGCTCTCTGCGCCGCCACCGCCGTGCTCATTACCGTTCATCCGCAGATGCTCGACGTGGCGTCGATGAACCAGTTCCTGACGATGACCTCCGACCTCTTGGCCGTCGTCAAGCAGGCGGGCGGCAATCTCGATTATGACTGGATGCGCTACCTGATCACCCGCTATGAGGCCAATGACGGTCCCCAGGCGCAGATCGTCGCCTTCCTGCGCAGCCTGTTCGGCGAGCGCGTGTTGACCTCGATGATGGTCAAGTCGACTGCGGTCTCGGATGCGGGGCTATCCAAGCAGACGATCTATGAGGCGGGGCGCGAGACGATGCATCGCCAGACCTACGACCGCGGCGTCGAATCCGTCGACAGCGTCAATGCCGAGGTCGAGCAACTCATTCGCAGCGCATGGAGCAGGACATGAGCCCAAAAGGTCGCGATATCCTGAAGAGCATGGTTGGCGCCGTGGAGCCTGCACGGCCGGAGGCGCCAAGCGCGCCGCCGCCGCATCGGCCATCGGGAGCGGTCAAGGCGATGAACCTGTCGCTTGGACGGCTGGGTGAGGAGGCGGCTGCCGCCAAGGCGTTGCGGGAATCGCTTGCTTCCGGCGACAAGGTGCTGGAGATCGATCCGGCCGCTGTCGAAATGTCCTTTATCCGCGACCGCATCCCGGTCGATAGGGATGCCGAATTCGAACGGTTGAAGCAGTCAATCCAGGAAAGCGGACAGCAGGTCCCGATCCTGGTGCGGCCGGATCCTGTTAAAGCCGGACACTACCAGGCTGCTTATGGTCACAGGCGTCTGCGCGCCGCCGCCGAGATCGGGGCTCCCATCAAGGCCGTCGTGCGCAAGCTCACAGATGAAGAGTTGATCCTGGCACAAGGCCAGGAAAACGGTCCCCGCGTCGATTTGAGCTTCATCGAACGGGCGCTGTTTGCACGGCGCATGGATGAGCACGGCTTCAGCCGGGACATGATTGCCCAGGCGCTGGCCACGGATAAGCCGGAAACGTCGAGGCTGCTGCAGGTGGCGCAGACGATCGATCCGGAGATCATTCTCGCCATCGGGCCGGCCCCCAAGGTCGGGCGTCCGCGCTGGCTGGCCTTTGCTGAAAAATTCCGGGAGGCAGGCGGACAAAAGAAGGCGCAGGCCGCGATCCGTGCCGGCGGTTTCCAGGCGTTGGAGACCAACGGGCGTTTCGATGCCGTCTGGAAGACGCTGGAAGAGAAGGGGGCGCCGCAGCGGGCCGAACAGACGCTTCGGACCCAAGGGGGCACGCCGCTTGCCTCAGTGTCCCGCTCCGGCAAGACCTTTCGCATTGCCGTCAAATCGGCAGCGTTTTCGGAATTCCTGGCTCGGCGGTTGGTTGGCCTCGCCGCTGAGTTCGAAGAGGAAAATGAGGGAAAATGAGGCAGTTAGACCGGTTGTCAGCTGACAATTCGGATAGGAGATAACGCGCAAAAGAAAAAAGCCCCCGAACGTCACCGTCACGGAAGCTTTCCTCGTAGTCTTGAACACCTCCGAGAATCGCACTTCCGAGAATCGCTGTCAAGAGTTTTTGGCGCCGTTTTGGCGAGCGGATTTCTTTTGCCTCGTTGAGGTGGAAGAGATGGAAACCGGAAGTATAACGACGCCCTTCGGGCGGCGGTCGATGACGCTTGGCATGCTGGCAAACCAGGTCATGGCAGGTGAGATCAAGCCTGCTCAGACGGTCGACAAATGGAAACTGTTTCGTGCGCTGTGCGAAGCAAAGCCGTTGCTCGGCATCGGGGATCGGGCGCTTGCCGTACTCAATGCGCTGTTGAGTTTTTATCCGAAGAACGAGCTGGCCGAGCAAAATGGCCTGATCGTCTTCCCATCGAATGTCCAGCTTTCGCTGAGGACGCATGGCATGGCCGAACAGACCGTCCGGCGCCATCTCGCCGCGCTCGTCGAAGCGGGGCTTCTGCTGCGCAAGGATAGCCCCAACGGCAAGCGCTATGTCCGCAGGGACAGGGCAGGGGAGATTGACGAAGCCTTCGGCTTCTCACTGGCGCCGCTGCTTGCCCGCGCCGAGGAGATCGAGCAGCTCGCAGCCGAGGTGATGGCCGAGCGCTTGCACGTCCAGCGCCTGCGCGAACGCATCACTCTTTGCCGCCGTGATATCGCAAAGCTGATCGAAGCGGCTGTCGAGGAAGACGTTGAGGGGGATTGGCAGGGGTTATATCAGGAATTTCGGGATCTGATCGAAGGCCTGCCGAGATCGCCCACGACAGCACAACTCGAACAGCTGCTGGATGAATTGACAGCGTTTCGGGCAGATATCCTTAACCGGTTAGAAACGCGGATTAAATCAACAAAACAGCGCGGCAATGCCGATTATATCGAGCGTCACATACAGAATTCAAACCCCGAATCCACTTCTGATCTTGAACCAAGCTTCGAACCGAAGCAGGGCGCGATGCCGGAGCAAGATAATGGGCGAGGGGCCGTAACGTTGGAAAAGGGGAGGGATGAGACGGCCCTTCCGATCGGACAGGAGGAGCAGCAAAGTCGACGGCCGGGCGGCCGCGATGATGCCGGCGGCCTGAAATCCTTCCCACTTGGCCTGGTCCTGCAGGCCTGCCCGGAAATCGTGGCTTATGGGCCGGATGGTGTGATCCGCAACTGGCGCGACCTGATGAGCGCCGCCGTCATGGTTCGATCGATGCTGGGCGTCAGCCCGTCAGCCTATGAGGAGGCGGCAAATGTGATGGGAGCTGAAAACGCCGCGACCGTGATGGCATGCATCCTGGAACGCGGGGGCCACATCAATTCAGCCGGCGGTTATCTTCGCGACCTGACGCGGCGAAGCGAAAAGGGAGAGTTCGCGATCGGCCCGATGCTGATGGCGCTCCTGCGGGCAAATGCGCCGGCCGGCCGAAAGGCTGGATAGATCTTTGGCGGCTGTCGATGGTCAGGGGAGGGACGATGTACGGAATTTCAGCGGATAAGTCTTCGCTCAAGGAAAGACTGCATGTCGCGGCGCCCATCCACCACGCAATAGACGACGACGTCGGTGCCGATGATGCGGTAGATCATGCGCCAGGGTTTATGGTGCAGTTCCCGGTATTCGGAGATGCCGATGCTGGCCAGTTCCTTTGGGATATTTCCGCGGGCGGGGAATTCTTCGAGATCGGCGCAGGCGCTCTCGATTTCCGTCAGGATGCGTTCCGCCGTCTCGGTGCCGTCGCGGCCGGCGACGAAACGATAAAGATCTTCGACATCGCGCTCCGCGTCCTTGGCGAAAAGAACACGATAAGGCATCAGGACTGGCTGTCGGCCAGACGCTTGCGAATGCGCGCGAAGGATTCCGCAGCGGGGCGCGTCTTGCCTTCCTCGACTTGCCGATTGGTGAGCGCCAGCACCTTCAGGAGCGCCAAGGTCTCCTGCGTTTCTTCATACTGGCCGACATCCTGAAGGATCGCTTTCGCTTCGCCGTGGAGGGTAATGACGACAGGCTGCGGATTGTCCTTCAGCGTCCGGATGATTTCAGGCGCATGCGCCTTGAGATAGCTGATCGGCTTGACCTGTTCTGACAGCTTCATGCGACTACTCCGTTTCGACCAGAATATAGATCATAAAATGGTCGATTGGAAGGGTTCAGGCCAGTCATCCGAACATGCGCCCGAGGCGTTCAGACGCGCCTGTTTTTTCCCCTCAGCGGCTGCGAAAGAGAATGTCATTTCTTATAACGAAGTTTGTCTACTGATTTTATAGATTAATCTTTGCAACCATTGAGCGGATCGGGACGTCATGACCTACCTCCTCAGCCTTCTCGACAAAAGCCCGATCGAACAGGGTCTTTCCGCCGCCGATGCGCTGAGGGCGACGGTAAAGATCGCCACCCGGGCGGAGGAACTCGGTTATCACCGTTTCTGGGTCGCCGAGCACCATAACATGTCCAACCTGGCGAGCTCCGCACCGGAGGCGCTGATCGCCTATCTTCTCGCCAGGACCTCGAAGATCCGTATCGGTTCCGGCGGGGTCATGCTGCAGCACTACAGCGCCTACAAGGTTGCCGAAACGTTCAATCTACTGGCATCGCTTGCGCCCGGCCGCGTCGATCTCGGCGTCGGCAAGGCGCCGGGCGGTTTTCCGCTGTCGACGCGGGCTCTGCAGCTTGCCGTCGATCCGTCCAGGAAGCCGGATTTTGCGAGCCAGCTTTCCGATCTCAACACGTATCTCGCTGCCGACCCCAATTACGCCGGCGCGCAGGCGACGCCTTTCCCGCCGACGGCTCCGGAACGGTTCCTGCTCGGCGCCAGCGTCGAAAGCGCCAAGCTCGCCGCCGAGAAGGGCTGGGAGCTTGTCTTTGCCGGTCACCTGAACGGCGATCCTGACAATCTCACCAAGACTTTCGGGGCCTATGAGGAGGCATCCGGCGGCAGGCGCCCGATCCTGGCGCTCGCAGCCTTTGCCGCCGAAAGCGAGGACTATGCCCGCGAGCGGGTCGGCAATCTGCGTATCGTCAAGGTGTTCCTGCCGAACGGCCAGACCGTCAATGTCGGCAGCGAGGAGCAGGCGGCCGAATTTGCCCGCCAGGCGGGCGTCACCGATTACCGCATCGAGGAGAAGGTGCCGAGCGTGCTCCACGGCACGGCAAAGCAGATCCGCAAGGAACTGGACGAACTTCATCGCCGCTACGGCGTCAAGGAATTCGTGCTCGACACCCCGGCGCTTTCAACTGCCGACCGCCTTGCCTCCATCGAACTGCTCGCAGCCGAGCGGCTTTCCCTCGTCGCCTGACCCTTCCAAGGAGGATCGATCCCATGGCTCAGAAACACGTCACGTTCGGCATCATGCTGCAGGGCCCAGGCGGCCATATGAATGCCTGGAAACACCCAAGTGGACCGGCCGATGCCAGCGTCAATTTCGACTTCTTCGTCAAGACGGCGCACAAGGCGGAAGCGGCCGGCATCGCCTTCGCCTTCGTCGCCGACGGACTTTATATCAACGAGCAGTCGATCCCGCATTTTCTCAACCGGTTCGAGCCGATCGCCATTCTCTCGGCGCTGGCGGCCTCCACCTCGAAGATCGGCCTCGTCGGCACGGTCTCGACCTCCTACAGCGATCCCTTCACCATCGCCCGCCAGTTCGCCTCGATCGATCTCATCAGCGGCGGCAGGGCAGGGTGGAATGCGGTGACTTCGCCGCTCGAAGGCTCGGGGCGCAATTACAGCCGCGAGCATCCCGAGCACGAGCTGCGTTACGAGATCGCCGAGGATTATATCGACGCGATCAAGGGTCTCTGGGATTCCTGGGACGACGATGCTTTCGTGCGCAATCGCGAGACTGGCGTCTTTGTCGACAAGACGAAGATGCATCGCCTCAACCATAAGGGCCGCTTCTTCCGCGTCGAGGGGCCGCTCAACATCGGCCGGTCGAAGCAGGGCCAGCCCGTCGTCTTCCAGGCCGGCGCTTCGGATTCCGGCATCAGGCTCGCCGGCAAGCATGCCGATGCCGTCTTCACCAATGGCGGGCCGTTCGAAGAAGCGCAGGCCTTCTACCGGCAGCTCAAGGACAGCGTGATTGCACATGGCCGCAGTGCCGCGGAAGTCGGTATCTATCCGGGCATCGGGCCGATCGTCGGCGCGACGCCCGAGGAGGCGGAAGTCAAGTACCAGGCGATCCGCAACCTCGTCACGATCGAGGAGGCGCTCCTCTATCTCGGCCGTTTCTTCGATCATCATGATTTCAGCGTCTATCCGCTCGACGAGCCGTTCCCCGAACTCGGCGACATCGGCAGGAACAATTTCCGCGCCACCACCGATCGCATCAAAAGGACAGCACGGGAAAAAGGGCTGACGCTTCGCCAGGTCGCGCTCGATTCAGCAACGCCGCGCACCGCTTTCATCGGCACCGCCGAGCATATTGCAGGCGAGATCATCCGCTGGGTGGATCACGGCGCCGCCGACGGCTTCATCCTCGGCTTCCCCGTCATCGCCGAGGGCTTCGACGATTTCGCCCGATACGTCCTGCCGATCCTCACCGAGCGAGGCTATTTCGATCCTATCCTGAAGGGCGAGACGCTGCGCGACCATCTGGGCTTGCCCTTCCGCGAAAGCCGCTATGCGGCCGCTGTGGATGCGCTCGAACGCGGAAAGGCTGTCGGCGCCTGAGGCGCCGGCGAACCGCCATGGACGTCATCGCTCAGAACCCGCGCAGCAACGATCCGGTCGAGAAGGGCATCGCCCGTTATCTCGATGAAATCATCACACTGCGCCGCGATCTGCACCAATATCCCGAGCTCGCTTTCCAGGAGTTGAGAACCAGCAAGCTCGTGGCATCCCGCCTTTCCTCTTGGGGCTACGAGGTGGCGACGGGCATTGCCGGCACCGGCATCGTCGCCACCCTCAGGCGTGGCGAAGGCAAGAAGCGGATCGGCATCCGTGCTGATATGGATGCGCTGCCGATCGAGGAGGCGACCGACCTTGCCTATGCCAGCAGCAACCCTGGCGTCATGCATGCCTGTGGCCATGATGGGCATACCTCAATCCTGCTTGCCGCCGCCCGCTATCTCGCAGAGAGCGGCAATTTCAGCGGCACGCTCAGGCTGATTTTCCAGCCGGCCGAAGAGATCGGCGCCGGCGCCCGCAAGATGATTTCCGAAGGGCTGTTCGAGCGGTTTCCCGTCGATGCGGTCTTCGGCTTGCACAACTGGCCCGGTGTCGCGGCAGGTCAGTTCGGCTTCGTCACCGGCCCCGCCATGGCGTCGGTCGACCAGGCGGTCATCCGGATCGTCGGCAGAGGCGGCCATGGGGCCGAGCCGCATCGCGCTGTCGACCCGGTGCTGGCGTCGGCCTCCTTCATCACCGCGCTCCAGAGCGTCGTCTCGCGCAATGTCGATCCGCAGGACATGGCGGTCGCCACTGTCGGCTCGATCCATGCCGGTTCCGCCTCGAACGTAATCCCGGAAAGCGTGGAGATGAAGCTCACCATGCGGGCCTTCAGCGAGACCGTGCGTCAACTGCTGCAGGAGCGCATTCCGGCGCTTGCCCGCGCCCAGGCCGAAAGCTTCGGCGCCGAGGCGGACGTGAACTACCGGCTCGGTTTTCCCGCGCTCATCAATCACGCCAGGGAAACGGCCTTTGCCCGCGACGTCGCCTATGACGCGCTCGGCCTTGCCGCGATCGAGAAGGATTTCCGGCCGAGAACCGCGAGCGAGGATTTCGCCTTCATGCTGCAGGCAAATCCCGGCAGCTATCTCTTCGTCGGCAATGGCGACAGCGCTCCTCTCCACAGCGCTCACTACGATTTCAACGACGCGATCATCGCGCCGGCCGCCCGCTACTGGGTGCGGCTCGCGGAAACCTTCCTCACTGAAGACAACGGGTGATGAACGATATGAGCGATACGTTTCTCTATACGACCCCTCTCGATCCCCGCGCCAAGCCGCTGATCGACGAGCTGATCTACGAATATGACAGCCGCTACGGCAATTATTTCAGCGCCGAGGGTGCCGCGGCCGAGCTCAACCGCTATCCCCCCGAAGCCTTCGCGCCGCCTCATGGCAATTTTCTGCTGCTGATCCGGAATGGTGAAACCATCGGCGGCGGCGCCTTCAAGCACTACGACGATCGCACGGCCGAGTTCAAACGCATCTGGACGCGCTCCGATCTGCGCCGCCAGGGCCTCGCCCGCAAGGTGCTGGTGGAGTTGGAGGCTCAGGCGGCCCGCCAGGGTTATGGCAGGATCTATCTGACGACCGGTTTCCGCCAGCCGGAGGCCGTCGGCCTTTATCTGAATTATGGCTACACCGCGCTCTTCGACACGGCTGCCGATCCCGAGATCTACAAGAGCCTGCCCTTCGAGAAGGACATCACCCATCTCACTGCGCCGGCTTTCGAAAGCGAACCGCGCCTGAAGGTGGCCGGCGCAAATCTCTGAAACGGCAAGACCGACAATCATAAAAGGGAAAGACGATGGCACTGACGACGGATTTTGCGGGCCTCGAGCCCGCCAGCAGGACGGCAGAACCCAGGCAGGACACTTCCCGTTACCGCATCGTGCCGGCGCGCCATCCCGAGCGGCTGGCGGGCACGATATTCGCCGCTGTCGTCATCGTCGCCGTGCTCTATTCCACCTTCACCAATCCGCGTTGGGGTTGGGGCGTCTTTGCCGAATGGTTCTTTGCCGAACCGGTGCTCGTCGGCCTGGGCAGGACATTGCTCCTGACCGCGCTCGCCGCCGTTTCCGGTTCCATCCTCGGAACGGCTCTGGCGCTTGCCCGTGTTTCCAGGTCGCCGCTGCTATCAGGCCTTTCCTGGGGCTATATCTGGCTGCTGCGCTCGATCCCCATGATCGTGCTGCTCTTGATCTTGAACAATCTCGGCTACCTCTACGAAACGATCAAGATCGGGGTTCCCTTCACCGATACGGTCTTGTTCAGCTATCCCACCGTGCAACTGCTGACGCCCTTTGCCGCCGCCTATCTCGGCCTGACGCTCAACCAGTCGGCCTTTTTCGCCGAGATCGTCCGCGGCGGCATTCTGTCGGTGGATCATGGGCAACTGGAGGCCGCAGCCGCGCTCGGCCTGCCGCGCCGCCGCCAGGCCTTCCGCATCGTGCTGCCGCAGGCCATGCGCTCCATTCTGCCGACCGGTTTCAACGAGCTCATCGGATTGGCCAAGAGCACGTCCGTCGTCTATGTGCTGGCGCTGCCGGAGCTCTTTTACACGGTCCAGGTGATCTACCGCCGCAATCTCGAAGTCATTCCGCTGCTGATGGTCGCAACCGTCTGGTATCTGATCATCATGACCGTGCTGTCGGCCGCCCAGTACTATATCGAGCGCTACTTCTCCAAAGGCGCCGTGCGCAATCCGACACCGCTGCCCTTCCAGGCATTCCTGGAGCGCTTCCGCCGTCCGCTGCCTGCTCTCGAGAACACGACCGATAGCGCGCGCAATCCCGGTTTCCATGATGCGACGGCCCTGCGGACAGGCGGTGCGGTGCGCATCCATGCTATCTCGAAAAGCTTCGGTTCGCTGAAAGTGCTCGACAATGTCGAACTCAACCTGCCGGCCGGCAGCGTGACCACCGTCCTCGGTCCCTCCGGTTCGGGAAAATCGACGCTGCTGCGCGCGATCAACCATCTGGAGCGTGTCGACGACGGCTTCATCTCCGTCGACGGCGATTTCGTCGGCTACAGCAGGAAGGGCGATACGCTTTATGAGCTCAAGGAGAAGGATATCCTCAAGCGCCGCGCCGATATCGGCATGGTCTTCCAGAGCTTCAATCTCTTCCCGCATCTGACCGTGCTCGAAAACCTCATCGAGGCGCCGATCCAGGTTCGCGGCATCGGCCGCGAGGAAGCCGTGCAATTGGCGCAGGAACTCCTCGCCCGTATCGGACTCAGCGACAAGATCAATGCCTATCCGCGCCAGCTTTCCGGCGGCCAGCAGCAGCGCGTCGCGATCGCCCGGGCGTTGGCGCTCCGCCCCAAGGTGCTGCTCTTCGACGAGCCGACCTCCGCGCTCGATCCCGAACTCGTCGGCGAAGTGCTCGATGTCATCAAGGAACTCGCCCGCACCGGCACGACGCTCGTCATCGTCACCCATGAAATCGGTTTCGCCCGCGAGGTCGCCGATACCGTCGTCTTCATGGAAAGCGGTCGTATCCTGGAGGCCGGCCCGCCGGCCCGGGTCTTTACGCAAGCGGAACATCCTCGAACACGCGAATTCCTCGCCAAGGTTCTCTAGCGCCGAAAGTGCTGGCGAAATACCGGGCCGCGACGGGCTGCCCCGGTCGAATGACGATAACCACAACCCTAGAATGAAATGGAGAAGGGGCATGACATTTACAAATAGAGCAAGGCTTCTGATAGCGGGGGCCGTTACCATTGCGGCGATTGGTTTCGGTTCCGCTCAGGCGCAGCAGAAGTTCGATCTCAGCCCCGAACAGCCGAACCGGCTGCGGGTGGAAAAGAACGAGAAGCGCATCGCCGAAATCAAGGACTTCAAGTTCGTCGAAAACGGCGTCTTCACTGTTGGCATCAGTTCGAGCGGCAATCTTCCGCTGCACGACTATGCCTCTGATTCCAAGACCGTCATCGGCTACGACGTCGATCTGGCGCAGGCGATCGCCGACAGTCTCGGCCTGAAGCTCAATCTGGTTTCCGTCGCATGGGCGGATTGGCCGCTCGGGCTCACCTCCGGCAAGTTCGACGCGGTGATCTCGAACGTGACGGTTACGGAAGAGCGCAAGGAGAAATTCGATTTCTCCACCTACCGCAAGGACGAGCTCGGCTTCTACGTCAGGGTCGACAACCCGATCACCTCGATCAAGCAGCCGAAGGATATTGCCGGCCTGAAGGTCATCACCGATGCCGGCACCAACCAGGAGAAGATCCTTCTGGAATGGGATAGGCAGAACGTCGCGGCCGGCCTGAAGCCGATCGAGGTGCAATATTACGATGATGACGCGGTCAAGGATCTTGCCGTCCAGTCCGGCAGGGCCGACGCCGTCTTCAGCGTCAACGCGACGCAGGCCTATTCAGCGGGGATCAACGGCAAGACCAAGCTCGTCGGCACCGTCAGCGGCGGCTGGCCGATCACGGCCGAGATTGCGGTCACCACGCGCAAGGGCAGCGGCCTTGCGTCACCCGTGACCGATGTCGTCAACGATCTGATCGCCAGCGGCGCCTACAAGAAGATCCTCGATACGTGGAATCTCGGTCCCGAGGCGATCGACAAGGCGCAGACCAACCCGCCCGGCCTGCCGAAGAGCGGTTCGTAACGTTCACTTGGCGGACCGGTATGCGAGCCGGTCCGCCTCTGCTTTTCGATGCAAACGGAGACATATCGACCGTGATGACCTTTCCCGCGATCCGCACCTTCTTCCTCGCAGCGCTGACGGCAGCCTTGACCGGCCTTGGCGCCGCCCATGCCGCAGATGATTTCGACCTCAGCCCGCAGCAGCCGGGCAGGCTTCACGCCGCGAGGAACGATGCGGCCATCGCTGCGATCCCGAAAGACTTCACGTTCGTCACGCCAGGCAAGTTCACCATCGCCGTGAGCCCCGGCGGTCCTCCGCTTGCGACCTATGCCACCGACGCCAAGACCGTCGTCGGGGCGGATCCCGACTATGCCTATGCCATCGCCGATAGCCTCGGCCTGACGCTGGAGATCGTCCCCGTCGCCTGGATCGACTGGCCGCTCGGCCTCACCTCCGGCAAATATGACGCCGTCATCTCCAATGTCGGCGTGACCGAGCAGCGCAAGGAGAAGTTCGATTTCTCCACCTATCGCCAGGGCCTGCACGGTATCTTCGTGAAATCCGACAGCCCCATTGGCTCGATCAAGGAGCCGAAGGATGCAGCCGGCCTCAGGATTATCGTCGGCGCCGGGACCAACCAGGAGCGCATCCTGGTGAAGTGGAGCGAAGAGGACGTCGCCGCCGGCCTGAAGCCGATCGAACTGCAATATTACGACGACGAGGCGGCGAGCCTGCTCGCGCTGCGTTCCGGCCGGGCCGACGTCATCGTCCAGCCGCACGCCCAGCTCGTCTTCATCGCCGCGCGCGACAAGAACATCAAACGGGTCGGCACGTTGAGCGCCGGCTGGCCGGATCGTTCGGATGTCGCCATCACCACCCGCAAGGGAAGCGGGCTGGCGAACGCGCTGACCATCGCCACCAACGGCCTGATCAAGGACGGCACATACGCCAAGATCCTCGACCACTGGCATCTTTCCGAAGAGGCCTTGCCGGCATCCGAGACCAATCCGCCCGGCCTGCCGAAATATTGATGACCGGAAGGCATGACATGAGCGGCCGCAATATATCCATCAGCCATATCGGCTTCCTCACCCCCGGCAATTATCCCGACGATGATCCCCTGTCGGGATTGGAGCAGACGCTTCAGCAGCTGCAATATGGCGAGGAGTTGGGCTTCGAAAGCGCCTGGGTCCGCCAGCGGCACCTCGAGCCGGGGATTTCTTCGGCGAGCGCCTTCCTAGCGGCGGCCACACAGCGCACCAGCCGGATCGAACTCGGAACGGCGGTCATTCCGATCGGCTATGAAAGTCCTTATCGGCTGGCCGAAGACCTCGCCACGGTCGATGTCCTGTCGCGCGGACGGCTGAATATCGGCGTCAGCGCCGGCCGGCCGCTGCACGCCGAGCTGATTGGCCCGCTCGCCTTCGACGGGGACTGGACGAGCTACGATTTTTCCCACGATCGCGTTTTGCGCTTCGCCGGCAATCTGCGCGGCAGCTATCTCGGTGACGAGCAGACCTTCATCAAGACGCCCTTCGGCTCGCAGCGGCCGCGCCTGCAGCCTTTTGCCAAGGGGCTGATCGACCGCATCTGGTATGGCGGCGGGTCGCAGCGCTCGGCCGAATGGGCCGGCCGCAACGGTTTCAACCTGTTGACCGGCAATGTGATAACGGGGGAGGGGACGGATGATTTCTTCGTCGCTCAGTCCCGGCTCATCGAAACCTATCGCGCCTCCGGAACTGAGCGCCGCGTCGCGCTCGGCCGCGTCATCGTGCCTTTCGACAGCGCCGATGCGGCAACGCGCCGCCGCTACCGCGATTATGCCGACGGCCGCCACGAGCGGACGCTTTCGCCGCAGGGCGAGCGGCGCACCTTGTTCGCCCGGGATATCGTCGGCACGTCGGAGGAGATATTGGAGCGGCTTTTTTCCGATCCGATCCTGCCCGAGGTCAGCGAGCTCAGGCTGGAACTCCCTTACGAGTTCGAGCACGAGGAGTATCGCCAGATTCTCCACGACTTCGTGACAAAAATCGCGCCCGAGCTCGGATGGAAAGCGCAATCCGGAATTCGCGCCGCGTCCTGATTTGATCACCATCACCGACGCCAGAACAATCGCTTTACGAGGAACATTCATCAGTGACCAAAACGGTAGAATACTTCTTTTCGATCGGCTCGCCCTGGTCCTACATCGGCTTTGACGCCTTTACCGAACTGGCGGCGAGGAATGACGTTGCCATCACGCCTTTTCTGACGACGGTGGTCGAAGAAAACGGCGGCATCTTCTCACGCAACCGCCCGGAAATCCGCCGCGCCTACTGGACGCGGGATCTGAAACGCTGGGCGCGCGTGCGCGGCAAGGAGCTGCGGCTCGAACATCGCCCGGAGCTCAGCGATCCCACGCCGGCCTCTCTCTTCGTGATTGCGGCCTATCTCGACGGGCAGGACTGGATCGGCGTCGCGCGAGCCCTACAGCACGCCTTCTGGAGCGAGGCGAGGGATATCGGCAGGCCCGATGTGCGCGAGGCGATCGTTAACGCGGCAGGTTTCGATGGCGCAGCACTTCTCAGGCGGCAGGCCGACGAGGATGTTCAGAGCAAGTGGTCGGCGGACCGCGTGCATGCCCGCGACAGCGGCGTCTTCGGCTTTCCGAGCTATGTCTATGACGGCGAGCTCTACTGGGGGCAGGACAATCTGCCTTTCCTCGAACGTCATCTTCGCGGCGACAGGCCTTAGGACTGGATCGGGCAAATGGCGGCGAACGTTTTTTTCAACGAGGCAAACAAGGAGAGACACGCATTCCTTTAATCTATCAATTTTGTAGACAATAGTTGAGGCAACCACAGCGCAGAAAAACCATCCCAGGTTTCAAACTCGCCGCGGTCGAATAAGCCATAGCTCAATCTCAGGAGGCAAGGATGGACGATGCGGATAGGCCGGTATCGGCCGACCAATTGTGGAGCGTCTTTGAATTTGCCCGCCGATACCGTCTCGCCAAACGCGAGGAGAACCGTCTGCTAATGCTCTACGGGCCGACGGCATCGCTTCGCGATCTTCTGGCCAATGCGCGGCGTCATTCGCTGATTTCCTAGTTCGAAAATTCTGGTCCCTGACAAGGAGGTTCGCATGAAGCTTGATTTCTACGTCTGGCTGAAACTCGCGGTCGACCGCTTTTTCAAGGTGGAGACAGTGGCTGCGCGAGGGTCCGTAAACGGTCCGCTCATCCGAGACGATGAGCGGGACTGGTCCGCCCGCGATTATGAACTTCATTATTGGGGCGCGATGCCCGGACTTTGGTATTGAGGAGGTGGCGTGATGGCAATCGTCGTTGAAACCGGCCTCGGCCGGCATCGTGCGAGAAGAGCAACGGACAGTCTCAGGTCGCAGTTCCGCCATGCGGCCGGAATTTGCACGATCACAGGCTCCTTCGCCTTCCTGTTCGCGCTGGTGATCGGGCTGATCCGATGAGCGAGGTCCTTATCCTGCCCGGGCTCTTCGGCTCGGGAGAAGGGCACTGGCAACAGCACTGGCTGCAGGATCAGCCGGACAGCCGTTGCGTCACCCAGGATGACTGGGAGTATCCACATGTCGACCGGTGGCTGCCGCGGCTGGAAAGTGCCCTCGAAGAGGCGGGTGAGGCCTATCTGGTTGCCCATAGTCTCGGATGCCTGCTGGCTGCCCGGCTCGCCGGCCGGAGTGCCGCGCGCCGCGTCAAAGGGGCCTTGCTCGTTGCTCCGTGCGACCTGCCGGCTACGGAAATTCTGCATCCCGGACAAATCACCTTCGGCGATATGCCGGCGGCGCCCCTGCCTTTTCCGAGCATCGTCGTCGGCAGCATGAACGACGCCTATATGGCGGTCGACCGCCTCACCCTGTTCGGCCGGCTGTGGAACGCCGAGACCAGGAATATCGGTCTTGCCGGCCACATCAATATCGCAAGCGGTTTCGGACGCTGGCGCAACGGCTATCGGCTCCTGGAGGCCCTGAAGATGCGTTCGGGCGCGCGCAAGCGCATCGTTTCCATGCCGACGGCTTTTGCAATCTGAGTGGAAGTGCAATGTCCGATATTATCGCCGACCTCCTGCGCCTGAGCGAAGATCCGAACGCCGATCCGAGAAGCAGGCGCAGGCAAACCATGAATCGTTTGGTGGACTCTCTGCTTGCCATGGCCGACAGCCAATTCGGACCGGAGGACGCGCAGAACCGCCATTCGATCATCCATTTGACGACGATCATTCGCGATATGACGGGACGGATCGCCGATGCCGACGATGCGACGTTTTCGGCAATCGTCAGGGAGGCCGCGATGCTGATCCGTAGCTTGGAACGGCGCAAGGCCGATGCGGCGAGATTTACGGTGCATTGACCGCATTGGCGAGCGACGATGCCTGCCAACTGTTTGTCAGAGCTTGCCTTTCCACGGCACGAGGAAAGTCTCCAGAAAGCGAACGGCGGCCGAAAAGGTGAAGGCGCAGATCGCGATGATGGCGATGCCGACGAAGACGACGTCGGTCGCCAGGAACTGCGAAGCAGACATGATCATGAAGCCGATCCCGCGCGTGGAGGCGATCAGTTCGGCGGCGACCAGCGTGCTCCAGCCGACGCCGAGTGCAATGCGGATGCCGGTGAGGATCTCGGGCAGGGCCGACGGCAGGACGATGTCGAGAAAGAGCTGCAGCCGGCTTGCGCCCAGCGAACGGGCGGCATTGACGCGCTCGATCGGAAGCGAGCGAACGCCGGCCTGGGCCGAAAGGCAGATCGGCGCGAACATCGCCAGCACTAGCAGGGTGATTTTCGACGTCTCGCCGATGCCGAGCCAGATGATCATCAGTGGCAGGTAGGAGAGGGGTGGAAGGGGCCAGTAGAATTCGATCGGCGCGTCGAGCACGCCTTTCGCCCAGCGGTTCAGGCCCATGAGCAATCCGAGCGGAATGGCGGTGGAGATGGCGATGAGGGCGGCGACCACGATGCGGAACAGACTCGCGGAGACATGCTCGGAAAGCGATGCCCCGGCGTAGCCGTCGCGATAGATGACGCCGATCTGCGTCAGCACCTCGTCCGGTCGAGGCAGAAACAGGTGCGGTACGACGCCGAGCGCGGCTACGAACCACCAGAGCAGCAATATGGCGAGGGCAGTGACGATGCTGATGGCGACCGTTGATTTCTCGCCGGCGCCGAAGCCGGCCATTTTCACGAGCTTGACCTGGCGGTCCTCGCTATGTGCCGCGACCGGGGAGGCTTGGGTTATATCGCTCATGCGGCGCTCCTGAAATCTTCGCTGCTGTGGAGGATGGCGCGAATTTCCTCGCGCAATTCGGCAAATTGCGACGAGGCCTTGATCGACCGGGCATCGCCGGTTTCGGCGAAACGATTGATGAAATCGAGATCGAAGCGCGCAACGACACGCCCCGGCCTGGGCGACATGACGAGCACTTGCGTGCCCAGGAACAAGGCCTCTTCGATCGAATGCGTGATGAAGAAGACCTTCTTAGCCGTCTTGTTCCAGACGGAAATCAGCAGTTCCTGCATCTGCTCGCGGGTCAGGCTGTCGAGCGCGCCGAACGGCTCGTCCATCAGCAGGATATCGGGATTGGTCGCCAGAGCCCGCGCGATGCCGACGCGCTGGCGCATGCCGCCCGACAGCTCATAGGGAAAGGCGCTGGCGAATTCGTCCAGGCCGACGAGCCGGAGCAGTTCCAGGGCCTGCGCCTGCCGCTCCTTCCGGCCTATGCCGGCGAATTTCAGGCCGAGCGCGACATTGTCGAGGACGGACTTCCAAGGTAGCAGCGAGTCCTTCTGGAAGACCACGCCGCGATCGGCGCCCGGTCGTTCGACGCTGCGGCCATCGAGCAATATCCGGCCGTCCGAAAGCGGAAGAAAACCGGCAATCGCGTTGAGAAGGGTTGATTTGCCGCAGCCCGAAGCTCCGAGTGCGACGACGAAGCCGCGTTCGGGAATATCGAAGGACACGCGATCGAGCGCGTGAACGGTCCGCCCGTCGCGGGCTGCGAAGAAGACGCTGGCGTGGTCAACTTTAAGCATGTTGGCGCTCGCAAGTTAGACGCCGGCGCGATTGCCGCGCCGGTGTCAGGAGGGATCAGTTGCTGACGCCGGTCAGCGCGTCCGCGGTGACGAAGCTTCCGTAATTGTCCAGCACGCCGGACACCTTGCCCTGTTCCTTCAGGAAGGTTGCGGTGTCCTTGAGGATCTTGCCGGCGCCGGCCTTTTCGCCGCCGCCGAGCCAGGCGTCCGATGCCTGGACTTCGGGTGTGAGCAGCGTCAGGTTCTTCAAGGCCGAGGCCTGCTGATCCGGCGTTCCGCCGAGAAGCTTGGCGAGCGACTTGGCGTTGTCGCTGTCGGGACCCCAGGCGGATTTGTCCGCCGCGAAGGATGCGTAGTATTTGGTGACGACCGAGGCGAAGCCCTTCAGGAACTCCGGATTGTCGGCGGCGAATTTCGAGGTCGCGACCCAGGCCGAGAAGGTCGGCGCACCCTTGTCCGCCACGTCCTTGGACGTCACGAGGACCTTGCCGTTCTTCTTCAGTTCGGTCAGCGCCGGATCCCAGACGAAGCCGCCGTCGATGTCACCGCGGTTATAGCTCGCGACGATTTCCGGCTGCGGGATTGCGAAGACCTGCACGTCCTTTTCGGTCAGGCCGAGCGATTTGATCAGCGCCAGGAGCTGATAGTGGTCCGTGGATACGGGTGCGGCGGCAAGCTTCTTGCCCTTCAAATCGTTCAGGCTTTCGATGCCCGAACCGTTGCGCACGACGAGAGCCTCGTCGATGCCCGAGATGGAGGCGAGGTAGAAGGCCTTGACCTCGAGCCCGCGAGACACCGCAGCCGCAAACGGGCTGGAGCCGACATAGCCGACCTGAACATCGCCCGAGGCGATGGCCGCAAAGATCTCGGCGCCCGAATTGAACTTGCGGAAGTCGATGTCGTATCCCGTCGTCTTGGCGAATTCGCCGTTGGCGATCGCAACCGAAGACGGCAAGGCGTCGGTTTGATAGCCGACGACGACCTTCTTGTCCGCCGCTTCAGCGACGACAGCCGTTGCAAGAGTGCCGACGCCGATAGCGATCGCGGCAACCAAATTTCTGAAATTCATCTTGAGCCCCTTCGTTCAGGGCCACCCGGCCCTTGATATCACCCTCAAAAGGGTAATCGTTCAGATTGGGCTAGGACCAATCGACATTCAGGATTCCCAAATCAGTTGATCACTGATTCATAGAGTACCCGTGTGACGCACGGAGGCCTTGATGGCGGTGAAGCGATACGAGTTGAACGAGTCGCAATGGTCGA
>NZ_LOKX01000006.1 GCF_002211285.1 Rhizobium sp. R635 | reverse complement strand
ACTCACCTCACGCACGCTACGCTTGCCGCCGCTGTAAAACTCCACAACACTCTGCTTGAACGACGTGCTGTATTTGGACATGCAAAACCCCCGAAGTTGGGTGTCCAACTTTCGGGGGTCAGTTCACATCCGGTTGCGGGCTGTTTCATTCATGCATGCCTTGAAAGAACTTAGCGGATGACGCGGCCGAAGGATGCCGGGTCGATGCCAAGTTCATTGAGGTCGCGGGCGCGCGGGCGACGACCGGCTTCGACAGCGGCGCTGACGGCATTTGCGGCGCTCAGCACAGCGAATGCGCGGCCCAGGAAGCCGGAGTGGACTGAATTGCGGATGGCGGACATTGTCCTGTTCCTCTTGCTCTATGATTGACCACTCATAGATGGCAGTGCGCGTGCGCATCCACAATGCACGTAAATTCACCTCAGCCATGCAAAAAGAAGAGGCCGGCGCATGTTTCCATGGCCGGCCTCCAGGGAGGGGTAAGGTTGTCTTTTTCTTTTAATCTTCGTTTGCCGCCAGCTGAGACAGCACCTGGCCCCTGCCGCGAATGCGCAGGATCAGCGGAATGAGGAAAGCAGCTGCGGCAACGATGAGAAGGCCTGCCGCAATCGGCGACATCACCAGCGTCGTGACGTCCCCCTGGCTGATCGCCAGCGCGCGGCGCAGCTGCTGCTCGGCAAGCGGCCCGAGGATGAGGCCGACGACGGCAGGTGCGATCGGATAGCCGAAGAGCCGCATCACATAGCCGAGCAGGCCGAAGGCGAGCAGCATGCCGAGTTCGAACACCGAAGGGTTGGCGCCGATCGTTCCGAGCGTCGCAAACAGCAGGATGCCGGCATAGAGCCACGGCTTCGGAATGGTCAGCAGCCGCACCCAGAGCCCGATCATCGGCAGGTTCAGGACGAGCAGCATCGCATTGGCGATGAGCAGACTGGCGATCAGACCCCAGACGAGCTGCGGATTGGTGGCAAACAGGAGCGGCCCTGGCTGCAGCCCGTATTGCTGGAAGCCGGCGAGCATGATCGCCGCCGTCGCCGTCGTCGGCAGGCCGAGAGTCAGGAGCGGCACCAGCGTGCCGGCGGCGGACGCGTTGTTCGCCGCCTCGGGGCCGGCCACGCCTTCGATCGCGCCATGGCCGAACTCTTCCGGGTTCTTCGCCAGCCGCTTTTCGGTCGAGTAGGAGAGGAAGGTGCCGATTTCAGCGCCGCCCGCCGGCATGGCGCCGATCGGGAAACCGATCAGCGTGCCGCGAAGCCAGGGCTTCCAGGAGCGCGACCAGTCCTGTGCGTTCATCCAGAGCGAACCCTTGACCGCTTCCACCTGTTCCGCGACCCGGTTGCCTTGCGCTGCGATATAGAGCGTCTCGCCGATCGCGAACATCGCCACGGCAAGCGTCGTCACCTCGACGCCGTCGAGCAGGTCGGGGATGCCGAAGGAAAGCCTGGCCTGCCCCGTCTGCTGGTCGATGCCGATCATGGCAAGCGCGAAACCGATGAACAGCGCGGTCAGGCCTCGCAGCGCCGAATCTCCGAAGGCGGAGGAAACGGTGACGAAGGCGAGCACCATCAGCGCGAAATATTCGCGCGGCCCGAAAACCAGCGCCAGCTTGACGATATAGGGCGCGATGAAGGCGAGCCCGAGCGTGGCGATGAGGCCGGCAACAAAGGAGCCGATCGCCGCCGTCGCCAGCGCCGGTCCGCCGCGCCCGGCCCGCGCCATCTTGTTGCCCTCGAGCGCGGTGACGATCGAGGCGCTTTCACCTGGCGTATTGAGCAGGATCGACGTCGTCGAACCGCCGTACATGCCGCCGTAGTAGATGCCGGCGAACATGATCAGCGAGCCGCCCGGATCGAGCTTGTAGGTGGCCGGCAAAAGCAGCGCCACGGTGAGCGCCGGGCCGATGCCGGGCAATACGCCGACGGCTGTGCCGAGCGTCACGCCGACCAGCGCATAAACCAGGTTCATCGGCTGCATCGCAACCAGGATACCCTGCCATAGGAATTCGAATGTGCTCATCTTGGTGTCCCAGGCGGCGTTCCCGTCCGTGCGTTTGCAATCGGTCGCCGCGAAAAATCAAAAGAGCTGACAGCGCGTCCCGCGCGGTCAGAAGAACAGATGTTCGAGCGGGCCGGCCGGCAGCGTCAGCTGCAGGAGCTGCGAGAAGATCGCCCAGACGACGAAGCTGAAAACGACGCCGATCGGCAGCGAGATCCAGAGCTTGCGTTTGCCGAAGCCGCGTGCCGTCAGCGCAAACAATATACCGGTCGCAATCGAGAAGCCGGCAACGCGCAGAAGCAGCATCTGGCAGACAAGACCGGCGACGATCCAGATGACGGGCGCCACTTCTTGCTTGTCTCGTTCCGGAAACTCGCCGCGCCAGGCTTCGGCCGCGGTCCAGATGCCAAGACAGAAGAGCCCGAACGCCACCACCTCAGGCACCGTTGCCGGACCGATGCGGGCGTATTGTGCGATCGTTTTCAGATGCGTTGCATCCCAGGCCATCACACCCGCGATGGCGAAGAGGAAAACGGCAATGATGAACGCCGCCCGATCAGGGCGGCGCTCGGTTGCCGAGGAGGTCTTATCCTCGCTCATTGAACAAGTCCGATCTCTTTAAGAATGCCCTCGGTGGCGGAGACGTCCTTTTCGAGCTGGGCCTTGAAGGCGTCGCCGGAAAGATAGGTGTCGGCCCAGCCCTTGGTCTTCAGGGTTTCCTGCCAGGTGGCAGAGCCGTGCAGCTTTTCGAAATCGGCGGTGATCGCAGCGACTTCGTCGGCCGACAGGCCGGGGGCTGCGGCGACCATGCGCCAGTTCTGGATGCTGACGTCGGTGCCGGCTTCCTTCAGCGTCGGGGCGTCGACGCCGTCGATACGCTTGTCGCTGGAGACGGCGAGGAGACGGAGCATGCCTGCTTTCACCTGCGATTCGAACTCGCTGTAGCTCGAAACGCCAGCTGTGACCTGGTTGCCGAGAATGGCTGCGAGCGCTTCACCGCCGCCGGAGAAGGCGACGTAGTTGATCTTCGTCGGGTCGACGCCGGAAGCCTTGGCGATCAGGCCTGCGGTGATGTGGTCGGTGCCGCCGGCCGAGCCGCCGCCCCAGGAAACCGAACCCGGATCCTTCTTCAGCGCCGCGACCAGATCGGCCATGGTCTTGATCTCGGACGAGGCGGGAACGACGATGGCCTCATATTCGCCGGTCAGACGGGCGATCGGCGTCACGTCCTTGAGCGTCACCGGCGACTTGTTGGTGAGGATGGCGCCGACCATGACATAGCCGCCGACGATCAGCGAATTCGGATTGCCCGCAGCCTGGCTGCTGAACTGCGCCAGGCCGATGGTGCCGCCGGCGCCGGGAACGTTCTGGACCTGCACGTTGCCGGAGATCTTCTCCTGCTGCAGCGCGGCCTGCAGCGAACGGGCCGTCTGGTCCCAGCCGCCGCCGGGAGCCGCCGGCGCGATGATGGTGTAGTCGGCCGCATAGGCCGGCAGCGCGATGGCGGCTGCGAAAAGGGTTGCAATGAACGTATGCTTCACGATGTCCTCCGTGGGCGGCTGAGCGACCGCCTGTTGTTCTCTGGGAATCGGGAAGGATGGCCGGCCAGCGGACGTGATTGTCCTGAGTGACGAGCGAAATTCCTCCCAAGGCTTCAGCTCTCCGCCTCCACGGAGAAGAAGTAGCCAAAGCCACCACAACAACCTGTCATCTAGCTGACATCGGCAAGATATCCAGAAGGAGAAGCCACTTTTTTGCCGTAATTGGCACACGCCGGTCTAAATCCGGTCCTTCGCTGCCGTTTGAAGTGCGCATTGTTGCTGGCGGGAGGCGAAATCCTTCAATCGGGCTCTCAACGCCGACGTCACCCGGAAATACTGAGGATATAGTCCCTTGCGCACGCGAGCCTCGATCCATTACATCTTGATCAATCCACGGTTTTGTTTTCCATTATCTCGATTTCCGCAGTCCTTTATTTCGCTGATACCTAAGGGAACGACATGTCACACTGCCTGACCACGAATCCCCGCCGGATATACGACGACATGCGATCGCTGCGTCCAGATACGATACTGACGCTCGAAGACGGGCGATATGCAGTGCCGCTCGTGCTCTCCTCGGTCAGCGGATCTCAGCAGCAGCCGGTCGTCATTCGCGGCAGCGGCGCTCTCATCGATGGCGGCAGAACATACGAAGGCTATCGCGAAACTGCCAACCGCCTCTCCGCCGTGCAGGAAGCCAATGGCCGCTTCCCCGGCATTTATTACCTTGCCGACAACGCAGCGCTCGTGCTGCGGAATTGCCAGTGGGTCGTCATCGAGGACCTCACCTTCGAAGGCTGCTGGCCCACGGCGATCTACCTCGACAACTGCCAGCACATCACGCTCCGCGGCCTGCACATCCGCGGCAGCACGATTGCCATAGGGGCGGCCGGACCTTACACGCGCCATCTGCTGATCGAAGGATGCGACTGGATACAGGATGTCCAGTCTCACGGCGAGGCGGACCTTGCCGCGATCCGAAAGACCAAAGCCGTCAATGCAACGCTCGATCCCGACGATTGCAAGCTCTGGCGAAAAACCTCATGGGGCCAGGTCCACGGCAATATCGACGACACAGACAGCCGCGTGGATGTCGAGAAGGACGAGCGTGGTTTCGACGGCGATTTCTTCCGGGCTTGGACCATCGCCGGCTATGTCGTCCTGCGCGACAACGTCATTCTCGATGCCTTCAACGGCATCCATTTTTTCAACGACGCATCCGACTCCACCGTGGAGGACTTCTGCCGCAACATCGTCATCGAAAACAACTGGTTCGTCCGCCTCCGCGACAACGCCATCGAGGCGGAGGACTACGCCTGGAACTGGACCGTGCGCGGCAACAGATTCGTCGATTGCTACATGCCCTTTTCACTGGAGATGCGGCGCTCCGGCCATTTTTACATTTATGGCAATCTCGGCTGGAACCTGCATCGGCCCGGCCCCGATGACGACGACCGTAATTTCGGCCAGCTTTTCAAGTTTCCCAAGAAACACGAAGCGGTCGGTCCGCATTACGTCTTCAACAATTCATGGATGCTGAGAGGCCCGATCAGCAAGCGCTACCGCTTCAGCCAGTTTCACCATCTGAACAATGCGATCGGCTATTACGGCGCGGCAGGCCTGTCGACACTGCAGGCATCCGCTCCCTTTGGCGCAGGATGGCAGAGCGTACCAAAGGAAGGACAGGATGAAAGCTCACTTGAAGGCGAACATTTCACCAGGCTTTGGCGGGACCTCGATATCCGCTTCGATGGCGACCTGATCGATCACCTGTATTTCCCTGACCTGCTGCGCCAGGCGGGGTATCCTATCGGCGCGCATGCGCATCCCGGGCCGGTCCCTTTCCGCTCGCCCGACTTCGGCCTGCCTGAAGGGCTGAAGCTGACGGCGGAGGTTCCAGCAGTCCCTTTCGAGATGAAACTTCCCGACGGTCGAAAACAGAGCGCCGCTGGCCCGAACTATACCGTCGGCGCCTGGCAGGGCGAACATCCCTTCACTGTGAAAAAGCCGATGTTCTACGAATACTGGCTTTACGCCGAAGCTTGCGGAAAAGACGAACCGGCCAAAAGCTGACGCACTTCACTGCGCCCGGAGAACCTCGTTCCAGTGCGCGATCAGCCGCGCCCGCTTCACCTGATCGAGATAGACCATCAAGCCGGGACTGACCGGCACCGGCCGAAGTTGGGCGCCGAGCAGTTCCTGCAGCGTATTGGCGGTATTTTCCCCCGCCACCTCGGGGCTGACGGCCGGGATCTGCAGTTCGCGCGCCATGATCGTCTGGCCCTCCTTCGACATGAAGAAGGCGAGGTAGCGCCGCCCGAGCTCCGGCTCGGCCGCCGCCTGCGGCACCAGCCCGATCCGCGACATCACCACCGTATAATCCTTCGGCAGCACGATGCCGACATCGGGATGCCGAGAAGCCCAGTCGGCCGCATAGGAGCCGAGAATATTGTAGCCGAGCACGAAGCGCCCGTCGGCGACGCGTTCGAGGATCGCCGAACTCGTCGAATAAAGCTTGACGCCGGCCGCCCCCATCGCTCCGATCACCGACCAGATGTCGCCGAACTGCTCTTGATCGCGCGCCATGAAGAGAAAGCCGACGCCGGAGCGCTCGATATCGTAGGTGCTGATCCGGCCATAGACCGCGTTGCCCTTGCGCTTGAGGTAGTCGACGAGTTCCGCCCGCGAACTCGGCACCGGCTCGTGCGCGAAGCTCGGCTTGTGATAGACGAAGACCGCCGGCTCGAAGGTCAGCGCATAGGCGGTATTGCGCCAATTCGCCCATTTCGGCCATGCCGCGCTCATCGGCAGGTTGCTGACCTGCGCATATCCGTCGTTGGAAAGCTTCACCTGCAGGTCCATGGCCGAAGAGAAGGCAAAATCCGCCGTCCTCTTGCCGGCATCCGTCTCCCTGACGATCCGGTCGTAGATATCGCCGGTCAGCATGTCCTCATATCTGACTGCGACATCGGGATTGGCCTCCTGGAAACCCCGGATCATCGGCTGCGCCAACGGCTCGTCGAGCGAGGAATAAACCGTCAGCACCGGCGCATCGGCATTTCCCGACTTCGCCGGATAAAAGGCCTGATCGGCAAGCGTAAAGCCCGGCCAGAACGCCAGCAGCAAGATGAAAATTCTCCTCATGCCGCAACAATGCCCGAGCGGACGGAGAGGAGCAAGGGTGCCGAATTCATGAGGCGACCAGACCGCACGGCAGTGCCTCGCTGCGGCCAAAACGATCGGCCTGATACCGGACGTGAAAAACTAACTGAACAGAGCAAAAATATTCCGCTTGCCCCGCCGGAGACCGTTTTTCACCATAAAGGATTATGGTTTGGCGCCATCCTTCGCCCCTTTAGAGTATTGATGAAGATTGGCGACGTTATAGGGTGCGCTGCTGCGTCAGACGACCGCCCGGATTTCTATTCGGGGGAAGGATCTACGCGGAAAAAACTCTGAAAAAACTGGATTAACCTGGGAAGATCCATGGGAGGGGTCATGGAACGACGACTGAGCGCTATTCTCGCTGCGGATGTCGTCGGCTACAGCCGGCTGATGGGCATCGATGAATCAGGCACGCTGCAGGCGCTGAACCGCCATCGCTGCGAACTGGTCGACATTCGTATCTCGGACTACAGGGGCCGGATCGTCAAACTCACCGGCGACGGCATCCTGGCCGAATTCCAGAGCGTGGTGAATGCGGTCGCCTGCGCCGCCGAAATCCAGCGCAGCATGTCGGCCCGCAACGAAAACGTCCCGAAGGACGAGCGCGTCGAATTCCGCATCGGGATCAGTCTCGGCGATGTCGTGGTCGAGAACGGCGACATATTCGGCGACGGGGTCAATCTCGCCGCGAGGCTCGAGCGGATCGCCGCGCCGGGCGGCATCGCCGTGTCGGCCTCGGTGCGCGATCAGGTCGGCTCGCGCCTCAATCTCGGCTTCGAATCCATCGGCGAGCATACGCTGAAGAACATCCGGCAGCCCGTCCAGGTCTACACCGTCACCCTGGCGCCGCCCTCCTCCACCAAGCTTGTCGCGCAGAACCGCAACACCTGCTTCATCGCCGTGCTGCCCTTCACCAATATGAGCGGCGATGCCGACCAGGATTATTTCTCCGACGGCATCACCGAAGACATCATCACCGATCTGTCGAAGATCTCCAGCCTGCATGTCGTGCCGCGCAACACCATTTTCACCTACAAGGGCACCTCGGTGAAGGTGAAGCCGCTCGCCCAAGAACTCGGCGTGCGCTACGTGCTCGAGGGAAGTGTCCGCATCGTCGGCAAGCGCGTGCGCATCTCCGGCCAATTGATCGACACCGCCAATGGCGATCATCTCTGGGCCGAGCGCTACGACCGCGACCTGACCGACATCTTCGCGATCCAGGACGAGATCACCCATGCGATCGTCGGCCAGTTGAAGGTGCGCCTGTTGCCCGAAGAGAAGAAGGCGATCGCGAATGAGCCGACCGCCAATGTCGAAGCCTACACCTACTACCTCAGGGGCCGCCAGCTCTCCCACACCTGGACGAAGTCATATCTGAAGCTCGCAAGGCGCATGTTCTGCAAGGCGGTCGAGCTCGATCCGGACTATGCCCGCGCCTATGCGGGCATTGCCGATTGCGACGCGACGATCCGTGATTGGGGGCCGGAAGACGTGCCGCTGCGGCGTATCCTCGACATGAGCGCCCGTGCCCTCGAACTCGACCCCGACCTGCCCGAGGCCCATGCCTCCCGCGGTCTTGCTCTGCATCAGAGCGGCCAGGACGAGAAAGCAGCCGCCGCTTTCGAACGAGCCTTGGCGCTCGATCCGAACCTGTTCGAGGCGAATTTTCATTACGCCCGGTTTTTCTTCATGCGCGGCAACTTTGCCGAATCCGTTCAGTATTTTGCCCGCGCCGCCGAGATCCGCCCCGACGATTACGTCTCGCCGATCCATCTGATGGCCGCCTACCGTTCGCTTGGCCGCGTGGTCGATACGGAGCATTGGGCCCGGCTCGGCCTTGAACGCGCCGAACGCGCGCTGAACTGCAATCCGGAAAATTCCGGCCCGGCCCATCGCGGCGCGCTAGCGCTCGCCCATCTCGGCGATCAGGCGAGAGCACGCGACTGGGCCGCGCGCGCGATCGCCATCGACCCCGATGACATCGTCGCCCAGTACAATCTCGCCTGCGTCCATTCCATCCTCGGCGACGCCGACCAGGCGATCGACCTCCTGGAGAGGCTGCTTCCGCATAGCTCCGCCTATCATATCAAATGGTTCAACAATGATTCCGATCTCGACAACATCCGCCACACATCCCGGTTCCGGAATCTGCTGGCCGCCGCAATGATGCAGCACGAACGGATGGAGAAGACCGGGAGTTGAAGCCGGCCTTTCCCCCGCTGTTCACCGAACCGATAAAATCGCTGTGACAAGCTCGCGCCGCCCCTGTAATCTCCTTTGAAAAACAAGGGGACATCCGTGCGCATCCTGCTCACCGAAGACAACATCGCGCTGGCCGACGGCCTGTCGGCGATCTTGCGCGGCACGGGCCATGCCGTCGATGTCGTGCATGACGGGGCGTCGGCCAATGCCGTCATCGCGGCGGAAAATTTCGATCTTGTCATTCTCGACCTCAACCTGCCGGAGATGGACGGGCTCGACGTGCTGCGCGCCATGCGCGCCCGGCAGAACCAGGCGGCCGTCCTCATTCTGACGGCACGCGGCACGCCGGAAGAACGCGTGAAGGGTCTCGATCTCGGCGCCGACGATTATCTGATCAAACCCTTCGACATCGCCGAGTTCGAGGCCCGCGTTCGCGTGCTTCTGCGCCGCCAGGCCGGCTTGCGCTCGGCGACCGTCAGCTTCGGCGGCATTTCCTTCGATCTCAACTCCCGCACCTTTTCATCGGGCGCCACGCCGCTCGATATTCCCGCCCGCGAGCTCGGCCTGCTCGAAATCCTCTTCATGCGGGCCGGCAAGGTCGTCGCCAAGGAGGCGATCATCCAGTCGCTGACAGCCTTCGACGACGACATTTCCTCCAATGCCATCGAGCAATATGTCAGCCGCCTGAGGAAACGCCTCTCGCCTTACGGGCTGACGGTCAAGACCGCACGCGGCATCGGCTATTATCTCGACAAGCTGCCAGAGGCCTCATGACATCAGCCTATTCCCTCAGGCGCCGGCTGCTCTTCTGGCTGCTTGTTTCCACCGCCGTCATCGGCACGCTGGCGCTCGCCGATACCTATAGCGAGGCGGTGCAGACCTCCAATATCGTCTCCGACCGCGTGCTCGCCGGCTCGGCGCTTGCGATCGCCGAGCGCGTCGTCGTCGCAGAAGACGGCACGCTGCAGGTCGATATCCCCTATGTCGCGCTGGAGATGCTGACATCCGCCGCTCAGGACCGCGTCTTCTACCGCGTCGACGGCCCGCCGGGTGAATTCATCACCGGCTACCAATCCCTGCCGGTCCTGAAGAAGGCGCCGGGCGATGCGGCTGCCTTTGCCGACGACATCTTCCGCGGCGAGCCGATCCGGGTCGCGACGCTCGAGCGTTCCGCCTCGACGGGCATCCGCTCCGTACCCTTCGTCGTGACGGTTGCCGAAACCACCATCGCCCGGCGGCAATTGACGCGAGCGATCCTCGTCCGCTCGGCGCTGCGCCTCGCCTTCATGATCGCAGGCGCGGCCGTCATCGTCTGGATCTCGGTCACCGTCGCCCTGCGCCCGCTCTACAAGCTCGGCGACGCCATCGGCGAACGCAGCCCCGATGATCTTCATCCGATCGAAGAGACCGTGCCGAGCGAGGTCGAGCCGCTGGTCGATACGGTGAATTCCTTCATGGTCCGCCTGCAGTCGGCCCTCGATGCCCTGCGCAATTTCACCGGCAATGCCAGCCACCAATTGCGCACGCCGCTCGCCATCATCCGCACCCAGCTTGCCCTTTCCGCCCGCGCCGGCTCGCTTGACGAAGCCCAGGCGGCGGCGCTGAAGGGCGATCAGGCCGTGGCGCATGCCGAACGCATCCTTGCTCAGCTTCTCCTGATGGCGAAGATCGACGCCGCCACCGCCAAGGAGGCGCTGACCGCCTCCGCCATCGATCTTGCGGCCATCGCCCAGGAAATCACCGGCGAACAGATCCCGACGGCCGCCGTCGCCGGCATCGATCTCGGCTTCGAGGGCGAGAGCCCGGCCATGATCCGCGCCGAGCCGCTGCTGATCGGCGAAATGCTGCGCAACCTCGCCGGCAACGCCATCGCCTATGCCGGCAAGGGAGCCGAAGTCACGGTCCGCATCATCGCCGCCGCCGAGACGATCCGCCTCGAAGTCGAGGACAACGGCCCCGGCATTCCCGGCGAGAAGCTGGAGGCGGTGCGCCGGCGTTTTTCGCGCGGCAATGATTCCGGCGCGCCGGGCGCGGGGCTCGGCCTTCCCATCGTCGAAGAAATCGCCAATCTTTTCAACGCCGCCCTGACGCTGGAGCCGGGCGCGGGCGGCAAGGGCCTGAAGGCGGCGGTCACCTTCGCCAAGGCGGCGTAAAAGCCGCCCTGTCCTCAGCCTTCCGCCCTTGCTTTCTTTCGCTGCATTGCACACACTGACTTCGGGAACAGCAAGCCGCACAACGATGCGCGCCGGACAAAAAGAGCAATATGTCGATCAAAGCCAGCATCTATCATCTGACGCACTATACCTATGACAAGCCGGTCCGCCTCGGCCCACAAATCATCCGGTTGAAACCGGCCTCGCATTCGAAGACGCGGGTGCTCAGCCACTCGCTGAAGATCACGCCCTCAAACCACTTCGTCAACCTGCAGCAGGACCCCTACGGCAATTACCTCGCCCGCTACGTCTTTCCCGACCCCGTGACGGAGTTCAAGATCGAGGTCGACCTCGTCGCCGACATGACGGTCTATAATCCCTTCGACTTCTTCGTCGAGGAGGAGGCGACCAAATGGCCGTTCGATTATCCTGAAACCATCCGCGAGGATCTGTCGATCTACATGACGCCGGAGCCAGCCGGCCCGCGCCTCAAGGCGCTGCTGCCGACGCTCGACTGGTCGCCCGGCCAGGCGACGATCGATATGGTCGTCGGCCTGAACGCCCGCCTGCAGCGGCAGATCGGCTATGTCATCCGCATGGAGGCCGGCGTTCAGACGCCGGAAGAGACGCTGGAAAGCGCCAAGGGCTCCTGCCGCGACACCAGCTGGCTGCTCGTCCAGATCCTGCGCCATCTCGGCCTTGCCGCCCGCTTCGTCTCCGGCTACCTCATCCAGCTGACGCCCGACCTGAAGGCGCTCGACGGCCCCTCCGGCACTGAAGTCGATTTCACCGACCTGCATGCCTGGGCGGAGGTCTATCTGCCGGGCGCGGGCTGGGTCGGCCTCGATCCGACCTCCGGCCTCCTGACCGGCGAAAGCCATATCCCGCTTGCGGCAACGCCGCATTATCGCAACGCCGCCCCGATTTCCGGCGGCTATTTCGGCGAGGCCGAAACCGAATTCGCCTTCGACATGAAGGTTTCGCGCGTCGCCGAACATCCGCGCATCACCAAGCCCTTCTCCGATGACAGCTGGAACGATCTCAACGAACTCGGCGAAAAGGTCGACCGCATCCTCGAAGCCGAGGATGTGCGCCTCACCATGGGCGGCGAGCCGACCTTCGTCTCGATCGACGATTTTCAATCCGCCGAATGGAACACCGACGCCGTCGGCCCGACCAAACGCGAAAAGGCGGATGCGCTCATCCGCCGGCTTCGCACCCGCTTCGCGCCGAACGGTTTCCTGCATTACGGCCAGGGCAAATGGTATCCGGGCGAAAGTCTGCCGCGCTGGACCTTCTCGCTCTACTGGCGCAAGGATGGCCTGCCGATCTGGTCCGACGACGATCTCGTCGCCGTCGAGGGCCGTAACTACGAGGCAACGGAGGACGATGCCGGCCGGCTGCTGACGGCGATTGCCGGCGAGCTGGATATTTCTTCCGAATATGTCGCGCCCGCTTTCGAGGATCCCGCCGAATGGCTGGTCAAGGAAGCAAGCCTGCCGGAAAATGTCGATCCTGCCAATTCCAAGCTCAAGGATGCCGAGGAGCGCAGCCGCATCGCCCGTGTCTTCGATCGCGGGCTGACCCGCCCGACCGGCTACGTCCTGCCCGTTCAGGCCTGGAATGCGCGCGCCAGCGGTCGCACCTGGACGAGCGAGAAATGGTCGACGCGGCGCGGCCGCATCTTCCTCACGCCGGGCGACAGCCCGGTCGGCTACCGCCTGCCGCTCAATTCGCTCGCCTATATCCCGCCCTCGCAATATCCCTATATCAACCCGCTCGACCCCTTCGTGCAGCGCCCCGAACTGCCGGATTTCGCGGGGGATAACGGGCGTCCGCAGCAGGCCGCACACTTCCAGCCCTTCACCGGCCAGCGGCCGGCTACGCCGCAATCATTGAACGAGATCGGCGGCCACGTCCGCACCGCGCTCTCCGTCGAACCGCGCGACGGCCGCCTCTGCGTCTTCATGCCGCCGACGGAAACGCTGGAGGATTATCTCGATCTCATCGCCTCGACCGAGCGCGCGGCCGCGGCCCTCGGCCTTGCCGTTCATATCGAAGGTTATCCGCCGCCGCAGGACGAACGCATCAACGTCATCCGCGTCGCGCCCGACCCCGGTGTCATCGAGGTCAACATCCATCCGTCCTCGACGTGGAAGGAAACGGTGGACATCACCACCGCCATTTATGAAGAGGCGCGCGAGAGCCGCCTTGGCGCCGACAAGTTCATGATCGACGGCCGCCATACCGGCACCGGCGGCGGCAACCATGTCGTCGTCGGCGGCAGCAATCCGAACAACAGCCCCTTCCTGCGCCGCCCCGACCTTCTGAAGAGCCTCGTGCTGCACTGGCAGCGCCACCCCTCGCTCTCCTATCTCTTTTCCGGCCTGTTCATCGGCCCGACCAGCCAGGCGCCGCGCATCGACGAGGCCCGCCACGACAGCCTCTACGAGCTGGAAATCGCCATGGCGCAGATCGCGCCGCCCGGCCGCGGCCAGCAGCCTCTGCCCTGGCTCGTCGATCGCCTGTTCCGCAACCTCTTGATCGACGTGACCGGCAATACCCACCGCGCCGAAATCTGCATCGACAAGCTTTTCTCCCCCGACGGCCCGACCGGCCGCCTCGGGCTCGTCGAATTCCGCGGTTTCGAAATGCCGCCGAATGCCCGTATGTCGCTCGCCCAGCAATTGCTGGTGCGTGCACTGATCGCCCGCTTCTGGGCAAACCCGGCCGAGGGCAAGTTCGTGCGCTGGGGAACCTCGCTGCATGATCGCTTCATGCTGCCGCATTATGTCTGGGCCGATTTCCTCGACGTGCTGGCGGACCTGCGTCAAAACGGCTTCGATCTCAGCCCCGAATGGTTCAAGGCGCAACTCGAATTCCGCTTCCCCTTCTGCGGCGAGGTCGAATACGAGGGCTCGAAGCTGGAGCTTCGCCAGGCGCTGGAACCCTGGCATGTCATGGGCGAGCAGGGCGCGATCGGCGGTACGGTGCGCTATGTCGATTCATCCGTCGAGCGCCTGCAGGTCCGCCTCGAAACCAGCAACGCCTCGCGCTACACCGTGACCTGCAACGGCCGCACCCTGCCGCTGACGCCGACCGGCGCTTCGGGCGTCGCCGTCGCCGGCGTGCGCTTCAAGGCCTGGCAGCCGGCCTCCGGCCTGCATCCCGTTCTGCCGATCAACACACCTTTGACTTTTGACATTTATGATACATGGTCGAAGCGTTCGATTGGCGGCTGCATCTATCATGTTGCCCATCCGGGCGGCCGGACCTATGACACCTTCCCGGTCAACGGCAACGAGGCGGAAGCAAGGCGGCTCGCCCGCTTCGAGCCGTGGGGACATACGGCAGGCGGATATATTCCGCGCGCCGAGACGGGCTCGCCGGAATTCCCGCTGACGCTGGATCTGAGGCGGCCCGCCGGAATTTGAGGCCGGGGGCAAAGGCCGAGGGTTGAAGTTGGGGTTTGATGGGTAAGAGACCGGCAGTGGAGCGCAGGCAAGAGGCTGAGGGCAGCATCGGCAAGGATGCGGCCTTCGATTATGCGCCGCTTCCCGGCACCGCCGACGAAATGGTGGACAACAAGGGTGCCGTCCGGCCCGTCTGGCAGCGTTTCCTCTCGCATCTCGGCGTGATGCCGGAAAAGGATCTCGCCGAGCGTTTCGCCCGCGCCGACCGCTACCTCAGAGACGCCGGCGTCTTCTACCGTGCCTATGGCAGCAAAGGCACCGGCGAACGCGCCTGGCCGATCTCGCATATCCCGGTGCTGATCGACGAGCGCGAATGGCAGGCGCTGTCGGCAGGCCTCGTCCAGCGCGCCGACCTCTTGGAGGCGATCATCGCCGATATCTACGGCGAGAACCGGCTGGTCGAGGAAGGCCTCCTGCCGCCGGCGCTGATCGCCGCCAATCCCGAATTCCAGCGCCCGCTCGCCGGCATCCGGCCGGCATCCGGCCACTACCTGCATTTCTGCGCTTTCGAGATCGGCCGCGGCCCCGACGGCAACTGGTGGGTGCTGGCCGACCGGACGCAGGCGCCATCAGGCGCCGGCTTCGCCCTGGAAAACCGCGTCGCGACAACCCGGGCCTTCTCGGATATCTACGCCGAAACCCCGGTCCATCGCCTCGCTTCCTTCTTCGGCGCCTTCCGTGACGCCTTGCAGGACATGAAGCATTCGGGCGATGACCGCATCGCGGTGCTGACGCCAGGCCCCGCCAACGAGACCTATTACGAGCACGCCTACATCGCCCGCTATCTCGGCTTCATGCTTCTCGAGGGCGAGGACCTCACCGTCGTCAAAGGCCGTGTCATGGTGCGCACGGTCGCCGGCCTCAAGCCGATCGGCGTGCTCTGGCGCCGCCTCGATTCCGCCTTTGCCGATCCGCTGGAACTGAACCAGAATTCGCATATCGGCACGCCCGGCCTCGTCGAAGCGTTGCGCGCCGAAAGCGTCACCATCGTCAACGCGCTCGGCACCGGCATTCTCGAAACCCGGGCGCTTCTCGCCTTCATGCCGACCATCTGTCGGCATCTCATGGGGCAGGATCTGCAACTGCCTTCGATCGCTACCTGGTGGTGCGGCCAGCAGGAGGAGCGCGAGCACGTCGCCAAGAATATCGAGAAGATGGTGATAGGCCCGGCCTACTCCCGCGCGCCCTTCTTCGACGACAACGGCGAGTCCGTGCTTGGCTCGTCGCTGCGCGCGACCGCCAAGGATTCCATTACCGACTGGCTGAATTCGGACGGGCCAAAGCTCGTCGGCCAGGAGGTCGTGACGCTGTCGACGACGCCGGCCTGGGTGGATGGCAAACTCGTGCCGCGGCCGATGTCCCTGCGCGTCTTCGCCGCCCGCACGGCAAACGGCTGGCAGATCATGCCCGGCGGTTTTGCCCGCATCGGCTCCGGCGCCGACGTCTCGGCGATCGCCATGCAGTCAGGCGGAGCGGCCGCCGACGTCTGGATCGTCAGCGACAAGCCGGTCGAGCGTCACACGCTGCTGCCGGCCGAAGGCAGCTTCACCCGCAACATGCCGGGCAGCCTGCCGAGCCGGGCGGCCGACAACCTGTTCTGGCTCGGCCGCTACATCGAACGCGCCGAAGGGGCGCTGCGCATCCTGCGCGCTTGGCACGCGCGTTTTGCCGAAGCCGCCGATCCGAGCCAGCCGCTGCTCGCCGACGTCTCCGCCTATCTCGCGGCCGTCGATATCGATACCGCCGAGCCCGTGCCCGAAAGGTTGCTGCGCAACATCGACAGCGCCGTCTATTCCGCCAGCAACATCCGCGACCGCTTCTCGCCCGATGGTTGGCTTGCCCTTAACGATCTCGCCAAGACCGCGCGGCGCTTTCACGCCACCGTCACTGCCGGCGACGACGCCAGCCATGCAATGACGATCCTGCTGCGCAAGCTCGCGGGCTTTGCCGGCCTCGTGCACGAGAACATGTACCGCTTCACCGGCTGGCGCTTCCTTTCGCTCGGCCGCTATATCGAGCGCGGCCTGCACATGACCCGCCTGCTCGGTCACATGTCCGGCCCGGAAGCGCCCGATGGCGCCCTCGACATGCTGCTCGAGATCGGCGACAGCGTCATGACTCATCGCCGCCGCTACAATGTCAACACGGCGCGGCTGACCGTCACCGACCTGCTGGCGCTCGATCCCCTCAACCCGCGTTCGGTCCTCTTCCAGGTGAACGAGATCCACCACGAGGTCGAGCAACTGCCGAATGCCCTGATCAACGGCCAGATGTCGCCCTTTTACCGCGAGGCGATGCGCCTCCATTCCGGCCTGGCGGTGATGACGCCGGAGGGCATGGGCGTCGATGTCTATCAGCGGCTCGAACGCGAATTGGAGCAGCTTTCCGATCTGCTCGCCCAGACCTATCTCGGGTGACGGCTGTGCTCTACGATCTCTCGCTCCGCATGGGTTACAGCTACGACGTGCCGGCCTCCGGCGCCCGCCACATCATGCGCCTGATGCCGCTGTCGCTGACCAACCGGCAACGACTGGTCGCCGGCTCGATCACCATCTCGCCGACGCCGGACGAGCAGTCGCATTTCGTCGATTTCTTCAGTCATCCCGCCACATCCTTCATGCTGCGCGCGCCGCACGAGACGCTCGATATCCGCATGCAGGCCCGCGTGCAGGTGGAAAGCCTGCCGATTGCCGCCGATTTCTCGCCGCTGCTCGCCGACTTGCCGGAGGAAATATCCGGTGTCTGGTCGCTGGCGCCGGATTCGCCGCACCACTTCCTCGGCGACAGCCCGCGCCTGACGCAAGCGCGCGAGATCGCCGACTATGCGCGAAGCTGCATCACCCCCGCTCTGACGGCGATGCAGATCGCCCATGCGCTCTGCGCCCGCATCAACAAGGATTTCACCTACGCTCCCGATGCGACGTCGGTGGACACGACACCGCTCGAGGCGTTCAAGCTGAAACGCGGCGTCTGCCAGGATTTCACCCATATCATGATCCTGGCGCTTCGAAGCCTCGGCATCCCGGCCGGCTACGTCTCCGGTTTCCTGCGCACCATCCCGCCGCCCGGCAAGGAACGGCTGGAAGGGGCTGATGCCATGCATGCCTGGGTGCGGATCTGGTGCGGCGAGACGATCGGCTGGATCGAACTCGACCCGACCAACGACATCCCTGCCGGCACCGATCACATCGTCGTCGCCTACGGCCGGGATTATTCGGACGTCGTTCCCGTCATCGGCGTGTTGAAAAGCTATGGCGGCCAGCGTGCCGTCCAGGCGGTCGACGTCATCCCGCTGAAATAATCCCAAAACTGGAAAAATCCGCCGATTCGTTAAAATTGTATTGACGCCGTAAGGACAGCGTAAAGAAGCAGCGTGCGTAAATCACCTCACAGGGTTTCCAGTTAGGTGAACATGATGAGCACCTTCTTTTCGCATCCCTGCCTGCGACGCATGTTCAGCGATCGAGGCGGTAATTTCGGTATCATGACGGCGATCTTGGCGCCGGTTCTTCTCGGCGCTGCCGGCATGGCGATCCAGGTCGGTGATATGCTGCTCTCCAAGCAGCAGTTGCAGGAGGCGGCCGATTCCGCCGCGCTCGCAACAGCCACGGCGCTGGCAAACGGTACGATCCAAACCTCCGAGGCCCAAGCCTACGCGCGGAATTTCGTGGCCGGGCAAATGGCGAATTACCTGCAGAGCAGCGTCGATATCAAGAGTGCGACGGGCGTCAATGTCCAGACAAGCACGTCGGGCAAATCGACATCCTACCAGGTCACGGTTTCACCGGGCTATGATCTCACGGTCAATCCGCTCATGCAGGTGGTCGGCTTCAGCACACAGCATCTTTCGACCTCGGCCACGACGACCAGCGGCCATTCGCAAACGCAAGGCTCGATATCCATGTTCCTTGCACTCGATAAATCGGGGTCGATGGGAGAGGATACTGCCACTGTCAATGAGGAAGACCCGACGGAATCCTACACCTATGACTGCAACGGCCACTACAACAAGAAGGGCAAGTGGGTGTACGACACCTGCACCGGCAGCCGCTCGAATTACTATACGAAGATAGAGGCGTTGAAGATCGCCGCTGGCAACCTCTTCGGCCAGCTCGATAGTGCCGATCCCAATGCCGAATATGTCCGTACCGGCGCGGTATCCTACGATATCGTCCAATACTCACCCAGCAATCTCGCCTGGGGGACCGCCGGTGTCGCGAGCTATGTCAATGCGCTTCAGGCGAATGGCGGCACGAATTCGAGCGGCGCGATGAGCACAGCCTACTCGTCTCTGACAGCGAAGAATGCCGCCGGGAACGACGCCGAGGACTCCGCGCACAAGCTGAAGACCGGGCAGGTGCCCAAGAAATACATCGTCTTCATGACGGACGGCGACAATAACAACGACAGCAGCGGCGGCCGTTCATACGACACCTTGACCAAGGCAACGTGTGATACCGCCAAGTCCAAGGGCATAGAAATCTATACGATCGCCTTCATGGCACCGGCGGGCGGCCAGGCGCTGCTGCATTATTGCGCCTCCGATGATGCGCATTATTTCCAGGCGGAAAAAATGGAGGACCTCCTTGCCGCGTTCGAGGCCATCGGAGCGAAGGCCTCCGCACAGGTGACACGCCTGACGAACTAACGATACCGCCAGGAGAAAAAGCCGAAGGAAAAGCCGCGCCGGAACAAACCGGCGCGGCTTTTCGTTATCGCTGTCCCACGCATCAGATCGAGAAAAGCGATTGAAATCAATCCCCTTGATCCGCGTGATTATGAAGGTTTCGCAAATTTTTCGTTTGTCCAAATCCTTTGTTGCAAGTGCTTCCTAACGATGCATAAATTGTCGCTGACGCAGACGACAAATCGATTAGATCAGGCTTAACAGCCTGAAACCAAATTAAAATTGGCGAGATCTGACCATGAATACCGTTTCCAAGCCGGTTATCCCCTCTCCCGCTCCCCGCAGTTCCAAGCCGGAAATTCTCGCCGAAGAAATCATCGAACGTCTCACCTACCGCATCGGCAAGGACGCCAAGGTGGCAAAGCCGCATGACTGGCTGACCGCGACGATCCTCGTGGTGCGCGACCGCATCATCGACAAGTGGATGGCTTCCACGCGTGAGGTTTATGCGACCGGCGCCAAGCGCGTCTATTATCTTTCCCTCGAATTCCTCATCGGCCGCCTGATGCGCGACGCCGTCTCGAACCTCGGCCTGATGGAAGAGGTGCACGATGCGCTCGCCTCGCTCGGTGTCGACGTCAACGTCATCGCCGGCCTGGAGCCGGATGCGGCACTCGGCAACGGCGGCCTCGGCCGTCTGGCCGCCTGTTTCATGGAGAGCATGGCGACGGTCGACGTTCCGGCCTATGGCTACGGCATCCGCTATGTCCACGGCCTCTTCCGCCAGCAGATGGCCGACGGCTGGCAGGTGGAACTGCCCGAAAACTGGCTCGCCCACGGCAACCCCTGGGAATTCGAGCGCCGCGAGAGCGCCTATGAAATCGGCTTCGGCGGCGCCGTCGAATTCATCACCACCCATGACGACCAGCCGCGCTACGTCTGGAAGCCGGCCGAACGCGTCATCGCCGCCGCCTTCGACACGCCGGTCGTCGGCTGGCGGGGAAAACGCGTCAACACGCTGCGCCTCTGGTCGGCGCAGCCGATCGACCCGATCCTGCTCGATGCCTTCAACGCCGGCGACCACATCGGCGCGCTGCGCGAAAGCAACAAGGCCGAAAGCCTGACCCGCGTCCTCTATCCCGCCGACGCCACGCCTGCCGGGCAGGAACTGCGCCTGCGCCAGGAATTCTTCTTCTCGTCGGCCTCGCTGCAGGACATCCTGCGCCGCCACCTGCAGCAATATGACGACTTCACCTCGCTGCCCGACAAGGTGGCCATCCAGCTGAACGATACCCACCCGGCCGTCTCGGTCGCCGAACTGGTGCGCCTGCTCTGCGACGTGCACGGCCTGGATTTCGAGCAGGCCTGGGACATCACCCGCCGCACCTTCTCCTACACCAACCACACGCTTCTGCCCGAAGCGCTGGAAAGCTGGCCGGTTCCGCTCTTCGAGCGCCTGCTGCCGCGCCACATGCAGATCGTCTACGCGATCAACGCCAAGATCCTGCTCGAAGCCCGCAAGGGCAAGAACTTCTCCGACAGCGAAATCCGCTCGATCTCGCTGATCGAGGAAAGCGGCGACCGCCGCGTGCGCATGGGCAACCTCGCCTTCATCGGCTCGCACTCGATCAACGGCGTCTCGGCACTGCACACCGACCTGATGAAGGTCACGGTCTTTGCCGACCTGCACAAGCTCTATCCCGACCGCATCAACAACAAGACCAACGGCATTACGCCGCGCCGCTGGCTGCAGCAGTGCAATCCCGGCCTCACCGGCCTGATCCGCGAAGCGATCGGCGACGAATTCCTGGACGATGCCGAAAAGCTGCGCCCGCTCGAGGCACATGCTTCCGATCCGACCTTCCAGCAGAAGTTCGCCGCGGTGAAACGGGCCAACAAGGTGGCGCTTTCCAATCTCGTCGCCAGCCGCATGGGCGTGAAGCTCGACCCGTCGGCGATGTTCGACATCCAGATCAAGCGCATCCACGAATACAAGCGCCAGCTTCTCAACATCATCGAAGCCGTCGCCCTCTACGACCAGATCCGCTCGCATCCGGAACTGGACTGGGTGCCGCGCGTCAAACTCTTCGCCGGCAAGGCGGCGCCGAGCTACTACAACGCCAAGCTCATCATCAAGCTCATCAACGACGTCGCCCGCACCATCAACAACGACCCATCGGTGCGCGGCCTGCTCAAGGTCGTCTTCGTGCCGAACTACAACGTCTCGCTCGCCGAGGTCATGGTTCCCGCCGCCGACCTCTCCGAGCAGATCTCGACGGCCGGCATGGAAGCATCCGGCACCGGCAACATGAAGTTCGGCCTCAATGGAGCGCTGACGATCGGCACGCTCGACGGCGCCAATGTCGAGATGCGTGACAATGTCGGCGAGGACAATATCGTCATCTTCGGCCTCAGGGCCGACGAGGTCGCAAAGGTCCGCAGCGACGGCCACAATCCCCGCGCCATCATCGAAGGATCACGCGAGCTGTCGCAGGCGCTTTCGGCCATCGGCTCGGGCGTCTTCTCGCCGGATGACCGCAACCGCTACTCCTCGCTGATCGACGGCATCTATTCGCACGACTGGTTCATGGTCGCCGCCGATTTCGACGCCTATGCCCAGGCCCAGCGCGACGTCGACCAGATATGGACCAACCAGTCCGCCTGGTACACCAAGACGATCAACAATACGGCGCGGATGGGCTGGTTCTCCTCCGACCGCACGATCAGACAATATGCAGACGAGATCTGGAGAGCCGGATGAAAACGCCGAAAAAAGTCCCTGAAGTACAGCTTACCTGGGAAATTTCGGCAGATGAAATCACGGCGATCCTCGCGGGCTCGCATTCCAATCCCTTTGCCGTCCTAGGTGTGCACCAGGCCGGCGACGCTTTCGTCGCCCGGTGCTTCATTCCGGGCGCGGAGGAAGTCACCGCCATGACGCTCGACGGCAGCGTCATCGGCGAACTGAAACAGCTTCATGGCGACGGCTTCTTCGCCGGCCCGGTTTCGCTGACCAAGCTCCAGCCGGTGCGCTACCGCGCCCGGCGCGGCGATGCCGAATGGGCGGTGACGGACCCCTACAGCTTCGGTCCCGTGCTCGGACCGATGGACGACTATTACGCCCGCGAAGGCTCGCATCTGCGCCTGTTCGACAAGATGGGCGCTCACCGCATCAAGCATGACGGCGCGCAGGGCATGCACTTCGCCGTCTGGGCGCCGAATGCGCAGCGCGTCTCCGTCGTCGGCGATTTCAACAATTGGGACGGCCGCCGCCACGTCATGCGCTTCCGCGCCGACAGCGGCATCTGGGAGATCTTCGCTCCCGACGTACCGATCGGCGTTGCCTATAAATTCGAGATTCGCGGCCAGGACGGCGTATTGCTGCCGCTGAAGGCCGATCCCTTCGCCCGCCGCAGCGAACTCCGGCCGAAGACCGCCTCCGTCGCCGCCGCCGAACTGGAGCAGGTCTGGGAGGACGAAGCCCATCTGAAGCACTGGCGCGAGACCGACAAGCGCCGCCAGCCGATTTCGATCTACGAAGTGCATGCCGGTTCCTGGCAGCGCCGCCAGGACGGCACCATGCTCTCCTGGGACGAGCTCGCCTCCAGCCTCATTCCCTATTGCGTCGACATGGGCTTCACCCATATCGAATTCCTGCCGATCACCGAGCATCCCTACGACCCCTCCTGGGGTTACCAGACGACCGGCCTCTACGCGCCGACGGCCCGCTTCGGCGAGCCGGAGGGTTTTGCCCGTTTCGTCAACGGCTGCCACAAGGTCGGCATCGGCGTCATCCTCGACTGGGTGCCGGCGCATTTCCCGACCGACGAGCACGGCCTCGGCTGGTTCGACGGCACGGCGCTCTACGAGCACGAAGACCCGCGCAAGGGCTTCCATCCCGACTGGAACACGGCGATCTACAATTTCGGCCGCACCGAGGTCGTCTCCTATCTCGTCAACAACGCTCTCTACTGGGCCGAGAAGTTCCATCTCGACGGCCTGCGCGTCGATGCCGTCGCCTCGATGCTCTATCTCGATTATTCCCGCAAGCACGGCGAATGGATCCCGAACGAATACGGCGGCAACGAGAACCTCGAAGCCGTCCGCTTCCTGCAGGATCTCAATATCCGCATCTATGGCCAGCATCCCAACGTCATGACCATCGCCGAGGAATCGACCTCCTGGCCGAAGGTCTCGCAGCCCGTGCATGAAGGCGGCCTCGGCTTCGGCTTCAAGTGGAACATGGGCTTCATGCACGACACGCTGAGCTACATGAGCCGTGATCCCGTGCATCGCAAGCACCATCACAACGAGCTTACCTTCGGCCTGCTCTATGCCTATTCGGAAAATTTCGTCCTGCCGCTCTCGCATGACGAAGTGGTTCACGGAAAGGGTTCGCTGATCGCCAAGATGCCGGGCGACGACTGGCAGAAATTCGCCAATCTGCGCGCCTACTACGCCTATATGTGGGGCTATCCCGGCAAGAAGCTGTTGTTCATGGGCCAGGAATTCGCCCAGTGGGCCGAGTGGAGCGAGAACAAGTCGCTCGACTGGAACCTGCTTCAGTACCGCATGCACGAGGGCATGCGCCGCCTGGTGCGCGACCTCAATTTCACCTATCGCAGCAAACCGGCCCTGCATACGCGCGACTGCGAGGGCGACGGTTTCGAATGGCTGGTGGCCGATGACGGCGAGAATTCCGTCTTCGCCTGGCTGCGCAAGGCGCCTGGCGAGAAGCCGGTCGCCGTCATTACCAATTTCACTCCCGTCTACCGCGAGAACTATTCGATACGCCTGCCCTCCGAGGGTCGCTGGCGGGAAATTCTGAACACCGATGCCGATATCTACGGCGGCAGCGGCAAGGGCAATGGCGGGCGCGTGCAGGCCGTCAATGCCGGCGGCGACATCACCTGCTCGATTACGCTGCCGCCTTTGGCAACGATCATGCTTGAACCTGAAAATTAAGACTGGTGGGAGGAGAAAATGGTAGAAAAGCGTATTCAGCCACTTGCCCGCGATGCAATGGCCTATGTTCTGGCAGGCGGCAGGGGGAGCCGCCTCAAGGAACTCACCGACCGGCGCGCCAAGCCCGCCGTCTATTTCGGCGGTAAGGCCCGCATCATCGATTTCGCGCTGTCGAATGCGCTGAATTCGGGCATTCGCCGCATCGGCGTCGCGACGCAGTACAAGGCGCATTCACTGATCCGCCACATGCAGCGCGGCTGGAACTTCTTCCGCCCGGAACGAAACGAAAGCTTCGACATCCTGCCCGCCTCGCAGCGCGTTTCCGAAACGCAATGGTATGAAGGCACCGCCGACGCCGTTTATCAGAACATCGATATCATCGAGGATTACGGCGTCGAATACATGGTCATCCTCGCCGGCGACCATGTCTACAAGATGGACTATGAATACATGCTCCAGCAGCATGTCGATTCCGGCGCGGACGTGACGATCGGCTGCCTGGAAGTGCCGCGCATGGAAGCGGTGGGCTTCGGCGTCATGCATGTCAACGAGAAGGACGAGATCAAGGCCTTCGTCGAAAAGCCGGCCAATCCGCCCGGTATTCCCGACAAGCCGGATTTCGCGCTCGCTTCGATGGGCATCTACGTCTTCCGCACGAAATTCCTGCTCGACGCGCTGCGCCGCGATGCAGCCGACCCGAATTCGAGCCGCGACTTCGGCAAGGACATCATCCCCTATATCGTCCAGCACGGTAAGGCGGTCGCCCACCGCTTCGCCAAGTCCTGCGTCCGCTCCGATTTCGAGCACGAGCCCTACTGGCGCGACGTCGGAACGATCGATGCCTACTGGCAGGCCAATATCGACCTGACGGCGATCGTGCCGGAGCTCGACATCTACGACAAGTCCTGGCCGATCTGGACCTATGCGGAGATCACGCCGCCGGCAAAATTCGTCCACGACGACGAGGACCGCCGCGGCTCGGCCACCTCCTCCGTCGTGTCAGGCGACTGCATCATTTCAGGCGCCATGCTCAACAAGAGCCTGCTCTTCACCGGTGTCAGGGCCAACTCCTTTTCCAAGCTGGAAGGGGCGGTCATCCTGCCGAACGTGAAGATCGGACGGCGCGCACAGCTCAAGAACGTGGTGATCGACCATGGTGTCGTCATTCCCGAAGGCTTGGTCGTCGGCGAGGATCCGGAACTCGACGCCAAGCGCTTCCGGCGGACGGAAAGCGGCATCTGCCTGATCACGCAACCGATGATCGACAAGCTGGATATCTGACTTATGAAAGTTCTTTCGGTTTCGTCCGAAGTCTTCCCTCTGATCAAGACAGGGGGCCTGGCCGATGTGTCGGGCGCCCTGCCCATTGCCCTGAAAGCCTTCGGGGTCGAGACCAAGACCCTTCTGCCCGGCTATCCCGCCGTCATGAAGGTCATTCGTGATCCCGTCGCCAGGCTCGAATTCCCGGACCTCCTCGGCGAGCAGGCGACCGTGCTGGAAGTTCAGCACGAGGGCCTGGATCTGCTGGTCCTCGATGCGCCGGCCTATTACGACAGGCCGGGCGGCCCCTATCTCGATCCGCTCGGCAAGGATTATCCCGACAACTGGCGCCGTTTTGCCGCCCTGTCGCTCGCCGCTTCCGAAATCGCCGCCGGTCTGCTGCCCGGCTGGCGGCCGGATCTCGTCCACACCCATGACTGGCAGGCGGCGCTGACCTCGGTCTATATGCGCTATTACCCGACGCCGGAACTGCCGAGCGTGCTGACCATCCACAACATCGCCTTCCAGGGCCAGTTCGGCCCCGAGATCTTCCCCGGCCTGCGCTTGCCGGCCCATGCCTTCGCCGTCGACGGCATCGAATATTACGGCACTATCGGCTTCCTCAAAGGCGGCTTGCAGACCGCCCACGCGATCACGACCGTCAGCCCCTCCTATGCCGATGAAATCCTGACGCCCGAATTCGGCATGGGGCTCGAAGGCGTCATCGCCAGCCACATCGACAATCTCTCCGGCATCGTCAACGGCATCGACACCGATATCTGGAACCCCGCGACCGACCCCGTCGTCCACACCCATTACGGCCCGACGACGCTGAAGAACCGCGAGGAGAACCGTCGCTCGATCGCCGAATTCTTCCACCTCGACGATGACGAGGCCCCGATCTTCTGCGTCATCAGCCGTCTCACCTGGCAGAAAGGCATGGATCTCGTCGCCAACGTCGCCGACGAAATCGTCGCCATGGGCGGCAAGCTCGTGGTGCTGGGTTCCGGCGAAGCGGCGCTCGAAGGCGCGCTGCTCGCCTCCGCCAGCCGCCATCCCGGCCGCATCGGCGTCTCGATCGGCTATAACGAGCCGATGTCGCACCTGATGCAGGCCGGCTGCGACGCGATCATCATCCCCTCGCGCTTCGAGCCTTGCGGCCTGACCCAGCTTTACGGCCTGCGTTACGGCTGCGTGCCGATCGTCGCCCGCACCGGCGGACTGAACGACACCGTGATCGACGCCAATCACGCCGCACTTGCAGCGAAAGTGGCAACCGGCATACAATTTGCGCCCATAACCGAAACAGGCATGCTACAGGCAATCCGCCGTGCGATGCATCTTTATGCGGACCGAAAACTCTGGACCCAATTGCAAAAGCAAGGCATGAAATCGGATGTCTCCTGGGAGAAGAGCGCCGAACGCTACGCTGCCCTCTATTCAAGCCTCGTCTCGAAAGGCATGTGACCTAAAATGATCAAGTCCGTACCCACCACGCCCTATCTGGACCAGAAACCCGGCACGTCGGGCCTGCGCAAGAAGGTCCCGGTCTTCCAGCAGCAGAACTATGCGGAGAACTTCATCCAGTCGATCTTCGATTCGCTGGAAGGCTATCAGGGCAAGTGCCTGGTCATTGGCGGCGACGGACGCTACTACAACCGTGAGGTCATCCAGAAGGCGATCAAGATGGCCGCCGCCAACGGCTTCGGCAAGGTCATGGTCGGCAAGGGCGGCATTCTGTCGACGCCGGCCGCCTCTCACATCATCCGCAAATACAAGGCCTTCGGCGGCATCATTCTGTCGGCCAGCCACAATCCCGGCGGCCCCACCGAAGATTTCGGCATCAAGTACAATATCAACAATGGCGGCCCGGCGCCGGAGAAGATCACCGACGCGATCTATGCGCGCTCCAAGACGATCGACAGCTACAAGATCGCCGATTTCGCCGACGTCAATCTCGACCGCATCGGCAAGGACGAGCTTCCGGGCGGCATGATCCTCTCGGTCATCGACCCGGTCGAAGACTATGCCGCGCTGATGGAAGAGCTGTTCGATTTCGGCGCCATCCGCAATCTGATCAGCCTCGGCTTCCGCATCGCCTTCGACGGGATGAGCGCCGTTACCGGCCCTTACGCCAAGGAAATCTTCGAAAACCGTCTCGGCGCTCCCTTGGGGTCGGTGCGCAACTTCATGCCGCTGCCGGATTTCGGCGGTCATCATCCCGATCCGAACCCGGTTCACTGCAAGGAACTCTTCGATGAGATGATGGGCGACGACGCGCCTGATTTCGGCGCGGCCTCCGATGGCGACGGCGACCGCAACCTCATCGTCGGCCGCGGCATCTTCGTGACCCCCTCCGACAGCCTGGCGATCCTTGCCGCCAACGCCAACCTCGTTCCCGGCTATTCCGGCGGCCTCGCCGGCATCGCCCGCTCGATGCCGACATCGGGTGCGGCCGACCGCGTCGCCGAAAAACGCGGCATCGGCATGTATGAGACGCCGACCGGCTGGAAATTCTTCGGCAACCTGCTCGACGCCGGCATGGCGACGATCTGCGGCGAGGAAAGCTCCGGCACAGGCTCCAATCACGTCCGCGAAAAGGACGGCCTCTGGGCCGTGCTGCTGTGGCTGAACATCCTTGCCGTGCGCGGCGAGAGCGTTGCCGACATCGTCACCCAGCACTGGCAAACCTACGGCCGCAACTACTATTCGCGCCACGATTACGAAGGCCTCGACACCGATGCCGCGAACGGCCTGATGGACAATCTGCGCAGCCAGCTCTCCACCCTGCCCGGCAAGAGCTTCGGCAGCGTGAAGGTCGAGAAGGCCGACGACTTCGCCTATCACGATCCGATCGACAAATCGGTCAGCGAGCATCAAGGCATCCGCGTGCTCTTCGAGGGCGGCTCCCGCGTCGTCTTCCGCCTGTCCGGCACCGGCACGTCTGGCGCAACCTTGCGTGTCTATATCGAGCGCTACGAGCCGGATTCGACTCGCCACAACATCGAAACGCAGGAAGCGCTTGCCGATCTGATCGCGGCCGCCGAAAGCATTGCCAGCATTCGTGAGCGCACGGGACGCGACGAGCCAACCGTGATCACCTGATCCGGGGGGAGCATGCAGGGGAATAGTTCGGCGCAGGGCGCAATCGTCTTCGAAACCGGCGTCGAATTTTCCGTGTGGTCGCATCACGCCGCGCAAATCGAGATCTGCCTCTACGAGGACGACGGCAACAGGGAATTTGCGCGCCTGCCGATGGCCCGTGACGGTAACCACATCCACCGCCTCTTTGTCGACGGCCTCAGGCAAGGCGCGCGCTACGGCTATCGCGCCGACGGCATCTACGCGCCCGACAACGGCCTCTGGTTCGATCGCTCCAAACTGCTGCTCGACCCTTACGCCAAAGAGATCGACCGGCCGTTCCGCTATGATCCCCGCCTCGGCATCTATGGCGAGGACAGCCAGGATCTGATGCCGAAGGCGATCGTCACCACCGATACCCCCGCCGCAATCGGCAAGCCGCTCTTCAAACCGGGCGGCTTCATTTATGAAGTCGCGGTGCGGCCCTTCACCATTCTTCACCCCGACGTGCCGGAGGCCGAGCGCGGCACGGTCGCCGCCCTTGCCCATCCCTCCGTCGTCTCACATCTGAAACGCATCGGCGTCGATGCCGTCGAACTGATGCCGATCACCGCCTGGATCGACGAGCGCCACCTTCCGCCGCTCGGCCTCACCAACGGCTGGGGCTACAATCCCGTCGGCCTGATGACACTCGATCCCAGGATCGTCCCCGGCGGCATGGCGGAGTTGCGCAAGACGGTCGACGCTCTCCATGCCGAAGGCATCGCGGTCATCCTCGATCTGGTCTTCAACCATACCGGCGAGAGCGACCGCTATGGCGCGACGCTGTCGCTGCGCGGCCTCGACAACCTGCATTATTACCGCCACGCTCAAAACAGCCCTGGCGAACTCATCAACGACACCGGCACCGGCAACACCATCGCCTGCGATCATCCCGAGGTCAGGCGCCTCATCATCGACAGCCTGCGCCATTTCGTGCTCAACGCCGGTGTCGACGGCTTCCGATTCGATCTCGCCCCGGTGCTTGGCCGCACGAGCAACGGCTTCCAGCGCGATGGGGGAACGCTTGCGGCGATCCTCGCCGACGACGTGCTTGCCGACCGCATCATGATCGCAGAACCCTGGGATATCGGACCTGGCGGCTATCAGCTCGGCAATTTCCCGTCCCCCTTCCTCGAATGGAACGACAGGGTTCGCGACGATCTGCGCTGCTACTGGCGCGGCGACCAATGGAAGACCGGTTCGCTCGCAACCGCACTCGCCGGCTCTTCCGACATCTTCTCCCGCAACGACGGCAAGGAGACGCGCAGCGTCAATTTCCTCGCCGCCCATGACGGCTTCACCCTGATCGACCTCGTCTCCTATGCCGGCAAGCATAACGACGCCAATGGCGAGCACAATCGGGACGGCCACAACGAGAACCATTCCTGGAACAACGGCGTCGAAGGCGAAACCCTCTACCCCACGATCCGCAAGCGCCGGATAAACGATGTGATGGCGCTGATATCAACACTCTTTGCCAGCCGCGGCAGCATCATGCTGACGGCAGGCGACGAGGGTGGCCGCAGCCAGCGCGGCAACAACAATGCCTATTGCCAGGACAATGAGATCACCTGGCTGGACTGGAAGGCGCTGAACGAGGATCTCGTCGCCCATACCGCCTTCGTCGCCGGGCTGCGCCGCCGCTTCACCGTCTTTTCCGAAACAAGCTTCCTTTCCGGCAACGGCGATGTCGAATGGATCTCGCTCTCCGGCGAACCGATGACCGTTGCGGAATGGGAGACGCCGTCGCTCTCCACCCTCGGCATGCTGCTCACGACAGGCGACCGCTCCTCGCGCGGCAAACAAACCCGGCTTGCCGTGCTCTTCAATCGCTCGGAGAGCCGCCAGCTCTTTGCGCTTCCTGCTGAGGGCGAACCGGGCTGGCGCCAGTTGACGCCGGAAGGCGTAAAGAAAGCCGATGCCCGCGTGACCGTCGAGCCACGCTCCGTCGCCTTTTTCGTAGAAAAGTGATCGCCTCCCCACACTCACGCAAATCCTTGTCGCAATCGTCATAAATGCACGATAAGGCTTGGCTCGGCGGCTTTTCTCACGAGGAATTCATGGTCACGGAAATTTCACTCTCCGACGTGCGGGGATTGATCGGCATGGAAACCGGCCTTTCGGATTGGATCACGGTCGATCAGACGATGATCGACGCCTTTGCGGGGGCAACCGACGACCACCAGTTCATTCATGTCGATCCCGAGCGCGCAGCGGCTGAAAGCCCCTTCGGCGGCACGATCGCTCATGGCTTCCTGACGCTGTCTCTCCTGTCAGCGATGAACTACAACTGCCTGCCCAGAGTGCGCGAGCAGACCATGGGCATCAATTACGGCTTCGATCGCGTCCGCTTCATGACGCCGGTCAAGAGCGGCGCCCGCGTGCGTGGCCGCTTCCTGCTCTCCGACGCCCGCTTCCGCGGCGGCGGCATGCTGATGACCACCTATGACGTGACGATCGAAATCGAAAACGAGAAGAAGCCGGCGCTGACGGCAAGATGGATCACCATCATCCAGTTCGATCCGAAGGACCGCCCGGAAGACGCGTAACAAACGCTGCCTGTCACTCGGCCGAATTGAAGACGGCTTCGAGAGCGTGCCCATCAGGATCGATTACGAAGGCCGCGTAATAGTGCTCGCCGTAGTGGGGCCGCAGGCCGGGATGGCCGTTATCACGGCCGCCATGCGCGATCGCCGCCGCATGAAACCGATCGACCGCCTGCCGGCTCGAAGCCGCAAAGGCCAAATGAAAACCCGGACCGGGCGGACGCTGACCCTCAGGACGATGCTTGATCGCCAGCTTGTCCCCGCCGCCCGGAAGACCGTAGCCGATTGCCTGTCCTGTTTCTCCAGGCCTGAGATCGTCCCAGACCCTGACATAACCAAGCGCGGCGAAGGCGGCATCGTAAAATGCCGCCGACCGTTCGATATCAGAAACACCGAGGGAGACATGGTGCAGCATTCGCCTATCTCCTGAACAAGAACTATGCAGTCGCGATCAGCCCGGTTTCAATGCCCGGCATCTTCCGCCGCTTCGGCCAAGAGACCGAAGACGAAATCCGAAAACGACCGCCAGCACTCCACCCGAAACGTCTCTTCATCCGTGCGGAGAAGCACGATTTCCGCCTTGCCGAAGATCGTGCGCGAGGCGGCGCCGACCGGGAAGGACGAAAGCGACAGATCCTGCGGGCAGCCGGCAGCAAGCGTGGCCTCCGCGCCCGGTCCGGAAACGATGATTGCCAGATTACGGTGGGAAACGTCGGTCGCCGAATGCAGCGCACCGGCGCCGGAAAGCGCCGCCATCAGATCGGCGCCGGCCTCGTCGATGACAAGCCACTCGTCGGGTCCGATCCAGAGCACCGACCGCGCACCTGCTCGAGCAGATGTCTTCGGGGCGGTCGGCACGGACAGGCCGAGCGCCGAAGAAAGCGCGGAAAGCGATTTCGCCGGCGCCCGCAGCGCCACGCGGCTTGCGGGCGGCGCGACGGCCAGGCGCACGGTTGCGGAGCCGCCGAGACGGCCGGCCAGCGCCGGCTTGCGAATTGCGACATCAGCCATGGATGCGGCCTCCTTCCTTGTCAAAGAACACCATATCCGTCACTTCGACGGCAATCGTCCGGTCCGGCATCGGCACGTACAGCGTCTCGCCCATCCGTGCCCGGCCGCCGGCGACCAGCGCGAAGGCAACCGACCTGCCGCAATTTTCCGACCAATAGGCTGAGGTGACGTGACCGAGCATGGTCATCGGCTTCGGTTCGTTCGGGCTCGCGACGATCTGCGCGCCTTCTTCGAGCACCAGCTTCGGATCCTTGGTGACGAGGCCGACGAGCTGCTTGCGCCCGTCCTTGACCAGATCCGTCCGCTTCAGACCGCGAATGCCGACGAAGTCCTTCTTTTTCTTCGAAACCGCCCAGGAAAGTCCGGCGTCGTCGGGGGTCACGGTCCCGTCGGTATCCTGGCCGACGATGATGTAGCCCTTCTCGGCGCGAAGCACGTGCATCGTCTCCGTGCCGTAGACGCAGGCGCCGAGCGGCTCGGCATTGGCCCAGATCGCTTCGAGCACCGACTGGCCGTAATCGGCCGGCACGTTGATTTCGAAACCGATTTCGCCGGTGAAAGAGACGCGGAAGAGCCGCGCCGGCACGCCGCAGACCGTGCACTCGGCAACGCTCATATGCGGGAAGGCCTCGTTCGAAAGATCGAGCCCTTCGACGAGAGGCTCGACGATCTCGCGCGCCTTCGGCCCCTGCACGGCGATGACAGCCCATTGTTCTGTCACCGAGGTCAGCCACACCTTCATGTGCGGGAATTCGGTCTGCAGGTAATCTTCCATATGATGGAGAACGCGCGGCGCGCCGCCGGTCGTCGTCGTCACATGGAAACGGTCTTCCGCCAGGCGCCCGACGACACCGTCGTCATAAACGAAGCCGTCCTCGCGCGTCATGATGCCGTAGCGGGCCTTGCCGGGCTTCAACGTATCCCAGGCATTGGTGTAGATGAGGTTGAGGAATTCGGCCGCATCCGGACCTACCACCTCGATCTTGCCGAGCGTCGAAGCGTCGAAGATGCCTGCCGACTCGCGTGCCGTCCGGCATTCGCGCGCGACGGCCTGATGCATGTTCTCGCCCGAACGCGGATAGAACCAGGCGCGCTTCCAGTTGCCGACATCCTCGAAGACAGCGCCATGCGCTTCTTCCCAGTCGTGCAGCGGCGTCTTGCGCGTCGGATCGAACAGCTTTCCGCGCGAATGGCCGATCAGCGTACCGTAAGTCACCGGCGTATAAGGGGCGCGGAAGGTGGTGAGACCGACCCGCGGGATTTCCTTGCCAAGCATTTCCGCGGCAATCGCCAGGCCATGCATGTTGGAAAGCTTGCCCTGGTCCGAGGCCATGCCGTTGGTGGTAAACCGCTTGATATGCTCGATCGAGTGCATGCCTTCGCGCACGGCAAGGCGGATGTCCTTGGCGCAGACGTCGTGCTGGAAATCGATGAAGGCCTTGGCGTTCGTCTTCGGCCCGGCGCCTTCGGCAGCGCCGATCATTCCGCCCGTCCAGTCATAGGGCTGCTCGGCCGAGATCGTGATTTTCCCGCCGCCGGTCTTGCCGGCGGCCTGCGCCATCAGTTCGCCGGCGGCAAGCGATTCCTCGACTGTCTGCTGCAGGTCGTCAGTGCCGTTGCAGGCGCCGACGGAAAGGCAATCCTGCGCATAGGTGCCGGGCAGGAAGCGCTGGCTTTCCGGTTCGAAGGCCACCTTGCCGCGCGACTGCGAGAACAGATGGACCGACGGCGTCCAGCCGGCCGAAACCAAGAGCGCATCGACCGCGATCTTGCGCGGCGAACCGCCGCCGTTGCGCGCCACCGTCATCGATGAGATGCGCAGCCGCCCCGCCGTGTTGACGACCGACTGGCCCGTGAGAACATCGATGCCGAGCGAACGCGCCTCCGCCAGCACCGCCGCTCCCGGCGCCTGCCTGCAATCGACGATGGCGGCGATCGAAACGCCGGCCCGTTTCAGATCGAAAGCCGCCTCATAGGCGGAGTCGTGCGCCGTGTAGACGCCGACATTGCTTCCGACGGCAACGCCGTAATGATTGAGATACATCCGCCCCGCCGAAGCCAGCATGATGCCGGGCCGGTCGTTGTTCGGAAATACCATGTGCCGCTCGATCGCGCCGTTGGCGAGGATCACCCGCTTGGCGCGGACCTGCCACAGCCGTTCGCGCGGCAGATCGCTCGATGGCTTGGCGATATGATCGGTGACGCGTTCGGCAAGGCCGACGAAATTGTGGTTGTAGTAGCCGAAGGCGGTCGTGCGGATGAGCACGTCGACATTGTCCATCGCCTTCAGCCGCGCCACGGTTTTCTGCGCCCAGGTGTAACCGTCCTGCCCGTCGATCGTCACGCCGGCATCATAGCGCAGCGCACCGCCGGCTTCCGCCTGCTCGTCGCAGAGGATCACCTTCGCGCCGGTTTCGGCCGCAGCCAGCGCCGCCGAAAGCCCGGCAACACCGGCGCCGACCACCAGCACGTCGCAATGGGCGTAGCGGCTGGCATAATGGTCCGGATCCTCTTCCGTCGGTGCGACGCCGAGGCCGGCGGCACGGCGGATGAACGGTTCATAGACATGTTTCCAGGCGGAGCGCGGCCACATGAAGGTCTTGTAGTAGAAGCCGGCGGCGAAGAACGGCGACATCAGATTGTTGACCGCACCGACGTCGTAGGCCAGCGACGGCCAGCGGTTCTGCGACTGGACGATCATGCCGTCGAAGACTTCCTGCACCGTGGCGCGCACGTTCGGCTGCTTGCGCGCCTTGTCGCGGGCAACGTCGATCAGTGCGTTCGGCTCCTCGGCCCCTGCCGACAGAATGCCGCGAGCCCGGTGATATTTAAACGAACGTCCCAGAAGATGAATGCCGTTGGCGATCAGCGCCGAGGCGACGGTATCGCCTTCCAGTGCCGTATAGCTCTTGCCGTCGAAGCTGAAACGCGCGGTCTTGGCCGGCGTCAGACGCCCCTTCCCGGCGATACGATTAGCACCGCTCATTGCGCCTCTCCTTCCACGGCTTCATATGTCTCGACAGGGCTATGCTGTTCGGCCTCGGCGCCGATCCGCGGCCTTGGCTCGCCTGCCTTGTAGGTCATGATGAACTTGTCGCTCACCGTATCGCGCGCAGCGTTGAAGAAGCGCCCGCAACCGTGAATATGCCGCCAGCGTTCGAAGATCAGCCCCTTCGGGTTGTCGCGCAGAAAGAAATACTCTTCGAATTCCTCGTCCGAGATCGAGGCGATGTCGGCCGGCCGCACGATATGCGCGTCACCCGCGCCGCGGAATTCGAGTTCGGAACGCTCTTCCTGACAATAAGGGCAATGGATCAGCAGCATGTGAGATTTCCTTCTCCTCCCCTTCTCCCCAGCGGAGAGAAGGTGCCTGCAAGGCGGGTGAGGGGGTGAGCGACGAAAGCGGGCTTCCAGACAACAATCATCATCAGTGCGCCACCGCCGCTGCCGCCGCTTCGTCGATCAGCCGGCCGCTGCGGAAGCGTTCCAGCGTCAGGCCGGCATTGAACTTGTGCGGTTCGTCGCGCGCGATCAGGTGCGCGAAGAGATTGGCCGAACCCGGCGTCGCCTTGAAGCCGCCGGTGCCCCAGCCGCAATTGACGTAAAGGCCGGGAACCGGGGTCTTCGACTGGATCGCCGAACGGTCCGGCGTATTGTCGACGATGCCGCCCCATTGCCGCATCATCTTGACGCGCCGGAACATCGGGAAGAGTTCGCAGATGGCATCCAGCGTATGGGTAATGATCTGCAGCCCGCCGGTCTGGGAATAGGAATTGTACTGGTCCGTACCGGCGCCGATGACGAGCTCTCCCTTGTCGGACTGGGAGATGTAGGCGTGCACCGTGTTCGACATGACGACGCACGGGAAGATCGGCTTCAGCGGCTCGGAAACCAGCGCCTGCAGCGGGCTCGACTGCAGCGGCACGCGCACGTCAGCCATCTTCATGACCGTCGTCGTATGGCCGGCCGCCGACACGCCGATCTTTTTGGCGCCGATGAAGCCGCGCGACGTCTCGACCCCGGTTACCCGTCCGTCAGGACCGCGACGGATACCGGTCACTTCGCAATTCTGGATGATGTGAACGCCGCGGTCCGATGCCGCACGCGCATAACCCCAGGCGACCGCGTCGTGGCGCGCCGTGCCGCCGCGCCGTTGCAGCGCTGCACCGTTGATCGGGTAGCGGGCACTCGCCGAGATGTCGAGCGGCGGACAATAGGCCTTCGCCTGCTCCGGCGTCAGCCATTCATTGTCGATGCCATAGAGCCGGTTGGCATGGATATGCCGCTTGAACGACTGCTGGTCGTGAATATTGTGCGAGAGCATCATCACGCCGCGCGGCGAATACATCACATTGTAGTTGAGCTCCTGAGAAAGCCCTTCCCAGAGCTTCATCGAATGCTCGTAGATCTGCATGCTCTCTTCATAGAGATAGTTCGAGCGGATGATGGTGGTGTTGCGGCCGGTATTGCCGCCGCCGAGCCAGCCCTTCTCGATCACGGCGACATTGGTGATGCCGTGCTCCTTGGCAAGATAATAGGCAGCGCCCAGGCCATGGCCGCCGGCGCCGATGATGACGACATCGTATTCAGCGCGCGGCTCCGGCGAAGTCCACTGCTTCTCCCAGCCTCTGTGGCCACGCAGGGCCTCCCGCGCCACGGCAAAAACCGAATATTTCCGCATCCGCCTTATTCTCCTTCGGGCAAGGACTGATCTCCGCGCCCATACAAATCGCAAATCCAAATGCGGCACAACGGCTCTTTTGCGACAGGAGAGAGCTTTGGTTTTGACACTGTGCGACATGATGCCGAAAGTGCGCGGTTTTCGCGCGTTCTGCAGATCTCGGGCAGCGGTTCCGAAGATGACCCCAAAACCGGCATGCCGCGCCTCGCCGTAGCCCAAGTGGGCGAGAAGACAAGTAGTTGCTAAAATGCTAATTCTCCCCGGATTGCCGGGGTATCTGTATCATGTGGGGTCGGCGTTCTTTACTCGCGGCGCTTTGCATCGCCCTCTCCAGTGCGCTGCCGGCGCCCGCAGCAGAGCCGGTCGGCCAGGCTGTCGTCATCAGAACCGAGGTGACGGGACAAGGCGGGCCGATCGAAGTCAACACCAGCGTTCACCGCGACGAGCGCATCCGGACATCGCAATCCGGGCTCGGCCAATTCCTGTTTCGCGACGGTACCAAGCTTGCAGTCGGCTGGGGCTCCTCGGTTGTCATCGACAAATATGTCTTCGACGATTCACAATCGGTCAGGAAACTCACCATCAAGGCCGCGAAAGGAACCTTTCGCTGGGTCAGCGGCAATTCGAAATCCTCCGCCTACCAGATCCTGACGCCCGCCGGCACCATCGGCGTGCGCGGCACCGCATTCGATTTCTATGTCGGTTCCGACGGCACGACTGCCGTCGTGCTGTTGAACGGCGCGGCCAGCTTCTGCGGCCCGGGCGGCTGCCGGCAATTGCAGCAGCGCTGCGATTGCGTCGTCGCCAAGCCGAACGGTGATATGTCGCCGGCCCGCCGGGTCGATCCCAGCGTTCTCGATACGCTCGGAAATCCCCGCGCCCTCCCTTTCCTCTCCGGCAACCAGCGGCTTGCTGGAGGCATCGGCATGCTCGGCGGCTGTAACATGGCCTCGGTTGCGCCGGAGAGAAAAGACAGGCCGCGGCCTCCCCCGGCAGTTGCGCCTGCCCCGCAAAGGCAGGATCCGCCACAGAGGCAGGCCGAGCCGCAGAAGGAGCGGCCGAAGCCCGACAAGCCGCACCAGGACAGGCCGCACCAGGACAGGCCGCATCACGACAAGCCGGAGAGACCCGACAAGCATGAGGGCCATGGCCGGCATGACGATGACGGCAAGCCCGGAAATCACGGCGAGGATCATCGCGGCCACGACCGCGACCATCATGGATATCGCGATCGCGATCACAATCGTGATCGTGATCATGATCATGACAGGGATCGGAACCACGACAGAGGCCGGAATTTCAATCGCGGCCGTTGAAGCTCGTCAGTCTGCGGCGCTCTTTTCGACCCTTTCTGGCACGTCGCGGAAATGATCGGTCCTGCCGGATAGGCGCTGGTAGAATTCCGCCAGACCTCCGGTCACCTGCTCCGCCCTCAGCTTTGCCGTACCGATAAGCTTCCGGCTGTTCCTGGAATGCGTTTGCAGGGCCTGCATCAGCTGCCTGTGAATATCCTCGAGCGCGGCGAATTCCTGGGATGCCGCGACCCGTTCACCGCCGACGACGGCAAGGATCTGCGTCCGGCTGCTCTTCCCCTTGAGCGGCAGGGCGCCGGCCTCGATCAGCGCCATTCCCCGAACTGACCGTGCCGTACTGTCGGAGATGAGGATATCGAAACCGACCTCCTTGCAGGAGGATTCGATGCGGGCCGCAACGTTGACGGCGTCTCCGACCGCCGAATAGTTGAAGCGGGTCTTGGCGCCCATGTTGCCGACACAGGCAAGGCCGGTATGGATGCCGATGCCGATCCCGACCTCCCGATCAGACCCGAAACCGAAGGCGTCGCCGGCGTTCAGTTCGGCAAGTGTCTCGCGCATGGCAAGCGCCGTGCGAACCGCCTTGGTCTGGTGATCCGCCACATCGACGGGCGCATTCCAGAACGCCATGATCGAATCGCCGATGAACTTGTCGAGCGTGCCTTCATTGGCCACGACATGGCGGCTCAGCGCATCGAGCAGCGTATTCAGGAAGGCCACGACATCCGTCGGCGCCAGCCGCTCGCTCATCTCGGTGAAGTTCCTGACATCGACGAACATGACCGTCAGTTCGCGGTCGTCTCCGCCGAGGCGCAATGCATCGCGATTATGCTCGATGCGGTGGAGCAGCGACGGAGAAAGATAATGCCCGAAGGCGCGCCGCACCTCGCGCCGCTCCCGGTCGATCACCAGAATCTTGAACGAGGTCGCGGCAAAATGGATGATCGATCCACTGACGATCGGCGCCAGCGGATCGAAGAGAAGTCCCGCATAAAGAAAGGAAAGCCACGACGCCACCAGCGCCATTGCGGTGATCAGCAGGCCGCAGACCAGCGCGACGGCAGGACTGACGAAGGTCGTCACTAGGACGAGCAGACATCCGAGCACGGCGATGACAAGGATTTCAAGCCCATCCGCCCAGTCGGGCCGGGACAGGAACTGACCGGAGAGGATCTGCTCGACGGCCTGCGCATGCAGCGACACGCCGGGAACGTTCTCGCCGAGCGCGGTGACGCGGATGTCCTGCAAGCCGGCCGCCGATGTGCCGACGAAGACGATGCTGCCATTGATGGCGGCTGCCGTCTCGGCGGAAGCGCCTCCTGGCGCAAGCACCTGCCGGGCGGAGATATACCGCTCGGCCCGGTCGGGAGTGACATAGAGCCAGAGTTCGCCCGCCGCCGTCAGCGGCACGATGAAATCCCCGATCTTTGCCGATGTCATGATTCCGGCACGGTCGGGCGCGCCCGAAAGCACATAGGTCGAGGCTCCCTGCGCGACGCGCAGCGCCTCGACCGCGAGATTGGGGTAGAGCTGTTCTCCGTCGGTCAGGAACAGCGGGACCGCCCGCACCACCGGCGAAGGATTTCCGGGGTTGAGGCTGATGTGGCCGAGCCCCGCCGCATTGGCTTCCAGTTGCGGCCTGAGCGGCGTCGAAGCGCCGAGATAGGGCGGAGCCGAGACGGGGCTTTCGCCCGTGAATGCGAAGCCCGCCTTGACCGGCGGCCGGTAGTTGCCCTCGTTGGAAAGGCCGAAGCCGAGCACGACCGGCTTTTCGGCGATAGCGCGGGCGAATATCTCGTCATTGTCAGGCAGCTTTTCGGCCAGCGAAGGGTCGATCCCGGCCGCCTCGCGCACGACGTTGCGCGGCGACAACCGGTCCGGCTCGGAGAAGAGAACGTCGAAGGCGATGGCCGCGGCGCCCATTTCCGAAAGCCGGTCCACCAGGAGGGCCAGCCGGTCACGCGGCCAAGGCCATTGGCCGAATTCGCGCAATGAGGCTTCATCGATGTCGATGACGCGGACCGGCATCGGCTGGTAGGTCCGCGGAACCAGCCGCTGATACTCATCGAACGTCACGCCGCGGATCAGCTTGAAAATTCCGGGATCGCCTGCCCGCAGGATCGTCAGCAAAACCACGATCGCCAGACCGATAACGACACCGATTTGCTGCACGCGCATCATGATCTCACCGGCTGTCCCCTCCACGGCCGGCCAAGCAGGCCCGTAACTGCCGGCAGACAGGCTACGCCGCTTTCGGTTCGAACGCCATTCGCACATGCACAGAAGCCGCCCTCTTTTTTTCTCCTGTTTTGGCCGGGGTTTTACCCCCAAATGACATGGCTTCGATCTTGCCGGGCAGGCGGCGAAATGTTCTTGTAGTGAGCGAAAATCGGATGCTTTTCCGCAAAAAGAATGAGGGGTCGCCCGTGATTTCCGAATCCGCCGCGCGTCGGAGCGGCTACTGGCTTATCGTCGTCGTGCTGGCAATGCTTGCGGGGCTGCCGCTGGCCGTCTGGCTCGATATCAGCGATCTCTCGGGAAATACCCTGCGGCGCCAGGCGCGCGACATGAGCTCGCTGGTTTCAAGCATCCGCTCTTATTATTCCACGAACGTCGTGGGGCGTGTTCTGGCCGCCCACGCGAACGGCGCAACCGCAGGCACGGTCGTCTCCCATAACTACGCCAATATTCCAGGCGCCATCCCGTTGCCGGCAACGCTTTCCCTGGAACTCGGCGACGTCATCAAGGAGCAGCAGGCCAATATCACCTACCGCTTCGTTTCCGATCTTCCCTTCAAGAGCCGCGCATCCCACGACCTCGACGACTTCGAGACACAGGCGCTCGCCGCCTTGCGCGCCAATCCGCAGCAGACCCTGAACGACCTTACCCGCGTCGGATTGACCGATACGCTGCGCTTCATCACCCCCGTCGTCATGGGCCAGGCCTGCGTCGCCTGCCACAACACCCATCCCGAAAGCCCCAAAACCGATTGGAAGGTCGGCGACGTGCGCGGCATACAGGAAGTCATCATCCGGCAGCCCTATGTCAGCAATGTCTTCGCCTTTAAATACCTGCTCTGTTATTTCCTATTCGTCGCCGTCATCGGCATCAGTTTCATCCTTCTCCAGCGGCAGCAGGCGCGGGCGATCCACGGCGCCAATCAGGATCTCGAAGCGGCGAACGAATTCCTCGCCAGCGTTTCCCTGAAAATTTCCCGCTATCTTTCGCCGCAGATCTACAAGAGCATCTTCAGCGGACAGAAGGACGTCGTCGTCCATACCGAGCGCAAGCGCCTGACGATCTTCTTCTCCGACATCAAGGATTTCACCGCGACCACCGAACGCCTGCAGCCCGAAGCCCTGACGGAGATGCTCAATGAATATCTGACCGAAATGTCCAACATTGCGCTGGAGCACGGCGGCACGGTGGACAAGTTCATCGGCGACGCGATGCTGGTCTTCTTCGGCGATCCCGAAACGAAGGGGCCGGAGGAAGACGCGAAAGCATGCCTGCGCATGGCGGTCGACATGCAGCGCCGTCTCGGCGAACTCAAGGACAGATGGCGCAGGAACGGCACCGAGGAGCCGTTCGTCGTCCGCATGGGAATCAACAGCGGCTATTGCAATGTCGGCAATTTCGGCAGCAACGACCGCATGGACTATACGATCATCGGGGCCGAGGCCAATCTCGCCGCCAGGCTGCAATCGATCGCCCAGGGCGGGGAAATCGTCATCAGCTACGAAACCTATGCGCTGGTGAACGAGATCGTCGACGCCCATCCCTTGCCGCCGATCACCATGAAGGGCATACAGCGCGAAGTCGTGCCCTATGCCGTGGACGGGCTGACGCTCGGCGCCGATCACAAGAGCCGGGTTCTCAGCGAACACCTCGCGGGCCTCGACCTGCATCTGGACATGAGCCGGCTGGAGCCGGCCGATCGTCTCCGGGTCAGGACGGCGCTCAAGGAGGCGATCGCCGCACTGGATGAAACCCTGCCCGAGACCTCCGATCGCAGCCGGATATCGGGCGAGGCGTGATTTTTCCGCCCGCTTTTCATATCCGTCTGGACTTCCCCTACCCGATCTGCTATCCCGCATCACCAATCGCAAGGCTGCGGCCGCGCGAACGTTATATTTTTGCCCCTGGCGCTGCGCCGCCTCAGGCATCAACCAAACCAAAGGAACGTGATTCTCGTGCAGGTACTTGTCCGCGATAACAATGTCGATCAGGCTCTCCGCGCTCTCAAGAAGAAGATGCAGCGCGAAGGCATTTTCCGCGAAATGAAGATGCGCGACTACTACGAGAAGCCGTCGCAGAAGCGCGCTCGCGAAAAGGCCGAGGCTGTTCGCCGCGTTCGCAAGCTGGCCCGCAAGCGCGCCCAGCGCGAAGGTCTGGTCGCACGCTAAGCGTTGCCGTCGTTTTTTCGACGTTTTCAGATGCATTGTGGCGGGGGCGATAGGTTCGCCGCCGCCTTTTTAGTTTGCCGCTGAAGATCGCATATCCCAGTGTTGGATATGCCGCATGGGGAAAGCGAGCCCGAATGGCTGATACCACCTTCAATCCGTCCCGCGCCTGGCGCATGCAGAAAACCGCATTCCTGCCCGCCTTGGCGCTGGCGGCCATGTTCGGCCTCGCCGGCTGCGAGACGACCAACACCACGGATGCCGTGATCCGCATCGACAAGGCGCAGGGCTCGGAAGAGAACATCGCGTCGCTGACGGCTGTTATCAACGCCAATCCGCGAGATCCCGAAGGATATAACGTCCGCGGTTCCGCTTATGGCCGCGGCGGCCAGTTCCGCCAGGCGCTGAACGATTTCAACACGGCATTGCAGATCAATCCGCGTTTCTTCCAGGCCTATGCCAACCGCGCGCTCGTCTATCGCAACATGGGCCAGCAGCAGCAGGCGATCGCCGACTATAACGCCGCCCTGCAGATCAATCCGAGCTACGACGTCGCCTATATCGGCCGCGGCAATGTCTATCGCATGGCCGGCCAGGACGATGCGGCTTTCAACGATTTCAACAAGGCGATCCAGCTCGGCACCACCGATGGCCGCGCCTATCACAATCGTGGCCTGATCTATCAGAAGCGCAATCAGCAGGACAAGGCGATCGACGATTTCTCGAAGGCCATCTCGCTCGCGCCGAATTCGCCCGAGCCTTACAATGGCCGCGGCGTCTCCTACATCGCTCTGAATGACGATGACAACGCGTTCGCCGATTTCAATCATGCGATCGAGCTCAATGGCAACATTGCCGAATCCTGGGCCAACCAGGCGCTCGTCTACGAACGCCGCGGCGACAAGGCGAAGGCTGCCCGCTCCTATCGCCATGCGGTCGGCCTCGACCCGAAATACCAGCCTGCCCGCGACGGCCTGGCCCGCGTCGGCGTCGCCCCGGCCGGCTGAGGACATCAGTTGGGCGGCCCGGAGCACCGGCCGCCCTTCGCCGGCCTTTTGCCGCCACTGCGGCGCTATTCTTGAAATCATCTCTGATTCGATGCGGTTGATAGGCTGCCATCCTGCCTGAGACAGTGGCCCCACCGCGTCAAAAAGGCAGGCCGAAAAACGGCCGCCCTCTTCGACGGCATGTTCATACTGTGTTGCAACCTTCTTCTACTCCCCCTAACATGCACCTGCTTCGATAGCCTGCTATCGGGCACCCGAAACGTGTTGAGGGCGGTTTGCGAGAGATGCGGGTCTTTGCTTTCCTGGCCGCGAACAAAAACTGTTGCGGACAGCGCGCATTGCAGCGCCGCGCATCTTTTCAGACGCGCAAAGGCCGCGGCAACACCTTCGATCGATTTCGGTTTGAGCAATTTCACCATAGCGCATGCGAGATGGCGCAATAGATGAAGCTCGTTGCGCTGTTCTTTCCCAAGGCCTCGATCGGCACCTATCTCGTCGCCATGGCGGTGGCGATCGCACTGCCGATCTTCGCCTTCGTGGCGCTGCTTCTGCTGCAGCTGGAAGACAACCAGCGCTCGGCGCTGAAACGCGAGACGGCCCAGGATGCTGTCGCCCTTTCACGCATCATCGACCGCCAGCTTCAGGATATGGCGACGACGCTGCGGCTGCTGTCGAGCTCGCCGGAGCTCGAAAACGGCAATCTCGCCGCCTTTCACGAGCGCACGGAAACGGCCTTGCGGGATAATACGCTGTTCGTCATCGCCGTCGACCGCAGCGGCCAGCAACTCTTGAACACGCGCCGAGCCTTCGGCACGCCGCTCGGCAAGGTGGCAAACATGCCTGCGCTCGAATCGGCCATGACCTCCGGCCGCATCGAGGCTTCCGATGTCTTCCGCGGCCAGATCAGCGGCGACTGGGTCTATAACGTCACCCTGCCCCGTGCGAACGATCCCGTCGCAGCCCTCATCATCACGCAGGATGCCAAGGATCTGGGGAGGCTCGTGACGACCGAAGGCCTGGCCCCCGGCTGGTCGGCCGCCATCATCGACCAGAGCGGCCACGTGGTCGCTGCCACCGGCCCGGCTAACCTCGAACCCGGCACGCCCTTTGATCCGCGCATCCTGCCGGCGCTCGGCACCTTCCGAGGCGTCTTCGAGGACGAGACGGTCCTGCCGCACATGCTCCTCGGTTATGCCCAGATTCCAGGCTGGTCCTGGAAGACGGTGATCTGGGGGCCGGTCGCCCAGGCTTCGATCCTGAGCACATGGCGTTTCCTCATCATCGGCGGCGTCGCCCTCGTACTCGTCGCCGTGCTGGCCGCCTATGCCGTCGCAAGGCAGGTCCGCACCACCATCCGCGAGATCGCCGACATGGCGAACCGCATGGGCGAAGGCCATATCGTCTCACCGGTCGAGACCAGCGTCATCGAGGCGAACCAGGTGGCGATCGCCCTTTCGAATGCCTCCTTCGATCGCAGCCAGACCGAGGACCGGCTGCGTTTCGTCATGCACGAACTCGTCCACCGCACCAAGAATCTTCTGACCCTTGCCCAGGCCATGATGCGCCAGCTCGCCAAACAGGCCGACAGCGTCGAGAGCTTCCAGGCCGCCGTCGCCGATCGCCTCGAGGGACTGGTGCGCTCAATCGAGCTGCTGACCAGCGAGCAGTGGGGAGGCGTGTCGCTGCGGCGCGTCGTCGATATCCACCTGCAGGCTTTCCCGCATGCGCGCGAACAGATCGATGTCAGCGGTGAAGATTTCGTCCTGAAGCCGGATGCGGTGCAGAATCTCGGCCTTGCCTTGCATGAACTCGCCACCAATTCGGTGAAATACGGTGCGCTCTCCGTGCCGCAGGGCCGTGTCCGGTTCGAATGGCGGGAGGCGAGGGAGGAAGACAAACCGGAGGCCCTGCTCCGCTTTACCTGGGAGGAGCGCGGCGGCCCTCCGGTCGCAGAGCCATCGCGCTCGGGCTTCGGCACGACGGTGATCAAGGCCCATGCCGCCGCGGCCTTCCGCGGTACTGTGGAGGTCGATTTCCGGCCCGAAGGCCTGGTGTGGGTGCTGACGGCGCAGCGCGCCACGCTGGAGCGGGACTAACGTCTAGCCAGGAACAATCGCCACTTCCACCCGTTTCGGACAGGTCGTTCCAAAGGAGAAAGACCATGTTCAAGCAAACCATGATCACAGCCGCGGCACTGACGGCGGCTGTCTGGGCAGGCCCGGCCGGCGCGGAAAACTATGTCACGCTTGGCCGCCTGGTCTGCGGATCGGATGGCGGCCAGGGCCTGATCATCACCTCACAGAAGAACCTGATTTGCACGTATACCCCGGCATCAGGCGGCGCCAAGGCGGTCTATGCCGGCAAGATCGAGAAGTTCGGGCTCGATATCGGCCAGACCGGCAAGAGCGTGATGATCTGGCAGGTGCTGGCGAAGACCGGCACGGATGTTCCGCAATTCGCGCTTGCCGGCGAATATTACGGTGTCGGCGCGGATGCGAGCATCGGCGCGGGCGCCGGCGCCAAGGTAATCGCCGGCGGCACCAACAAGGCCTTCATGCTGCAGCCGTTGAATGTCCAGGCTCAGGAAGGGCTGAACCTCGCGATCGGCGTCGAAAAGATGACGCTCGTGCCGGGCGAGGTATGAGGAAAAGCCCTGGCTCCGCGATGATCGAGGCCGGCATGGCCCATGATATCAAGCCTGAGTCGAACAGCCGCCCGAGGGCGGCTGTATCTGCGTCGATCAATGCGCGATCGCCTTGTTGATATCCTCGGTCATTTTCTTGGCATCGCCGAGCAGCATCATCGTGCCGTCCTTGTAGAACAGCGTATTGTCGATGCCGGCATAACCCGAGCCGAGCGAGCGCTTGACGAACAGGCAGGTCTTGGCCCGGTCGACGTCGAGGATCGGCATGCCGTAGATCGGCGAGGTCTTGTCGTCGCGCGCCGCCGGATTGGTGACGTCGTTGGCGCCGATGACATAGGCGACGTCGGCCTGGGCGAATTCTGAATTGATGTCCTCGAGCTCGAAGACCTCGTCATAGGGAACATTGGCTTCGGCCAGCAGCACATTCATATGGCCGGGCATGCGGCCTGCGACCGGATGGATCGCATATTTCACTTCGACGCCGTTCTTCTTCAGATTGTCGGCAAGTTCGCGCAGCGCATGCTGTGCCTGAGCGACAGCCATGCCGTATCCCGGCACGATGATCACCTTCGAAGCATTCGCCATCAGATAGGCCGCATCCTCGGCCGAGCCGAGCTTCACCGTCTTGTCTGACGTGTCAGGCCCGCCCGACGCCGTCTCGCCACCGAAACCGCCGAGAATGACGGAGACGAAGGAGCGGTTCATGCCCTTGCACATGATGTAGGAAAGGATGGCGCCGGAAGAACCGACGAGCGCGCCGGTGATGATCAGCGCCAGATTGCCAAGGGTGAAGCCGATGCCGGCCGCAGCCCATCCGGAATAGGAGTTCAGCATCGAGACAACGACGGGCATGTCGGCCCCGCCGATCGGCACGATCAGCAGGACACCGAGCGCCAGCGACAGCGCCACGACGGCCCAGAAGTCGAAATGGCTTTCGGTCGCGGCAAGGCCGATGATGAAGAGCACGATCAGCACCAGCAGCGCCGCGTTGATCAGATGCCGGTAGGGCAGCAGGATCGGCTTGCCGGACATGCGCCCGTCGAGCTTCAGGAAGGCAATGATCGAGCCGGTGAAGGTGAGCGCCCCGATCGCCACGCCAAGCGCCATTTCGATGCGCGCCTCGGTGTGGATCTGGCCGATCTCGCCGATCCCGAAGGAGGCGGGCGTATAGAGCGCTGAGGCCGCCACCAGCACGGCGGCAAGGCCGACCAGTGAATGGAAGCCGGCGACGAGCTGCGGCATCGAGGTCATCGGAATGGTGCGGGCGACATAGGCGCCGACGCTGCCGCCGATGGCAAGGCCGAGGACGATCAGCACGAAGCCGCCGAAATTAGGCGTCGCCAGCACCAGCGTCGTCAGGATGGCGATCCCCATGCCGACCATGCCGTAGAGATTGCCCTTGCGGCTGGTGGCCGGATGGGAGAGGCCGCGGAGCGCCAGAATGAAGAGAACGCCGGAGACGAGGTAAAGGAAGGCTGCAATATTGGTCATCGATCCCTCACCTGTCCTTCTTGCGGTACATCGCCAGCATGCGCTGCGTGACCAGGAAGCCGCCGAAGATGTTCACCGAGACCAGCACGAGGGCGACGAAGCCGAAGCCGGTCGCAAGCCCGCTCGTGGAAATGCCGACCGCCAGAAGGGCGCCGACGACGATGACGGAGGAAATCGCATTGGTGACCGCCATCAGCGGCGTGTGCAGCGCCGGCGTCACCGACCAGACGACGTAATAGCCGACGAAGATCGACAAGACGAAGATCGCCAGTTGGAAGACGAAGGGATCGATCGCCCCGCCGGTCGCAGCGCTTGCCGCTTCGGGTGCATGCGCAGCTGCGGTGGCAACGGCCGTCACCGCGTCGTTCAGCTGCTCCAGCGCCCTGTCCATTGCTTCACTGGCCATCACATGTCTCCCTTCTTCGCGCCGCCGAAGGCGGGATGAACCACATCGCCGGCATAGGTCAGCATCGTCGCCTTGACGAGTTCGTCGTCGAGGTTGACGACGACCGTCTTCGTTTCCTTGTTGACCATGGTCTCGAGGAAGGTGACGAGGTTCTTGGCATAGAGCGCCGAGGCGCTGGCCGCGACCCGGCCTGGCATGTTGGCGAAGCCGATCACCCTGACGCCCTCGACATCGGCGACCTCGCCGGCAACGACGCCTTCGATATTGCCGCCGCGCTCGACCGCGAGGTCGACGGCGACCGCACCCGGCTTCATCGAGGAAAGCATGGCGCGCGAGACGAGCCGCGGCGCCGGCCGGCCGGGAATGAGAGCCGTGGTGATGACGATATCCTGCTTGGCGATGTGTTCGGCGACGAGCGCCGCCTGCTTCGCCTGATAGTCCGTCGACATTTCCTTGGCGTAACCGCCGGCCGTTTCCGCCGCCTTGAACTCCTCGTCCTCGATGGCGATGAACTTGGCGCCGAGCGAGGCGACCTGCTCCTTGGCGGCAGGGCGCACATCGGTGGCCGAGACCGCGGCGCCGAGACGCCGCGCGGTGGCGATCGCCTGCAGGCCGGCAACACCGGCGCCCATGACAAAGACCTTGGCGGCCGGCACCGTGCCTGCCGCCGTCATCATCATCGGCATGGCGCGGTCATAGACCGCCGCCGCCTCGATGACGGCCTGGTAGCCGGCAAGATTGGCCTGAGAGGAGAGCACGTCCATCGACTGGGCACGGGTGATGCGCGGCATCAGCTCCATGGCGAAAGCCGAAAGCCCGGCGCTTGCGAGCGCCGCGATCGCCTCGTCATTGCCGTAGGGGTCCATGATGGCGATGACGACGGCGCCGCTCTTGTAGCCCGCGATTTCCGATGGGCTCGGGCGGCGCACCTTCAGCACCACGTCGGCGGAGGCGGCATCGGCGAAACTGCCGATTCTCGCGCCGACGGCCTCGAACTCGGCGTCCGGAATGCGCGAAGCCGCACCGGCGCCGGCTTCGACGATGATATCGAAGCCGAAACTCTTCATCTTCTTCACGGTCTCGGCAGAGGCCGCAACACGCGTCTCCCCGTCCGTGATTTCCCTTGCAACGAAAACAATATTGCCCAACTGCCCCCTCCTCCGGGTCAGCCAGACCGCCGCAGGCTCGCCTGCGCAGGCCAAGCACCTAATTCACAAAGCTTCGGAGAAGCGTCCCCTTGGAGCGCCGCGCGTCCCCCCGGACACACAAAGACGCTCCAACTCCCAGAATCGACGCGATCAGCGCAGCAGGAAGATGCCGGCGGCGAGAAGAATGATGAAAACGAAGAGGCCGCCGAGAAGACCGGCGCCGCCGAAGAAACCGGCGGTCATCGCGAGCAGGAGAGCGACGAGAAGCATCGTGCCGTATTTCGTGCCGGCAATGAACATGTTGTAGGTCTGCTCATGTTCCTTGTAATCCATCGGCGCGCCGGTCTCGACCGGTCCGGTATGATGTTCGGCCATGAATATCGTCTCCCTGAAATGCTTTTGCGCTGCCTGATTCCCTCTTGGCCGAGGGAAGTCCCTGCCTGCAGGAATTACACAATGACAGGCGAAAGCGCAATGCATGAGAATGCCGCAGCCGCGGGTTCCAAACCACCTTCTCCCGCGAGGAAAAAAGCGTGAGGGCGACGGCTGCGGATATTGTCACCCCCTGTCCTCTCCGCATTCGGAGAGCAGGGGAAATCACAGCGGCAGGTCGGTGCCGAGTTCGCCTGGCGGCACGAAGCGCGCCGTCGGAATGATGGTGAGCGGCGGCAGCGTGTCGTTGGGGTTGCGCGAAAACATCATTCGCTGCTCGCTGGCGCTGGAGATGAAGAAGGGATAGCGCGTCAACAGCTTGCGCCCGACCTCGATCACATTCGTCGCCATCAGCGTCATGTCGATCCCGTAATTCTTCGCCAGCCGGCCGGGCACGACCGTATCGGCATAGAAGACCCGCTTGTAGAAAGCGGCATGCGGAGGCCGGACGAACTGAAGAACGCGGTCCGCGCGGAAATAAGCCGCCGCGACGATCGTCGGCCTCAGCGTCAGGTAGGGAACCCACGGCATATCGGCGGTCAGTTCCGGATCGGCGGCAAAACGCGCCGGATCGATCAAAGTCAGACCTGCATCCAGAAGTTCATCCATCGCCTCGGGAAAGGCGCCGCCGGACTGACTGAGGCGATGCTCAGGTGTCACATAATGAACCCGGATCGTGCTGACCAGCTCACCATAATAATACAGGCCGAAGATATACGCATGACTGTCGAAATCGCTGTCATCGAGCAGCCCTTTCGGGGCCAGCGCCAGCACGTCATGGGCCTTGTAAGCCTTGTAGCGCAGCCGCTCCACCTCTTCCATGTCTTCGCTGCTTTCGACCCGGCGATATTCGACATGGTCCAGAATTTCCAGGATTTTGGTGCTGAAATCGCTTCGCTTGAACAGTGACTCTGACATTCTCTTGATCCGCTCGTTAACGGATCATTAATCATACGCCAGCAACGTTTACGCAAGTAGTTCTGGTATTCTTCGCCGAATACGATTTATTAAGGTTAATATCGCGCAAGATTTTCAGCGGGAAGACTTGCCGTCCGAGGGCGGTCAGGCGACCTTGTGACGGCGGCGCTGCACGGCGCGGCGGCCGGCGCCCTGCTGCAGCAGGGCGATGTTCTGGGAAGGCACCGGCTGCGAGAAAACATAGCCCTGCACGAGATCGGTGCTGCGGTGCTTGTTGAGCAGCGCGAGCTGCTCTTCGGTCTCGACACCCTCGATGACGATCTTCAGGCCGAGCTCGCGAGCCAGATGGACCGTGCCGCGCAGAAGCTTCAGGCGGCGGTTATCCTCGACGATGTTGCGAACGAAGGAGCGATCGATTTTGACGATATCGAGCGGCAGCGTGTCGAGATAGCTGAGGCTGGAGAAGCCGGTGCCGAAATCGTCGATGGCGATGGTAATGCCGCGGCTCCTGAGCTCCGCCAGGATGGCGCGCACGGCCTGCGGCTCGTCGATCAGGCAGCTTTCGGTGACTTCGAGATGCAGCCGCGCCGCATCGAGGCCGGAATGGGCAAGCGCATCGGCGACCACCTGGAGAATGTCGGCATCGCGCAGGTCCCGCGCCGAAAGATTGACCGAGACGGCGATATGATCAGGCCAGTTCATGCATTCGCTGCAGGCCTTGAACAGCACGAAGCGGGTAATGTCGGAAATGATGCCCATATCCTCGGCAAGCCGGATGAAGACGTCGGGCGGTATGGAGCCCTTCTCCGGATGCACCCAGCGCGCCAGGGCCTCGGCGCATTCGATCCGCGAGCCATCGGCCCGGAACATCGGCTGGAAGACCAGATGCAGCGCCTGCGCCGAAACCGCCTCGCGCAGGTCCGCCTTCAGCTTCTGCTGCTCGATATAGCGGCCGTCCATTTCCCGCTCGAAGCCCGATATGCCGCCCTTGAGGCGCGACTTGCTTTCGAAGAGCGCGAGATCCGCCTTGACGCTCCATTCGTCCAGCGCAAAGGCGGTGCTTTCGAGGATCGCATAGCCGGCGCTGAGCGAAACGAGAAAGGTCAGCTCATCGACCTCGTAATGGCCCTGGATCGCGGCATGGACGCGGCGGATCTCGAGATCGAGCGAGGTGGGCTCCTTCGCATGCGGGAAGAACAGGATGAACTGGTCTCCCATCAGCCGGCCGAGAACGGCGTTGCCGCAGGCCTGCTTGATGCGGGCGGCGATGGCGCAAAGCAGATGGTCGCCGGTGACGTGGCCACGCATGTCGTTGACATGCTTGAACTCGTCGATATCGAGCACCATGAAGCCGAGCGGGCCGGATTTTCTCGGATGTTTGGCGAGATATTCCTGCACGAGCTGGCCAAAATACTCCCGGTTCGGCAAGCCGGTCAGCGCATCGAAGCGGACCATGTGCATGATCTTCTGCTCCGCCTTCACCCGGCTCGACACGTCCTCGAAGATCAGCACGGCGCCGCCGTCGGCCCTGCGGCTGGCGGAGAATTCGAGCGACAGGCCTTCCGGGAAATGGATGAGCGTGCGCGACAGGTTGCCTTCCGCCACCTGGGTGAGCTGGCGCAGGATGAGCTCCGGCTGCGAAGCATCCATGAAGCTGTGGCGCGCGCCATAGCGCAGCACGGCGCCGAGGTCGCGGTCCTTCAGCCGCTCGGGAGCGCCGATCTTCAGAAGCTCGCAGGCCTTGCGATTGACGACCTGGATGCGGTTTTCGGCATCGACCATGACGAGGCCGTGCGGCATGTTGTTGAGCGCCGTATCGAAACGGTCGGCGATGATGGTGATTTCCCGGCGCGCGATGACATTCTCATAGAGGAACTCGCGCACGCCGTTCGCCATGGCCCGCGTCGTCAGCCAGAAGGGAATGAGGAAGATCGACAGCACGCCGCGATAGAAATCCATCGCCAGCAGGCTGCAGACGATCATCGGCAGACAGCAGGAGAATGTCTGGAGATCGACGGCAAGGCGCGATCCGTAGTTGCGGCCGACGACGGAGACCATGGTCGCCATGGTGACGGATATGCAGGCGAGCTCCGCAAAGGAATCGTGCACGACGAAGATCGCATAGCCGCTGGCGAAGCCGAGAAGCGCCGTGGTGCAGGCAGCACCAGCCACGAGAATCCGCTCCCAGCGCTCGATGTCGGCGCGCGACAGCCTCTCCTTGTCGACGCGATCGAATTGCCGGAAGATCGCCATGCGGGCGCTGAAGACCAGGAGGAAGGCGAGCGACAGCAGGATGTAGATGGAATACTGCGTCTTGGCGGCAACTGCGAGGCATGTCGCGATATGGACGATCACGCCGGCAAGAAGCGTCATGCGATTCCCGGAAAGGGAACTCACAAACGACAGATACACATCTAAAGGGACCCTGTTCGGGTTATCTGGCTTCATCCACACTTTCCCTGTGCGCGGGGATTCTAAGGCCAACCCTTTAAAAATTGATTTCAATCGAATCAAACATTTGGTCAAATTTTCTAAAACCAGAGGACGAACACCACATCCTGCGCGAGATAATGCATCCTTTCGGCGAGATTACTGAAATAATTTATCCACGCCTGGGTTGTCCAAATATCCGCTGATCGCGCGATCCGGCCGTCTCGGCTAAGACTATACTCCAACGGGAGGCATTTATCCTTCCAATTTCAAAGGCTGTGGTCTACATCGATTGCAAAGAAGGAAAACTGCCGGAAAACCGGCAGGATAAAAACAAAGGGGAGCGAATGTCGGCACTTCTGGCAGTCAGCCGGTTGATCGACTCGATCAGTCGGATCATGGGCAAATTTTCCGAATATATGGTCCTGTTCTGCTGTCTGATCAGCGCCGGAAACGCCATCGTCCGCTATGCCTTCAATTACAGTTCGAACGGCTGGCTCGAGATCCAATGGTATCTCTTCGCCTTCATCGTCATGCTCGGCGCTTCGCATGCGCTGAACAACAACGAGCATGTCCGGGTCGATCTGATCTATGGCGCGGCTTCCGACAGGGCAAAGATCTGGATCGACATCTTCGGGCTCCTCCTCTTCCTCATTCCCACCTGCATTTTCCTAACCTGGGTCTGCTGGCCCTTCTTTGCGCTCTCCTATCGGCAGGGGGAAATATCGGGCAATGCCGGCGGATTGATCCGCTGGCCCGTTAAGCTGATCCTCGTCGCCGGTTTCGCACTGCTTTCTCTCCAGGGCGTTTCCGAGCTCATCAAGCGGATCGCAGCGCTCACCGGCCGCATCAGCATCAACACCACATACGAAAAGCCGCTGCAGTAAAGCGGACCGGGAGGAACGGATTTGTTTGACTTCGGTATCATCCCGCCGGCGATGTTCCTGGGCATGGTCGTCTTCATGCTCTATGGCTTTCCGGTCGCCTTTTCGCTCGCCGCGGTCGGCCTGTTCTTCGGCATCATCGGCATCGTCACCGGCCATTTCAGCGAAGCCTTCGTGCACAATTTGCCGCTGCGCTTCTTCGGCATCCTTTCCAACGACCTGCTGCTCGCCATCCCCTTCTTCACCTTCATGGGCGCGGTGTTGGAGCGCTGCGGGCTTGCCGAGGATCTGCTCGAAGGCACCGGCAAGCTCTTCGGCGGCATTCCCGGCGGCCTGGCCTATGCCGTCATCCTCGTCGGCGCCGTCCTCGGCGCGATCACCGGCACGGTGGCCGCCTCCGTCATCACCATGGGGGTGATCTCGCTGCCGATCATGCTGCGCTACGGCTACAGCCCGCGCCTTGCCACCGGCGTCATCGCCGCCTCGGGCACGATCACCCAGGTGATCCCGCCCTCCCTCGTGCTCGTCGTTCTCGCCGACCAGCTCGGCCGCTCGGTCGGCGACATGTATCTCGGCGCGATCGGCCCCTCGATCCTGCAGGTGACGATCTTCGTGCTCTTCATCCTGGTGATGTCGGTCATCCGGCCGAAATCGATGCCGCCGCTGCCGAAAGAGGTGCGCGGCGACTTCAACTGGGCGCTGCTGGCAAAGGTGCTGATGGGCATGGTGCCCTCGATCGTGCTGATCTTCCTCGTGCTCGGCACGATCTTCATGGGCCTTGCCACGCCGACGGAAGCAGGCGCGCTCGGCGTCGTCGGCGCCATGGCGCTGGCAGCCTTGAACCGCCGCCTCACCTGGCCGCTGATCCGCGAGGCGATGACCTCGACCACGCACATCACATCGATGGTGGTGATGATCCTGATCGGCTCCACCTGTTTCAGCCTGGTCTTCCAGGGCATGGATGGGTCGCGCTGGATCGAGCACATGCTCTCGGGGATTCCCGGCGGCCCGGTCGGCTTTCTGATCTTCGTCAACATCTTCATTTTCGTGCTCGCCTTCTTCCTCGATTTCTTCGAGATCGCCTTCATCGTCATACCGATGCTGGCCCCGGTCGCCTCCAGCCTCGGCATCGACCTGATCTGGTTTGGCGTGCTGATCTGCGTCAACATGCAGACGAGCTTCATGCATCCGCCCTTCGGCTTCGCGCTCTTCTACCTGCGCTCGATCGCCGGCAAGGAGGTCAAGACCTCGGATATCTACATGGGCGCGCTCCCCTGGGTCGGCATGCAGCTCATTCTCGTCGCGATCGTGATCTTCTGGCCGCAATCGGTCACCTACTGGCTGGACCGCGGCCCGAAGGTGGACCCGAACACGATCAAGATCGAAGTCCCCGGCTTCGGCGGTCAGCTCGGCCTGCCGCCGGTGGGTGGCGGCAACGGCTCGCCGCAGATCCCGGGCCTCACCCTGCCGCCGCTGAACGGCCTGCCAGGAACAACGCCGGCGCCCGGCAAATAGCGCGGAAAAGAAAACCCCCGGACCGAAATGAACTGACCCCCGAAAGTTGGACACCCAACTTCGGGGGTTTTTCATCAGCCGAAATTGAACGCTGGCGAAAAGCTTAGAGCTTGCCGGCCCGCTGCTGGATCATCATGAACGTATCGAAGGTGTATTCCGAAAGCTGCATCCAGAGATACGCATCCCGCTTGAAGGCGGTCTGGTCCTCGTAGATCTTCTTGAAATACTGGTTCGTGGCGGAGATTTCGCCGTAGATGCCGGTCGCCGCCTGGAAGCAGGCTTCCATGATCTCCTGGCTGAACGGACGCAGAGTCGCGCCTTCGGCAACCAGCTGCTTCAGCGCCGTCGGGTTCTTCATGTCGTATTTCGCCAGCATGTTGGTGTTGGCGAAGGCGCAGGCGTCGGTGAGCGCTGCCTGATAGTGCTTCGGCAGGTTGCTCCATTTTTCGAGATTGAAGAAGGCGTGCACCGTCGGGCCACCTTCCCACCAGCCCGGGTAATAGTAGTATTTCGCCACTTTATGGAAGCCGAGCTTCAGGTCGTCATAGGGGCCGACGAATTCAGCCGCATCGATCGTGCCCTTTTCGAGCGCCGGATAGATGTCGCCGCCGGCGATCTGCTGCGGGACGACGCCGACCTTCTCCATGATGCGTCCGGCAAGGCCGGCGATGCGCATCTTGACGCCCTTCAGATCGTCGAGCGTGTTGATTTCCTTACGGAACCAGCCGCCCATCTGCGCCCCGGTATTGCCGGCCGGCAGGGCATACATGCCCTGGGTGGCGTAGAACTCGTTCATCAGCTTGTTGCCGTTGCCCTCGAAGAACCAGGCATTGGTCAGGCGGCTATTCAGCCCGAAGGGAATGGCCGTTCCGAAGGCATAGGCCGGGTCCTTGCCGACGAAATAATAGGACGTGGTGTGCGCTGCCTCGACCGTGCCGGCGGCTACCGCATCCACGGCCTGCAGGCCGGGCACGATTTCACCGGCTGCGAAAGGCTGGATCGTGAAATTGCCGTCGGTAGCGGCGGCGACATGTTTCGATATGTCCTCGGCGCCGCCATAGATCGTGTCCAGGCTCTTCGGAAACGACGACGTCATGCGCCATGCGATCTTCGGATTTTCCTGCGCGATCGCAGGCGCTGCCAATGCCGTTGCGGCAACCGCTCCGGCGCCGGCGGTCCCCGCCTTCTTGAAAAACGAACGACGATCCATCAAAAACCTCCCATATAGATGGCACTGCGCGGTGATCTTCACCCCTACCCGCAGCGAGGGCAGAGCTAAGCATGGCGAAGGCCGCGATTCAAGCTTTAGTCTATTAGCCTTTGGCATCAAGACGACAATAAGACAAGCCGAGCACATCAATCAAAATCAGCAGCTTAGCGGCAGATCGGGCGGGCGCCCAAACCGCTTCCGCCGCAATTTGGCCATCGGATACGGCCAAGCGTTGACTTGCCGGCCGTTCTGACGGCAAAACGGCAAACAGAAAGCTTTCACCGGGCCGAACATGACGAAACCGATCGTTGCCATCCCCGCCGATATCCGCAGCTTCGACGGCGCCACCTGGCATGCCGTGCAGCATCAATATCTCCGTGCCGCGTTGAATGCGGCCGGCGTCACGGCCTTCATCATTCCAGCCTTCGAGGAAGGTTACGACACCGACGCGATCCTCGACCGCGTCGACGGCCTTCTGGTTTCCGGCTCGGCCAGCAACGTGCATCCCTCCCTCTACGGCGCCGAGGCCACCGAAAGGGATGGCCCCTTCGACCCCGCCCGCGACGCCACCAGCCTGCCGCTCATCCGCCGCGCCATCGAGCGCGCCATCCCTCTGCTTGCCATTTGCCGCGGCATCCAGGAACTGAACGTCGCTCTCGGCGGTTCGCTCGCAAGCGAGATACAGGAACAGCCCGGCATGTGGGATCACCGCCGGCCGGACGGCGTCGACCGCGACGGCATGTACGCCATTCGCCAGACTGTCCACATCAAGGAGGGCTCCTGCATTGCAGGCATTCTCGGCCCGGGTGAAGTCCGCGTGAATTCGCTCCATCGCCAGGCGATCGCCAGGACGGCGCCCCGCCTGCAGGTGGAAGCCATCGCCGAAGACGGCACGGTCGAAGCGGTCTCCGTCGTCGATGCCAAGGCCTTTGCCGTCGGCGTGCAATGGCATCCGGAATACTGGGCCGAAACCGACAAGCCCTCGAACCAGCTCTTCGCCGCCTTCGGCGATGCCGTTCGCACCTATGCCGCCGGCAAGCTGCCGACGGTTTCGGCGCAGGCGACCGCCTAGCGCGTCCTTCGTGCGGCCGAAAGGACGCGTAGCGCTCTAAGCCTTCTGCGGCGTCTCCGGCACCGGCGTCAGCGCCGACCCCTTCTCGAACCAGGCGATCAGATTGTCGGCGACGAGATCCGCCATGGCATTGCGCGTCGGCACCGACGCCGAGGCGACATGCGGCAGCAGCACGGCATTCTCGGCCGCAAGCAAATCGGCCGGCACGATCGGCTCCTCGTAAAAGACGTCGAGACCCGCTGCCCCGAGCGCGCCGGATGCCAGCGCAGCGCCGAGCGCCTCCTCGTCCACCGTCCAGCCACGGCCGACATTGACGAGAATACCGTCCGAACCGAGGGCGGCCAGAATATCGGCATTGATCGTCTTATGCGTCTGCGGCGTCTTCGGAACGATGGCGATCAGCGTATCCACCGCTTCCGCCAGTCCCTTCAGTGTCGGGTAATAGTCGTAGGATACGTCCGCATGGCGCGATCGGGTGTGGTAGCTGATCTTCACCTTGAACGGCTCCAGCCGCTTGGCGATTTCGAGCCCGATGCGGCCGAGGCCGTAGAGCCCGACATGGCGGCCCTTGAGCGAGAAGCGTGACAGCGGATAGGCCGCGCCGGGCTTCCAATTGCCGTCACGCAGCCAGGCTTCGGCCCGCGGCAACTCGCGGATCGTGTTCAAGAGCAGGCCGATCGTCGTGTCGGCGACCTCGTCGTTCAGAACATCAGGCGTATTGGTGACGATGATGCCCTTTTCGGCGGCACGCTTCACATCCATGCCGTCGTAACCGACGCCGAAGCTGGCGATCACCTCGACATTCGGCAGCTGGTCCATCCAGGTGCCGGGAAAAGCGCCGGAGACCGCGACGCCGCGAATGCGGCCGGCGGTCTCGCCGTCGAGAGCAAGCCTTTCCCCGCGTGGGACGGCGACAATCTCAAAACGATCCTTCAGCCTTTCGAGAACACGATCGTGTATCTTCCCGGGAACGAGAATGGCGATGCGGGACATGGCTTTTCCTCTTGGGTGACGGTCTTGGTTCAGTCGCGGGGGCGATGGGGACTGGTGGACTGGCGAATGCGCATTTCCGGCTTGATGAGATGCATGCCGTCGGGCTCATGGCTGCCGGCAAGACGATCGAGCAGCGCGCGGGCGGCCAGGCGGCCGACCTCGGTCTGGCCGTTCCAGACGGTCGTCAGCGCCGGGGTGGCGATCGAGGCCTCCTCAAGATCGTCATAACCGGTGACGGAAATGTCTCGGCCCGGCACCAGGCCGGCGCGCGCAATACCGTTCATCAACCCAATCGCGACGAGATCGTTCCAGCAGACGGCCGCCGTCGGCTTCTGCGGCAGCGAGAGGAAATGCACCGCGGCCTCGAACCCGCCCTGTTTCGAGCGCGGGCCGGGAATGCGCAGGTTCGGATCGACCTCGATGCCCGCCTTGCGCAGCGCATTGACATAGCCCTGGTAACGGTCGCGGCCGGTGGATGTCTGGTCCGTGCCGCCGATCATGGCGATCGAGCGATGGCCGAGGCCGATCAGGTGGTTGGTGGCAAGCGAAATGCCGTAACTGTCGTCGCCGCGATAGGTCGGCAGGTCCTGCCCTTCCATCGAGCGGGCGACCAGGATCGCGGGCATACCGTTTTCTTCCGCCAGCTGCACGTCCTCAGGCGGCGTGCCGATCGCCGGCGACATGATGACGCCGTCGCCGCCGAGCTGCAGAAGCGTCTCGATGAAGGTGCGCTGCTTCTCGACGTTGTCGTAATGGTTGGACAGGATGAAGGTGTGGCGGCTGCGATCGAGCTCGCTTTCGATCGCTTTCAGGATCTCGCCGTAGAAGGGGTTCATGATGTCGTGCACGACGACGCCGATGATGCCGGAACGCGAGGTGCGAAGGCTGGCGGCGCGGCGATTGTAGATATAGCCGAGCGCGCGCGCCTGCTCCTTGATCTTCTCCCGCGTATTGCCGGCAACGAGCGGACTGTCGCGTAAGGCGAGCGATACGGTCGCCGTTGAAATGCCGAGCGTTTCGGCGATTGTCGAAAGCTTGATCTTCTGGGCCACGTGTCCTCCTCCAGGCAGCACGCAAGACAGCAAGACCGCACCGGCAAACCGGCACGGTCCCTTAAAATGTTTAATTAAAAGATTTAACCGGCGGAAGCAATTCGTCTTTCAGGAGAAATTTCAGTCTTCGTCCGGTTCTTCGATATGAAGGGCTTCGGCCTGCAGATTGGCATCGATCGCCTTCAGCAGCCGGACGAGATTGCGGATTTCCTTTTCGGAAAATTCCAGCGTCGCCAGCCTGTCGCAGGCGGAAGCCGCCATCTCGATCGCCTCCACGCTGTCACGGCCAAGCGGGGTGAGGTAGACCTTGGTGAGGCGCGCATCCTCGGCATCGGGCTTGCGCTCCAGGAAACCCTGCGCCTCCATGCGGCCGATGGTGCGCGTCATCGTCGGCGCCTTGACGCCGAGCTTCTGGGCGAGGCCGCCGGCCGTCATGCCGTCGCTTTCGGCAAGCGAGAGGATGACGCCGTCCTGGCCGGCATAAAGCCCGCTTTCCAGCAGGTTGCGCGAAAGCACCGTGCGCATGGAACGAGCCGCCTGGGTCAGCGCCGGAGAAAGGTCGACGAGCGTATACTCGGTCTGGTCCTTCTTCTTGGACTTGTTCTTCTTGCCGTCCTTGTGCTTCTTTCCCATAGCCATCCCTTTGATCTTTAAGCCCTGGCGCCGCTGCGATATGACATTGCCCAGGATCTCGTCATAAACAAGAGGCAACCACAGGATGATGACGCCTTCGCCCCGCTTCGAGGGCCGCGACCCGGCCCCTCACCGGCGTCACCCGATCGCCGTGCTGCCGCTCGGCGCCCATGAGCAGCACGGCCCTCACCTGCCCTTCGAGACCGACACTCTGATTGCCGAAGGCATCGCCGGGCGATTGAAGGCGGCCCTGCCCGCCGGCCTCGCCGTCACCTTTCTGCCCGCCGAATCGGTCGGCTACTCCATAGAGCATATGGATGTTGAAGGAACGAAGACGCTCGCCTTCGACGAAGCGGTCAACCGCTGGCTCGCCGTCGCCGAAGGGCTGGCGAAGCAGGGGACCCGCAAATTCGTGATGCTGAACGCCCATGGCGGCAATTCGCCTCTGATGACGATCGTCGCGACCGAGGCGCGGGTCCGCTTTGCCATGCTGGCGGTGGCGACGAGCTGGACCCGCTTCGGGTTGCCCGATGGCGTGATCGCGCCGGAAGAAAAGGCGATCGGCATCCATGGCGGCGATATCGAGACCTCGGTGATGCTGGCGCTTCATCCTGATAAGGTCGATATGGCGAAGGCAAAGGATTTTCCCTCGCGGCAGACGGAATTCGCCGCTCGCTTCAAGCACCTGCGCGCCTACGGTCCGCACGCCTTCGGTTGGCAAATGTCCGATCTCAATGGATCGGGCGTCGCAGGCAATGCCGCGGCCGCAACGGCTGAAAAGGGCGAGGCGCTGATTGCGCATGCGGTGAAGGGACTGGTGGAATTGCTGGAGGATGTCGATGCCTTCGACGTCAGCGCGCTCCGTTGAGGAGGGATCATCTGTATCGGGCGGCGACGTGATCTTATAACATATAAAATCCTTTGAACTGCCGTGCCCATGCCATTATATGAGACCAACCGTTCAAGCAGCCGATCCCCAGCCGTTCGGCCGCACGCCTAATCCTAGAGGTTCTCATGACCGACGCGATCTCCACACAGAAGCCCATTCCCGTCACCGTGCTCACCGGTTATCTCGGCGCCGGCAAGACGACGCTGCTCAACCGCATCCTCTCCGAAAACCACGGTAAGAAATATGCGGTCATCGTCAACGAGTTCGGCGAAATCGGCATCGACAACGATCTGATCGTCGAGTCCGACGAGGAGATCTACGAGATGAACAACGGCTGCGTCTGTTGCACGGTGCGCGGCGACCTGATCCGCGTCGTCGAAGGCCTGATGCGCCGCCCCGGCCGTTTCGACGGCATCATCGTCGAGACCACGGGCCTTGCCGATCCCGTGCCGGTCGCTCAGACTTTCTTCATGGACGACGACGTGCGCGCCAAGACCGAGCTCGACGCCGTCATCGCCCTCGTCGACGCCAAGCACCTGCCGCTGCGCCTGAAGGACAGCCGCGAGGCCGAAGACCAGATCGCCTTCGCCGACGTCGTCGTCATCAACAAGAGCGACCTCGTAACCCCGGACGAACTTGACGTGATCGAAGACATCGTCCGCGCCATCAACCCGGCCGCCCGCGTCTACAAGACCAGCCGCTCCGGCGTCGATCTCGCCCGCGTGCTCGATCAGGGCGCCTTCAACCTGGAGCGCGCGCTCGAAAACGATCCGCATTTCCTGGAACACGGCCATGACGACCACGTCTGCGGTCCGGATTGCGATCATCATCACCACGATCATGATCACGACCACCACCATCATGGCCATGATCACGATCATCATGGGCACGACCATCATCATGGCGCGATGTCGGCGATCCATGATGTGACGGTGCAGTCGGTGTCGCTGCGCGGCGGCGAGATGAACCCGGAGCGCTTCTTTCCGTGGATTCAGAAGGTCACCCAGGTGCAGGGCCCGAACATTCTTCGCCTCAAGGGCATCATCGCCTTCAAGGACGACCCTCAGCGTTACGTCGTCCAGGGCGTGCACATGATCATCGAGGGCGATCACCAGCGTCCGTGGAAGGACGGCGAGAAGCATGAAAGCCGTCTCGTCTTCATCGGCCGCGATCTCGACCGTGAAAAGCTCGAGTCTTCCTTCAAGGCCTGCGAGGCAGCCGCCTGATGCCGACAGTTGCACCGCTTGATCTCGACGGCCACGTTCTGGCCGTCGAATTTTTAGGTGATGTTCCCTTCTTCGCAAGCGCCAACGGCACGTTTCACCGGCTGGACGGCGGCGAGAGGGTTTCAGAAGCCCATCAGGGCATGCTCACCGCGATCCGCGATCCCTACAGCGAAAGCCTGATCTCGGGCGGTGAAGACGGCAAGGTCCTGCGCATTACAGCCGATGGCAGCGTCAGCGAGCTCGCGACCGCCCCGCGCAAATGGATCTCGCAGGTCGCGGCCGGCCCGCAGGGCGCCATCGCCTATTCCTACGGCAAGAGTTCGCTCGTGCGCCTTGCCGACGGCACGACCAAGGAATTCCCGGAGGAGCGCACCGTCGAAGGCCTTGCCTTCGCGCCGAAGGGTCTGCGCATCGCGGCTGCCCGTTACAACGGCGTGTCGCTGCATTGGGTCGGCATGAGCGCCAAACCGGTCGATCTCGAATGGAAGGGCGCGCATACGGCCGTCACCTTCTCGCCCGATGGCAATTTCCTCGTCACCTCGATGCAGGAAAACGCCCTGCATGGCTGGAAACTCGACAGCAAACCCGGCGCGGAAGCCCGGCACATGCGCATGACCGGCTATCCCTCCAAGGTGAAATCCCTCTCCTGGTCGGTCAAGGGCAAATGGCTCGCCTCCTCGGGCGCGCCGGCTGCCATCGTCTGGCCGTTCCAGGGCAAGGACGGTCCGATGGGCAAGGCGCCGTTGGAGCTCGGCACCCGCGCCAACGTCATGGCGACCTCGGTGAAGTTCCATCCGCTGGAGGATATCCTCGCCATCGGCTTCATCGACGGCATGATCCTCGCCGTGCGCGTTGCCGACAACAAGGAAGCGCTGCTGCGCCGCCCCGGCAAGGGCGCGATCACCGCGATGAGCTGGAGCAAGGACGGCAAGCTGCTTGCCTTCGCCTCGGAAGCCGGCGATTGCGGTGTCGTCGACATTTCGGCTTGAGGCCGCGTTGTCGGCAATGGATGGCGCCTTGACGGAACCCGAACTCGTAACGCTCGGCGCCGGCAACGAGGAAAGAGAGCCCGACGTGCTCTATCATTGGCGCCGTCTTCCCAAACCGACGCTCAGCCTGAAACCGCCCGGCTAGAAGATCGGGCTTGCCAAATGCCTTGGCCGGGCGAAACATGAAACCCACGCAGCGACCGCTGAGCGGTGACTGACAGAGGAAACGTCAATGCCGAAATCGACCGGCCTCGGTCTGGCCGAGCAACAGCCGCAGTCCTTGGGCGGCGTATCCGTCTGGGCCGTGATCCGCGCCGAGGCGGGCGAGCTTGCGGCGCGCGAGCCGATATTGCAGCGGCTGCTTGCCGAGCAGGTGACGGACGCGGCCGGCAGCCGTGAAATTCTTGCCCGTGTGCTGGCCGCGCGGCTCTCGGTGGCGCACGTTGAAGCGGGCGATCTGTTCGATCTCATCCTGTCCACGCTTGATGACGATATCATGCGGAAAGTCGAGGCCGATCTCGCCGCCGTGCGCGAGCGCGACCCGGCCTGCACGACATTTCTGCACGCGCTTCTAAACCTCAAGGGCTTTCATGCGCTGCAGACACATCGCATCGCCCATGCGCTCTGGAGCGCCGGCCGCCCGGAGATTGCCACCTGGCTCGCCAATCTCGCCTCGCTGGTCTTCGGTCCGGATATCCATCCGGCAGCACGGATCGGCGCTTCCATCATGCTCGACCATGGCTCGGGCATCGTTATCGGCGAAACGGCTGTGATCGAGGACGAAGTATCGATCCTGCAGAACGTCACGCTCGGCGGTACCGGCAAAGAAACGGGCGACCGTCATCCGAAAATCCGCCACGGCGTCATGATCGGCGCCGGCGCCAAGATCCTCGGCAATATCGAAATCGGCGCCTTCAGCAAAATCGCCGCCGGCAGTGTCGTGCTGAAGCCGGTTCCCGAACATTGCACGGTCGCCGGCGTTCCGGCCACTGTCGTGCGCATCCACCGCGGCGATGAGATCCCGGCCGAGACGATGGATCAGAATATTTAGAGCCAATCCTCCGATCGATGATCGATTGCGATGTGACGACGGATCTCGAATGTCGGCGGAGACGACAAGTATTCGACTTGCGGCTTCGACCTCAAACTATCTCCGCTCGACCGTCAAAACCATCGGCATGGCCCAAGTGGCCTCAGGAATCGGCCAACGTAGCAATTTGACGTTGTCATCCTCGACCTGCGCCTCCCATCGCGCATGAAATTTCTGGCTATACCCGTTCAGCCGGACGCTACGGTGCGCGAGGGGTCCGCCGTCGAGGTTAAGGGCTACCTTGAGATCCAGCGGCGACGCCTTCAAAAATTCCGCCAACCGATCGAGAGAAAAGAACGCCTCCTTCGTCGTGCCGATCACGATGCGACCTGAGCCATCCCTAGCGACAAAGGTTCGATTGGCCAGCCAGCGGCTTTTCACATTCACATGAGTCTGACCATCGTCGCCGATCAGGAGCGGATAAGAAACCATCGCATTGGTCGCCCCGGCAAAGGCGCTTCCCCAATCTTGATGGGTCAGGTCACGGATGTCGGCGGAGGCAGCGTCCGCGACGAAGGCGCCGGCCTTCGCATCATACTGCTGGGGACCCATCGCTACACCCTCACTGATGAAGGGCGTGTCGGGCCGGCCATGCATGTCGTAGTAGCTGCCGTTGACGATCAGCACGGCCTGGGGCAAGGCATGCTCCCATTCGTCAATGCCCCTATCGCCCCTGTGCGCATTGTGGACGACGAAGCGGAAGCGCGTGGGATCGATCCTGCTGACGAAAATGCGATCGACTTCGCGACCATCGGCAAGCACCGGCAGCTCCGCCACCTCGAAGCCAACCTCAGGTTCTTGCCAGACCAGCGCCCCCGGCTGCGCGGCCGGGACTGGGCTCTTCAGCGCCAGTTGCATCGAGGCCGACAGCCGCTCATCGTCAGGCTTCACGGTGATCCAGTAGGTTCCGCCACGGCGCAATATCGTGTTGAACCCATAAACGCCGGCGACCTGCCAAAGCCAACCGGCACCGACAACAATCATAACGACCAAAGCTGCGGCCAGCCCGAATAGGAGCTTGCGAATTACCGACATCAAAATTCTCTATAAGCAAATAGTTAGGTTCAGTATGCGACGCGGTGCGTTCGCCCTGCGCAAATGCGATTTCAAGTGAGGCTTTTCTACGACGTCCAAATACATCAACGGCGGCCCCTGAGGCTTCGCCGATAAGTACGGCCCTTAGGCAGCCTGCTGATTTTCTCCGAAGGCTTCAACCCGATTGCGCCCTTCGCGCTTCGAGCGATAAAGCGCCTCATCGGCCTTGTGCACGAGCCGTTCGAACTCTCCGCCGCTTTCCCGTGCGGCGACCCCGACGCTCAGCGTCGGGAAGACGGCGAGATCCGGCCGCTGCATGACGGCGGCGGCGAAGTCGAGACGGAGGCGCTCGGCAATCGCCACCGCATCTTCCCGGGAGACATTTTTCAGCACCGCCAGGAATTCGTCCCCGCCTTGCCGGGCGAGCAGATCGCCTGAGCGCATGATGCCTCTCGAAACGTCGGCGAAGAGCCGCAGGATCTCGTCGCCGGCAGCGTGGCCATGCCTGTCGTTCAGCTGCTTGAAATGGTCGATGTCGATGATCAGCAGCGATATCGGCTGAGAAACGAAAGCGGGCACGTGCTGGGCAAGACCGCCCCGATTGAGCGCGCCGGTCAGCGGATCGTGATGAGCGAGTTCCATCAGCTGATTTCGGCTGCGCTCGGCCGCCATCAGCACCATGGCCATACTGCGCAGCATGACGAAAGCGACCGCCGACACCGCCATCCAGCTATGAACCGCACTGCCGCCGAAGGGATCCGGGCCGCCGATGTCACCGGTCGCCGCAAGAATGCTGCGGACCGCAAAGATCATGGCGGTGCAGACATAGAGGCCGACGAGCAGACCGGCTGAATAGAGCTTCTCGCGGCGGACGATGCTCATCGCCTCCCGTGCGACGGCAAGATCGCAGAAGCAGCAGATGACGGAGACGTAAAGAAGCCTTGCCGAGACCGCCGAGGGATCGCTGACGATCAGCAGGACGGGAACGCTGACGAGAAAGATGGCAAGCCAGAAAATGCGCTGGTCGAGAACCCGTCCTGAAAAGATGCGCACGGCAAAAAACATCAGCATATAGCCTGCGATGGTCACGACATTACCGCCGTCGACCGAGACCGCGTAGGGAACGAAATTGCGCAGCGCGACGAGGAAGGAGCCGACGCCGACGAAGAGGTTGCTCAAGCCCCACCAAAGCGGCCACCTCTCGAAGCGGCCAGTTGCATAGGCTGCAAGCTGGAGAATGCCCAGCACGAAGCAGCTCACGGCAACAATGAAATAGATCGTCCTGAGATCCAGCAGCATGGGGCTTTCCGAGGTTCTGGTTGCGGAACCTACAGCAAGCATTTTGCGGTTTGATTGGAGCCTTCGTTAAAAATTGAACGATCGCCGGATTTTGCGCGTCTGAAACGGCGCGGCGCTGGAATCAAGCGGCCCGCACCGTGCCGATGATATCAGCCAGCAGACCGTGCAGCAGGTCCCGATAGCCGTTTCGGGCCGAGGGGCCACTCTCTTCCGAGGTCATGACGACAGTCAGATCGAGCGACGGCACGATGTAGAGCATCTGCCCGCCATAACCCCAGGCGAAATGCACCCGCTCGCCACCGATCTCACGCGTGAACCAGCCATAGCCATATTCGTCGCCGGAGAAGCGTGAATTGGTTCGGTGTTGCCACGATTGCACGATCCAGTCGGCAGGCACCACCTGCACTCCGTCCGCCGTGCGCCCGCCATTGCGATAGAGCTCGCCGAAGGCAAGCAGGGAGCGGGCGCTCATCGCCATCTGGTTGCCGCCGAGATAGATCCCCTGCGGGTCGCGCTCCCATGCGCCGATGCGGAAACCCTCGACCGGGCCGAGCCATTCGCGGGCGAGCGCCAGGGTCGACCGGCCGCTGACCTTGGTCAGAATGGCCGAAAGCAGATGCGTGGACGCGGTGGAATAGAGCATCTCCCCGCCGGGCTGATCGACGAAGGGCTGCGAGAGCGCAAAGCGCACCCAGTTACGCGAGGAGACCCAGCGGCCGTAGTTCGCCCCCGACATGCGGCCGAGCCCTGTCTGCATCGAGAGGAGGTTGCCGATGGTGATGTCGTTGAGGCGCGCATCGGGCGATGAGGGAAGATCGGCCTTCAGGATCGGTGCGATCTTCTGGTCCGGCCCATCCAGCAGTCCTTTGCCGATCGCAATGCCGACAAGCGCCGAAATGATCGATTTCGAAGCGGATTTGATATTGGTCGATTCCGACGGGGAATGACCCCGGAAGCCGCGTTCGGCAAGCACGCGTCCGTCACGGGCCACGATCACCGTCTTGAGCGGCCGCAGCGCCGGATCGCTCGCCGCCTGGTCGAGGCGCGGACCAAGCCGAGCGGCGGACGCCGTGCTCTGGGCCGACGCCGGGCCCGTTGCGACAAGCGACAGGCACAGGAAAAAGAGACATGGGATAAGGCGGATCATGCGGCGCAAGATAGGATATCGCCGCGATATGTGCGCGTGCCGGCAGCACTTTTCACGCGATTGTGTCTGCTGGTGAGCCGATCACGGCTCACGCTTTGGCATGGATGGCAATCCGCGCCGCAACCACGGCAGGCCCGCCTGCCTGCATGATCAGCGGCGCGGATATTGCCGGCCGGGGGGAAGATTTCCCACCCGCCCGGCAGGCGCGCAGCATCAAGCTGCGCGGCGAACCGCCGCGCTGGCCAGCATGCGCCCCGAAGGGACGATCATGCCGGCCGCGCCGTCAAGCCAACCTTCCGTGAGCTCGAGCGCGAGAAAGCGCGAGCGTTCGAACGGACCCGGCATGACAAGGTGACGAGCCTTTTCGGCAAAGAACCCGAAACGCTCGTAATAGGCTGCATCGCCGACGAGCAGGACGGCGCCATGTCCGCGGTTCTTCGCTTCGAGGATCGCCGCCCGCATCAGCGCAGAGCCGATGCCCTTGCCGCCGTGACGGGAATCGACGGCGAGCGGGCCGAGCAGCAGCGCGTTGATCGGCGTGCCCTCCGCATTGACGCCGGCCTCGATGTTCCAGAGCCGCACCGAGCCGATGAGATGGCCGTCGCGATCACGCGCGACGAGCGCAAGACCCTCGGCCGGAACGCGGTTGCGGCGGATCTTCTCGGACGACTTCTTCCGGCGGCCCGGACCCATGACGCGGTCGAGCAGGTTTTCGCGGGCAACGACGTCCGAAGGATTTTCGGCATCGATGGTGAAGGTGGTGGGCGCAAAAAATGCGCGGACAGAATCAAGAACAGCGGCCATCTTGGCCTCCCGTACCCAATACCGTTATCAGCGGCGATGAAGGAAAATTGTGAAGTTGCCGCCCCGGCTGGTTACGGGGCCGGCGGAAACGACCTTAGATGACGTAGGCCTTCAGCGGTTCGAAACCGTTGAACGCAACCGCCGAATAGGTCGTCGTATAGGCGCCGGTGCCCTCGATCAGAACCTCGTCGCCGATCGAAAGGGAGATCGGCAGCGGATAGAGGTTCTTCTCGTAGAGCACGTCGGCCGAATCGCAGGTCGGGCCGGCAATGACGCAGGGCTCCATCTCGTCGCCGTCATGCTCCGTGCGGATCGGATAGCGGATGGCTTCGTCCATCGTCTCGGCGAGACCGCCGAACTTGCCGATGTCGAGGAAAACCCAGCGCGCATCGTCATTGTCCGACTTCTTCGAGATCAGCACGACCTCAGCCTTGATGACGCCGGCATTGCCGACCATGCCGCGGCCCGGCTCGATGATTGTCTGCGGGATCTGGTTGCCGAAATGCGTGCGCAGCGCCTGGTAGATCGACTTGCCGTAAGCTTCCGCGGACGGAACGTCGCGCAGGTACTTGGTCGGGAAGCCGCCGCCCATGTTGACCATCTGCAGGTGGATGCCCTGCTTGGCAAGCGATACGAAGACGCGCTTGGCATCGGCGAGCGCCGAATCCCAGGCATCGACCTTGGTCATCTGCGAACCGACATGGAACGAGACGCCGTAGGACTGCAGGCCGAGCTGATGAGCGTAGACGAGAACGTCGACGGCCATCTGCGGAACGCAGCCGAACTTGCGCGACAGCGGCCATTCGGCGCCTTCGCCATCGGTGAGCACGCGGCAGAAGACGCGGGCGCCGGGAGCGGCGCGCGAGATCTTCTCGACTTCCTCGTGGCTGTCGACCGCAAAGAGGCTGACGCCGAGCGCATGCGCGCGAGCGACATCACGCTCCTTCTTGATCGTGTTACCGTAGGAAATGCGGGCAGCGGTCGCACCGGCTTCGAGCGCCATTTCGATTTCGGCAACGGATGCGCAATCGAAATTGGAGCCGAGGCCCGCGAGCAGCTTCAGCACTTCCGGAGCCGGGTTGGCCTTGACGGCGTAGTAGATGGCGCTGTCCGGCATGGCGTGACGGAAGGCGTGGAAATTATCTCTGATGACATCGAGGTCGACCACGAGGCAGGGACCGTCGGGACGTCGGGTTGCGAGAAAGTCGCGGATGCGCTGGGTGGTCATATCAGTTCCCTCTTCCAGTTCCAGAGCTCCGGCGTCAACCGGAGGACAAAGGGCATACGAGAACTCGCCTTGGAACCAGCCGGTGGAGACCCCGGAACCATAGCAAGCGCTCGATGCGCGGATAGTGAACCAACGCCGCGGACGCGGTGTAAGTTCGGCTTTGTCTGCCATGGATTGGAGGGAGAATCCCAACCGCACTTCCGGCAATGATGGTGTGCCTCTTCAGTAACCCCCGCTGATGGAAAGCAGGGAGAGAACAAAAAGGCCCGCACCGTCGTTGCTTCAGGCGTCCTCGCATTTTCCGGTTGGCCGGAATAGCGACTGGAGGGGTTAATTCCAGGTACCTTACCGATTTCCTCACCAATTCGAGGGTTCGGCGGACACCCATGGGCACGTGCGACTTTGGGCTGAGTGGGAAATAAGAATATTCGCCTTCATAATCAAGCGTTTTTTTGATCTTGGGGTCAAAAAAATAATTGAACAAAACGGCCCGATTTGTTCAACATTCCAAAACAGCCGTGAGGATTTCATGGACACCTTGACCCGCATACGCGCCTTCATCGATGTCGTCGAGGCTGAGGGCTTTTCCGCCGCGGCGCGCCGCACCGGCCGCTCGAAGGCGCTGCTTTCCAAATATGTGCGCGAATTGGAAGATGAGCTCGGCGCCTTGCTGCTCAACCGCACCACCCGGCAGTTCTCCATGACGGAGGCCGGCCATACCTATTATCGCACTGCTTCCGACATACTGAAGGAAATCGACAATCTCGCCGATCTCGTGCGCGAGAACAATGCACAGCTGAAAGGGCGCCTTCGCGTCTCGGTGCCGCGCACCTTCGTCGATGCCGACGTCGGCCAGTCGCTGATCGATTTTGCCAGGGAGAACCCCGACCTTTCGCTGGAGATCGCGGCCGACGATCGCTTCGTCGATCTGATCGAGGAGGGCTTCGACGTGGCGATCCGCATCACCAAGCTCGAGGATTCCGGCATGATCGCCCGCAAGATCTCCGATTTCCGCGTTCACATCTGCGCCACTCCCGAATTCCTCGAGCGCCATCCCGATCTCGAGCATCCCAGCGATATTTCCAACGTCCCCTTCATCGTCGACACAAATTCCCGCACCCAGGCGAGCATCCGTTTCTACAATCCCGATAACACCACCTTCGCGGTCACCGTTTCCGGGCCGATGGAGGTCAACAGCCCGCATGCGACATTACGCGCAGCACTCGCCGGCATCGGCATCGCCCTCGTTCCGGACTTCATCGCGCGCAAGTCGATCGAGAGCGGCGAACTGGTGACGCTGTTCAACGACTACATCCCGACCGATCGCGGCATCTATGCCGTTTATCCGCACCGGCGCTACCTGCCGGCCAAGGTGAGGATCTTCGTCGATTACCTGCACAACTGGTTCAAGAAGCATCCTTAGGGCGGCGCTTGCGGGAGCGACGGAATCCGGTCCCAATTCCGTCCCATTTTCTGGCGAGAAGTCACGGGCACCGAAACGGCAGCGGAATAGATGAGACATTCGACGATACTGATGGCCGCGCTTCTTTCCCTCGCGCCGGCCGCCGCCTTTGCACATCCGCACATTTTCGTCGAGGCGCGTCTCGAAGTCGTGGCCGGCAAGGACGGCAGCGTCGAGGAACTGCGCAATGTCTGGCGCTTCGACGAGGTCTTCTCCTCCTCCGTCGTCATGGATTTCGACAAGAACACCGATCTGAAGCTGGAGCCGAACGAGCTCGCCGAGGTCGGAAAGACGGTGAAGCAGTCGCTTGCCGATTACGACTACTACATGAACCTGACGATCAACGGAAAGAACATCACCGTCCAGAAGCCTGACATCATCCATGTCGACTACAAGGACGGCCAGCTGCTGATGTTCTTCGCGGTCAAGCCGGTCGAGAAGATGCCGCTCAAGGGCAGGCTGACCTTCGGCGTCTACGACCCGACACTCTATACCTCGATCGATTTTCCGACAGACAACGAACTTTCAATGGTCGGCGATGGCTTCAAGGCCTGCAAGCATCAAGTGGTGCGGCCGGATGCCGACCAGGTGATCTCGCAAAACAAGCAGTCGCTGACGGACGCCTTCTTCAACGATCCCACCGGCACCAACATGTCCAAACTCTTCGCCACCCGGCTGGAGGTCACATGCTGACGAAACGCCTGCCCCTGATCCTTTCCGCGACGGGCCTCATGCTCCTGACGGCGGCAAGCCTCGCCCATGCGCAATCGCCGCTCGGCATCGGCACGGCGGAGCCGAGCTTCCAGCCGACCGGCGGTCCGCTCGCCCCGCTGCTGCTCTATGTGAACTACGAGCAGCAGGCCTTCTACCGCGCGCTGACCGGCTCCTTGAAGGCGATGCGTGAAGATCCCTGGCAGCTTGCCTCGCTGATCGGCCTTTCCTTCGCCTATGGCGTCTTCCATGCCGCCGGCCCGGGCCACGGCAAGGCGGTGATTTCCTCCTATATGATCGCCAACGAGGTCGAGCTGAAGCGCGGCGTGGTGATCTCATTCATCTCGGCCTTCGTCCAGGGCGTGGTGGCGGTGGCGCTGGTCGGCGGCGCCTGGCTGGTGCTGCGCGGCACCGGCATCACGCTGACGGCCGCGACCCATGCGATGGAGATCGCCAGCTTCGTCGTGGTCATCCTCTTCGGCGGCTGGCTGCTCTTTCGCAAACTGCGCTCGATGATAGGCAGTCTGCCGCGCCGCCGCCTGATGGCAACGCCGGCCGGTCCGGTCAGCATGATGCTCGACTGGAAGGACAATGCGACCGAACGCCAGGCCTATGCCTTCAACGGCAAGGCTCAGGCCGTGGAAGCCGGCCATACCTTCGTTCCCGGCATGGTCTGCGAAACCTGCGGCAACGCCCATGTGCCCGATCCGGCGCTGCTCGGCGGCGACAGGTTCAGCGCCCGCGAGGCATGGTCGGCAATCGTCGCCGTCGGCCTCCGTCCCTGCTCCGGTGCGCTGCTGGTGATGACCTTCTCGCTGCTGAACGGCCTTTATCTCGGCGGCGTGCTTTCGGTCGCCGCCATGTCGCTCGGTACGGCGATCACCGTATCGCTGCTCGCGACGCTTGCCGTCACCGCCAAGGGTGCGGCCGTGCGCCTCTCAGGACGCGGCTCGACGGCCTCGGTCTGGGTCGGCAACGCCATCGAAATCCTCGGCGCCGTGCTCGTCATCCTGATGGGCGCCCTGCTGCTCGGTGCCTCGCTGCAAGGTTAGGCTATTTTCCCCTGCCCCGCTGATAGCGCGCCCGCAGCCAGAAGACCGCGAAAAACGCCATGATCAGGCAGATGCCGACGAGTATCCCGAGCGTCGGCGAGAAATTGCCGATCCATAGAACAATGGTCGGCAGGAAATAGAAAACGAGGCCGGCGCCGAGCAGGATGATGGCGGCGGCAACTGCCTGCGAGCGGCTTTCCGGGCTCATACGAGCCGCTCCTTTTCCAGATCGGCGCGGATATCCTCCAGGCGGCGGATCTGGCTGCTGGCAGCGTCGAAATTCCCGGGCGAAAGCCAGGCTTCGAAGGCCTGATTGATCAGCGGCCATTCACTGTCGATCATCGAGAACCAGGCGGTGTCGCGGTTGCGGTGCTTGGAGATCATGTGCTGGCGGAAGACGCCCTCGAAGCTGAAGCCGTAGCGCAGGGCCGTCGTCTTGCTCGCCTCGTTCTTGTTGTCGCATTTCCATTCGTAGCGACGGTAGCCGAGATCCTCGAAGACGTGCTTGGCCATCAGGTAGTGCGCTTCGGTGGAAAGCGGCGAGCGCTTCATGTCGGGACCATGCGCCACCCCGCCGATTTCGATGACGCCGTTTGCCGGGTCGGCGCGCATGTAATTCGCCATGCCGACAATCTTGCCGGTGGCGTTGTCACGGAAGATATGGGTGAGCCAGCCGGACTTGGTATAGACGTTTTCCAGCCAGTTGGCGAAATCCTCAATGCCGGAGAAATCGTCCTGCGCGAAATAAAGAAGCAGCGGGTTGATCCCCATGCCGCCCAGCCCGTCCCACAGCGCCTCGAGATGTTCCGCGCGCCGATAGGGTTCGACCGTGACGAAACGTCCTTTCAGCGTGACCGGCTTCGGCGCCGGGCAGCCCTTGAAATTTGCAAGATCACGCATCTTCACTCCCCTTTTCTAGAGCCTTCCCCGGGGAGTGGATAGGCCAGCCGCCCGACAAAGGCAACCGGCCTGGATGCTACTGTGACAAGGTAACTTTGGCGGAGGATACCGTCGCCTCGATATGGTCGACCAGCTGATCGGCAAGGCCGAGCCGGCCTGCCAGCAGATCGAGATAACCGCGCTCGGCGCGCGAATCCGGCTCGATGGTGAGCCGCGAAGCGGTGTAGAGCTCGACGCGCTGTTCTTCCGTCACCGCTGCCGCGACGAGCGCATCGATGTCCGTCGGCGAAGCGAGTTCTTTCTCGATGAAGGCTGCAGCCTCGCCGCTGACGTCGGCGACCTTGATCCTGTCCATGATGAGGGCGCGTTCGGCGTCGTCGATGTGACCGTCGGCCTTGGCGGCGGCGATCATCGCGCGGATCAGCACCAGCACGAATTCATTGCTGCCGGCAGGCGATGCCGGCCCGAAACCGGATTCGGCAGGCGGCGGCAGGAGAACCGGATTGTTTGCCGACGGCGCATCCGAGGGGGCTGCGGGCGCCTGGCCCGCCTGGTAATTCTTGTAGGCCTGGTAGCCAAGGCCGGCGATAGCGGCAAGACCGCCGATCGCCAGCGCATTGCCAGCAATGCTGCGGCCCGTCTTGGTGCCGAGAAGCACGGCTGCGATCGCACCGGTCTTCATCGGATTGTTCTTTGCCGTCTGTACGGCCTCGCCCGCCCTGTCGCGGACCGAGCCGCCGAGACCCGGCACCTGCGAACCCAAGAATTGGTCGAGAAGCTTCTTTGCGTCGAACATTCCTCGTCATCTCCGTGTTTGAGGCCGGAGGAGAACATAGGTTTGCGACGGCTGAAATACAAATAAGAGGGTGCGGGGATTGTGCCTGACGCTCATCCCCGGCCCATCCGACCTCAGGCCTTCAGTGCCGCGGCCTCCGCCGCAAGCTTGGTAATGCCGGCCCAGTCGCCGGCTGCGACCAGCTCCTTCGGCGCAACCCACGAACCGCCGACGCAGACGACGTTCGGCAGCGAGAGATAATCCCTGGCGTTCTTCAGCGAAATGCTGCCAGTCGGGCAGAACAGCGTGCCGGCGAGCGGCGAAGAGAGCGCCTTGAGATAGGCAGCACCCCCGGCCTGCTCGGCGGGGAAGAACTTCAGCACCTGATAGCCTTCTTCGCGTAGCGCCATGACTTCGCTGGCGGTCGCGGCTCCCGGAAGCAGCGGCACGTCGGAATCGGCGGCGGCATCCAGCAGTTCCTGCGTCGTGCCCGGGCTGACGATGAATTTCGAACCGGCCTGAACGGCAGCTTCCCAATGCGCAGCGTTCAGGATCGTACCGGCGCCGACCTCCGCCCCCTCGACCTCGGCGGCAACCGCGCGCACGGCCTCGAGTGCCGCCGGCGTGCGCATGGTGATCTCGATCGCCCTCAGGCCGCCGGCCACAAGTGCGCGCGCCAGTGACACGGCTGACTTCGCATCGTCGACGATCAGCACCGGAACGACCGGCTGGAGTTTCAGGATGGAAAGGAGCTTCTCTGTTTTCTCGCCCATGGTCGTGCGACTTCCTTGAAACGATTGAATTCGACCCGGAATAACGCCCTCACCGAGGCTTGTCGAGATAAAACCAGCTCATATGACAAGATGGGTAGGAAAGGCGTGGAAATTGGGCTACCGTGCCATGATCGTCACAAAAGGCTCATCGGCATGGCGAAAGAGATCGAACGGAAGTTCCTGGTACGCAGCGATGGATGGCGTTCCGCCGTCGAGACCAAGTCCGTTCTCAGGCAGGGCTACATCGCCTCGATGGACGACCGGTCTCTCCGGGTGCGCATCCTCGACGGCAGGAAAGCGAGGCTGACGATCAAGATCGGCCGCAGCGCCATCACCCGCGACGAATTCGAATACGATATCCCCGTGGCCGACGCCGAAGAGCTGTTGCAGAACGCGATCGGCATCGTCATCGAGAAAACGCGTTACCGCGTTCCGCATGAAGGCTTCGTCTGGGAGGTCGACGTCTTTGCCGGTGAACATCGCGGCCTGGTCATCGCCGAGGTGGAAATGACCGCCGAAACCGACAAGCCGGCGCTGCCCGCCTGGCTTGGCCGTGAAGTGACCGGCGATTTCCGCTATTCCAACCAGGCCCTTGCCACAGAATATGGGCATGACAGGCATGGCCTATCGCATACGGCCTGACGCCGATTTCACCGAGGAGTTCCGCAGCGTCGCGACGGAGCAGCTGGAACACGCCGTCACGATTCTCGATGAACGGCCGGACGGTGCGCATGAGGCGATCCATTCCTTCCGCAAGAACCTGAAGCGTCTGCGCTCGCTCTACCGGCTCGTGAGCCGCGAGGTGCCGGACTTCCAGGCGCATGAAAATGCGCGGCTGCGCGATGCCGCACGATCGCTTTCGGCCATCCGTGACGCCGCCGCCCTCATCGGCACCGCGCAATATCTGCGGCAGACCGCCCGGGACGAAGAGGAAAGCGAAGCGCTTGGGCGCATCGTCACCATTCTCGAAGGACGCCGCGACTGGATGATGGAAGCCGAGCGAGGCTTGGAAGAGCGGCTGACGGAAACGACAGGCATTCTGAAGGAGGCAACAACCGCGCTGGACACGGCCTCCTTCGACGGCAGCCATCGCAAGAATGCCCGCATGCTGGCGAAGAGCTGGCGCCGCACGGCGCGGAAAGCCAAGGCCGCGCTCGTAGCCTGCCACGGCGACGCATCGGCCGACGATTTTCACGAACTGCGCAAACGTACCTATGATTATCGGCTTTACCACGCGCTGTTGCGCGATGTCTGGCCCGGTGCGATGAAGGCCAAACGCGACGCGGCCAAGGAGCTCGTCGAAGATCTCGGCCACATTCACGATCTCGCCGTGCTTTCCGAACTGGTCGAAGCCGAACCGCAGCTCTTCACCCGTAATGACGATCTGGCCCATCTGCTCGACGCCATCATCTTCCGCCAGCAGGAAGACCGGCGGCAAGCGCTCGTCAAAGCCGAGGCCGTCTTCGCCGACGATCCCGATGAAGAAGCACAGCGCATCGAACTTCTCTGGCTGGCGGTCGCGAACTGAGAAACGGCACATCCGGAAAAATATCGTGAAAGCTCATTGACCTCAACCAATCTTGAGGTCCTAGCCTCCGATGGTCGACCAACAAAGATCTGACCGCGAGGAAGTAATGACCGCCGAAAATGCCGTGATGCCGAAGGTGCTCGGGCTCTACGAGACCCATCTGACCGTTGCCGATCTCAAGACCTCCGTCGATTTCTACCGCGATGTCGTCGGGCTCGAACCGGCCGCCTCTTTCGAGGAGCGCAAGGTCGCCTTCCTCTGGGTGGACGACAGGAAGACCGGCATGCTCGGCCTTTGGGAAACAGGAACCGGTCCGTTGAAGATGCGGCTGCATATCGCTTTCCGTATGACCATCGACGGCGTGCTGCAGGCACCCGCCATTCTCAAGGCAAAGGGCGTTGAACCTCTCGGCTTTGGCGGCGAACCGGCAACGGAACCGGTGGTTTTCGGCTGGATGCCGGCACTGTCGATCTATTTCAAGGATCCGGACGGGCACTCGATCGAATTCATCGGCATTCTCGACGACGCGCCCGACCGAAGCTTCGGCATACGGCCGTTTTCCGAATGGCGCGAGCGAGCGTAATCTCGCCACTCAAGACTGCCATCGGGGAAGGCAATTGCGCGGCCCGCCGATTTTCTGTATTTCCGGCCCATGACCGACAGCCTGACACACACCAGCCCGTTCCTCGTGGCGGCGCTTTACCATTTCGTTTCCGTACCGCGCTTTCAGAGCCTGCAGGCTCCGCTGCAGGCGCTGTGCGAGGAGAACGGCGTCAAGGGAACGCTGCTTCTGGCGCATGAGGGCATCAACGGCACGATTGCCGGCCCGGATGCCGGCATCGGCGCCGTGCTTTCCTTCCTGCGCGCCCAGCCTGAATTTTCCGACCTGGAGCACAAGGAGAGCCGCGCCTCCAAAATGCCTTTCCTGCGCATGAAGGTGAAGCTGAAGAAGGAAATCGTCGCCATGGGCGTCGAGGACATCGACCCCAACAAAGTGGTCGGCACCTATGTAGCGGCGAAGGACTGGAACGCGCTGATTTCCGATCCCGATACGATCGTCATCGACACCCGCAACGACTACGAGACGGCGATCGGCACCTTTCGCGGTGCGCTCGACCCCAAGACGAAGACGTTCCGCGAATTTCCCGATTGGGTGCGGCAGAATACCGGCCTGCACAACAAGCCGAAGATCGCCATGTACTGCACCGGCGGCATACGCTGCGAAAAGGCCACCGCTTTCATGAAGGCTGAGGGCTTCGACGAGGTTTATCACCTGAAGGGCGGCATCCTGAAATATCTGGAGGAAGTGCCGCAGGAGGAAAGCCTCTGGGACGGCGCCTGCTTCGTCTTCGACGAACGCGTCTCCGTCGAGCACGGATTGAAGGAAGGCGAACACAAGCTATGCCACGCTTGCCGCAACCCGATCACATCAGAGGAAATCACCTCACCGCTCTATGAGGAAGGCGTTTCCTGCAGCCACTGCTATCACACCCGTACGGAAGAAGACCGGTTGCGTTACCGTCAGCGCCAGCATCAGATCGCGCTCGCAAAGAAACGCGGCCAGCGCCACATCGGCAGCTGAATTCAATGCCGGTCAGGCCGCACCAAGACGGCGCTGCGCTGCCGGTTCGCCTAGACGCCGTTCGTTCAGCATTGCGCTGATGTGGTCGGCCGTCATTGGTTTCCCGAACAAATAACCCTGCAGGCAATCGCAGCCGAAAAGGCGCATGGCGACGGCCTGGGCCTCGGTCTCGATGCCTTCGGCCGTAACGGGAATGTCGAGCGAGCGGGCAAGCGCCACCGTCGCCTGCAGCATCTCGCGCTGCCGTTTGTCCTCGTCGACGCCCATGACCAGCGAGCGATCGATCTTGATGCGGTCGAAGCCGAACTGCCTGAGATAGCCGATCGAGGAGAAGCCGGAACCGAAATCGTCGAGCGCCACCTTGACCCCCAGCCCCTTCAGCCGTTCGATCGACTGGCGGGTGCGCTGCGGATTCTGGATCATGTAGCCTTCGGTGATCTCGAGCGTGACGCGGCCGGCTTCGATTTCCGTCTGCTTCAGCACGTAACGCACATAGTCGGTGAAGGCGGGATTGCGGAACTGGCCGGGAGAGACGTTGACCGAGATGGCGAGCCCCGGCCATTGCTTGGCCGTTTCACAGGCCTTGCGCAGCACGAACAGGCCGAGCGATTCGATGAGCCCGCTGGTCTCGGCGATCGGGATGAAGACATCAGGTGAAACGGGGCCATGGCCCGGGCGATTCCAGCGCACCAGTGCCTCGACGCCGGTCAGCGCATGTGTTCCCGCATCGACCAGCGGCTGGTAGGCGAGCGTCAGGTCGCCGCTTTCGATCGCAACCCGGAGATCGATCTCCAGCGCGTTGCGCTGTTCCCGGTCGGCATCCATCGACGGATCGTAGAGCGTCATGCGCGCGCGGCCGGCCTCCTTCGCCTTGTACATGGCAAGGTCTGAGCGCCGCACCAGCTCTTCGCGGCCGATTGCGCCGGCGGGCGACATGGCGATGCCGATGCTCGCCCCGACGACCACGACGCGGCGACCGATCTCCAGCGGATCGGCAAGAAAATCGAGAATCTGTTCGGAAAGCTGCAGGGCGGCGGCATGTTCGCCGTCGGAGAGAAAGGCGATCGCGAATTCGTCTCCGCCGATGCGGGCAAGAACCGCGCCTTGCGGAATGAGCACATCGAGGCCGGCCGCGACCGCGCGGATCAATTGATCGCCGGTGCCATGGCCATAACTGTCGTTGACTTCCTTGAAGCCATCGAGATCGAGATAGAGGAGCAGCACATTGCGCTTGGTATGGAGTGCCTCGGCGACGAAGCGATCGACGGCGAGACCGAGACCATCGCGGTTGGAGAGCCCGCTCAGCCTGTCGCGCAGCGCCTCCTCGCGGGCGCTGTTTTCCTCACCCTTCAGCCGGCGGCCGACAAGCCAGCCGATGACCAGCAGCACGATGAAGAACAGCCCGATCAACCCGAGCGCCTGGATGACCATGGGCCACACCTGCGCATAAGCGACATCGCCGGGAAGACGCGAAGTCCAGACGAGCTTGCCGAGCGTCGTCCCCACCGGATCGACGATCGGTACGGAATAGCTGGCTTCGAAAGCCGGCGGCGCCAGCTTCAGTCCGCCGATGACATAGGTCCGGCCGAGCGCTGCCACCTTTTCGCCGTCGAGATGGCGGGCAAAAACGAGATAGCGATGCTGGCCGGCGGGCGCATCCAGCGCACCGGATTTTTTCCGCACCAGCGCCACGCCCACTGCGGCGATACCGCGTTTGGTGGTAACGAAGCCGACCGCCTGCGGACGGTCGGCAGGGCCTGCTGACTTTACCCTGTCGAACAGCGTCCAAAGCGAGGGCGCGAAGAAATCCGTGAGCGACTCTTCCATCGGCTGACCGTCGCGATAGGCGATGATCGCCTTCTTCTCATCGTCGATGACGATCGCCATGTCGAAAAGCGGGCTGTTGACCGACATCTCGCCGTAATTGCTGACCGTCCAGGCCATGCCGTCGGGCGCGTAGACGTTGGCGGCGGCATCGTCCCAGGCCGCATAGTCGTCGAGGGTCGCACCGAGCTGATCCTCGAAGGTCTTCACCGCGCCGATGGTCGTCTCGCGCGAGCGCTCGTCATCGAGAAGATTGGCATTTCCGGCCACGCGCTCGAGCGCCGTCAGCACCATGATGGCGACGACTGCGACGATGACTGCGAAGGAGAAAAGCACGCCGGTGACGGTCGCGTGACGGCCTATTCCCGATCCCTTGCTCTGCGACTTCCCGACTGTCTGCATCACGGCTCCCTGACCGCCAGACTTTGCCAGTCAAGCGTTCAAAAACGTTTAAGCAAACACTGCAGATCTTTGTGTCCGCGGCCCCAAGGGCAACGATCAACCCGCTTTGTGATTCCCCTTGGGGAATTGCGCCGCGAGTTCGCTGTACCACTTGCCGCTTTTCTTCACCGTGCGGACCTGGGTTTCGTAATCGACATGGACGAGACCGAAGCGCATCCGATAACCTTCCGCCCATTCGAAATTGTCCATCAGGCTCCAGGCGAAATAGCCGCGCAGGGGATAGCCGTCCTTGATGAGGCCGGCCACGACATCGAGATGGTCGCCGACATAGTCGAGCCGCATCGTATCGTCGACCTCGCCGTCGGCGACATCGGTATTGTCGCAGGCGCCGTTCTCGGTGATGTAGCATTCCGGCAGTTCGTAGCGGCGATAGAGGTCCTCGACCAGGAGCTTCAATGCCGGCGCATAGATTTCCCAGCCGATATCGGTCTTGACGTCGCTTGCCGGCGGCGCTTTCACCGTCCAGGGGAAATCACCCTTGCGTTCGGCATCGTCGGTGACGCGCTCGGGCGTGTAGTAATTCAGACCCCACCAGTCGAGCTTCTGGCTGATGAGCTTCATATCGCCATCCTCGATGACGGGCATGCGATCGCCGAGCGCCTCGACGAATTCCTTCGGATACTCGCCCTTGAAGACAGGATCGAAGAAGGCGCCGTTGTGGAATTGATGCGCGCGTTCGGCGGCGGCAAGATCGGCCGGGTTGTCGGAGCCCGGGATGACCGAGGCGGCGTTGAGCACGAGTCCGACCGGCACATTGGGAGCTTCCGAGCGGATTGCCTCGACGCCGAGGCCATGGGCGAGGTTCACGTAATGCATGGCGTGAAGGGCGGCCTGCATATTGCGCTCGCCGGGAGCATGGATGCCATAAAGGTGGCTCAGCCAGACGATGCACCAGGGTTCGTTGAAGGTCGCCACGGCGTCGAGACGGTCGCCGAGGCGGTTCATCACCGTCTTGGCGTAACGCTGATAGGCATAGGCGGTCGAACGCGCCGTCCAGCCGCCGTCGCCGGCAAGCAGCAGGGGCAGGTCCCAATGGTAAAGCGTCGCGAAGGTCTTGATCCCGCGCGCCTTGCAGCCATCGACCAGCCGATCGTAGAAATCGAGACCCGCCTCGTTCACCGGGCCTGTGCCATCGGGAATGATGCGCGGCCATGCAATGGAAAACCGATAGGCTTCGACGCCCATATCCTTGATGAGATCGAGATCCTGCTCCAAGCGGTTGTAGTGGTCGCAGGCAATGTCGCCGTTATCGCGATTATAGACGCGGCCCGGCATGTTGCAGAAGGCATCCCAGATGGACGGCTTGCGGCCATCGGCCTTGCTGGCGCCTTCGATCTGGAAGGCGGCGGTGGCAACGCCGAAGGTGAAATCACCGGGAAAGCGGCTTGCAAGCGTCTTCGCATCGATCATCTGTAATCCCCGTCTCTCGGCATGTGGACTGACGTTGGCCGGATTTAGCCAAGCCGGAAAGCAAAGTATAGGTCCCCGGGAAGAAAAACTGCAACGTTGCAGTAAGAACGAAAGAGCGGCTGTGACGGCATCGTTTCGTCGCATGCTTTCCGCCCCCACCGCTCTCATAACGCGAATGTCAGCAGTCGTGACTTGCTGCCGAGCCCATGATCACTACACAGCGAAGACATCGCGAACATGAAAGGAATCCCATGCCGTCTTCGATCCATCTGCTGCAACCGCATCTGCTGAGCCTGCTGCGCATCGTCTCCTCGCTCGTGCTTTTCAGCTACGGAACACAGAAGATCCTGCACTTTCCCGCCGCCGCAAGCGTGCCGCCGATGGGCTCGCTCTCCTGGATTGCCGGGCTGATCGAACTCATCCTCGGCTTCCTCGTCCTGGTGGGATTCCAGACCCGCATCGCAGCCTTCGTGCTCTCGGGCCTGATGGCTTTCGCCTATTTCATCGGCCATGCGGGAAAGAGCTTTTATCCCGCGCAGAACGGCGGCGTCGCCGCGATCCTGTTCTGCTTCGTGTTTCTCTATCTGGTGGCGGCAGGCGCCGGGCCGCTCAGCGTCGACGGCCTCATGAAGCGCAACCGCGCTGTGGCCTGAGACATGACGCTAAGCCGAGGCGGCCTTGGGCTGCCTCGGCATTTCCAGCAACTCCGCGCCATGCGAGGCGCGGATCACCAAAGATCAGACCTTGACCCAGGCGCCGTTTTTCTTGGACGAGGCAACACAAGCCTCGACGAAGGCGACACCCTTCACGCCCTCGTCGACGGTGGGATAGACCACCGCCTTGTCCACGTCCTTGCCCTTCTTGCGGGCGTTGATCGCATGTGCGGCTTCCGTATAGATCGTCGCAAAGGCTTCGAGATAACCTTCCGGATGCCCTGAGGGCACGCGCGACACACGGCCCGCGGCCGCTCCGGCGCCGGCGCCGCCACGGGTGATCAGCCGCTTCGGCTCGCCGAAAGGCGTGTACCAGAGGTAGTTCGGGTCCTTCTGGGTCCATTCAAGCCCGCCCTTGGTGCCGTAGACGCGCACCATCAGGCCGTTTTCGTGGCCGGGCGCCACCTGGCTGCACCAGAGCATGCCCTTAGCCGGCTTCTCCGAGCCCTTCGCCTTGAAGCGCAGCATGACATGGGCGTTATCGTCCAGCCGGCGGCCGGGAACGAAGCTGTCGAGATCGGCGGCGAGACTGTCGAGCTCCAGCCCGGTGATGAAGGAGGCAAGATTATAGGCATGTGTGCCGATATCGCCTGTGGACCCGCCGACACCGGACTGCGCCGGATCGGTGCGCCAGGCCGCCTGCTTCTGGCCGGTCTGCTCGACCGCTTCCGTCAGCCAATCCTGCGGATATTCGGCCTGGACCACTCTTATATCGCCGAGTTCGCCGTTCGCGATCATCTCGCGCGCCTGGCGGACCATCGGATAGCCGGTGTAATTATGCGTCAGCACGAAGAGCGCGCCGCTTTCATCGGCCACCTTCTTCAGCTTCTTCGCATCGGCGAGGTTCGATGTCAGCGGCTTGTCGCAGATGACATGAATGCCGCGCTTCAGAAATTCCTTGGCCGCGTCGTAATGCACATGGTTCGGCGTGACGATCGCCACAGCCTCGATGCCGTTCTTCAGCTTCGCCTCGCGGATCGCCATTTCGCGGTAGCTGGAATAGGTCCGCGACGGGTCGAGACCGAGGTCGCGACCGGACTGAACGGCCTTCTCAGGCGTTGACGACAATGCGCCGGCGATGAGATCGTACTGATCGTCGATGCGCGCGGCGATGCGGTGCACCGCACCGATGAATGCGCCCGCGCCGCCGCCCACCATGCCGAGCCGGATTCGCGGCTCGCGGGTCTGTTCGGATGATGCTTCGATTGCCATTGATTCCTCCTCAATCTTTCTTCCCTTCTCCCCAGCGGGGGTTCGAAGGACGGGTCGAGACCTGTGGCTCGACCCTGGTCGGTGGCCCGAAGGGTCGGATGAGGGGGCTTCGCGGCAGGTGCCTTTCGCTTGTCGCTCAAGGCATTCGTCGCTATCGCTCCTCATCCCCCTCATCTGCCCTAACGGGCATCTTCTCCCCGCTGGGGAGAAGGGAAAATGAAACTAGAGCCCCAGCATGCGCCGATTGGCCGCCTGGTCCGTGCCGCTGCCGGCAAAGTCGTCGAAGGCCTTTTCGGTGACGCGGATGATATGGGCGGCCACGAATTCGGCCCCTTCGCGGGCGCCGTCCTCCGGATGCTTCAGCGCGCATTCCCATTCGACCACGGCCCAGCCGTCGAAATTATTGGCGGTCATCTTCGAGAAGACCGCGCCGAAATCGACCTGGCCGTCGCCGAGCGAGCGGAAGCGGCCGGCGCGTTCCACCCAGCCCTGATAGCCACCGTAGACGCCCTGGCGCCCGGTCGGATTGAACTCCGCATCCTTGACGTGGAACATCTTGATGCGGTCCTTGTAGATGTCGATGTTGTCGAGATAATCGAGGCACTGCAGGACGTAATGCGAGGGGTCGTAGAGCATGTTGGCGCGCGGATGGTTCTTCACCCGCTCCAGGAACATCTCGAAGGTGATGCCGTCATGCAGGTCCTCGCCGGGGTGGATCTCGTAGCAGACGTCGATGCCGTTTTCATCGGCATGGTTGAGGATCGGCGTCCAGCGGCGGGCAAGTTCGTCGAAGGCGGTCTCGACCAGACCGGCGGGACGCTGCGGCCAGGGATAGATGAAGGGCCAGGCAAGCGCGCCGGAGAAGGTCGCATGCGCCTTGAGGCCGAGGTTTTTCGATGCCGTCAGCGCCATCTTGACCTGCTCGACCGCCCATTCCTGGCGGGCTTTCGGATTGCCGCGCACCTCCGGCGCCGCAAAGCCGTCGAAAGCCTCGTCATAGGCCGGGTGAACGGCGACGAGCTGGCCCTGCAGATGGGTCGAAAGTTCGGTGATCTCGATGCCGTTTTCGCGGGCCTTGCCGGCGAATTCGTCACAATAATCCTTCGACGTCGCGGCCTTCTTCAGATCGATCAGCTGGCTTGCCCAGGTCGGCACCTGGACGCCCTTGTAACCGATGTCGGCCGCCCATTTGGTGATCGCGTCCCAGGAATTGAAAGGCGCGGTATCGCCCGCGAACTGGCCAAGGAAAAGGCCGGGACCCTTGATCGTCTTCATGTCAGATTCCTCCCTGAATATCGACCGTAAACGTTTCTGAAAACTTGTAGCACGCAATTTGGCGGGTGCAAGGCGCTTCCTTGCATTGGCTCGCGGATTTGGCGCGAGGCCAGAGCGATAGGATCGCGAGCTAATCATGATGGGCGTTGGCGGGCAAGAGGTACGTGCAGCATTTTCGGCGACGCGCCGCATGCGCGCATAAAAACGCGCCCATCCTTTCGAATGGGCGCGTCTTTCGGTCATCGGATCAGAACGGGGAATCCGGGAAGTAGAAGTTCTTGGCATTCTCCTTGGTGACGAGCGTCGCGTCGAGGATGTAATTGCCGTGAACGGGAACCTGATCGTAGAGGGCAGCCGCCGTCAGTTCCATCGCCGTGCCGACCATTGCCGGCGGATAGAGAACGTCGACCGGGATCAGCTTGTCGCCATCCATGACCTTCTTGACCATGTCCTTGGAGCCGGCGCCGGCAACGACATACTGAATGTCGGTGCGCTTGGCCTGCTCGATGGCCTGGAGAACGCCGACGGCCATGTCGTCGTCCTGGCACCAGACGACGTCGATCTTCGGATACTTCGTCAGATAGTCCTGCATGACCTTGAACGCGTCGTCGCGGTTCCAGTTGCCGTATTGGCGGTCAAGAATCTTGACCTTGGAGCCGGCGATACCCTTGTCGAAACCGTCCTGGCGCTGCTGATCGATCGGGATCGGCAGACCGCGGATGACGACAACCTCGGCTTCCGGCGTCTTTTCGGCAATGTACTTGCCGGCGACTTCGCCCAGCGCCGGATTGTTGCCGGCCACATAGAGATCGCGCACGGAATTGTCGTTATTCGAAGGCGCACGGTCGACGAGCGCGACGAACTTGCCCTTGTCCTTGACTTCCTTGATGGCGTTGACGAGCGGATCCGGATCCGACGGCAGGATGACGAGCGCATCGATGCCCTGCGTATCGAGGTCCTGCACGGCGTTTGCCTGCGTCGCGGCATCCGGCGAGGTCTTGACGATGACGTTCAGGCCCGGATGTTCCGCCATCAGCTTCTTGGCAACGCGCTCGGCATGGAACACGACCCCCGCGGTCCAGCCGTGGTCGGCGGCCGGAATGGAGACGCCGATCGTGTAGTTCTTGTCCTGGGCATAGGCTGCGCCGGCAAAAGCCACCCCCGCAACCGCCAGACCCAACATGAGCTTGCGCATGCTATTTCCTCCCAAAAATATCAGGGACTTGTCCAATCCGAGCCGGGTGCCCTGTGAAGCCCGGCCAATCCGAGAAGCCGTTTGTCTAGGATTTGCGAACCAGCGACCGCTGCACCAGCATGGCGATGATGATGATCGCACCCTGGATCGCGCCGATGAGATACTCGCTGATGAAATTCGACAGCAGCATGATGTTGCCGACGAGTTCGAGAATGAAGGCGCCGCAGATCGTGCCCCAGACCCGGCCGGCGCCGCCCTTGAGAGCCGTGCCGCCGACGACGACGGCGGTGATGGCCTGCAACTCCCACAGGATACCGGTCGTTGCCGAGGTGGAACCGAGACGCGGCACATAGAGCAGCACGGCGATCGCCACGCAGAGCCCCTGGATGACGAAGGCAATGGTGCGCACACGGTTGACGGCAATGCCCGAATAGCGCGCGACGTCGCTGTTCGAACCCACAGCCACGACATGGCGGCCGTAACGGGTGCGGTACAGGATAAAGGCTGCAATCGCGGTCACCACGAGGATCACCACGATCGGCACGGGGATGCCGAGAATATTGCCGAAATAGGCCGGACGGTAGAGCGTCTGGATTTCGCTCGAACGCAAGGTGATCGCGCCGCCCTGCGACAGCCAGGTGGTCAGGCCGCGATAAATGCCCATCGTGCCAAGCGTGGCGATGAACGGCTCGATCTTTCCGACGGTGGTGATGAGGCCGTTTGCCAGACCGCAGAGAGCCCCGGCAATCACCGTAAAGACCACGGCAGCCGTCAGCATCAGCACCGGATCGGCAATGACGCCCGAATTGATGAGCAGGATCATCAGACTGGCGACGAAGGCGACCATCGAGCCGACGGAAAGATCGAGGTCTCCGGCCGAGATCACGAAAGTCGCGCCGACCGCGATGATGGCAATGAAAGCGCAGCGTGTCGCGACATTGGCGAGATTGGTGATGCCGATGAAATTCGGGTTGACCAATGCGCCGACGATCAGGAGCAGGGCCAAGGCGGCAAACGGCGCAACCGCGCGCAGATCAACGTCACGCCAGGACCTGCGCCGGATCTCCCTGGTGTCCTCGTTAATACTCATGTCCAAAACCAACCTCCCGTCCCAGACCGCCTGGGCATCTTATCTATTGTCCGCGTGGGCGAAGTCCCGCTCCGCCCTCACGCGGCCGCCTTCTTCTTGAGCCCGGCGGCGTAACGCATGATCTCCTGCTCGGAAATCTCGTCTCCCTCCAGCACGCCGACGATCCGCCCCTCGCGCATGACGGCCACTCTCGTGCAGAGCCCGATGACTTCAGGCATTTCCGACGAAACGACGATGATCGAGCGGCCGTCCCGGGCGAGCGCCGAAATGAAATGATAGATCTGCTGCTTGGTGCCGACATCGATGCCGCGCGTCGGCTCGTCGATGATGATGATGTCGGGATCGGTCTCCATGACCTTGGCGAGCAGCAGCTTTTGCTGGTTTCCGCCCGACATGCGGCCGGCGACGATATTGGTGTCACGAACCCTGATGTCGAAACGGCGCTTGGCTTTCGCCAGCGCAGCCGCCTCGCTGCCTGGGCTGAGATAGCCGTGACGCGAATGCCTTCCGAGCGATTGCAGCGTCAGATTGGTCGCCATGCCGGAGCGCAGCAGCAGCCCCTTCGACTTGCGGTCCTTAGTCATATAGGCGAGGCCGCAGCGATTGGCCGCATGCACGTCGCCGGAGGGGACCGATTGCCCCTTGATGACCACCTCGCCCTCGAGGCGGGGCCGCAGCCCGGCAATCGCCTCCATCAACTCGGTACGGCCGGAGCCGATCAGGCCGGAAAAACCGATGATCTCGCCCTTGCGAACCTCGAAGCTCGCATCCTGGACATAGCCCGTCGAGACCGAAGAGACGCTCAAGACGACCTCCTCGTCGACATCGGGCTCGACCTTGGCGGGGTAGAGGCTGGAAAGTTCGCGGCCGACCATCAGTTGCGCGATCGATTCCCCATCCAGAATGGAGGTCGGCGACGTCTTGATCCACTGGCCGTCGCGCAGCACCGTCACCCGATCGGTCAGCTCCATCACCTCGTCGAGCTTATGGGACACGAAGACGAAGCTCGTGCCCTGGTCGCGAAGCTTGCGGACCTGCTTGAAGAGCATATTGGTCTCTTCCCGCGACAGCACCGCGGTCGGCTCATCCATGAACACCACACGCGCATCGCGGCTGATCGCCTTGGCGATCTCGACCATCTGCTTGTCGGCGATGGAAAGCGTGCTGATCAACGCATTCTCATCGACATGCGAACCGAGCACGTCGAGGACCTTGCGCGTCTCGGCACGCATGTATTTGCGGTCGAGCACGCCGAAATGCGTCACCTCGCGCCCTAGGAAAAGGCTCTCGGTCACGGTCAGATGGTCGGCCAGATTGAATTCCTGATGGATGATGACGATGCCGAGCGCTTCCGCGGCACCATTCGGCGGCAGCACCAAAGGCTTACCGTCGAGCAGGATTTCGCCGGAACTCGGCTGTTCGAAGCCCGAAAGCACCTTGACGAGCGTGGATTTGCCGGCGCCGTTTTCGCCCATGAGCGCATGGATCTCGCCGGCGCGGAGATCGAAATTGACGCTGAAGAGGACCTGCACGCCACTGAAGGATTTGCATATGCGCCTGGCGGACAGCACCACAGGCGCGGCGTCGGCGATCTCCACGGTCATCATGCCCTCCCCTGGAGCGCCGCGCACCCGGCATCATGCACCGGCAACGCTCCATCACCTGAACTAGCGCACATTTTCCATCTGAAAACCGTATCGGGTCCTCAACAGGCATGCGCATGCGGCTCCCGTCCGCTTAGAGCCTTATGTAAACCTTTACATCAGGCATGTAAAGGTTTACATCGTGGATTAACACAGATGAGTTGAAGCTTGCCTTTGACCTCTCGGCAAGTCTGTGTAGTGTCGCGGCGAAGACAGCCCCAAGGCAGAGCGCAGTGTCGAATTCCACGCCCGCAACCATCGAAGACGTCGCCCGGATCGCCGAGGTCTCCATCGCGACGGTTTCGCGGGCGATCCACACGCCGGAGAAGGTCGCCAACTCGACGCGGCTCAAGGTCAACCAGGCGATCGCTGTCACCGGCTACACCACCAATGCCATGGCGCGCAGCCTGAGGCTCGGCCGCTCCAACATGATCCTCGTCGTGGCGCCCGATATCGGCGACCCCAATTTCTCCAACATCCTCGTCGGCCTGGAGAACGAGGCGCGCGCGCATGGCTACGGCGTCCTGATCGGCCACACGCAAAACGATGCTCAGCGCGGCCTCGAATATCTGAAATTCTTCAACTCCAACCAGGCGGCCGGGCTGATCCTCTTCACCGGCATCCTGCCCTTCGGGCACCAGACGATGACGGCGCGGCTGCCGCCGAGCGTCGGCGTTTTCGAGCCTGTCTTCAACGGCGGCATTCCCTATGTCGGCGTCGACGATACCGAGGGCGCGCGAAAGGCGGTGGATCTGCTGCTGGCCGAAGGCCATCGCAAGATCGCCTTCATCGGCGATTCCCGCACCCGGCTTGCCTATACCAGGCGCCGCATGGGCTACGATGCCGGCCTCGATGCCGCCGGCGTTCCGCCCGACTTGCGGATCGTGCTCGAAGGCGACGGCACGATCGAAAGCGGCCGGCATGCGGTCGAGCAGCTTTTCATGCGCGACACGCTTCCCACGGCCTTCATGTGCGTCAACGACCAGACGGCGATCGGCGTCATGATCGGGCTCGGCGCGCGAGGCTACGACATTCCACGGGATTTCTCGGTAACCGGCTTCGACGACGTGCCGCAGGCCGTCTTCATATCCCCGGCGCTGACGACGATCCGCCAGCCGAGAACGGCGATCGGCAAGCAGGCGATGGCGCTGCTGCTGGAACTTCTGTCCGATGGACGGCCGGCCGAGACGGAAATTCTGCTGAGACCGGATCTGGTGGTTCGAAACTCCGTCTCCGCGCCGTCGCGCAACTGGCTGAAGCGCTGAACGGAGATGGAATAGCCGGCTACAAAAAATGCGCCGGCGACCGATGGCCGCCGGCGCCTGTCATCAGACGTAACGGTTGACGACGTTTTCGAGCAGTTCCTGCTTGCCGGATTTCGGCTGCGGGTTGACGTCCTTGCTCTCGACCCAGCTCGTGATCTCATCCAGCGAATACTCGCCGCGGAAGAGCTTCTGCGCCTCGGCCGACTCCCAACCGGCATAACGGTCGGCGAGCGGCTGAGACAGCGCCTTGTCCTCGATCATCTTGGCAGCTGCCTTGAGACCGCGGGCACAGCAATCCATGCCGCCGATATGACCGATCAAGAGGTCTGCCGGATCAAGCGACTGGCGGCGCAGCTTCGCATCGAAGTTGGTGCCACCGGTCTTGAAGCCGCCGCCTGCCAGAACGTGGTAATAGGCGAGCGCCATTTCCGGAACATTGTTGGGGAATTGGTCGGTATCCCAGCCGGACTGGTAGTCGTTGCGGTTCATATCGATCGAGCCGAAGATGCCGAGAGCATTGGCAAGCGCCAGCTCGTGCTCGAAGGAATGGCCGGCAAGGATCGCATGGCCCTGCTCGATATTGACCTTCACCTCGTTTTCGAGACCGTGCTTCTTGAGGAAGCCATAGACGGTCGCGACATCGTAATCATACTGGTGCTTGGTCGGCTCCTGCGGCTTCGGCTCGATCAGGATCGTGCCCTTGAAGCCGATCTTGTGCTTGTATTCGACGACGAGGTTGAGGAAGCGACCGAGCTGGTCGAGCTCGCGCTTGAGATCGGTGTTGAGCAGCGTCTCGTAACCCTCGCGGCCGCCCCAGAGCACGTAGTTCTCGCCGCCGAGCTTCTGCGTGGCGTCGATGCAGGTCTTGACCGTCGCGGCGGCGAAAGCAAAGACATCGGGATCGGGATTGGTCGCCGCACCCGACATATAGCGGCGGTTGGAGAAGAGGTTCGCTGTGCCCCAGAGCAGCTTGGTGCCGGTGGCAGCCTGCTTCTCGGCGAAATAGTCGACGATCTCGTTGAGGTTCTTGGTGTTCTCGGCAAAGTTCTTGCCTTCCGGGCGCACGTCGGCGTCGTGGAAGCAGTAGTAGGGTGCGCCGAGCAGCGAGAAGAATTCGAAAGCGACGTCAGCCTTCAGCTTGGCAGCCTTCATCGTGTCTTCAAACCAGGGGCGCAGGAAGGTCTGGCCGCCGAAGGGATCGCCGCCCGGCCAGGTGAAGGTGTGCCAATAGGCCACCGCAAAACGCAGATGGTCTTCCATGCGCTTGCCGAGAACGATCTCGTCCGGCTGGTAATAGCGGAAGGCCAGCGGATTGGTGCTGTCCGGGCCTTCATATTTGATTTTCTGGATATCGCCGAAAAATCCGGTGCTCATGTTGGGTCTCCTAGGGTTTCAGTTGATTATTACGCTATCGATCCAGAAGCCCCCTCACCCTACCCTCTCCCCGCTGGGGAGAGGGGGAGCAAGACGCTATCCCCGAGCCTCTTCTCCCCAGCGGGGAGAAGGTGCCGGCAGGCGGATGAGGGGGCCGCTGGCTCCAATTCTCAATGCACCAGCGACTTGATCGCCGGATAGAGCGCCCGATAGCGCTTGTAAGCATCCTCATAAGCGCCCTTCAGCGCCGCGACCGGCTCGATCGTGCCCGCCGTTACCGGTGGCGTGCAGACGGCAATCGGATCTGCCCCCGTTGCCGCGATCAGGCCGAGGCGGGCCGCACCGAAAGCCGCGCCGAAATCACCGTCGGCCGGCAGGTCGACTGGAACGCCGAGTGCGGTGGCGATCGACGCCAGCCAGTAATGCGAGCGCGAACCGCCGCCGATTGCCGTCACGCGCGAAATGCCGGTACCGGCCGAACGCAGCGCTTCGAGATTGTCGCGGATCGCAAAGGATACACCTTCGAGCACGGCCTGGGTCAGCACCGCGCGGCTGCTTTCGTGCCCGAGGCCGATGAAGGCGCCGCGGATGACGGCGTCGTTATGCGGCGTGCGCTCGCCGGAGAGATAGGGCAGGAAGGTGACGCCGGTCGGCGTCTTCAGCGTTTCGCCGAGTTCGCCGGTGAGATCAGCGGCCGATTTGCCTGTGACACCGGAATGCCAGTTGAGCGCATCGGTGGCCGACAGGATGACGCCCATCTGGTGCCAGGTGTTGGGCAGTGCGTGGCAGAAGGCGTGTACGGCGCTTTCCGGCTTCGGCAGATAGGAGCCGTTGGCGGCGAAGAGAACGCCCGAAGTGCCGAGCGAGACGAAGGCCGCGCCGTCGCTGACCGTGCCCATGCCGCAGGCCGATGCCGCATTGTCGCCTGCGCCGCCGGCCACGACGACAGTGCCTGATATGCCCCATTGCGCCGCCAGCTCGGGCCGCAGCTTTCCGGCCTGCTCAGTGCCTTCGACGAGCGCCGGCATCTGCTCTTTGGTCAGGTTGGTGGCGGCAAGCAGTTCGGACGACCAGCCGCGCTTGCCGGTATCGAGCCAGGAGGTGCCGGCCGAATCCGACATTTCCGAGATATATTCGCCGGTCAGCCAGAGGCGCAGATAATCCTTCGGCAGCAGTACCTTGGCGATCTTGGCGAAGACATCGGGTTCATGCTTCTCCACCCAGGCAAGCTTCGGCGCCGTAAAGCCGGGGAAGACGATATTGCCGGTCAGCGCGCGGAAACGCGGATCGGCATCGAGTGCCGCGGCCTCGACATGGCTGCGCGTGTCGTTCCAGAGGATGCAGGGACGCAGCACCTTGTCGCTCGCATCGATCAGCGTCGCGCCGTGCATCTGTCCGGAAAGGCCGATGCCCTTGACCGCGGCAAGCTCGTTCGGATGTTTCGCCTTGAGCCCGGCGACGGCCTCTTCCGTGGCGCGCACCCAATGGGCCGGCTCCTGCTCCGACCAGCCGGAATGCGGGCGCGAGACGTCGAGCGAACCATTGGCAGAGCCGACGATCTTCTGATCGCCGTCGATCAGCATCGCCTTGACGCCGGAGGTTCCGAGATCGAGACCGAGATACATCTGGTATTCTCCTTTGCCGTTACGGCAGATTGTCTTTCAGGAATATGTCGAGACGGATGCGTTCCTGCGCTTCGATAACCGCGAGCCCGTCCGCCTTGGCTTTCAGCACGCGGATGGCGCTGCGCACCTCATGACCGGCATCCTGGTTGAGGATCGCATCGATCGTATGGTCGATGAGCGCCGCACGCGTATGCACGGTCAGTTCGTGGGCGATGACGGTCAGCGTCCGGTCGACGGCCTTTTCCTTCAGCGCCCGGACGAGGCCGCGATTGCCGGCGCCGAGGCTGTAGACGCCGACGATACCGGCATTCCTCGACAGGGCGTCGGCAACGAGCATATGGGCAACCTCGGGATCGTCGCGGCCTTCGAGAACCGGCAGGATCGCAAGATCGGGAAATTCCTCGGCGATGACGGAGGTGAAGCCCTCCAGCCGCTCACGATGGTCGCGCACCAGCATGGAGCCGGCAAGCACGGCGATCTCGCCTTTTCTGGCTCCGAGAAACCGGCCGAGCAGGCGGGCGGCCGTACGGCCGGCCGCAATGTTGTCGATGCCGGCATAGTGATGGCGCAGCGACCCCGTCAGATCGGAAACCAGGGTGACGATCGAAAATCCCGCCCGCACCAGCCTGTCGACGACATCGCGTACCTCGGGCGCATCGGTCGCGACCATCGCTATGCCGCAACGCTTCTCCTGGGAAAGCCCTTCGAGCACCGAGACGAGCGCCGCCGGGTCGAAGGCGGATACTTCGATGGTGCGGATATCGGTGCGCTCCGCCGACGAGCGGAGGATCGCCTGCCGGATCTCGGCATTGAGCCCGTGCATGAAGGAATTGTCGCTGGCCGGCAGGATGAAGACCAGCGGATAGGTGCGGCCTTTGGCGAGATTGGCGGCGGCGACGTCCCTGATATAACCGAGCTCGCGGATTGCGGTCTCGACCTTCTCCCGCGTGACGTGGCGCACGCCGGGACGCTGATTGAGAACCCGGTCGACAGTCGCGAGACTGACGCCCGCCGCAGCGGCGATATCGTGAACGGTTGGCCTCATCATTCCTCCTGACGAGACCATTAGCGCCAAATTTGATGTACGTAAATCAAAAAATCGAACGGGGCGATTTCCGCATTATTTTTCCGGCATTGCCGGCCCGCTGACATCGATTCGACAAGCGATCAAGCAGCTGATGACACAGAGGCTGGAAAACGGCAAATAAAAAGGCCCTCCGGAGAGGGCCTTTTCGAGGGGCGGGGCCGGAGGTCAGTGGCCGCCGCCACCTCCTCCCCCGCCTTGCGGCGCGGGTTTCTTGATCATCGCGACACCGAGGATCATCGCGACGAAAAGCGCGGTCAGGATCAGGAATACGTCGCTGAAGGAGAGGATGACCGCCTGCTTGGTAGCAAGGCCGACCATCTGCTTGATCGCGACCGACGTCCCGTCCATGCCGTAGGTGTTGAAATTGGCGGCCATGTTGTTCATCTGGTCGATCGCTGCCGGATTGCCCCAGTCCATATTCTCCCGCAGCCGCTCGTAATGCACGTCCTGCCGGTTGGTGAGCACGGTGTTGATGACCGCGAGACCGACGGCGCCGCCAAGGTTTCTGGTCAGATTGAACAGGCCGGACGCGCCGCGAATGCGCGAGGGCGGCATCGTGCCGAGCGCGATGTTGTTGATCGGCACCATACACATCATCAGCCCGAAGCCGCGCAGGATCTGCGGGATGAACAGCTCGTAGAAATCCCAATCCGCCGTCAGGTGTATCATGATGTATGTGCCGGCGGCGAAGCTGATGAAGCCGATCACCATCATCAGGCGCAGATCCATTTTGGTCGACAGCCGGCCGGCGATCGGCGCGGTGAAGAACATCGCAAGCCCCGAGACGAACATCGTCTCGCCGATCATCAGCGAGTCATAGCCACGGATACGCCCGAGATAGACGGGATAGATATAGGTGAGGCCGTAAAGACCGATCCCCATGACGAAAGAGAACACCGAGCCGAAGGAAAAATTCCGGTTCGCAAAGGCCTTGAGATCGACGACAGGGAATTCCACCGAAAAGGCGCGGTAGAAGAAGACGATCGCTGCGACGCCGGAAGCCACGGCCGCAATGGCGATCGAGCTGTCGTTGAACCAGTCGTTCGAATTACCCTCTTCGAGCACATATTCCAGCGTGCCGAGGAAGACGCCCATCGAGATCAGCCCCCACCAGTCGAACTTCTTGAAGAGCGACAGTTCCGGCTTGTCGAAATCGATGAAGTTCCAGGTGACGATCGTGACGATGATGCCGGGAACGATATTGACGAGGAACAGCCAATGCCAGGAGAAGGCGTGGCTGAGATAGCCGCCGACGGTCGGGCCGATGGTTGGCGCCAGCGTCGCGATCAACCCGATGATCGGCGAGACGATGCTGCGCTTCGACGGCGGGAAGATGGTGAAGGCGGCCGCGAAGACCGACGGGATCATGCCGCCGCCGATGAAGCCTTGGATGGCGCGGTAGACGATCATCTGGTCGATATTCGTCGCCGTCGCCGCGAGCGCGCTCGCCATGGTGAAGCCGGCGGCCGAGATCGCGAAGAGATAACGCGTCGAGATGATGCGCGCCAGCGTGCCCGACAGCGGGATCATGATCACTTCGGCGATCAGATAGGCGGTCTGCACCCAGCCGATTTCGTCGCTGCCGGCCGAAAGGCCGGCCTGGATTTCGGCCAGCGAGGCCGAGACGATCTGGATGTCGAGGATCGACATGAACATGCCGAGCACCATCGCGAAGAAGGCGATGAGCTTCTTCGGATCCATGCGCTCGTCGGCGTGAGCGGACACTGCCGGAATCGTCCCCGCTGTCGCTGTCGCGCTTCCGGCCATTGGACCACCTCCGCCTTTTGAAGGCTTTACTTGCTCGGCGCCGTACGCGTATCGACGTCGACGACGACGCTGAGGCCCGCGCGCAGACGCCCGCTGTCGAGCGCATCCTTTGGCAGCGCGATGCGCACCGGCACGCGCTGGATCACCTTGGTGAAATTACCCGTCGCATTTTCCGGCGGCAGCAGCGAGAAGACCGAGCCGGAAGCCGGCGAGATCGATTCGACGGTGCCGACGATCGGATGGTCGTCATAGGCGTCGACATGGACGTTGACCTTCGAGCCCGAAACGAGATGCTGGATCTGCGTTTCCTTGAAATTGGCGTCGATATAGAGCTCGCGCACCGGAACGAGCGCCATCAGCCGCTGACCGGGCGAAACGAGATCGCCTTCCTGGACCGAGCGGTTGCCGACGATACCGTCATAGGGCGCCTTGAGCACGGTGAAGGAGAGGTCGCGGGCGGCCTTGTCGCGTGAGATTTCCAGCGATCGGACCGAGCCTTCGGCCTCTTTGCGCTGCGCCTGAAGAATGGTGATGTTGGCCTGCGCAGCGGTGATATTGGCATCGCCGCCGGCAAGGTTGGCCTTGGCCTGGTCGAGCGCGATATTGGCGCTGTCTAGATCGGCGGCCGTGCCGACCGACTTCGCCTGGAGCTCGCTTTGGCGCTTCTGGGTGATCTCGGCACCGCGAACGGCCGCTTCGAGTGCCACTTTCTGCGCCTGCGCCTGCACGAGGCTGGCATTGGCGCCTTCGATCTGCGCGTCGATACGCTGGAGCGAAAGCTGTTCGGTGGCGATCTGGGCCTGCGCCTGATCGAGGGCGTTCTGATAGTCGCCGTTATCAAGCGTGGCAAGCACGTCGCCCGCTTTGACTTCCTGGTTGGCGACCACATTCACCTTCGCGACGTAGCCCGTGACCTTCGGCGAAATCGTTGCGATATCGCCTTCGATATAGGCATCGTCGGTCGACACCATGAAGCGGCCGTTCGTCCACCATTCGTAACCATACCAGCCGCCGCCCGCCAGAAGAGCGAGCACGACGATCGGCAGCACCGGGCTGCGGCGCTTCTTCGCGGCCGCAGGTGCGGCAACCGGAGCCGACTGCGCCGGGGCAGACGGCTTTTCCAGGGCTTCGGCCGTTGGAGCCTCCGCAACGGTCACGATCTCGGCCTTTGCCTCTTCGGCTTCGGCGTTTTCGCTGACGATCCGCGCGACGTTGCTTTTCTGGTTGCTCGACATGGCCACTTACCGATCTTGGAGTAATTCATCGAACTGAACGGTTCGGTTCAGTTGACATAAACCTGTTTTATCGTCATATCAAGATGTATAGAACCAATCGGTTCGATTTCTTTAAGCAAAATGCGAAACCGTAAACACGGTTAAGGAGACATGACGCTAAAACCCGACGACGACGCCGTCTTCAGCCCTCCCGCCGCCGGAGGCAGATTTGCCGCGGGCGAAGATCCGGCCAAGCGCCAGCAGATTCTTGCCGGCGCAAAACGTGTCTTCATGAAGATGGGCTTCGACGCCGCCAGCATGAACGACGTGACGCGCGAGGCCGGTGTCTCCAAAGGAACGCTCTACGTCTATTTCACCAACAAGGAAGAATTGTTCTCGGCGATGATCGAGACCGAGCGCGCCGCCTTCGTGGCGGCCGTGCGTACGGCGCTTGCCGAACATGACGATCCCGAGGCCGGCCTGTATGAATTCGGGATAAGCTTCGTCACCCATATGACCGACGAAAAGGTCATCAACGCGATGCGCACCGTTCTCGGCGTGCGCGAGCGCATGCCGGTGCTCTGTCAGCGCTTCTTCAAGGGTCCGGTCAATCTGCGCACCATCATGCGCGACTTCCTGGAACGGCATGTCGCCGAAGGCACGCTCAAGATTGAGGACATCGATCTCGCCGCCGGCCAGTTCCTGGACCTCGCCAGCGGCAGTTTCTTCAAGCTGCGCCTGTTCGGAACCATGGAGGAGCCGCCGCATCGCGACGAAATCGAGCGCGTCATCCGCGGCGCGATCCGGGTCTTCATGGCCGCCTACAGCGTACGCCGGCACGAGACCGCCTGACCGCATCCTTGACTGCCGCCGCACACCGGCCAAAACTCCGCAAGAACGATCAAACCCGGCTGCCGGCTTTTCTCTAAGGAAGAAGCCGCAACCAGGGGAGTGAGAATGAGCGCCATCGCACGGGCGATATGGTTCATAGAGAGCCATTTCGAAAGCGATATATCGCTGGAAGAGATATCGGAAGCCGCCGGATTGTCGCGCTACCATCTGTCGCGCGTCTTCGGGCTCGTCACCGGCCACTCGATCAGCGGCTATATCAGGGGGCGGCGTCTCAGCCGCGCCGTGCCCACGCTTGTCGGCGGTTCATCCACCATTCTCGAGGTTGCGCTTTGCGCGGGCTACGGCTCGCACGAGGCTTTCACCCGTGCCTTCCGCGACCAGTTCGGCATGACGCCGGATGCGGTACGCAAACAGGGGCACGCCCGCAATCTTGTCTTGTTGGAGCCGATCAGAATGGAACCCGCCCACCTCAACGACCTCGAACCGCCCCGCTTCGAAACCCTTCAGCCGATGCTTCTTGCCGGCCTGCAGGAGATTTACGCCTATGGCGGCAATGCCGCCATTCCCTCCCTCTGGCAGAAGTTCAATGCCCATTTCGGCCATATCTCCGGCCAGAAGGGCAATGTCGCCTACGGCGTCTGCACGCATATCGACGGCGAAGCGGAGAAGTTCCGCTACATGGCCGGCGTCGAGATCTCCGATGCCGGCGACCTGCCGCCGGATTTTACGACGCTCAGGCTTCCGGGCCAGCGCTACGCCGTCTTCACCCATCGCGGCCATGTCTCCGGCATTTCGTCGACCATGAACCGGATTTTCGGCGCGTGGTGGCCGACATCGGGCCTGGAGCACGGCGACATGCCCGACATGTTCGAACGTTACGACGACCGCTTCGATCCCTATACCGGCATGGGCGTCACTGAAATCTGGCTACCTATCAGAACATGATGCCGAAAAGTGTGAGCGGTTTTCGGGCGACATCATGCTCTAACCTTTTAATTTAGAACAGGATTCAAATTTAAGGCCGACCCTGCCTTAAATCATCCTGTTCTAGGGAATAAAAGTCACATCGATTTCGTATATCCCCTTGCGGTGCTTGCGCAGCAGACCGCGGACACTACATTGCGGGCGTCATCGCTCACGTGACGCAAAGGGGATATACGCTGATGCAGGAAATTATGACGCTCATTCAGGATCCGGCCGCCTGGGTGGCGCTCATCACGCTGGTGGTGATGGAAGTCGTTCTCGGGATCGACAACCTGATCTTCATTTCCATTCTCACCAACAAACTGCCCCCCGAGCACCGGGAGAAAGCCCGTAAGATCGGCATCGGTCTGGCCCTCGTCATGCGCCTAGCGCTGCTCGGCACCGTCGCCTGGATCGTGCAGCTGACCGAGCCGCTGTTTGAGGCCTTCGGACACGGCTTCTCCTGGAAGGATCTGATCCTGATCGCCGGCGGCCTGTTCCTGGTCTGGAAAGCCACCAAGGAAATTCACCACACGGTCGATCCGGTGGATCATCAGGAGGATTTCATCGCGAAATCCGTCACGACGGGCTTTGCGTCGGCCATCGGCCAGATCCTGCTGCTCGACCTGGTCTTCTCCGTCGACAGCATCATCACCGCCGTCGGCATGACACCGCATCTGCCGATCATGGTGATCGCCGTCATCGCCGCCGTCACCGTCATGCTGGTCGCTGCCAACCCGCTCGCCAACTTCATCGAGAGGAACCCGACGATCGTGATGCTGGCGCTGGCCTTCCTGCTGATGATCGGCACAACGCTGATCGCCGAAGGCATGGGCTTCCATGTGCCGAAGGGTTACGTCTACGCCGCCATGGCCTTCTCGGCGCTGGTCGAGGTGCTGAACATGTTCGCGCGCAACGCCCGCAAGCGGAAACGCGAAGGCGCGCATTGAGGCTGATATGGGAGGGCGCGCTGCAACCGGCGCGCCCTCCCAGCGCCGGCAAGCCTCTGCGGACGCGGTTTTTCTTGACGCGCCCGGTTGAATATGGCCTAAGGCCAGCCGAACGGACGATCGGCGAATGGTGCGGGCGAATGCCCTTTTTCGGCCGGTTTGCCGATGAAGATATCTGCATCCTTCCGGCCGAACCTCGCTTTCCCGCGAATACCGTCCGGCATTCATTGACGGGCACATACAATGACAGTTTCCGGGACAGCTACCGGCGTCCGCGTCCGCATCGCTCCCTCGCCGACCGGCGAGCCGCATGTCGGCACCGCTTACATCGCTCTCTTCAACTACCTCTTCGCCAAGAAGCACGGTGGCGAGTTCATCCTGCGCATCGAGGATACCGATGCGACGCGCTCGACCCCGGAATTCGAAACGAAGGTGCTGGACGCGCTGAAATGGTGCGGGCTGGAATGGAAGGAAGGCCCCGATATCGGCGGCCCCTACGGCCCCTATCGCCAGTCCGACCGCAAGCCGATGTACCAGCCCTACGCACAGGAATTGCTGGACAACGGCCATGCCTTCCGCTGTTTCTGCACGCCCCAGCGCCTGGAGCAGATGCGCGAGGCGCAGCGCGCCGCCGGCAAGCCGCCGAAATATGACGGCCTCTGCCTTGGCCTGACCGCTGAAGAAGTCACCTCGCGCACGGCCGCCGGCGAAGCCTCGGTCATCCGCATGAAGATCCCGGCCGAAGGCTCCTGCGACTTCACCGACGGCGTCTACGGCGATGTCAGCATCCCGTGGGATTCGGTAGACATGCAGGTCCTCATCAAGGCCGATGGCATGCCGACCTATCACATGGCCAACGTCATCGACGACCATCTGATGAAGATCACCCATGTGGCGCGCGGCGAGGAATGGCTGGCTTCGGTGCCGAAGCACATCCTGCTCTATCGCTATTTCGGCTGGGACCAGCCGGTCTTCATGCATCTGTCGCTGATGCGCAATGCCGACAAGTCGAAGCTGTCGAAGCGCAAGAACCCGACCTCGATCTCCTATTACTCCGCGCTCGGTTACATCCCCGAAGCGCTGATGAACTTCCTCGGCCTGTTCTTCATGCAGATCGCCGAAGGCGAAGAGCTTCTTGATATGGACGAGCTCTCCGAAAAGTTCGATCCGGAAAACCTCTCCAAAGCAGGCGCGATCTTCGACATCCAGAAGCTCGACTGGCTGAACGGCCGCTGGATCCGCGAGAAGCTTTCCGAAGAAGAATTCCAGGCCCGCGTGCTGACCTGGGCGATGGAAAACGACCGCCTGATGGCGGGCCTGCGCCTGTCGCAGACGCGCATTTCCAAGCTCGGCGAACTGCCCGATCTCGCAGGCTTCCTGCTGAAATCAGATCTCGGCCTGCAGCCTTCCGACTTCGCCAAGATCAAGTCGCCGCCGGAAGAGATTCTGGAGATCCTCAACACCGTCCAGCCGGATCTCGAAAAGATCCTGGAATGGAATGTCGAGACCATCGAAGCGGAGCTGCGCGCGATTTCCGATCGCATGGGCAAGAAGCTGAAGGTCGTGGTCTCGCCGCTCTTCGTCGCCGTCTCCGGCTCGTCGCGCTCGCTGCCGCTCTTCGATTCCATGGCGATCCTCGGACGCTCCGTCGTGCGCCAGCGCCTGAAGCTCGCCGCCCAGGCGGTCGCCGCCCTCGTCGGCTCGAAATGACAGCGGAAGCCCCTCCCCCTTGTGGGGAGGGGTTGGGGAGGGGACTTTTCCGGAACCCCTCCCCTCCGCTTCGCTCCGACCCTCCCCACAAGGGGGAGGGTTAGCGCAGAGCCAGACGCCGCGCTTCGGGCCACGAACGCTGATTTTAGAATTCATGCCGCATCGATGAGGCAAAAGACATGAACGACAAGACCGAAAACACCCTTTCCTCCGACGCGACCGAAGTGCGCGCCCAGAAGCTGAAGCTGCTGCGCGAACAGATCGGCGAGGTCTATCCGGCGCATTTCCACCGGACGCTGACCAATGCCGAGCTTGGCGCCAAGTATGAATCTCTGGAACCCGACGTCGAGACGCAGGATGTCGTGACCGTCGCCGGCCGCGTCTATTCCTCGCGCAACTCCGGCATGTTCATGGATATCCGCGACGCTTCCGGCAAGATCCAGATCTTCAGCCACAAGGACACGACGCCGGAAGAGGCCCGCGCCCTGCTGCCGATGATCGACATCGGCGACATCATCGGCGTCACCGGCATCGTGCGCCGCACCAAGCGCGGCGAGCTGACGATCAACGCGCAGAAGATTGAAATGCTGACCAAGTCGCTGCTGCCGATGCCCGAGAAGTGGCACGGCCTCTCCGACATTGAGCTGCGCTATCGCAAGCGCCATCTCGACATCATGACCAATGAGGATTCGAAGCTTCGTTTCCAGCAGCGCTCGAAGATCGTCTCCGGCATCCGCCGCTTCATGGAAAATGACGGCTTCATGGAAGTCGAGACACCGATGCTGCAATCGATCTATGGCGGCGCCACCGCCGAGCCGTTCAAGACGCATCACAACACGCTGAAGCTCGACATGTACCTGCGCATCGCGCCGGAACTGTTCCTGAAGCGCACGCTGGTCTCCGGCCTCACCGACAAGGTCTTCGAAATCAACCGGAACTTCCGCAACGAAGGCGTCTCCACCCGGCACAATCCGGAATTCACGATGATGGAGTGCTATTGGGCCTATGCCGACTACGAGGACATGATGGACCTCGTCGAGCGGCTGTTCGAGGACCTGGCGCTCTCCATTCACGGCACGACGGAATTCGACTTCGGCGACAAGCGGCTCTCCTTCAAGGGTCCGTTCAAGCGCGTTCCGATGCCTGACGCGGTCAAGGAAGCCACCGGTATCGACTTCCTGGCGATGAAGACCGACGAAGAAGCCCGTGCTGCCGCCAAGGGTGCCGGTTTCGAAGTCGAGAAGGATTGGACCTGGGGTGAATGCCTCGCCTTCATCTTCGAGGAAAAGGTTGAAGCCACCCTGATCCAGCCGTCTCACGTCACGCATTTCCCGAAGGACATCTCGCCCTTCGCCAAGGAAGTGCCGGGCGAACCGCGCCTCGTCGAGCGCTTCGAGACCTATTGCAACGCCTGGGAACTCGGCAACGCCTTTTCGGAACTCAACGATCCCGAAGAGCAGCGCCGCCGCATGGTCGAGCAGCTCGAGCAGGCCCATGCCCGCGGCGAAAAGGAAAAGCAGCTGGACGAGGAATTCCTCGATGCGATCGACCAGGGCATGCCGCCCGCAGGCGGCCTCGGCATCGGCGTCGACCGCCTGATCATGCTTCTGACCAACGCGCCGTCGATCCGCGACGTCATTCTCTTCCCGGCTCGCCGCAACAAGGCCGACTGACAGGAAGAATTGCAGCAAAAACAAAGCGGAGTGCCGGCCGGCGCTCCGCTTTTTTCATGCCGTTGGTTCAGTGGGTCTTGGCAGCTTCCGCCGGCGGCTCTTCGGCCGGCGCCTCGGCCACCACCTCGGCGCCGTTGCCCTCCTCAGCGGGCGCGGCTTCGCTCTCGGCGGCCGGCGCTGCGCCATGCCCGCCGCCTTCGGCCTTCTTCTCCTTGCCTTTTTCCTCGTTCTTCGTCGAGCCGACCGCGACCGGATCGACGCAATCCTCGGGATCTTTGAAAGCGCCGCTGATCATCGCGATCTCATCGGTCGGCAGTTCGATGCGCTCGCCGAAGAACAGCCCGTTTTCGCTGGCCTCGCCGTCATAGTAACGGGCGGTATAGGTCTTGTCGTCGAGGCCCGGAACGGTCTTGTCGGGATGCGGGATATAGATGACGTCGGCGCCGATCGCCCGGCCGCGAATGTCCGCGCGCAGCGTCGGGCCGTTCTCGTCGAGCACCACCACCTGCACCAGGTCCGGCTTCTGCGCTGCATAGACGGCCTGGGCGACGCGAAGCGCGGTCCTGACCCGCGTCATCCCGTCCGTCGGTTCGGTTTTGATATATTTCCGGACCCAGACATGATCCTGCTTCTTGATCGTCACTAGGTTGACGTCGCTGCATTCGAGCCCATAGACCCGGTCGGAGGAGCCGATCAGCCTGTCCTTGCCGACATAGACTGCCGCGCCGCCGGAAACGCCCGCCAGAAGAGCGACTCCGCCGATGATGATCGTCAATTTCCGGGAAGGCCGGAATATCCGCAGTAAGGCCTTCACGCCAACTGCTCCGCCATCTGAAACTCCAACGCAGGACAAGTGCCGAGATGCTAGAGAAATGACGTTTCGGAAAGTTTAAGTGGACACGCCAAGCGCGCCCCATTTCAGGAAAATCCCAAAAAAGGTCTGAATTTTTCGGCTGCTTGCCACGGCACATTCCGCCATGCTCTAAACGCCCATGGCCTTCACGCTTCGCCAGATCCAGTATTTCGTCGCCGTCGCCGAGCAGGGTTCGGTGACGCGGGCCGCACAGAACCTTTCGATCTCGCAATCCTCGGTGACGGAAGCGCTGAAGGAACTCGAAACGGACCTTGGAGTGGCGCTCTTCGAGCGCCATCCGCGCGGGCTGACGATCACCCATAACGGCCACCAATTCCTGCGTCACGCGACGAAGATCCTGGCTTCCGTCTCCGATGCGCGCACCAGCTTCTCCGGCCAGCAAAGCGCTCTTTCCGGCACGCTGAACATCGGCGTCACCTCGCTCGTCGCCGGCTACGTGCTCTCCGATCTCCTGGCGCGATACCGGCGCGCCTGCCCGGGCATCGAGGTCAGCGCCATCGAGGACAATGGCGGCTATCTCGAACACCTGCTGGTCGGCGGCGAACTCGATGTCGCCGTCATGGTCATATCGAACCTGCGCGACCGCATGGCGCTGCAGGCGGAAATCCTCGAAACCTCGCCCTACCGGCTATGGCTGCCGATGGGCCATCCGCTGGTGTCGGCCGATATCATCTCGGTCGCCGATATCGCCCGCGAACCGCTGATCATGCTGACGGTCGACGAAATCGAGGAGAACACCGGCAAGCTGCTTTCCGCGCTCGGCGCCCGCCCGCATGTCGCCTTCCGCACCCGCTCTGTCGAAGCAGTGCGCAGCCTGGTTGCGACAGGCGCCGGCGTCGCGCTGCTTCCCGATCTCGTCTATCGCCCCTGGTCGCTGGAAGGCGACCGCATCGAGAGCCGGGACGTCTCCGGCTCGCTGCCGGTCGTGCAGGTCGGCATGGTCTGGCGCAAGGGTTCCAGCCTGCCGCAGGCAGCACGCGATTTCGTCGGTATTGCCGAAAGCATGCGGTCGGGCCGCGTCCGTTGATATCGGAATTTCCGATATCGCCCTTCTGTTAAATGAATTTGCGAAAGCGGCATTTTGGCGTCACCTTCTTAACTGGGAACGAACAGCCACAGAAGTGGCACCAAACCGGGAGACGGATGATGACGAATCTCTTGAAATCCTGCACGGCAGCGCTTGCCAGCCTGAGCTTTGCGACGCAGGTGGTCGCCGCCGAACCGCTGAAGGCCCTCGGCAAGGGCGAAGGCGCGGTCAGCATCGTCGCCTGGGCCGGTTACATCGAACGCGGCGAAACCGACAAGAACTATGACTGGGTCACCGATTTCGAAAAGGAGACCGGCTGCAAGGTTTCCGTCAAGACCGCCGCCACCTCCGATGAAATGGTCTCGCTGATGAACGAGGGCGGCTTCGATCTCGTCACCGCCTCGGGCGACGCGTCGCTCCGCCTCATTGCCGGCAAGCGTGTCCAGCCGATCAACACCGATCTGATCCCGAGCTTCAAGAATGTCGACGAGCGCCTGCAGAACGGCCCATGGTACACGGTCGGCGGCGTGCATTACGGCGTGCCCTATCTCTGGGGGCCGAATGTACTGATGTATAATACCGATGCCTTCAAGGACAAGGCGCCGACCAGTTGGAACGTCGTCTTCGAAGAGCAGACCCTGCCCGACGGCAAGTCGAACAAGGGCCGCGTCCAGGCCTATGACGGCGCGATCTACATCGCCGACGCTGCCATGTATCTGATGGCCCACAAGCCGGATCTCGGCATCAAGGACCCCTACGAACTGACCGAAGACCAGTATAAGGCGGCCCTCGACCTGCTGCGCGGCCAGCGCAAGCTCGTCTCCCGCTACTGGCACGATGCGATGATCCAGATCGACGACTTCAAGAACGAAGGTGTCGTCGCCTCCGGCTCCTGGCCCTTCCAGGTGAACCTGCTCCAGGCCGACAAGCAGAAGATCGCCTCCACCTTCCCGGATGAAGGCGTCACCGGCTGGGCCGACACGACAATGCTGCACGCCGACAGCGAACATCCGAACTGCGCCTATATGTGGATGGAACATTCGCTGAAGGCCAAGGTCCAGGGTGATGCCGCCGCCTGGTTCGGCGCCGTGCCCTCCGTTCCCGCTGCCTGCAAGGGCAATGAGCTGATGGGCGACGCCGGCTGCACCACAAACGGCTTCGATCACTTCGACAAGATCAAGTTCTGGAAGACCCCGGTCGCCAAATGCACGACGCAGGGAGAATGCGTGCCCTATCATCGCTGGGTCTCGGATTATATCGGCGTGATCGGCGGGCGGTGAGCCGATCCGCTCCTATGCGTAAAATCCCCTCCCCAACCCCTCCCCACAAGGGGGAGGGGCTAGGAGTGGCGCCGCCGAATCCTGCCGAAACACCAAGGTATTTGCGAAAGGGTACGGCAGGTTAAGCCCCTCCCCCTTGTGGGGAGGGGTTTGGGGCGGGGTCTTTATTGGCCAGGACCAAAGCCCTCTCTAACATGCAAGACCCGGAGTCCTCCCATGACGTCAGCCGTCCGTTTCCAGCAGGTATCACGCCATTTCGGCCAGGTTCGCGCCGTCGATGGTGTCGATCTCGACATCGCGCCGGGCGAATTCTTCGCCATGCTCGGCCCGTCCGGCTCCGGCAAGACGACCTGCCTCAGGCTGATCGCCGGATTCGAGCAGCCGACCGCGGGCCATATCCAGATCTTCGGCGAGACGGCCGATGGTGTTCCGCCCTATCGGCGCAACGTCAACACGGTGTTCCAGGACTATGCGCTCTTCCCGCACCTCAACATCCTCGACAATGTCGCCTACGGGCTGATGGTCAAGGGCGTCGGCAAGACGGAACGGATGAAGGCCGCGAATGACGCTCTCGAACTCGTCAAGCTGCCGGGTTACGGCGCCCGCCGCCCCGGCCAGCTGTCGGGCGGCCAGCGCCAGCGCGTGGCGCTCGCCCGCGCGCTCGTCAACAAGCCGAAAGTGCTGCTGCTCGACGAACCGCTCGGCGCGCTCGACCTGAAGCTGCGCGAGCAGATGCAGGAGGAGTTGAAGAGCCTGCAGCGGGCGCTCGGCATCACCTTCGTCTTCGTCACCCATGATCAGGGCGAGGCGCTGTCCATGGCCGATCGGGTCGCCGTCTTCAACAATGGCAACATCGTCCAGCACGGCACGCCACAGGATATCTACCGCTGCCCGAAGACCCGCTTCGTCGCCGATTTCGTCGGCTCGTCCAACGTGATCGCGCCCGATCTGATGGCGTCACTCGGCGGCGAGAAGCGCTGGGCGAGCCTGCGCCCCGAAGCGATCCGGCTCGCAAGCGACGGCGTCGAGGCCAAGGTCGAAAATGCAAGTTTCCTCGGTGCGGCGACGCGCCTCAGCGTCGATCTCAAGGGCAGCCGGCTGCATGTCATGCTGCCGGCCGGCGCATCCGTGCCCGATGTCGGCGCCGGCATCCGGCTTGCCTGGCAGCCTGCCGATATCCACTACATGGACGACGCGGCATGACGGCGCTCACCATGTCAGGCGGCAAGACATCGATCCTTCCGCGACGCGGCGGGTTCTTCGGCCTGATGTCCGAGGCCTTCTGGCGGCATCCGAAGCTCCTGCTCTTCCTGATGCTGACGCCGCCGCTGCTCTGGCTCGGCATCATCTATATCGGCTCGCTGATCGCCCTGCTCTTGCAGAGCTTCTTCTCGATCGACGATTTTTCCGGGCTAGTGAATTACGAATTCACGCTCGCGACCTATGCCCAGCTCCTGAGCCCGACGAATTTCGACATCATCGTCCGCACCGTCGTGATGGCAGCCCTCGTCACCATCGCCTCGGCGCTGATCGCTTTCCCGATCGCCTATTACGCGGCGCGGTATGCGCAGGGCAAATGGAAGGCATTGTTTTATCTCGGCGTCATGCTGCCGCTGTGGTCGAGCTATCTCGTCAAGATCTACGCCTGGAAGCTGATCCTTGCCAAGGAAGGCATCCTCACCTGGATCTTCGAGAAGCTCCATCTCTCCTGGCTGCTCGACGGCATCCTGAACCTGCCCGTCGTCGGCGGCAATTCGCTCTCGGTGAGCTACCTCGGCACCTTCATCGTCTTCGTCTATATCTGGCTGCCCTATATGATCCTGCCGACCCAGGCGGCGCTCGAGCGCGTGCCCGGCAACCTGATCGAAGCCTCGGCCGATCTCGGCGCCACGCCGCGCCAGACCTTCCGCACGGTACTGCTGCCGCTGGCGCTCCCCGGCATCGTCGCCGGCTCGATCTTCACCTTCTCGCTGACCTTGGGCGATTACATCATCCCACAGATCATCGGCTCCTCCAGGCTCTTCATCGGCCAGGCCGTCTACGCCCAGCAGGGAACGGCCGGCAACGTGCCGCTGGCGGCCGCTTTCTCGGTCGTGCCGATCGTCATCATGGCGCTCTATCTGTGGATCGCCAAGAAACAGGGAGCCTTCGATGCGCTCTGACCTCAAGACGGCGCCGCTGCCCCTGAAGATCGCCGCCGGGATCGGCCTGCTCTTCCTGCACCTGCCGATCCTGCTGATCTTCGTCTATGCCTTCACGACGGAAGAGAAGAGCTACCAGTGGCCACCACCGGGGCTGACGCTGCAATGGTTCGCGGTCGCCTGGAACCGGCCGGATGTCTGGTCGGCGCTCGGCCTTTCCGTGCAGGTCGCCGTCATCGCCACCGCGATCGCGCTCGTCCTCGGCACGCTCTGCGCAGCCGCCGTCAGCCAGACCAAATTTTTCGGCCGCGAAGCGATCTCATTGCTGGTCATCCTGCCGATCGCCCTTCCCGGCATCATCACCGGCATTGCGCTGCGCTCTGCCTTCAGCCTTTTCGACATTCCGTTCTCGGTCTGGACGATCGTGCTCGGCCACGCCACCTTCTGCGTGGTCGTCGTCTACAACAATGCGGTCGCCCGCTTCCGCCGCACGTCAGGCTCGCTGATCGAGGCTTCGATGGATCTCGGCGCCGACGGCTTCCAGACCTTCCGCCATGTCATCCTGCCGAATATCGGCACCGCCCTCCTGGCCGGCGGCATGCTGGCTTTCGCCCTGTCCTTCGACGAGGTCATCGTCACCACCTTCACCGGCGGCCAGCAATCGACCCTGCCGATCTGGATGCTCGAAGAACTCATCCGCCCGCGCCAGCGCCCCGTCACCAATGTAGTGGCCATGGTCGTGGTGCTCGTCACTTTCCTGCCGATCCTGGCAGCCTACTACCTCACCCGCGACGGCGACCAGATCGCCGGCGCCGGCAAATAACAGGGAGAACATCATGGACACCCAAATGCTGATCGGTTCCCGCTTCGAAAAGGGCACGGAGACGGAGGAGCACATCCTGAACCCGAAGACCGGCGAGACGGTAGTCGACCTTCCCGAAGCCTCGCTCTCCCAGGTCGACGCCGCCGTCGATGCCGCCGAAAAGGCCTTTGCAAGCTGGTCGCAGACGACGCCCGCCGAGCGCTCCGGCTATCTCCTGAAGATTGCCGACTCCATCGAGAAAGATGCCGCCGGTTTCGCCGCGCTGGAAGCGCTGAACTGCGGCAAACCGATCAATTCAGTGCTGAACGACGAAATCCCGGCGATCGTCGATTGTTATCGCTTTTTCGCAGGCGCGGTGCGCAACCTGCACGGACCGGCCGCCGGCGAATACCTGCCCGGACATACCTCGATGATCCGCCGCGATCCGATCGGCGTCGTCGGCTCGATCGCGCCTTGGAATTATCCGCTGATGATGATGGCCTGGAAGCTGGCGCCGGCGATCGCCGGCGGCAATACCGTCGTCTTCAAGCCGTCGGAACAGACGCCGCTGACGGCGCTGAAGATGGCGAAACTGCTTTCCGACATTCTTCCCGAAGGCGTCGTCAACGTCATCCTCGGCCGCGGCGAAAGCGTCGGCAACGCGCTCATCAATCATGCCAAGATCGGCATGGTCTCGATCACAGGCGACGTCGCGACCGGCAAGAAGGTGCTCCAAGCCGCCGCCAAGACCGTCAAGCGCACCCATCTCGAACTCGGCGGCAAGGCCCCGGTCATCGTCTTCGACGATGCCGATATCGACGCCGTCGTGTCAGGCATCCGCACCTTCGGCTACTACAATGCCGGCCAGGACTGCACCGCCGCCTGCCGCATCTATGCCGACGCCAAGGTCTATGACAATTTCGTCGCCGATCTCTCCTCTGCCGTATCGAGCATCCGCTTCAACCAAGCCGACGATACCGAAAACGAGATCGGCCCGCTGATCTCCAGGCGCCAGCGCGACCGCGTCGAAAGCTTCGTCGCCCGTGCTTCCGAACACAAGCACATGGAAATCACCACCGGCGGCTCGGTCTCCGGCGACAAGGGCTTCTTCTTCACCCCGACCGTCATTGCGGGCGCTCTTCAGGACGACGAGATCGTCCGCCGCGAGGTCTTCGGCCCCGTCGTCTCGGTCACCCGCTTCTCCCAAGCCGATGACGCCATCGCCTGGGCGAATGACAGCGATTACGGTCTCGCATCCTCGGTCTGGACCAAGGATATCGGCCGCGGCATGAAGACCGCCGCCCGTCTGCAATATGGCTGCACCTGGATCAACACGCATTTCATGCTGGTCAACGAAATGCCGCATGGCGGCCTCAAGCAATCGGGCTACGGCAAGGACATGTCCGTCTATGCGCTGGAAGACTATACCGCCGTTCGCCATGTGATGATCAATCACGGGTGAACGACGAAAGGAAAAGATGTGGCATAAAGATCAGGTTCGCGCGTAGAAACGGGGCGAACCTTCTGCGGCAAAACAACATATCGCCAAATATTGCCTGCTATTGTCATATCCATTGCAGCAATAATGAAGGTAAATCGTGATTTCCGGCTCGATTGCCGGCTCCGCAACGGATCTCGGTGAGGCAGCATTATTCATGGCGACGCGCATCGATATCTCCGAACTCGAAAAGGCCACGGACGGATTACTGGAATCCGCCCTCGTTCCAGAAAAATGGACCGGCACGCTGGAAGCGATCTGCCGGGCGACCAGCTCGGAAGGCGCCCACATCATGCCGGCGGTCGGCAAGTTTTCACCCGGCTTCCTGACGACGCCCAACCTGCTCGAAGCCTTCGACGTCTATTTCGCCGAGGGCTGGCATAAGCGGGATTACCGCGAGCGCGGACTTCCCGTCGCGCTTGCCAAGGGCGTCATCATCGAGCACGACATCGCCTCGGAAGAAGAGTTTCGGCACCATGAATTCTATACCGAATTCCTCAGCCGTTTCGGTCTGCGTTATTCCGCCATGATCGCCTTTACCTCGGGCGATACGCTGCTCAGCCTCAACCTCCAGCGCCGGATCGACGATCCTCCCTTTGACCGGGAGGACGAGCGCATCCTGCTCTCCATGCAATCGAAGCTGACCACTTCGGCCGAAATCATCCGTTCATTGCAGGCCGCAAAGATCGACGGCATGAGCGAGGCTTTCGAGCTCAGCGGCACCGCTGCCGTCTTCTTCGACCGTACCGGCCGTGTCAGCCATCTGAACAATCGGGCCGAAAGGCTGCTCAACGGCGACATCCGCATCGTCGACCGCGAACTGGTGTCCGCAAGCCAGGAAGAGACCGGCCTTCTGCGGCAGCATGTGAAAGCGGTTCTTGCGGGAGACCCTTTCGTCAGCCCTGCCGTCTCGACGCCGGTGCTTTTCTCGCGCGCCGGCAAGGCCCCGCTCGTCATTCGCGCTCAAGCGCTGCGAGGCCTGCCCGCGGACATCTTCGCCCACTCGCGCGCCGTGGCCATCATCACCGACCTTTCCGAACGCGCAAGAACGGACGGCGACCTCCTGCGGCGGCTCTTCGCCCTGACGCCGCAGGAGGCGACCGTCGCCCGTCTGCTGACGGAAGGCTCCTCGCCGCGCCAGATCGCCGAGATTTGCGGCCTGAGCTATGAAACGGCGCGCGGCTACGTCAAGAAGGTACTCGCCAAGACCGGGACGCAGCGCCAGTCGCAGCTGATCTCGCTTCTCTCCGCCGTGAAAATCTAGCGCCGGACATCGGCAACCCTCCGCCCGCGCATGACGAAGCATCCTTCCAGCCATCCGGGAACAATTTCCCTGCTGCGGCGTCTTCTCAAGCAAACGCAAAGGATGATGCCATGCTCAAATGGGCTCTGATATTCTTCGTCATTTCGATCATCGCCGGTTTCTTCGGCTTCTCCGGCGTATCCGCCGCCACCGCGACGATCGCACGCGTTCTATTCGGCATCGCGCTGGTGATCTTCCTGATCTTCCTCGTCCTGGCGCTGATGGCGGGCCAGGCGATCCTCTGAACGGCTGCGGACGAAATCCGCTACAGGACGGCCCTGAACAAGGGATGCATGCTATCAGCCCGCCGTTTCAGCAGATGATCGATCGATATCGATCCCGCGCCGACGGCCGCGAGAACGAACATACCGCCGGCAATCGCCAGGTCCTTTTCGAAGTGCAGCAACTCGTTCTGGCTCTCGAAATTGGTATGAAAGAGCAAGGCGGTCGCCAGGCAGAAAAGCGCCAGCGCCAATGCGCCGAGCCGGCAGAGCAAGCCCGCCGCGACGGAAAGGCCGGCGCCGATTTGAAGCGCGATGGTGGCAAGGGTGACCGGCGCCGAGAGGCCGAGTTTTTCGAACGTTTCGATGGTCGCCGGAAGATCTGCCGCCAGCGTCGCTCCTTCATGCAGGAAGATCAGGGACAAGAGAAGCCTGCCCAGGAGAAGAATGAAATCGGCCAGGCTCGGCCGGCTTGAGGCGCTTTCCATCATATCCTCCGGTTTGCCGAGCAGGCAGGCCCGCTCTTTCGTTCAGGCCTTCTTCCATACTCCTTATTGCCCGGCACGGCTCGCCCTACAGCAGGCTTGCCCCGACATTGATCGCCAGCGCCAGTATCGTCGTGTTGAACAGAAACGACAGCACGGCATGCAGCAGCGTCAGCTTGCGCATGCTGGTCGAACTGACTGCCACGTCCGCCGTCTGCGCCGCAACGCCGATGGTGAAGGAGAAATAGAGGAAATCCCAGTAGCCGGGCTCGTCGATCCCGTCGGGAAATTTCAGGCCGCCCTCATCGTCCGCTCCGCCGTAGAAATAGTGGGCATAGTGGATGGTGAAGAGCGTGTGCAGGAAAACCCAGGAGATCAGGATCGTCAGCACCGCGCCGCCCGCCCGCGCCAGGGCGACATCGGGCGCCGCCTCCTTGATCGAATGAAGCTCGAGGCCGATGCCGGCAATGCTTGCGAGCGAAGCACCGATCGAAAGAGCCAGCAGGACCGTATCGGAAAAATCGAGGTCTTCGGCGCGTTTCCGGATGCTCTCGACCGTCGCCCGCAGCATCTTGCGCCAGCTGAGCGCAACGAAAAGGCCGGCGCTGGCATTCCATCCGAACAGCACGTTGCGGGCGCTGACATCGCGCGAGGTCACGGCCAGGAAGACCGCCAGGCCGGCAAGGGCGGCGATGATGAAGCTTGCATGCCGGGAGAAAAGCGCCGCCAGAGATGTTGCCCGTTCCTCCTCCATCTTCGCCTCCGGCCGCATAGGCCCTTGATAACAGCATGAAAAAGGCGCGGCTGCCAGTGGGCCGCCGCTCCTGCGATCGTTTGCCTTACCCTATCAGGCGGCGGCGAGCTGCAGTTCCTTCTGCACCATGGTGCGCAGCGTCCCCAGATCCTTGGCGAAAGCGCGGATGCCTTCGGCGAGCTTTTCGGTCGCCATCGCGTCTTCGTTCATCATCCAGCGGAAGGTCTTCTCGTCGACCGTGATTTTTGCGGCCGGCTTGATCGTTTCAGGCGACAGCTTGCGCTCGAGCTTGCCCTGATCGTTCGAAAGCTCGTCGAGCAGGTTCGGAGCGATGGTCAGGCGATCGCAGCCGGCCAGCGCTTCGATTTCGCCGGTGTTGCGGAACGATGCGCCCATGACGACTGTCTTGATGTCGTTGGCTTTGTAGTAGTTGTAGATGTCGCGGACGGACAGGACGCCCGGATCTTCTTCGGCAGTGAAATCCTTGCCGGTCGACTTCTTGTACCAGTCGAGGATACGGCCGACGAAGGGCGAAATCAGGAAAACCTTGGCATCGGCGCAGGCGATCGCCTGTGCCTTGGAGAAGAGCAGCGTCAGATTGCAGTCGATGCCTTCCTTCTGCAGGATCTCAGCTGCGCGAATGCCTTCCCAGGTAGAAGCAAGCTTGATGAGGATGCGGTCCTTCTCGATGCCGCGCTCCTTGTAGGCGGCAATGATGCTGCGCGCCTTGTTCAGCGACGCTTCGGTATCGAAGGACAGGTCGGCATCGACCTCAGTCGAAACGCGGCCGGGAACGAGCTTCACCAGGGCGGCGCCCACGGAGATGGCAAGGCGGTCGGCAACGGCTGCGGCGGCAACATTCGCATCACCGCCGAGCTTCTTGCCCCAGGCGATCGCTTCCTTCATGTCGTCGGCAAACATGTCGGTGCCGAGCGCCTTGAGGACGATGGATGGGTTGGTCGTGCAGTCGACCGGCTTCAGGCGGGCGACAGCCTGAATATCGCCGGTATCGGCGACGACGGTGGTAATCTCGCGGAGTTGGTCAAGCTTGGATGTCATGGTCGGTAATCCTTGTTGAATTTGGGCTGCGGACCGGCGCGAGTTCGCCCGGCAAAGAGGTGATCTAGGGACAGATGGTTTGCATGCTGCAGGCGAAAATACGCGCATCCGTCACGGATGATTCATAAACGTGAAGGACAGTCGACGTGTTCCGGCCGCGTGCGAACGGCCGATCGAACGCAAGCGGCGCCGCCTGCGGCTCAAAGGCCGGTCGTGACTTTCGGCATGCCCGCACTATGTCCTCCTCGGACGGACAGGAACGACTTGATGTCGTCAGGACTATCAACGCCCGGCGATGGAAAAGTCAAGGACATTTGTGCATTTCAATTGACATAAGTGTCACACCCGTCATTATCCCGGCAGCAAGCGCATCGTCAAAGCCTCTATCCCCAAGAGGACAGGAATCGTGCGGGAGGAGATGTGGTCAAACTCAAACGCGGCACGCATACGGCCTATTCCGAAGCGTCCTCGCTTCGGCTGAGGGCCGCATGGCTCTATTACAATGAGGGCCTGACGCAGAAAGACGTTGCCGAACAGCTCGGCATCAGCCGCACCACCGTCATCCGCCTGCTCGACGAAGCGATGAAGCGCAGCGAAGTCCAGATCTGGATCAACGATTCGATCGGCGACTGCGTCGAGCTTTCGGTGAAGCTGGAGCGCGCCTACGGCCTCGATGAGGCGATCGTGGTGCCGGCGCCGGTCAAATGCGACGTCGATTCACTGGCAAGGAATGTCGGCCTGGCGCTCGGCCAGTTCCTCTCGGAAGCCATTCCCGACGACTATACGATCGGTGTCGGCTGGGGCCGCACCATGACGGCCTCGCTGGCAAGCTTCCGCCCGCCGCGCCGCGACAACTGCAAGATCGTTTCCCTGCTCGGCGGCATCGTCGCCGTGCACCAGACGAACCCGATCGATTATACCTGGCGCCTGGCAAACCAGCTCGGCGCCGAATGCTACATGTTCCTGGCGCCGCTTCTCGTCGATTCCGTCGAAACCAAGCGCAATCTCATCGAGAAATGCGGGCTGGACACGATCTATCGTCTTGCCGAAAACCTCGATCTCGCCATCGTCAGCTGCGGCGACATCGGCCCGCATTCGACCTCGCTGTCGGAAGGCTGGATATCGAAGGCCGAGCTGCAGGAGTTGATCGATGCCGGCTGCGTCTGCGACACCATGTTCAATTTCCTCGACAAGGACGGCAATTCGGTCGACCATTCGATCAATCGGCGCGTCATGTCCGTCGATCTCGATACGCTGAAGGAGGCGAGGCATATCGTGCTCTCCTCCGGCGGCGCGCACCGCGCCGTCGCCATCCGCGCCACGATCAAGCGCATCGGCTGCAACACGCTGATCACGGATGAAAGTGCGGCGCGGGCACTGCTGGAACTGGCGGAGCAGGCTTGATTTACTTTTGGCGCCGCCGCTCAGGCGTGCGCCGATTCCCAGCCGAGCATGGCCCGCTTGCGGGTCAGACCCCAGTGATATCCCGTCAATGCTCCGTTCTTGCCGAGCGCGCGATGGCAGGGCACGACGAAGGAGATCGGATTGGCGCCGACGGCAGCGCCAACGGCGCGCATCGCGGTCGGCCGGCCGATATCCCGGGCGATATCGCTATAGGTCACAGCCTTGCCGAACGGGATCTTCAACAGGCTCTGCCAGACACTGACCTGGAAATCCGTGCCGATCAGCACCACCCGCAACGGCCGGTCCGAGGTCCAGCGCCCCGGCTGGAAGATGCGTTCGGCATAGGGAGCGGTCGCCTGCCGGTCTTCGATATAGTCTGCATTCGGCCAGCGGCAGCTCATGTCCTCGAAACACGCCCTCTCGTCGCCGGTATCGCTGAAGGCGAGGCCGGCAAGGCCGCGATCCGTCGCCATGACGAGTGCCGTGCCGAAGGGGCAGTTGTGGAAGCCGTAGCGGATCGTCAGACCGCCGCCCTTCGCCTTCCACTCACCAGGAGACATCGCCTCATGGGTGACGAATAGGTCGTGCAGGCGGCTCGGGCCGGAAAGACCGACTTCGATCGAGGTTTCGAGCAGCGGCATCTCTTCGCTCCGCAGCAGCCGCTTTGCGTGATCCAGCGTGACGGCCTGCAGGAACGCCTTCGGGGAAAGGCCGGCCCAGCGGGTAAAGGTCTTCTGAAGCTGCGTCGGCGACTGGTTCAGCCGCGCCGCGATCGCTTCCAGCGAGGGCTGGTCACGATATTCTTCGCTGATGAGTTCGATGACCTGGCGCACGGTATCGTAATCCGGGCCGTCAGGGGTGATATCGGTGTCGAGCTTCGCGATCATATTCATCGTTTTTCTCCTTTAGGCAGGAGATAATCAAGGGCGGGCAGCCAAACCACCCGATTCTTGCGCCCCGACACATATGCAATGTCTCAAATACGCTGCTTGACCGTGGCGAGCGCCCCTTTGAAGGCCTTGGCGAAACTCTCGCGATCATCGGGATTGAGGAAGGAGCCGATATCCGTGCGCCGGCCCTCGCCGAAAATCTGCATCGAGAGGATGCCGATCTCCTGATGCCGGCGAACGAGGAACCGTGCCCAGAACGGATTGAAATGATGCTCCACCATTCGTCCCGACGGAGCGAACTTGCGCACCGAAACATCGGTGCGCGACACCGTGACCTCCTCGCGCGCCCTTCCGGAGCGGTAGCTGAGCCAGAAAGCGCCGTAAAGCAGCATGAAGTCCAGCCCGAAGAAGAAGCCGATCGGCCAGGCGCCGGACACGATAAAGAACATGCCGTAGAGGAAGCAGACGGCGCCCGACAAAATGAGCAGCACCTTGAAGCCCTTGCGGCCGAGCGACCGGTGGGGAAAGAGCTCGGCGGCGAAAACAGGCTTTTCGTTGAAGCTGTCTGCGTTGCTTTCCATCATGGGCGTTGAGTATAGATTCTCCATGGCGAATCCGAAACTCAAATCCGTTGGCAAACCCTCGCAAAACTCGAATGTGATCGCCCGCCGCAAACCGGCGGCCGCGGTCAAAACCGCCTATTCCCCGGCCGAGCGCGAAGAGATCTTCCGCCGTTTCTCGGTGCAGCGGCCGGAGCCGAGGGGCGAGCTCGAGCACACCAACCCCTTCACGCTCGTCGTCGCAGTGGCGCTTTCCGCCCAGGCCACGGATGCCGGCGTCAACAAGGCGACGCGGGCGCTGTTCAAAATCGCCGATACGCCGCAGAAAATGCTCGATCTCGGCGAGGAGAAGGTGCGCGACTACATCAAGACGATCGGGCTTTATCGCAACAAGGCCAAGAACGTCATCGCGCTGTCGCAGATGCTGGTGGACGAATTCGCGGGCAAAGTTCCGGAAACGCGCGAGCAACTGATCCGCCTGCCGGGCGTCGGCCGCAAGACCGCCAATGTCGTGCTCTCCATGGCCTTCGGCCAGGCGACCATGGCCGTCGACACCCATATCTTCCGCATCGCCAATCGCATCAAGCTCGCGCCGGGCAAGACGCCCGACGAGGTGGAAGAGCGGTTGATGAAGGTGGTGCCGAAACACTACCTCTATCACGCTCATCACTGGCTGATCCTGCATGGGCGCTATACCTGCAAGGCGCGCCGCCCGGAATGCGAACGCTGCGTCATCGCCGATATCTGCAAGTCGCCGGAAAAGAGCTGCGATATTCCCGCACCGCTCGTCGAGCTACCGCCGCAGGTGATCGGCGAGGCCGTCGAGTAGGGCCGCGATCGCCTGCTCGTAATCCCGCCTCTCCCCACCCGCTTCGATCGCGATCGCCGCGCGGTCGAAGGCCGCCGACAGCAGGGATGTCAGCGGGCCGAGCAGCGCCGCCCCCGCCTCAGGCACGAGCGCTGCAAGCCCGGCACGCAAACTCGCTTCCGCATTCTCGGCATCCAGCGCCGCAACCGCCGGCAGCCCGAGAACGGCAGGGGCTTCCATCAGCAACAGCCGTGTTCGGCCCGGCTGCGCCATTGCCGTGAAATAGGCCGAAGCGCCTGCGATCAGCGCGGCCCGCGGGTCGTCCGCCGGCAACGGAGAGGCCTCGATCGCCTTGGCCACCTCCCGCGCCTCGCACTCGATCACCGCCTGGAAAAGCGCCTTCTTGTCCTCGAAGTGATGATAGAGAGCGCCACGCGTCACTCCCGCCGCCGCGACGATCTCCGGCGTCGCCGTCTCGGCATAACCTGTCTCGACAAAGATGCGCCGTCCGGCGTCGATCAGGGCCTGCCTCGTCTGTTCCGTTCTCTCGCGATTGCTGCGGCTCATGAGAGTCATTTACATACAAACTGCATGTATGTTAAGAGATAAAAACATACAGACTGTATGTAAATCGCGAAGGAGCGAAAAATGAAATCGACCAGCTACTATCCCGTCATCATGACCGGCGACGTTCCGGGCACCGCCGCCTTCTACTGCGCCCACTTCGGCTTCAAGGCGCTCTTCGAAAACGACTGGTACGTTCACCTGCAATCCGCCGAGGCGGAGCATGTCGCTCTCGCCATTCTCGACGGCAGCCACGAGACCATTCCGGCCGTCGCACGCGGCGAAGTTCGCGGTTTGCTGCTCAATTTCGAGGTCGAGGATGTCGATCGCATCTATGAGGCCTGCAGGGATGCCGGCCTGCCGATCTTGAGGGAGATCCGCGACGAGGATTTCGGCCAGAGGCATTTCATCACCGCCGATCCGAACGGCGTGCTGATCGACATCATCAAACCGATCCCGCCGAGCGCGGAATTCGCGGCGATGTACGACGCCTCCGCCCTGCCCGATTGAGTCTCACCGAGCTTCGCGAGCGGATATCAGCTTGTGCAGATGCACCATCATGCCGGCGGCAAAGAGCGGCGTCAGGAGATTGACGAAGGGGATCATCAGGAAGAGCGCGATCACCAGCCCGCCGAGAAAGACGGTGGGCGCATGTTTGGCGCGGAAGAGCCGCGCCTCCTGCGGCGGACGGAAACGCATGGCGGCGAATTCGAAGAATTCCCGTCCGAGCAGATAGCCGTTCACCAGAAAGAACGCGACCAGATTGACGCCGGGAATGAACAGCAGCAGCAAGGCGACGATATTGCCGACGATCACCACGCCGAGGAACTTGAGCGAGCTTGCCATCGCCGGCACGATCGGCATGGCGGTGCCCGGCGCATCCGTGGGATAGTCGCGTTTTTCGATGACATCGGCGACATCGTCGAGGAACAGGCCGGCAATGAGCGCCGTCACCGGCGAAAGCAGCAGCGCCAGCAGGAGCGCAAGACCGATGCCGGCAAGGATCGCGAAGACCAGGGCAAACCATCCCGCCCAATCCGGCAGATCCGGAAAGAAGCTGGTCAGCCAGGGAAAGACGAAGGCCATGAAGGCTCCGCGCAATGCGAACCAAAGGCCGGTCAGCACCAGAATCGTCAGCCCGAGCACTTTCCAGAAGACCGAACGTGTCTCGGCGGCGAACAGATTGACCAGGGAAAGTCGTGCAGCGTCAAGGATCATGTCTTAAGGCGTCTCCGGTTGCGCGTAAGATGTAGGAATAGCGAATGCCACCGGCAAGAGAGAATAAAATTGCATGCTTTACTAGAAAACTTGTCGCAAAATAAATGCTAATATAATATTGTGTGATGGCAGAATATGCATGGACCTGAGAAGCAGCTTCCGAAATAGTTGCAAAGACAAGGGGTCGCAACAGCGCATCCACGGAACGCCTCTGAGGAAATACGGGGGGAGGCTGATGTGGAAGACTTTGTGCACAAACTGAGACAATACGTTAAAACGGGGACACCCGCCGAACGTCGTATCGCGAAATATTTCTCCGAACACCTGAACGACCTGCCATTCGAGACGGCCGCATCCGTCGCCGACAGGCTGGATTTGTCGCCGATGACCGTCGGGCGCTTCCTGCGGGCCCTCGGCTATCAGGGATTGGACAGCGTCAAGGTGGAGATTCGCGAGACGGTGACGACATCGCCGGCGCAATTGCAGAGCGCGATGACGGAACTGCATCAGGACGCGGCGGAAGGCAAACCGCTTGCCGTGCTGGTTGCCGAGCAGATCCAGGCGCTTCATCACATCTATCACCTGACCGCACAGCCGAACTGGTCGGAAGCCGTCAGTCTGATCAGCACGGCCCGCGAAGTGTCGATCGCCACGCATGCGCGCCTTGCGAGCCTCGCCAACCATTTTTGCCAGCGGCTGACTCAGGCCCGCGACGGCGTGCGCGCGCTCGACGGCGCCGACAACCGTTTCGCCGACCTCTTCGCCCGGCCGGCGGTCGACGATGCGCTGCTCGTCATCATCGACTGTCGCCGCTTCGCCAAGGCGCGGCTGCTTGCCCGCACGGCACGGCGCTACGGCTACAAGGTCGTGCTCATTTCGCCGCAGCAGGCGGACTGGATGGCCGACCAGTCGAACGTCATGCTGCCGCTGCCGGCCGCCCGCGCTCCCGATCTCGACAATCTTCCGCCGCTGATCGCGCTGCTCGATTGCCTGTCGGAAGCCGTCATTCTCGAAGTCGGGGAGGAGGCAGCGCTCCGCCGCCGCCGCATGCTGGAATTCGCGACCGTCCTCGGCGAGACGGCAAACCACTAAACCTATTGCATCGCTTCCAGTTCGGCGCGGTGCCGGTGCATGGCAAGCAGACGGCGATAGTCGCGGTCGTAGAGCGCTTGCTTGGTCCTGTCGGGAAGCCGCTCCTCGCCGCCCGGATACATCGCCTCGCCCGCCGCCGCCAGATCCTCGTGCAGGCCGCAGGCGACCGACGCCGCGATCGCCGTACCGAGCAGCACCGCCTCGTTCATCTTCGGCACCACCACCTTGCAGCCGGTGGCGTCGCTATAGAGCTCCATCAGCACCGGGTTTTTCACATGCCCGCCGGCGATATGCAGCGTGTCGGGCACGTAGCCGTATTCCTTCATCTTCTCCAGGATGTGGCGGATACCAAGTGCGATCGCCACCGCCGTGCGCCAATAGAGCGCGCAAAGCCCGTCGAAGGAGGCATCGAGCGTCAGCCCGCTGACGACACCGACCGCATGCGGATCGGCGAGCGGCGAGCGATTGCCGTGAAAATCCGGCAGCACGAAAATGCGCTCCCCGAAGGCGTCACCCTCCTCGGCCCGCAATTCGGCAATCCGCGCCACGATCTTCTGGTGCAGCGCCGAGGTCGGCTCGCCGCCGGCCGCATGCATGCGCACGATATGGTCGAGGAGCGCACCGGTCGCCGATTGCCCGGCCTCCACCAGCCAGCATTGCGGGAAGACCGCCTCGTAATAGGGACCCCACATCCCATGGCTCGGCTTACGCTCCTGCGAGAAGGCGACGATGCAGCTCGACGTGCCGGCGATCAGCGCCAACTGATGCTCGCGTTTCACGGGATCGGCGGCATAACCGCCGAGCGCGCCGAGCGCACCGGCATAGGCGTCGATCATGCCGGCTGAGACATGGCAATCGGTGGTCAGCCCGAGCGCCTCGGCCGCGTCAGGCGTCAGCCGGCCGACGCTGTCTCCGACGGGCGCGGTTTCGTCAGGCAGATGACCGCGCGCCTGAAGGTCCTCGAGGCCGATCCGCTCCAGGAAATCCTGCTGCCAGCCCGTTTCGAGATGGGCGAGATAGTTCCACTTCGCCGTCAGCGTGCAGCGCGAACGGGCAAGCGACCCGGTCGATTTCCACGTCATGAAATCGGCGAGATCGAAGAAATAGCCGGCCTTTTCCCATGTGGCGGGCAGCTTCTTCTTCAGCCACATCAGCTTCGGCATCTCCATCTCAGGCGACATCACGTGGCCGGAATGTTCGAGTACCCTGTGCTCCGTCGCCGTGCAGAAATCGGCTTCCTTCAGCGCCCGGTGATCGAGCCAGACGATCGTGTCGAAACGCTTCTCGCCGCCCGTGGAAACGCTGATCTGCCGACCCTCGACATCGCGCACGACGAGCGAACATGTGGCGTCGAACCCGATCGCTCCAACGGAAGCGGCGGCAATGCCCGATTGCTCCATCGCCCTGCGCACCGCCGTGCAGGCGGCGGACCAGATGTCCTCGGAATCATGTTCGGCATGATTCTCACGCGGCCGGTTCATGACGATCGGATGCTCGGCCTTGGCAAGCAGCCTGCCGCTTGCATTAAAGACGCCGGCGCGCGCGCTGCCCGTGCCGATATCCACCGCAACCACATGATCACGCATCAAGGCTTCGTCCCGTCCAGCTTGTGTTTGCGGACAAGGTGTCTCAAATCCGGCATGGCGTCAAACACCACATCAGGCGAAAGCCGGTCCAATTCGGCGCGGTATCCGGCGAAGTTGGCGTGCGATCCGCCCGTGAAGGCGAAGACCGTCATGCCCGCCGCCTTGGCGGCCGCAATACCGGCCGGACTGTCCTCGACGACGACGCAGGCTGCAGGCTCCACATGCATTTGCCGGGCCGCATGCAGAAAGAGATCGGGCGCCGGTTTACCGCGCTTGACCATCGTCGCGCTGAAAATGTCGGGCAGCCTGTCGAGAAGCCCGGTGACGGACAGCGACAGCCGGATACGCTCCATCTGGCTTGAAGAAGCGACGCAGCAGGGAATGCCGAGCCCGTCGATCGTCGCGGCAATTCCTTCGATCGGCTTCAATTCGGTGCGGAAGCGGGCGTAGAGATCGGTGCGGATACGCTCGAGGAATTCTTCTCCGGCATGAACGTTGAATTCGGTTTCCAGCGTATCGATGACCGTCGAGAGGCTGCGGCCGAGAAAACGTTCATAGGCCTGGTCCTCGGTGATCGAGACGCCGAAATCGCTCATCGCCCCGACGAGAACGCTGATCGAGATCGGCTCGCTGTCGACGAGCACGCCGTCGCAATCGAAGATGACCAGCCCTGGTTCAGCATCAGCCATGAAAGACCCAACCTGAGTTCGATTCGGACGCGCCCAGCTTCGCCCGCAAAGCCGGATGGACGGCGGCAATTGCTGCCGCCATCCCGATTCCTACACTGCGAGCTTGCCGTCGAGATAGAGCTGCAGCGTCTCCCGCGTGCCCTTTTCCCACAGGGTTTTGAGAGCATGGGCAAAACGCTTGCGGAAAAGTTCCGATTTTGCCACCTCGCCGAAAATGTCGTCGAAGACGAGGAAGGCTGATGGATCGTCCTTGGCTTTCAGCGCCGCCGCATGCAGGCGATCGGCGCTGGCATCGTTGAAAACGATATCCTTGCCGCTGTCGGTCTTGCCGGCGAAGTAGCGGCACCAGAGCGCCGAAACCAGCGCCAGGCCGACGATGTCCCTGCCCTGGCGGAGATTGTCGAGAGTCGACGGCAGGATGAATTTCGGCTGGCGGTTCGAGCCGTCCTGCGCCAGCCGCGGAATGGTGTCGGCGATCTTCGGATTGAGCAGGCGATGCTCTATCAGGGCAAAATAATCGGTCAACGACGTGTTCGGCACCGGCGGCACGATCGGGATGATCTCGTCTTTTTCGAGCTTGGCGAGAAAGGCCCGGATCAGCGGATCTTCCATGGAATCATGAACGAAGTGAATGTCCATCAGCGCCGCCGGATAGGCGATCGCCGCGTGTCCGCCGTTCAGGATACGGATCTTCATATGCTCGTACGGCGTGACATCGGGAACGAAGGTCACGCCGACCTTTTCCAGTGCCGGCCGGCCGGCCGTGAACTTGTCTTCGAGCACCCATTGCTTGAATTCTTCGCAATAGACTGGCCAGTTGTCTTCAATCTCGAAATTGTCCCTCAGGAAATCGATCTCCCGCTGGCCGGTCGCCGGCGTGATGCGGTCGACCATCGCATTCGGGAAGGCGACGTTGGCCCGGATCCAGTCGGCCAGCGCAGGATCGGAAAGCGCGGCCGTGCCGATCACGGCATTGGCGGTGACGACGCCATTATGGGGAATGTTGTCGCAGGACATGACGGTGAAAGGGCCGATGTCCTTGTCCTTGCGCGCCTTCAGGCCGGCGACAACAAGCCCGAAAACCGTCTTCGGCGCGCCGGGATTTTGCCCATCGGCGGCGATCGCCGGATGGGCCGGATTGAACGTGCCCAAAGCATCGATGAAATAACCGCCCTCGGTGATCGTCAGCGAGACGATGCGGATTTCCGGATCGGCAAGCCTGGCGATGATCGCGGCGGGATCGCCGACCGGCAGGATGTCGATCATCGGCGCGGTGACGCGCGCCGCCGTCTTGTTGTTGTCCTGTTCGACCACCGTCGTCAGGAAATCCTGGGCCGCGAGCTTTTCGCGCATGGCGGCGTCCGACGGCAGCACGCCGGCGCCGACGATCGCCCAGTCGTGATCGGCGCCTTGGTTGAAGAGATCGTCGAGATAGATCGCCTGATGGGCGCGGTGAAAATTGCCGACGCCGAAGTGCACGATGCCGGCTTTCAGCGACGCCCTGTCATATCCAGGGATGGCGGCGGTGCGCGCCGCGTCGGAAAGCGTTGCCAGCGATAGTTTGCACGTCATGTTTCAGTCCTCTTGAAGGTCTTGCCGAGACGGCCGGGCGCCATCGCCCGGCTCGCATGCCTGCCCCCAGCCGGCCGCCTGCTCAGATGGCAAGGCCGCCCTCGTTGAATTTATGAATGCGCGAACGGTCCGGTGTCAGATAGACCATGTCGCCCGCCTTGGCGGCGAAATCGCCGCTGCCGCGCGCCGTCACCATGCCGATCCCCTCGACATCGATGTGGAGGAAGGTGTCGGAGCCGAGATGCTCGGCGACGACGACCCTGCCCTTCCAGTCGCCGCTCTCCATCGACAGCAGCACGTGTTCGGGACGGATGCCGAGCGTATGCGCGCCGAGCTCGGCCGCATTCTGGCCCTTGATGAAATTCATCTTCGGCGAGCCGATGAAGCCGGCGACGAAAAGGTTGCGCGGGCGGCTGTAGAGTTCGAGCGGCGACCCGACCTGCTCGATATTGCCCCTGTTCAGCACGACGATCTTGTCGGCCATGGTCATGGCCTCGACCTGGTCGTGGGTGACGTAGACCATCGTCGTCTTCAGCTGCTGATGCAGCTCGCTGATTTCGAGGCGCATGTTGACGCGCAGAGCGGCATCGAGGTTCGACAGCGGTTCGTCGAACAGGAAGGCCGAAGGCTGGCGCACGATGGCGCGGCCGATCGCGACGCGCTGGCGCTGGCCGCCGGAAAGCTGGCGCGGCTTGCGCTCGAGATAATCGGTCAGGTTCAGCACGCGGGCGGCATCCGTCACCTTCCGGTCGATTTCCGCCTTGTCGACGCCTGCCATCTTCAGCGGGAAGGCGATGTTGTTGCGCACGCTCATATGCGGATAGAGAGCGTAGGACTGGAACACCATGGCAAGGCCGCGTTCCGAGGGCGCTTTCTCGGTGGCGTCCCTGCCGTCGATGACGATCTTGCCGCCGGAGACATCCTCGAGGCCGGCGATCAGCCTGAGCAGCGTGGACTTGCCGCAGCCCGAAGGGCCGACGAAGACGACGAATTCGCCGTCATTGATGTCGAGATCGATCGAAGGGATGACCTTGGCTTCGCCGAAGACCTTGGAAACCTTCTGAAGGGTAATGCTGCCCATGTTTCTCTCCCTTTTCTTATTTCACCGCGCCGAAGGTCAGGCCGCGGACGAGTTGTTTCTGGCTGAACCAGCCGAGGATCAGGATCGGCGCGATCGCCATGGTCGAGGCCGCCGAGAGCTTGGCATAGAACAGGCCTTCCGGGCTGGAATAAGAAGCGATGAAGGCCGTCAGCGGCGCCGCCTTCGAGGCGGTGAGGTTGAGCGTCCAGAACGCCTCGTTCCAGGCAAGGATGATGTTCAGGAGCAGCGTCGAGGCAATGCCCGGCACCGCCATCGGCGTCAGCACGTAGACGATCTCCTTCATCAGCGATGCGCCGTCCATGCGCGCCGCTTCGAGGATCTCACCGGGGATTTCCTTAAAGTAGGTGTAGAGCATCCAGACGATGATCGGCAGGTTGATCAGCGTCAGCACAATCACCAGACCGGTGCGCGTATCGAGCAGGCCCGAATTGCGGAACATCAGATAGATCGGGATCAACGCGCCGACGGGCGGCATCATCTTGGTCGAGAGCATCCACATCAGCACGTCCTTGGTCCGCTTGGTGGGTGCGAACGCCATCGCCCAGGCGGCCGGAATGGCGATGATCAGGCCGATCAGCGTCGAGCCGAAGGAAATGACCACCGAGTTCATGAAGTGGCTGAGATAGTTCGACCGGCTCTGCACCTCCGCATAATTCTCCGTCGTCCAGTGGAAGAACAGGAACTGTGGCGGCGAAGCGATGGCATCGGCTTCCGACTTGAAGCTCGTCAGGAAGGTCCAGAGGATCGGGAAGAAGATCAGGATGCCGAGCGTCCAGGCGATCGCGGTCACGATGACCTTGCGCTGAGTTGTGACTTTTCTGGCCATCTCTCAAGCCTCCAGATTCTTGCCGACGAGGCGGACGAGGAAGATCGCGACGATATTGGCAAGCACGACCGCGACGATGCCGCCGGCCGAAGCGCCGCCGATATCGAATTGCAGCAGGGCCTGGGCATAGACGAGATAGGTGAGGTTGGTGCTGTCAGTGCCCGGCCCGCCATTGGTGGTGACGAGGATTTCGGCGAAGACCGAAAGCAGGAAGATCGTCTGGATCAGGATCACCACGGTGATGGCGCGGGCCATGTGCGGCAGGATGATGTAGATGAATTTCGAGATCGCCCCGGCGCCGTCCATTTCGGCCGCCTCCTTCTGCTCCTCGTCGAGCGACTGCAATGCGGTCAGCAGGATGAGGGTGGCAAAGGGCAGCCATTGCCAGGCGACGATGAGGATGACGGAAAACAGCGGCGCATTCGCCAGCCAGTCGATCGGCTGCAGGCCGAACGCCTTGGCAAGATGGGCGAAGAGGCCGTTGACCGGGTTCATGAACATGTTCTTCCAGACGAGTGCCGCCACAGTCGGCATGACGAAGAACGGCGCGATGACGAGAATGCGCACGATCCCCTGCCCGTACATCGGCTGATCGAGCAGCAGCGCAAAGGCGATGCCGCCGATGACCGTGATCAGCAACACCCCCGCGACGAGCAGCAGCGTATTGACCAGCGCCGCGAAGAAGGCCGGATCGGAAAGGAAATATTCGTAATTCAGAAAGCCGACGAAGCTTTCCATGCCCGGATTGAGCAGATTGTAATTCAAGAGCGAGAAATAGATCGTCATCGCGAGCGGGACGATCATCCATGCAAACAGGAAAAGCACGGAGGGCGCGATCATCAGGCGCGCGGCGGAACGAGTGTGTAACGTTGCCATGGCAATCACCGATCTGGACTGAAGCGGGGAGCGGCCGCAAGGCAGCTGTGTCTGAAAAGAGGCCGCCGATGCGGTTCGGGCAATCGGCGGCCCAGAGGGGCGGATTGTCAAGGATCCGCCTCTTGCTCAGGAGGTTTTATTTGATGTAGCCGGCTTTGGTCATTTCACGCGTTGCCAGCTGCTGTGCACTTTGCAACGCTTGGTCGACCGAGATCTGGCCGGCAAGGGCTGCCGAGAACTGCTGGCCCACCGCCGTGCCGATGCCCTGGAATTCCGGGATCGCCACGAACTGGACGCCGACATAGGGGACCGGCTTGACGGTCGGCTTGGTCGGATCGGCCGAGTTGATCGAGTCGAGCGTCATCTTGGCGAAGGGAGCAGCCTTCTGGTACTCAGCATTCGCATAGAGCGAGGTGCGGGTGCCGGGAGGTGCGTTCAGCCAGCCTTCCTTCTCGGCGACGAGGTTGGTGTAATCCTTGCTCGTTGCCCAGGCGACGAATTTCTCGGCGGCTTCGACCTTCTGCGAGCCTGCCGGAATGGCGAGGTTCCAGGCCCAGAGCCAGTTGCCGCGCTTGCCGAGGCCCTTGTCCGGTGCGAGCGCGAAGCCGACCTTGTCGGCGACGGTGGATTCCTTCGGGTTGCTGACGAAGGAGGCAGCAACGGTCGCATCGATCCACATGCCGCACTTGCCGGTCTGGAAGAGCGCCAGGTTCTCGTTGAAGCCGTTGGAGGAAGCACCCGGAGGGCCGGCTTCCTTCATCAGGTTGACGTAGAAGTTCAGCGTGTCCTTCCACTCGGGCTGATCGAACTGCGGCTTCCACTGTTCATCGAACCAGCGCGCGCCGAAAGAGTTCGACATAGCCGTCAGGAAGGCCATGTTCTCGCCCCAGCCGGCCTTGCCGCGCAGGCAGATGCCGTAGATTTCCTTATCCTTGTTGGTAATCTTCTTCGCAGCGTCGGCGATGAAGTCCCAGGTCGGAGCGTCGGGCATTTTCAGCCCGGCGGCATCGAACAGATCCTTGCGGTACATGACCATGGAGCTTTCGCCGTAGAACGGCGCCGCATAGAGCTTGCCGTCCGTGGTCAGGCCGCTGCGGATTGCCGGCAGCAGGTCATCGACGTCATAATTGGCGCCGAGATTGTCGAGCGGCAGCAGCCAGCCCTGCTTCGACCAGATCGGAACTTCATAGGTGCCGATCGTCAGGACGTCGTACTGGCCGCCTTTGGTCGCGATGTCGGTCGTGACCTTCTGGCGCAGCACGTTTTCTTCGAGAGTGACCCATTCGAGGTCGATGCCGGGATTCTTCGCCTTGAAATCATCCGTCAGCTTCTGCATCCGGATCATGTCGCCGTTGTTGACGGTCGCGATTGTCAGCGTCTCGGCCGAAGCCATGCCGGCAAACGCCAGTGCCGAGCAGGCGCCCAGCAGAAAAGTTCTCAATGTCATATCTTCCTCCCAGAAGATGAGATGTGAGCATTCGCTTTGCTCATGGGCAATTACTCACCAAGCCGCGAAAAATGTCAATCGGCATTCGATGCTGCGATGCCGAAGGCCATGCCTATCTCATTGATCTGGAATGTGAATTTTTTGCTCAGCTCTTGAGCAAAAACTCAGCCGTGTCTTCGTCGGTGATCAACCCATTGATCTGATGACCGACGACGGCCGCCCTGATCGCCTTGTATTTCCGCTTGCCCTTGGCCAGCCCGATGACCGTCGAGGACTCGCGTGAGGGGATCGGCGCGGACGCCACGCGCTCGTTGATCGGGTTGTCGATCAGCCTTCCGTCGGCGTCGAAGATCCAGCCGCAGATCTCGCCGGCAGCTCCTCCGCGCATCAGCTCCATCATCTCGTCCTTCTCGAGGAAACCATCGACGCAGAGCGGGCCGTCGATGCCGAGCTCGCCGATGCCGACGAAGGTGACGTCCGCCTGGGCGCTCATGTCGAGCGTCGAGCGCACGAGCTGCTGGCCGTGCAGCAGTTCCCGCTCCTCCGCCGAGGTGACGAGCACCGGCAGCGGCATCGGGTAGTGCCGCGCCTTCACCGCATCCGCCATGCTGAAGATGACGTTGTAATAGGCGGCCGATCCATCAGGCGCGATGTTGCCGGTGAGCGAAACGATGCGGTGGCCGGGACATTCGATTGCCGGCAGTTGGTCGACGGCCGCCTTCAGCGTGCGGCCCGTGCCGACCGCAAGCACGATCGGCTCCGGCCGCTTCAGCCAGCGCTCGATCTCGGCCGCAGCCGCCTCGGCGATGCCGACTGTCGTGGATGAGGAACCGGGATCGCTCGGCACGACCTCCACATGTTTCAGCCCGAACTTCCGCCGCAGCTGATTGGCAAGCTCGAGGCAGGCGGCGATCGGATGGTCGAGCCGCACTTTGATCAGACGCTCGGCGACCGCCAGCGATACCAGCCGCTGCGCCGATTGGCGCGAGATCCCCATCGAAGCCGCGATTTCATCCTGCGTGCGCCCGGCGACGTAATAAAGCCAGCCGGCACGTGCCGCATCGTCGAGCCGTCCAGGGGTCTCGGATCTTTTTGCCATTGAATGCCTACCGCGCAAAGTGAGCCGGCTTGTCGCCGTCGAACATGATTTTGAGTCTGTATCGCCAGATCAAAACAAAATTCCTGAAAATGTCGAGCCCGTTGACGCCATCGCTCAGGCAAACCACTGCATGACGAGATAAATCGCGGTCTTCGCCAAACCGTAAATCACGCCGCCCGCGACGACGAGCGACACGGTCGTCATGAGGAAACCGATGAGCGCGAAGAGCCCGTCACGTCCCATGATGGCGAAAGCGAAGACCGAGATCGTGATCGCCGGCAGGATGTTGCCGAGCGGAACCGGCAGCACCAGCACGATCGAAAGCAGCAGGCATGCGAGACCGGCGAGATACTCCGCCGGCGGCTCGGCGAAGATCGCAAGCCTCGGCTTCAGCATGCGTTCGGCCCAGGCGAGCCAGCGATGGATGCGCACGACGATGGTCTCGAAGTCCTCCCGCCGCATGGAGCGGTTCGCGATCGCCTTCGGCAGCCAGGGTTTGAGCCCGAAAGTCAGTTGCACCGCCAGGAAAACCAGCGGCGCGCCGAGCACGGCCGAGGTGCCGGGTGGGGTAGGAAAGGCGTTCGGCAGCGCGAAGATCAGCATCAGAGCACTGATCGCGCGGTCGCCCATCGTCTGGAAAAGGTCGCCGATCGAAATCCACTCCCGGCTTCGGTCGCCTGCCAGCTGCCGCAGGACGGCTGAGAGGCGGCGGCCTTTGGGACGTGGCGGACGCGGTCTGCGGGGTCTGCGGGAATCGGCGTTTTCGATGATCATGATACCGGTGAGCGATGGAAGTGTAGGGCTGAATTCTGGCGATGCAATATGCCAATTGAATGACTTATCGGGTTAGAAATTGTGGCGGGGCGTCGCTCCCGTCCACCTCCTTCATCTCGTAGGGCACTGCGAATGAAGGCTTGTAATTCCCCATCAACAGTGCGAGCAGACGCTGCAAGAGCAGAGAAACGGCAGGGCGCAATGATCATTTCATTCGACATCGGCGGTTCCGCCATCAAGGGCGGCATCGCCCGCTCCGAGACAGACATCGTCCCCCTCGGCCGCCGCCCGACGCCGAGGGATGATTTTGCCGCTTTCGTCGAGACCCTGCGCAGCATCATCGCCGAGACCGGCGAACAGCCGAGCCGCATCGCCCTGTCGATCGCCGGCGTCGTCGATCCCGATACGCAGCGCCTGACCTGCGCCAACATTCCCTGCATCCACGGCCGCACGCTCGCAGCCGACCTCGAAACCGAACTTGCTCTGCCTGTCCTGATCGCCAACGATGCCGACTGTTTCGCCATGGCCGAAGCCGGTCTCGGCGCAGGCTGCGGCCACCGCATCGTCTTCGGCGCCATCCTCGGCACCGGTGTCGGCGGCGGGCTGGTTGCCGATGGGCGTCTCGTCAACGAGGCCGGCGGCTTTGCCGGCGAATGGGGTCACGGCCCGATCATCGCATCGGCGGCCGGCAATCCGCCCGTCGCCATTCCCGCCTATGCTTGCGGCTGCGGGCAGAAGGGCTGCGTCGACACCGTCGGCGGCGCCCGCGGGCTGGAGCGCCTGCACAAGACGCTGCACGATCTCGACCTTTCGAGCGAAGAGATCATCGATGCCTGGGGGCGCGGCGAGGAAAAAGCGACGCGCACCATCGACGTCTATGTCGATCTCGTCGCCTCGCCGCTGGCGCTGACCATCAACATCACAGGCGCCACCATCGTCCCGGTCGGCGGCGGGCTTTCCAATGTCGAGCCCCTGCTTGCCGAACTCGACCATGCGGTGCGCGCCCGCATCCTGCGCAAATTCGACCGCCCGCTGGTGGTGCCGAGCCAATGCCGCATCGAACCCGGCCTGATCGGCGCCGCACTTCTGGGGCTGAAAGCCGATGCCGCTGCCTCCTAAAGCTCCGGCCACATCCGCACGATCGCTGCAAACCGATCCCAGTCCTTGCGTTCCAAGGGTGTCCATGCGGCTTCGGCGACGGCAGGAAGGCGCGGGAAGACCAGCCGGTTGAAATAAGCGCGAGAGAGGAAGTTTTCTGTCCAGATACAGGCCTGAACGCCGCGTATCTTCTCCCGCAACGCTTCCGGCAATTCGCCCTCGGCCTCGTAAGCATAGGTATGTTCCGGCGGCGCATGGCCCGCCCAGCTCGCACCGGGCTCGTCCCAGGCTTCGGCCTGCGCCATGTCGAGATAATAGGCTTGCCCCGGCGTCATCACCACATCGTAGCCTTGCTGCGCCAGCTCGATCCCGACCGCAGGCTTTTCCCAGGCCATCAGCAACGTGCCGTCGCGATCGACGCCGCCGCCGTGCGAGACCTCGTTCCAGCCGGCGAGCTTCCTGCCGCGCTCCGACAGCATCGCCTTGATGCGTTTCAGGAAATAGGATTGCAGCTCGGCCGTACCGGCAAGTTTCTCCCGTTCCATCAATGCCTTGCAAAGCGGCGAGGAAAGCCAGGCGCCGTTCGCCACCTCGTCGCCGCCGATATGGATATAGTCGCCGGGAAACAGCGCCACCATCTCGTCGAAGACCCTGCCGAGAAATTCATAGGTGAATTCGACCGCCGGGTTGAGGGCATTGTTGGGATAACCCTGCACCGCGCGGTAGCTGTCCGGCGCCTCCTGCCCGTCGACGAGCGCGGGCAGCGAGAACAGCGTCGCGGTGCTGTGGCCGGGAACGTCGATTTCCGGCACCACCTCGACATGCAGCGCGGCGGCATGCGCGACGATCCGCCCGACATCCTCCTGCGTGTAGTGGCCGGAGCGCGGCTCCGCCCCGTCACCGAGCTGCGGCACGAGCACTTCATCCGGCCCGCGCCGCGCGCCGATCTCCGTAAGCTCCGGATAGGCCTTGATCTCCAGCCGCCAGGCCTCGTCATCGGTCAGGTGCCAATGAAAGATGTTGAGCTTGTTCCAGGCAAGGATATCGATCAGCCGCATGACGTCCGCAACGGGATAAAACTGCCTGGCCACATCGAGATGGCAGCCGCGCCAGTCGTAACGCGGCTGGTCGGCGATGGTGCCGAAATTGGGGAATTTGAAGTTCTCCCGATCGGCGCGCGCGCCGTGCATGAGCTGCGCCAGGCTGATCAGCCCGTAGTGTCGCCCCGTCGCATCGGCAGAGGAAAGCACGATCTCATGCGCGGTAAACCGCAATTCATAGGAGAATTCGGCGATCGACGATTCGGTGACGAAACGGACAGCCCGCCCGCCTTCGACGGCAGAGAGCGAAAACGGCGCATTGTCGGCCGGATAGAGCCGCTGGTAAAGCTCGATAACCAGGGAAAGCGCCTTGATCGCATCGGGCCGCGTCTTCCCCGCCGGATAGAGGACGACCGGCAGCTCTCCCGCCTTCAGCCCGAGCACCAGCGGCCAGGGCAGCAGCGAATAGGGCTCCTGAACCCGGCCGGGCGGCAGAAGCGGCGGCGCCACGCCGCCATCCCGGCCTTCGAGAACGAGATCGCCGAAGGCGACGGGAACATGGCGTCCGTTGCCAAGTGTAAGATAGGCCGATTTGACGCCTGATGTCGCATGTCTCGGCTCCCGGGTCAGCCCCTCGACGGTAAACCGCCAGTGCCCACCCGGCGGCACGCTCAGCCCATCGGGCGGCAGGAATTCATGGAAATGCGCCACCTGCCGCTTGAGGCTGCCGCCGTCGCAGACGTGATTGGCGGCAACCCGCGTCTCCGACGTATAGGCGAGCGAGAAGCCGGAAAGAGGCTCGGCCGAAAGGTTGAAGAGCGTGAAGCTCAAGCACCCGAAGCTGCCTTCGACCGGGCGCCAGCTTGTTTCCAGACGATAATCGGCCATTGTCGCACCCTCCCCGTCCGTGAGCGGCCGGGGTCTCGGCGGCTCTCCCGGCATGGTTTCCCGAGCTTAACTTTTTCGGGGCGGCAAGGGAATCGGCGCGAACACGGACTTAGCGGCCAGCGACCAGTGGCCCGTAAGGAAAACGGCGCGACTTTCGCCGCGCCGTCCTCACTCTGCTGCCAACGCCGGCGGATGTCTGTCATCCGCCTCTTCCTGGATGGCGTCGGCATCCCGGCCTGGCTCGTCCTTCGCCTTCGGCTCGCGGCCGAAGAAAAGGGCGTAACCGGCGGGCAGAACCAGAATGGTGAGCACTGTGGCGACGAGGATGCCGCCCATCATCGCAAAGGCGAGCGGACCCCAGAAGACGCCGCGCGAGATCGGGATCAGCGCGAGCACGGCCGTCAGCGCCGTCAGCATGATCGGCCGGAAACGACGCACGGCAGCGCCGACGATCGCCTCCTGCCGGTGCATGCCGGCCTTGATGTCCTGATCGATTTGATCGACCAGGATGATCGAGTTGCGCATGATGATGCCGAGCAGCGCGATGACGCCGAGGATCGCGACGAAGCCGAAGGGCGCACCGCTGATCAGCAAGGCGGCGGCAGCCCCGATGATGCCGAGCGGCCCGGTGGCAAGCACCAGCATCGCCTTGCCGAAATGCTGCAACTGCACCATCAAGAGCACGACGATGACGGCGAGCATGATCGGCGCCTTGGCGGCAATCGACATCTGGCTTTCCGCCGCATCCTCGGCGCCGCCCTGGATCTCGACATTATAGCCGGCCGGCAGGCTGTCGCGCAGGTCCTTCATGTCGGCATACATCTTCATGACGACGTCGTTCGGCTGCACGCCGTCCGGCAGCGTCGCGCGCACCGTGATCGTCGGCAACCGGTCGCGCCGCCATTCGATGCCCTGCTCCATCACAGGCACGACCTTGGCGACCTGCGAGACCGGCACGAAGCCGCCGAAATCCGTCGGCACGTAGACCGAATTGACCGCCGACAGCAGCGAGCGGCTGGCATCCGGCTCGCGGGCGACGATCGAGACCGTCTCCTCGCCGTCGCGGAAATCGTCGAGCGGCGCGCCGGACATGGCGGTCTGCAGCATCTGACGCACGCGCTGGGAGGTGACGCCGAGCGCCCGGGCGCGGTCCTGGTCGATCACCAGCTTCATCGCCGGCACCTGTTCCAGCCAGTCGTCATGGATGGCGCCGAGCATCGGGTTGGCTTCGAAGCGCGCCTTCACCTGATCGGCGATCGCTCGCACTTCCTGGCGGTCAGGCCCCATGACGCGCATCTGCACCGGCCAGCCGGTGGGCGGGCCGAGGAAGAGGCGGTCGACTTTGCCGCGAATGTCGGGGAAGTCCTCCGCAAGGATCGTGCGCATCTTGACGATCAGCCGTTCGCGCGCCGGCTCGTCCTTCGCCATGACGAGAAGCTGGGCGAAGTTCGGATTGCGCAGCTGCTGGTCGAGCGGCAGGAAGAAGCGCGGCGCGCCTTCGCCGATATAGGTGGCGATGAACCGCTTGTCCGGATCATCCATCATCTTCGCTTCGAGCGCCTTTGCCTGCACTTCGACTTCCCGAATGCTGGTGCCCTCGGGCAACCAGAGATCGACGAGGATCTCAGGCCGAGAGGATTGCGGGAAGAAATTCTGCGGAATGAACTGGAAGGCCCAGAGGCTGGTGACGAATGTCCCGAGCGTCAACAGCAGCACGATGACCCGGTGGCGAACCGCCCAGCCGACCGTGCCGCGCAGCCGGCGATAGAAGCCGGTGTCGAAGGCATCGTGATGCTCGCCGGCGTGATGGCGCTGCTTGAGGATCATGTAGCCGAGCCATGGCGTAAAATAGACCGCGACGAACCACGAGGTCACGAGCGCGATGCCGACGACATAGAACAGCGAGCGCACATATTCACCCGCCGTCGACGCAGCGAATCCGACGGGAATGAAGCCGGCCGTGGTGATCAGCGTGCCGGTCAGCATCGGGAAGGCGGTCGAGGAATAGGCAAAGCTTGCCGCCTCGATCTTGACCAGCCCCTCCTCCAGCTTCCGCTCCATCATCTCGACGACGATCATCGCATCGTCGACCAGCAGGCCGAGCGCGATGATCAGCGCGCCGAGCGAGATGCGCTGCAGGTCGATGCCGAGTTCGTACATCAGCGCGAAAGTGGCGGCGAGCACCAGCGGAATGGCGATGGCGATGACGAGACCCGAGCGCCAGCCGATCGACAGGAACGAAACGACGAGCACGATGACGAGGGCTTCGCCGAGCGCATGCATGAATTCACTGATTGCATCCGTCACGACGTCAGGCTGGTTGGCGATCTGGTCGACCGCCACACCGTAAGGCAGTGCTTCCTCGAAGCGGTGATAGGTCGCCTCCACGTCCTTGCCGACATCGGTCACGTTGAAACCCTTGGCCATGACGACGCCGACCTGAACGCTTTCATGGCCGTTGAACCGGTACTTGCGCTGGTAGGGATCTTCGAGCCCGGAACTGACGGTGGCGATATCGCCGAGGCGCGTCACCTGGCCGCCGGCGCGAAGGCGGAGTTCGCGGATATCGGCCGCCTTCTTCACGTCGCCTTCGACCGAAATGCGCACCGACCGCAGGCCGGTATCGACGGAACCTGCCGGATCGACATTGTTCTGGCCTTTGATGGCGTTCTGCAGGTCGAGGATCGTCAGGCCGCGCTCGGCGAGCGCCTTGGACGAGACGTCGATATAGATCTTCTCAGGCTGGTCGCCGATGATGACGGCCTTCTCGACACCAGGCGTCGTCAAGAGCATGTCGCGCGCCTGGATCGCGAATTTCTTCAGCTCCGGATAGGAATAGCCGTCACCGCTGATCGAATGCAGCGTGATGAAGGTATCGCCGAACTCGTCGTTGAAATAGGGGCCGAGCAGACCCTGCGGCAACTCGCTCGCGATATCGCCGACCTTCTTGCGCACCTGGTAGAAGGCATCCGCCACCTCCTGCGAATTCGTATCGCCCTTGACCTGCAGGGTGATGATGGCGCTGCCCGCCCGCGTATAGGACTTGACCCAGTCGATATGCGGCGTTTCCTGCAGCTTGCGCTCGATCTTGTTGACGACCTGGTCTTCCATTTCCTGAATGGAAGCACCCGGCCAGATGGCCTGGACGACCATGACGCGGAAGGTGAATTCGGGATCCTCGCGCTGGCCCATGCGCATCAGGCCGAGCACGCCGGTGATGATGATCAGGCCGAAGAGGAAGCGGGCGATGCTCGGATGTCCGATTGCCCAGCGCGACAGATTGAAGGGCCGCTTTTCGGTGTTGGCGTCCATGGTTCTATTCCCTCTCGTGACGCGATCAGCGGACGGTCTGGTCCGTATCGGCCGAGGCCGACTGCTGCTCCGGCACCTTCACCTTCAGGTTCTCGCGCATGAACTGCGTGCCGGCGGCAACGACGAGATCGCCGCTGTCGAGACCCTCGGTCACATGCACGCCGTCGCCGGTGAAATCGGCGACCTTGATGTCGCGGCCGTGCACCGTCGCCGTGTCGCGGTCGACGGTCCAAACCATCTTCTTGCCGTCCTTCTCGGCAAGCGCGCTGAGCGGGATCGAGACGTAGCTGTTGCCGTTGCTGACGGCGGCCTCGATCGTCGCCGTCATGCCGAGCAATATGCGCGGATCGTTCGGCAGGCTCACCCGAACCGCAAAGGTGCGCGACTGCTGGTCGGCGCTGCCGGAAACCTCCCGCACCTTGCCGTCGAGCACCAGCTTGTCATCGGCCCAGAAACTGGCCTTCATCGTCTTGCCCGGCTTGAATTCGGCGATGTCGTTTTCCGGAACCGCGATCTGCACTTCCTTCTCGCCATCGACGGCGACGGTGACGACAGGGGTGCCGGAGCCGACGACTTGGCCGATATCGGCATTGATCGCTGTCACGATGCCGGTCTGGCCGGCCTTGAGCTCGGTATAGCTCACCTGGTTCTTCGCCTGGTCGAGCGCCGAAAGCGCGGCATCGCGCTGCGAGATCGCCTGGTCGTGGCTGAGCGCGGCCTGTTCGAGCTGCGATTTCGGGGCGACGCTCTTGTCGAAGAGCTGCTCGGCGCGCTTGTTGGCGAGATCGGCGGTTTCGACGCCCCTTTCGGCAGCGGCGAGATTGGCGTCCGCCGTCTTGACCGCCAGCTGGTAATCCGTGGCGTCGACGCGGGCGAGAACATCACCCGGGCTCACCCGGTCGCCGATATCGACGAGACGTTCGGTGATCTTGCCGGCGACCCGAAAGCCGAGGTTCATCTCCGTGCGCGCCTTGACCGAACCGGAATAATCGAGCTTGCGGGTATCGCCGGCCTTGGCGATCTCGACGACCTTGACCGGCCGGATGACCTCCTTCACCTCGGCCTTTTCCTCCGAGCAGGCGGAAAGGCCGATGCCGATGGCGCCGACGAGCACGAGGCCGGCGACGGACGGCATGCGGTTGCTGAGGGTCTTGAGCGAAAACATCGTCCGCACTCCTGGATCGTTTCGGGGGTTCCGGCGGCTGCCGTCCATTATTTCTTCAGCGCCCTGATCACGTAGTCGATCAGTTCGTCGACGCTTGCGCGGTTGGTTTTGGCAAGACATTGCGCCACCATCTGCGGATGGCAGAGATTGATCGTCGCCGCACCGAAGCAGCGCGAGGCGACCACCGGGTCCTGCTCGGCGAACTCGCCGGCGGCGATGCCTTCGGCGATGATTTCGGCGATGAGATCATGGACGCGGTCGATATGTTTCTCGATGACGTGCCAATCGCGCTCGATCGCGACGATGATCATCTCATGCACCTTCATCTCGTCGAGCATCAGATCCAGCGTCAGCTGATGCTGGGTCTCGACGTAGCGGCGCAACCGCTCACTGGCGCTGATCGGCTGATGGCGGATGTCATAGGCGATCTGATAAGCGGTCGCGAGCATGCGCCCGCAGAGGGCCTGGTGGATTTCCACCTTGGAGGCGAAGAAGCGATAGATATTGGCCGGCGACATGCCGAGATCGCGGGCGATGTCGGCCACCGTCGTCTTGCTGTAACCGTAGTGACGGAACAGCCGCTCGGCCGCGTCGAGAATGCGTGTGACATTCTCCTGCCGCGTGACGTCGAGCGTATTTTCCGCGATGTCGTTCATGAGTTTCGATGCCTCGAGTTACGACTGACGAATTTTGAATTTCGTCAGTCGTAAAATATCAGGCGTCATTTGTCAATGCCGCCTGCAGATACCCGTGGCTTGAGCATGGTCATTTCGGAGCGATGTGACGATGAACGCCGACACAATGAAAAGTGCCGCGACGTTAAACGCGCGGCACCTCATCGGCAACAGGAGAAAATCAGGCGAGCTTGACGTCGAGCGTGATCGGAACGGCGGCAAGCGCCTTGGAAATCGGGCAGCCGGCCTTCGCCTTGTTGGCCAGTTCGGTGAAGGTTGCCTCGTCGGCGCCGGGAATGCGGCCGGAGAGCGAGAGATGGATGGCGGTGATGGCAAAACCGCCCTCGACGCTTTCGAGCGTCACCTTGGCGGAGGTTTCCATGTGTTCGGCGGTGAAGCCGGCTTCGCCGAGGATCAGCGACAGCGCCATGGTGAAGCAGCCGGCATGGGCGGCACCGATCAGCTCTTCCGGATTGGTGCCGGGAATACCTTCGAAGCGGCTGGCAAAGCCGTAGGGATAATCTTTCAGGGCGCCGCTCTGCGTCGAGATCAGGCCCTTGCCGTCCTTGAGGCCGCCGCTCCAATGAGCCGAAGCCGTGCGATTGATCTGCATGCCATCCTCCTGTTTTCGATTGAGCTTTCAGAGCATGATGCCGAAAACTGTGAACGGTTTTCGGACAACATCATGCTCCAACTATTTCCGGCAGCGGCGCCGCCGCTCCACGCCTGCGGAAGATCAGGTTGGCCTTCCCGACAGGCAATATAACGCTCTATCTGCAGAAGACGACAGGCTTGTAAAAATCATCGCCGCTCAGACGGGATGCTGCTGCACGCTGAGACCGCCGTCGATCGTCAGGCAGGTGGCGTTCATGAAAGGGCATTCGTCGGAGATCATGAACACCGCCGCCATGGCGATCTCTTCCGGTGTCGCGATCCGCCCACCGGGATGCAGCCGCATCGTCTCGGCCTTGGCTGCCGCCGGATCGGGGAAGCTGTTCCAATAGTCGATCACTTTCTGCGTCGAGACATAGCCGGGCGCCAGCGCGTTGACCCGGATATTGCGGGCCGCGTACTCCAGGCCGAGCGATTTCGTCATGCCGAGCAGCGCATGTTTCGCCAGCGGATAGGGAAACGTGTGCGGGATGATCGTGAAGGCATGCGTGGAGGCGATGTTGAGAATGACGCCCTCGCCCCGCTCGATAAAGCCGGGCAGCACTGCCTTGCAGCAATTCCATGCCCCTTTGAGATTGATGTCGAAGCAGCGGCTCCACGCTTCGTCCGTCGTATCGAGCGGTTCGGCGAAGACGTTGACTCCGGCATTGTTGACAAGCGCATTCAGTGGCCCGATCTCGTCATTCGCCTGCGCAACCGCCCTCGTGATTGTTCCGGCATCGGTTATATCGGCCGGCAGATAACCAACCCGGCCGCCGGTGCCTGCGAGCTCTCCCGCTGCCTGCGCCAGCAGCGCCCCATCGCGATCGACGAGATAGACGGCGGCATTCTCCTTGATGAAGGCCTTGGCGATCGCAAGGCCGATACCCTGCGCAGCGCCGGTGATCAGGATGTTCTTGCCCTGCAGGCGATCGCCCATCTATCTCCCCTCCGGTTGAACCGGCAGCGCAGACAGCTCGATCGTCATCTTGCCGACGAGTGCTTCACCCGGCGCAAGCGGCGCGAGCCCGCCGAATTCGGGCAGGTGATGGCCGTTCGGAAGGTGGCTCATCGGCTCGAGGCAGAAGAAGTCACTGCGATTGATCGGCATATAGAGCATGAAGCGGTCAAGCGCGCCCTCGGCTTTCAGCGCCGCCTGAATTCCAAGCTCCGGCCAGGCGATTGCCGCCCGCCTGTTCCAGCCCTCGAAGGCATTGTTCATCCATGTCTGCGGCAACAGCTTGCCCGACCTGAAATCGAAATCGTCAGGCACGGGGCCGGGCATATCGGGAAGATGGTCGGGCCGCTCGTTCCAGTAGCGATCGGCCGCAATCGTCAGCCTCGTCTTCGGAGTCCGAACGAAGAAGGGATGCTGGCCCAGCCCGAAGGGAAGTGTGGTTTCGCCCCGATTTTCCACGGATAGCGTCAGCACCAGGGCGTCGCCGGCGAGACGGATCTCCTGGCGAGTCAGATAGGTATAGGGTGAAATCTTGTCGGCGCTGCGGGAAAAGGAGAACTGCGCATGCTCTGTGCTGGCCTCTTCAAGCTCCCAGAGGCCGAGCCAGCCATCGCCGTGCCGATAGAGCGGATCGGACGTATTCGACTGGAAAGCATAGCCGCGTCCGGCAAAGGACATGGCATTGCCTTCCACACGATTGCCGAACGGCACCATCGCAAAATTCGCCATCGTGCCATCCAGGCCGCCGGCCGCGACGAGAAAGGGCGTCTCCCGATAGGTCGCGGCGGCAACGGCTGCACCCCGACGGCTGACCCGGACGGCGAGATCACCGCGCCTCAGCTCGATTTCGTCCTCCGCTCGTCCCTGGTTCATCCGCGTCGCCCCGCAGCCGAAGATCTCAAATTGTCGAGCAGCACCGCGATCAGCAGGATCAGCCCGCGCACGACATACTGATAGAATGCCTGAATATTCAGGAGGTTCATAACGTTTTCGGCAATGCCCATGATCAGCACGCCGACGATGACGCCACTCATCGCCGCCCGGCCGCCGGCAAGCGAAACGCCGCCGAGAACGCAGGCCGAGATCACCGAGAGCTCGAGCCCGGTCGCCGCATTCGGCTGGCCGGAAGTGATGCGCGAGGCGAGCAGAATGCCGGCAATGCCGCAGACGAGACCCTGCAGCGCAAAGATCCAGACGCGCATGTTGACGACATTGACGCCCGCAAGCCGCGAGGCTTCCGGATTGCCGCCGATCGCCAGCGTGTTCTTGCCGAAGACGGTGCGGTTGAGCACGAAGCCGAAGAAGACGAAAAGGATGAGCATGATCCAGATCGGTGTCGGCACGGTGAGGAAACGCGAGAGCGCAAGCTGGTAGAAGGCAGGATCGTTGATGCCGACGGCGCGCCCGTCCGAAGCGATCAGCGCCAGCCCGCGCACGATCTGCATGGTCGCAAGCGTGGTGATCAGCGCGTTGATGCGGAACCGGGCGATGACGATGCCGTTGACGAAACCGACGACGGCGCCGCACAGCAGGGCTGCCAGCAGCCCGACGGGAATGGAGCCGGTCGCATTCGAGACCATCACGGCGGCCATGCCGGAGAAGGCGACGATCGATCCAACCGAAAGATCGAAGTCGCGGGAGGCCAGGCAGAACATCATCGTGCAGGCGACGATGCCGATCGTGACGACCGATTGCAGTAGCCCCAGCATGTTCCGCTCGGTCAGGAAGTTCGGCACGAAGAGCGAGACGATCACGAAGGCAGCAGTGAAAATCACCACCAGCCCCTGTTCGCCGAGAAGGATTTTTTTCAACGAATTCATCGTCGGTGTTCCCAGTCTTAAATGGTGCCTGCGGCATTCTTGTCGGGAAGCGCCGCCGTCAGAATGCTGCGCTCGTCGAAATCCGGGCGGGCGACATCGGCCGCCACCCTGCCCTGGCACATCACGATGATGCGGTCGGAAATGCCCATCACTTCGGGCAGCTCGCTCGAGATCACCACGATCGCCATGCCGCCCGCCGCCAGCTCATAAAGGATTTCGTAGATCTCCGACTTCGCCCCGACATCGATGCCGCGCGTCGGTTCGTCGATCACCAGAACCTTGATGCCCTGTTCGGAAAGCCAGCGGCCGAGAATGACCTTCTGCTGGTTGCCGCCGGAGAGATTGATGATGTCCTGCTTGCGCGAGGGCGTCCGCACCCGCAGACGGGAAATGAATTCATCCGCCAGCGCCGCCTCCCTTTTCGGGTTCAAAATCCCGAAAGGAGAGAAATGCCGGCGCGACGAGATGGCGATGTTTTCTTCGATCGACCGTCCCTGGACGATGCCGTCGGACTTGCGATCCTCCGGACAGAGCACCATGCCGGCATCGATCGCCGCTTTCGGATCGTCCGGCGAAACGGCGGCGCCGTCGATCGTTACCTGGCCCTGATGCCTCGCATCGGCGCCGTAGAGCAGCCGCGCCATCTCGCTGCGGCCGGCGCCGATCAGGCCGAAGAAGCCGAGGATCTCGCCCCGACAGACCGAAAAGCTGATGGGATTGCGCAATCGTGATCCGGATAGGTCCTTGACCTCGAGCCTGACGTCGCCGAGCGGGCGTTCGCGCCATCCCCAGATATCGCTGATCTCCCGGCCGACCATTTCCGAGATGACCTGTTCGCGTGTCGTGCCGGCAATCTGAGGATGATGGGCGGCAAGCTTGCCGTCGCGCAGCACGCTCAGGCTGTCGCAAAGCCGGAAGATCTCATCGAGCCGATGTGAGACGTAAAGAATGACCGTTCCCTTCGCCTTCAGCCTTTCGATGAGTGAAAACAGGATTTCGCTTTCGCGCGAGGAAAGCGAGGAGGTCGGCTCATCGAGCGCGATCACCCGCGCCTCGAGCATGACGGCCTTGGCGATCTCGACCATCTGCCGCGCGCCGATCGAAAGCGAAGCAACCTTGGCCGAGGGATCGACATCGATGCCGATCTCTTCGAGCTTCGAGCGCACCGTCTCGATCAGGGTTTTGGCATGGATCACGCCGCCTTTGGCGGGAAAACGGCCAAGCCAGAGATTTTCTGCCACCGTCAGCTCCGGAACGAGCTGCAGTTCCTGATGGATGACGATGACGCCGGCGTGGAAGGCGTCACGGACCGAGGCATATTTCTGTTCTTCGCCATCGATGAGAATGTCGCCGGCATCGGCGGCCTGATCGCCCGAAAGCACACGGATCAGCGTCGATTTACCCGCGCCGTTCTCACCCATCAGCCCGTGGACGGCGCCCTTCTCCACTGAGAAGGAAACACCCGACAGCGCCTGTACGCCTGGATAGCCCTTGGAAATATGTTTGAATTCGAGAAAAGCCATCGTCGCTCCACCGAAGGTTCCGGCGGCATGCCCAAGCGGCCGCCGGAGATGCATCATCGCGGGCGATGGTTATTCGATGCCGAGCTCCTTGCGGACCTTCTCATAATCGCCGCGCAGCGCCAGCGAACCTGACGTCAAGGTCAGCTTTTCCGGCTCCTTGCCGTTGGCGATCCAGTCGTACATGTTGAGCGCCGTCTCATAGCCGTGACGCTTCGGAGAGATGATGACCGTGCCGAAGAAGCCCGTCGCTGCCGGCTTCTTGAACTCGTTGATCGCCGATTCCGCGCCGCCGATGCCGACACCGATCACGTTGGCTGCTGGAATACCGACCGATTCCGAAGCGCGGACGGCGCCGAGAACGGCTTCGTCGTTGAGTCCGAAAGCCACCCAGTATTTCACGTCGGCATGCTTGTTGAGAACGGTGGTCGCCGCGTTGAGCGCTGCTTCCGTATCCGTCTTCGCCTGCGGCGCATCATAGATGTTCTCGGCCGGGAAACCTGCGGATTTCAGTACCGAGATCGCACCTTCGACGCGGTCGACAGCGGTCGGCAACTGGTCGTAGGAGACCCGGATCGCGCCGACATTCTTCATGTCCCAGCCGCGCTTCTTGATTTCGTCGACGATCGCCTGGCCGACGGTCTCACCGATCTTGGTCGCCGAAATGCCCATATGCGGCACATCTTCCAGCGGCTTGCCGTCCGCACTGACGAGGCGGTCGTCGACCGTCATCAGCTTCAGCTGATTGGCTTCAGCCTTGGCGACGATGCCGGGACCGAGCTTGACGTCGGGCGTGCAGATGATGAAGCCCTGCGCACCCTGGGCTCCGAGATTGTCGATCGCCGACTGAACCTTCTCGCCGTCTTCCGCGCCGATCTTGACGACCGTGAAACCTTTTTCCTTGGCGGCCTGGTCCGCGAACTTCCATTCGTCCTGGAACCACGGCTCCTCCGGCTGCTTGACGATGAAACCGATCTTGACGTCTGCGGAAAATGCCGAGCCGGCTGTCAGAATGGCGAAAGTGCCAGCCAGAATAGCTGCTTTGAACAAGCGCATGTCTCTCTCCCTAAACTCTGAAATCGAGCAACTGCCTCCCCGGCAGCGTCCAATGAATTATGTTAAATCATCATACCAGTCAATTGCCAATGTATGATGATTTAGATAATAGGATAGTCATGGGAGCCGGATGGACCCGTCGCAAAGCGGATCGAATTCGGATAATCAGGTTCGGTTGCTGCCCGGGAGTGAGCGCGGAGAGGTGAAGTTGGAATCGACTGAGGAACAAGGCCGAACGGAAAGCTCAGGCAGCGAACGCCGGCCGCGGGTACGCCGCAACGTCACGGCGGCAATCGCTCAGGATATCTGCGCGGACCGCTATCCCTCGGGCTCGCCGTTGCCCCGCGAGAACGATCTTTGCGACCTCTATGGCGTCAGCCGCACCGTCATTCGTGAATCGCTGAAAGTGCTGGAATCCAAAGGGCTCGTGCGCGGTAAACCGCGAGTCGGAACGACCGTCTGCGACAGGGACGACTGGAACATCCTGGATGCCGAGGTGCTCGACTGGATGGGGCCTTACATCAAGGACTTCGACCTTTTGGGATGCATTCTCGAAGCCCGGCGCACCATAGAGCCGGCAGCCGCCGAATATGCCGCCGAACGCGCCAGCGCCCAGGAGATCGCCGATCTCGACAAGGCCTGGCGGCAGATGCGCGATAGCGCAGGCGATCCGGAAAGCTTCACCGACGCCGACGTGATGTTTCATACGGTGCTGCTCACCGCCAGCCACAACCAGGTGTTCCGCCGTCTGTCCAGCGCCATCCATGCTGCGCTGAAATATGCGTTGCATGCCTCCAATATCGCCGTCGAAAACCGGGAGGATGCGGTGCTCGTTCATGGCGAACTCGTCGAGGCCTTGCGCATGCGCGACAAGGCAAGCGCCAGGGAATGCGCCAATCGCATGCTCGACCTTGCGGTTCGCGACCTTGCCGCCGCCGAGAAGGCGATCGGCAGAACGAAATGATCGATCACGAGAGGCCGTGGACGCGCTGTCCCATCGCAAATCCGAGAAGAGATTAAGACCTGAGATGAAGATCACCAAACTCACCACCTATATCGTTCCGCCGCGCTGGCTGTTTCTGAAGGTCGAGACCGATGAAGGCATCGTCGGCTGGGGCGAACCGGTCGTCGAAGGCCGCGCACTGACCGTCGAGGCCGCCGTCCACGAATTGGCGGACTACCTGATCGGCAAGGACCCCTTCCTGATCGAGGACCATTGGACGGTGATGTATCGCGGCGGGTTCTATCGCGGCGGCGCTACCCATATGAGCGCGATCTCGGGCATCGACCAGGCGCTCTGGGATATCAAGGGAAAGGCGCTCGGCCAGCCGATCCATTCCCTGCTCGGCGGCCAACTGCGCGATCGCATCAAGGTCTATTCCTGGATCGGCGGCGACCGTCCTTCTGACGTCGCCAACAATGCCAGAGAGGTGGTCGCCCGCGGCTTCAAGGCGATCAAGCTCAACGGCTGCGAGGAAATGCAGATCGTCGACACCAACGAGAAGGTGGAAAGGGCAGTCGAGACCATCGCCGCCATCCGCGAGGCGATCGGTCCGCATATCGGCATCGGCGTCGATTTCCACGGCCGCGTCCACAAACCGATGGCCAAGGTTCTCGCCAGGGAGCTCGACCCTTACAAGCTGATGTTCATCGAGGAACCGGTGCTGTCTGAAAACAAGGAAGCGCTGCGCGACATCGTCAACCATACCTCGACGCCGATCGCGCTCGGCGAAAGGCTCTATTCACGCTGGGACTTCAAGCAGGTCCTTTCGGACGGCTATGTCGACATCATCCAGCCGGATCTTTCCCACGCCGGCGGCATCACCGAATGCCGCAAGATCGCCGCCATGGCCGAAGCCTATGACGTCGCTCTGGCGCCGCATTGCCCGCTCGGCCCGATCGCGCTCGCCGCCTGCCTGCAGGTCGACGCGGTCAGCTACAACGCCTTCATTCAGGAACAGAGCCTCGGCATCCACTACAACACCGGCAACGACATCCTCGACTACATCTCCAACAAGGAGGTGTTCCACTATGCCGATGGTTTCGTTTCCATCCCCCAGGGGCCGGGTCTCGGCATCGAGGTCGACGAGGCTTATGTCATCGAGCGCGCCAAGGAGGGCCATCGCTGGCGCAACCCGATCTGGCGCCATGCCGACGGCAGCTTCGCCGAGTGGTGAAAATCGAAGGGTCGCGCAAGCGGCCCTTTTTTCATTCGCGGTGTCGGATCGCTGGCAGTTCATGCGTCATAATGGAAGCTCAACAGGAGGTTTCGATATGGCCAAAGCAATCGCAATCATCGTCGCCCGTATCATCTTCAGTTTCATCTTCTTCATGGCAGCCGGCTTCAAGTTCGCCGATATGGGCGCGACGGCGGGCTATATCACCGCTGCCGGCTTTCCGATGGCGACCTTCCTTGCTTGGGTCGCAGCCTTCTTCGAGATTGCGCTCGCGCTCGCCTTCATCTCGGGCGCCTTCTTTTCCGAAGCCAGTCTGCTCGCCGGCATCTATGTGATCTTCCTCGCTTTTGCCTTCCACGGGCCATCCCATTGGCAGCAGAACCAAGCCGAGTTCGGCTTTTTCGTCGATCACTTCACCTTCCTCGCCGGCCTGCTCTTTGCCGCCGTCCACGGACCGGAGAAATGGGCCTTGAGGCACACACTCCTCCGTTAGCCTTTTCCCTCCGGAACCAACTGCCGCGCCGAACATTGGCCTATCGGCAGAACGTCATGGAGGGTTGCCCATGGAACTGAAGGGAAAGGTCGCGCTGGTCACCGGCGCCGGTTCCGGCATCGGCAAAGCAGCCGCTTTGAAGCTCGGCGCCGAAGGAGCGATGGTCGCAGTGCTGAGCCGCACGGCAGACGAGGTCGAAAAGACCTGCGCGGAGATCAGGGCCGCCGGCGGCGAGTCGATCGCGCTGACGGCCGACACCAGCGACGAATCCCAAATGCGCGCCGCGGTACAGAAACTGACGGAGACTTTCGGCGGCCTCGACATCGTTATCGCCAATGCCGGGATCAATGGTGTCTGGGCGCCGATCGACGATCTGACGCCGGAAGAATGGGACAAGACCATCGCCGTCAATCTGCGCGGCACCTATCTGACCCTGCATCTGACGGTTCCGCATCTCAAGCGCCGCGGCGGTTCGATCGTCGTCGTCTCCTCGATCAACGGCACCCGCACCTTCACGACGCCGGGCGCCACCGCCTATACCACAACCAAGGCAGGTCAGGTCGCCATGGTCCAGCAACTCGCCTTGGAACTCGGCCGGCACGGCATCCGCGTCAATGCCGTCTGCCCCGGCGAGATCGAAACCAATATCAGCGCCAATACCGACAGCCGCCATCGCGAAGAGACGGAGGTCCCGGTCATCTGGCCGGAGGGCGATATCCCGATCGCCGGCGGCAAGGCCGGCAAGAGTGAGGACGTCGCCGAAACCATCCTCTTCCTCGCCTCCGAACGCGCCCGCCACATTACCGGCACCCCGATCTGGATCGACGGCGGCCAGGGCCTGCTGCGATAGAGCTGAAATTGCCTCGACGGATCAGGCGCTCAGCCGGGCGCTGTCGAGCGTGTAGAGTTCCTGCGCGCGCTGTACACCGCGCAGCGCATAACGTCCGACACAGGCGAGAGCCGATCGCTGTTCCTCAGGTATCACAGCGGCGAAATCGGAGGAGATCAGCAGGTTGAGATCGACCGAACGGCACATGGAGGCAATGCGGCTGACCTCGTTGACGGCGGGGCCGATGACCGTGAAGTCCAGCCGGTCCTGGCTGCCGATATTGCCGTAGAAGACATCGCCGATATGCAGTCCGATATAGACATCGGTCGTTGGCCGGCCGTCGGCTGCGCGCGCGGCATTGAGCTTGATGAGCTTTTCGCGCAGCAACGATTCGGCGTTGAGCGCCGCCCGGCAGGTTTCTGCCGGCACCTCGCCCTTGAAGATGGCGAGCACACCGTCGCCGATCAGCTTCAGCACGTTGCCGCCGGCCTCGTGGATCGCCGAGATCGCCATCTCACTGTAATCGTTGAGCAGCGGGATGATTTCCTCCGGCGGCACACGGTCGGAAATCTTGGTGTAGTTCAGGAGATCGGAAAACCAGAGTGCGGCCGAAATCCGCTCCGATTTGCCGCGGCTGATCTTGCCTTCCATCACCTGGCGCGCCGCATCCTCGCCGAGATAGACTTCGGCAATGGTGCGGGCGATGCGCCCGAGCGCGACGCACTTGATCGCCAGCCCCAGAACAGGCACCAGCTTGCGCAGGATGGCGAGATCGTGGTCGGAAAAGCCCTCGGGATGTTTGGTTGCGAAATGCGAGAAAAAGCAATCCATTTCACCGATCGTACCGGCTTCGCTGAAACGATGCATCATTGCGACGAAATCGGTGTGGCCCGCTTCCGCTATCTTGTCGAGCATGGTGAAATCGATTGGATCGCCAAAGCCGATGCGTCGGCGCACCTCCCGCTCGTTGCCCGCCCAAAGATGGTAGAAGGCCGAACGCTGCCAACTCGACGCCGCTTCGCCCGAACTCGTCGGACCATATTCGAATTCCGTCTCTATTTCCTCCACGCTGTCCCAACGGAAGGCGCGGCCCTCATGCACGGGATGCAACGTGTCCATCAGCGCCATGCCGCGGTCGAGCGGCAGGCCGGCATCCCGACAGGCCGCGCAGAAACCGGTCATGAGCTCGGCTTCCGAGGCGCCCTTCAGTCCCTGCTCCGTGACCCAGGCCGCGATACTGCTGACGTCGCTGTAATCCATGCCGCTCACCTTTGTACGTTCCGAAGCTGTAGCCCAAATTCACCGCGGAAGGAACGCCGATGCCTCAGTCGCCCGCGGGCATATTGTAAGGCGTGAGGATTTCGACCGATGAAAGCGAGGCCGAAACCGCTCGCCCCGATGCCGCAGCCCGGCTCATGATCGCCCTGAAGGCCGAACGCGCATCGGTTCTGAGATCGTGATGCAGCACGAAGCCGATCCGGCGCGCGGCAAGCAGGGCTCGATTATCCGCATCCAGGTCATGAGCGACGAAGACGCGAGCCGAACGCCTGGCCGCATCGAACGCCGCCAGCACCGCGCGATTGCCGCCGCCGATCGAATAGACGGCATTGATGGCAGGATCGGCCGCAAGTGCAGCCGCCGCAAGCGTTCCCGTCGCGGCATCGGTGCCGTGTCCCTCGCTGATTTCGGTGATGCCGATCCCGGGATAATGGGCGCGGATGACGCGGCGAAAGCCGATTTCGCGCTCTTCCTCGCCGCGGAACCGTCCGCTCGACAGCGTCACCAGCACCTTGCCGCCGTCAGATCCGAGGAATTCGCCGATGAGATAGGCTGCCATCTCCCCCGCCGTCCGGTTGTCGGCGCCGGCATAGGCAATGCGTGCCGAATTCGGCAGGTCCGTCACCAGCGTCACCACGGGGATGTCGGCCGCATCCGCCCGGGCAACGGCGGCGGCCACCTCCGCAACGTCAGGCGCCTTGAGCACGATGCCATGCGTGCCGCGCAGCCGGATGCGATCGAGGAGCTGCACCAGCTCGGCCGGCCTCATCACCTCGGCGAAATGAAAACGGCAGCGGAAGACGCCCGGCAGGAAAGCCGCCATCTCCGCTTCGAAAGCGGCGCGCACCGCATCGCTGAACCGCTGCGGCGTCTCCATGACGATATCGATCGCCAGCATGCGCCCGCTGCCCATCGTACCCGCCTGCTGTTTCTCAAGTTCCGCGATCGCCGCCCTTACCCGCATTTCCGTCTGCCGGCGCACGCCCGGCCTGCCGTTCAGCACCCGGTCGACGGTCGCGGTGCTGAGCCCCGCCTGGAAGGCGATGTCCTTGACGAGAAAGGTATGGGCCATTGGCCGTCCTGATGGTTTTTTGATGGATTCTTGATCTATATCACCTGGCAGCCCGGCGTATAGTGCCTCCATCGGAACCAGGGAGGAGCCGCTATGAAAACCGACAACCAGCAGAAACGACGCGCCGACCGCGTGTGGCTGACCGAAGAGACCTGCGATCTCGGCGATTTTCGCCGGCTTGCGGAAAAGACGACTGCGCTTTCCGATTATCCCTTGGCGTCGGCGGTCGACAAAAACATCCTGATCTATGACAGCCGCAAGGTCATGGAGGCGGCCGCAGCTTGTGAAGGCCGGCGTGCCGTTCTGGCCGAGATCTGCGAGGCCTTCGGCGAAGGGCCGGGCGTCGTCGTGTTCAAGCATGCCTTCGAAGATACCGGCATCATCGACCGCGCCAGCGCCATCTTCGACGGGATCATCGAAGAACAGCACCGCACCGCGACCGGCGGCGGCGATCACTTCGCCAAGCCCGGCGCCAACGACCGCATTTGGAATTCGCTGGAAAAACATTGCCTCGCCGATCCCGCGAATTTCGCCGAATATTACGGCAACGCCATCATCGCGCTGGCAAGCGAAGCCTGGCTCGGCCCGAGCTACCAGATGACGGCCCAAGTCAACCGCGTCAATCCGGGCGGCGCGGCGCAATCGGCCCATCGCGACTACCATCTCGGCTTCCAGTCCTCCGATGTGATCGAACAGTTTCCGGCCCATGTGCACCGGCTGTCGCCCGTATTGACGCTGCAGGGCGCGGTTGCCCATTGCGACATGCCGCTCGAGAGCGGACCGACGCTCTTCCTGCCGCACAGCCAGACCTATGTGCCGGGTTATCTCGCGCTGAAGCGCCAGGAGTTCCGGGATTATTTCGAGGCCAACCATGTCCAGCTGCCGCTCGAAAAGGGCGACGTCGTCTTCTTCAACCCCGCGCTCTTCCACGCCGCCGGCACCAACCGCTCCACGGATATCAAGCGGGTCGCCAACCTCCTGCAGGTCTCCTCCGCCTTCGGCCGCGCCATGGAAACCGTCAATCGCGAGCGGATGAGCGCGACGCTCTTTCCCGCGCTGAAAACATTGCAGGGCAGGCTCTCACCCGGCGAAATCGCCAATGCCGTCGCCGCCTGCGCCGAAGGCTATTCCTTCCCCACCAATCTCGACCGCGACCCGCCACTCGGCGGCCTGGCGCCGAAGACACAGGCACAGCTGATGCATGAGGCGTTGAAAGAGGGCTGGAGCGACGAAACCTTTGTGGCAGCACTTGCCGAACAGGCCCGAAAGAAGTTGAGCTGACTTGGAAATCGGAGCCCCCTCATCCGCCTGCCGGCATCGACCGGGGTGAGCCACGGGTCTCACCCCGGTCGATGCTCGTAGGGCGGATGAGGGGGCCACACGGCATCAATCTAACAGCCTCCCGCGCCCCACGGGAGGCAATTCACACATCATCATAAGGGAGGAACCACATGAGCACAGACCACGGCCGCCTCGACGGCAAGATCGCCATCGTCACCGGCGGCACCCAGGGATTGGGCGCCACCATTGCCCGCCTCTTCGCCGAACGCGGCGCGGAAGGCATCGTCATCTGCGGCCGCAACGAAGCGAAGGGCAAGGCGAAGGCGGAAGAGATTTCGGCTGCGACCGGCGTGAAGGTCGTCTACGTCAAAGCCGACCTCGCCAAGGTCGAGGATGCGAGCAATGTCGTGCACGCCTGCGACGAGGTCTTCGGTCGCATCGACGCACTGGTCAATGCCGCCGCCATCACCGATCGCGGCACCATCCTCGATACCAGCCCCGAACTCTTCGATGCGATGTTCGCCGTCAACGTGCGCGCCCCATTTTTCCTGATGCAGGAAACGGTGAAGGTCATGCGACGTGAAAAGATCGAGGGCACGATCGTCAACATCGGCTCGATGTCGGCCAGGGCAGGCCAGCCCTTCATCGCCGCCTATTGCGCCTCCAAGGGCGCGCTGGAAACGCTGACGAAAAACACCGCCTACGCACTGCTGCGCAACCGCATCCGCGTCAACGGCCTCAACATCGGCTGGATGGCCTCCGAAGGCGAAGACCGCATCCAGCGCGAATATCACGGTGCACCCGCCGACTGGCTGGAACAGGCCGCCGCCAGCCAGCCCTTCGGCCGTCTCGTCGATCCGCAGGAAGTGGCGCGCGCCTGCGCCTACCTGTCGTCTTCCGAATCCGGCCTGATGACCGGCTCGGTCATCTGCTTCGACCAGTCGATCTGGGGCGCCTATGACGGCTCGCCGCATCCGGTCGCGGCGCTGTGAGAAACCCGGAGCCCGGCAATTCCGGCAGCCGGGCTCTGGCACCACCGGATTTTTGTGGATAGGAAGGAGCGGCAGCATTCAGGGAGGAAACTGGCGTGGCCGACAATCCGCTTTATGACATCCGCGATGAACGTTTCGCCGCTCTGGTCATCGGCAGCGCGGCGCTCGAGGAGCTTTATTCCGGCTGCCGCTGGACGGAAGGCCCGGTCTGGTTTTCCGACCTGAACTGCCTGCTCTGGAGCGATATCCCGAATGAACGCATCATGCGCTGGACGCCTGACGGTACGGTCTCCGTCTTCCGCTCGCCCTCCAACTACGTCAACGGCAATACCCGCGACAGGCAGGGCCGGCTCGTCTCCTGCGAGCATGGCGGCCGCCGCGTCACCCGCACCGAGCCGGACGGCACGATCACGGTTCTCGCCGACAGCTACAAGGGCAGGCGGCTGAACTCGCCGAACGACGTCGTCGTGCATTCCGACGGCTCGGTCTGGTTCACCGACCCGACCTACGGCATCCTCTCGGACTACGAAGGCCACAAGGCCGAGCCTGAACAAGCGACCCGCAACGTCTACCGTATCGACCCCGCAAGCGGCGCGGTCGAGGCCGTCGTCGAGGATTTCATCCAGCCGAACGGCCTGGCCTTCTCGCCCGACGAGACGCGGCTCTATATCGCCGACTCCGGCTCGGCAAAACATGAAGTGCCGCGCCACATAAGAGTTTTCGACGTCGTCGACGGCAGAAGGCTGACGAACAGCCGCTATTTCTGCAGCCTCGACGTCGGCAATCCCGACGGCTTTCGCTTCGATGTCAGCGGCAATCTCTGGACGAGCGCCAGCGACGGCGTGCACTGCTTTTCGCCTGATGGCACACTGCTCGGCAAGATCAAGGTGCCGCAGACGGTGTCCAACCTCACCTTCGGCGGCCCCAAGAAGAACCGGCTCTTCATCACCGCAACGCGCTCGGTCTATTCGATCTATATCAAGACGAACGGCGCGCAGTATCCGTAAGGATCGATCGAAGGCCCGCACAGGATTACGCCCGCCGGATGCATGCCATCAGGAAGTGTGAGGCGGTTCCAGATGACGGCATGCATGAAAAAAGCTAAAGCGCATCGCATGAATCAGATTTGACGCGAAGCGCTCGAGCCGCCCGCGCCTTATTGCATCAAGGAGGAATACAGGATGACCCGATTTTCATGCGCTCAATGGCGCCGCACCACTCCTGATGCCATGACCTGGAGAGCCTGAATGCGTTCCGTCGTTTCCTTCAACGAAGGCTGGAGTTTTCACGAAGGCTTCGGCCAGCGCCTGCTCGAAAGCTTCGACGCCGCCAAGTTGGTCAGTCTGCCGCACACCGCCGTCGAGCTGCCCTTCAATTATTTCGACGAGACCAGCTATCAGCGCGCCTTCACCTATCAGAAGATGCTGCGCTGGCTGCCGGAATTCGAGGGCCGCGAGGTTTCACTGATCTTCGACGCCGCCATGGCCGACAGCGTGGTCTATCTGAACGGCGAGGAAATCATCGCCCACAAGGACGGCTATACCCCCTTCGAGGCCCGCCTGACCGGCAAGCTGGTGAAGGGCGAAAACCTTGTGACCGTGAAGATCGACGGCAGTGAAAATCCCGCCATTCCACCCTTCGGCGGCCGCATCGACTATCTCACTTATGCCGGCATCTATCGCGACGTCTGGCTGAAAGTCACCGACCCGGTCTCGATCCGCAATCTCAAGATCGAAACCACGGACGTTCTCGCCTTGGAGAAATCGGCAAGCATCCGCGTCGATATCGCCAATCCGGAAAGCCGCAGCTTTGCGGCGACCGTCACCGCCACGCTGAAGCAGGCAGACGGTACCGTCATCGCCACCGCCGCAACCGAAACCATCAGCGACAGCACCCGGCTTTCCTTCGGCGGCCTTACCGGCATCGCCCTCTGGGACATTACCGATCCCAACCTCTACGAGGTTACGGTCGAACTGAGGACCGCACACGGTTCCGACCGTCTCTCCGCGCGCTTCGGTTTCCGCACCGCCGAATTCACGCCGGAAGGCTTCCTGCTGAACGGCAAGCCGCTGAAACTGCGCGGTCTCAACCGCCACCAGGCCTTCCCCTATGTCGGTTACGCCGCCGGCCGCTCCGCCCAGGAGCGCGACGCCGACATCATGAAGACGGTACTGAAGTGCAATATCGTCCGCACCTCTCATTATCCGCAGTCGAAATGGTTCCTCGACCGCTGCGACGCGATCGGCCTGCTCGTCTTCGAGGAAATCCCCGGCTGGCAGCATATCGGCGATGCAGACTGGCAGAAGGAATCGATCGAAAACGTCCGCCGCATGATCGAGCGTGACTGGAACCATCCCTCGATCATCATCTGGGGCGTGCGCATCAACGAGTCCCAGGATAGCCACGACTTCTATGTCGAGACCAACCGCCTGGCCCGCGAACTCGACAGCACCCGCCAAACCGGCGGCGTGCGCTATATCACCGAGAGCGAGCTGCTCGAAGACGTCTATACGATGAACGACTTCATCCTCGGCAACGAGGAGCTGCCGGGCTCCAACCGCCCCCGCACCGCACTGCGCGGCCAGCAGGAAAACACCGGCCTGTCGCAGAAGGTGCCGTACCTCATCACCGAGTTCAACGGCCATATGCACCCGACGAAGATCTACGATCAGGAGCAGCGCCAGGCCGAGCATGTGCGCCGACACCTTGATGTGCTGAACGCCGCCTACGGCGACCCCGACATTTCGGGCGCCATCGGCTGGTGCATGTTCGATTACAACACGCACAAGGATTTCGGCTCCGGCGACCGCATCTGCTATCACGGCGTCATGGACATGTTCCGCGAGCCGAAATTCGCCGCCTATGCCTATATCAGCCAGTGCGATCCCTCCGAGGAGATAGTCATGAAGCCGGCGACCTTCTGGGCGCGCGGCGAGCGCAATATCGGCGGCGTGCTGCCGCTGATCATCCTGACCAATTGTGACGAGATCGAGCTGCAATACGGCGCGCTTTCCAAGCGCATCGGTCCGGACCGCGAGAACTATCCGCATCTGCCGCATCCGCCGGTCGTGCTCGACCATCGGCACTTCACTGCCGATGAACTCGGCACCTGGGGTCTCGAATGGATCGACGGCACCCTGATCGGCTATATCGGCGGCCAGCCGGTGACGAGCCTGACACTGGCGGCCGATCCCTTGCCGACGACGCTTGAGATCGTTGCCGACAGCCTCACGCTGAAAGCCCGCGAACGCGACAGCACCCGCGTCATCATCCGCGCGCTGGATCAATGCGGCCAGCGCCTGCCCTTCATGAACGACAGTATTTCGCTGAAGGTGCATGGCCCGGCAAAAATCGTCGGGCCGACAAATGTGCCGCTGCAGGGTGGCACCGCGGGCTTTTGGCTGGAAGCGACGGGGCTGACCGGCGAAATCACCGTCGAGGCGGTCTCTTCGCGTTTTGCGCCGGTAACACTTGCCGTAACGGCCGTCGCCTGACGCATGACTCAAAATGTTGGAGCATCGCGCGCCTTATCAGACGCGCGATGCTCTGATGAGCTTACGAAATCCGCGCCTGCGTTTCGGGATCGAAGAAGACGGCCTTGTCGAGATTGAAGGCGAGGCGTGTGTTTTGGCCGGGTGCGATGCCGGCATCGGCGCGCAGACGGGCGACGACCTCCTTGCCGCCGAGCTTGGTGACGGCGAAGGTGTCGGAGCCGGCGGGTTCGACGACTTCGATCAGGCAGTCGCCTTCGGTCAGCGAACGGGCGTTGCGGTCGGCGCCGTCGGGGTCGGTCAGCGCTTCCGGCCGGATGCCGAAGATCACCTGCCGGCCGGCATAGGAGGAAAGGCCGTTGCCGGTCGTTGCGACGGGAAGCCTGAGCGGGGCGGCGTTCGGCCGTTCGAGCGAGACCGCGAGGCCGCCTGCGCCGTTTTCGACCGAGGCCTTGACCAGGTTCATCGCCGGCGAGCCCATGAAGTCGGCGACGAACATGTTGGCGGGATTGTTGTAGATCTCCGCCGGCGTGCCGAACTGCTGGACGATGCCGTCCTTCATGACAGCGATCCGGGTCGCCAGCGTCATCGCCTCGATCTGGTCGTGGGTGACGTAGACGATGGTCTTGCCGGTCGCCTGATGCAGCCGCTTGATCTCGATGCGCATGTCGACGCGCAGTTTCGCGTCGAGGTTGGAAAGCGGCTCGTCGAACAGGAAGAGCTTGGGATCGCGCACCAGCGCCCGGCCCATGGCAACACGCTGGCGCTGGCCGCCCGACAGCTGCGACGGCTTGCGGTCGAGGAGATGGCCGATCTGCAGCACCTTGGCGACCTTGTCGATCGCCTGCTTACGTTCTTCCGGCGGCACGCCGCGCATCTCCATGCCGAAGGCGATGTTGCCCGCCACCGTCATGTTCGGATAGAGCGCATAGGACTGGAACACCATGGCGATGTCGCGCTTGGAAGGATGCAGGCCGTTGACGGCCCGCCCGTCGATGCTGATCTCGCCGGACGTGATCGTCTCCAGCCCGGCAATGGTGTTGAGCAGGGTCGACTTGCCGCAGCCGGACGGGCCGACCAGCACCAGGAAGCCGCCCTTTTCGAGTTCGAGATCGATCCCCTTGAGGATGTCGACGGCGCCGAAGCGCTTTCTGAGACCGGAGATTTCCAGGAAGGCCATGACTTACCCTTTGACTGCGCCCGCCATCAGGCCACGCACGAAGTAGCGGCCGGCGAGGATATAGACGATGAGCGTCGGAACGGCCGCGATCATCGCCGCCGCCATGTTGACATTGTATTCGACCACCCCAGTCGAGGTGTTGACGACGTTGTTCAGCGCCACCGTCATCGGCATGGAATCGCCGGTGCCGGCGTAAGCGGAGGCAAACAGGAAGTCGTTCCAGATGTTGGTGAACTGGTAGATGACGGTGACGACGATGATCGGCAGCGAGTTCGGCAGCATGATGCGGCGGAAGATCTGGAAGAAGCTGGCGCCGTCGACCTGGGCGGCCCGCACCAGCTCGGTCGGAAACGCCTCGTAGAAATTGCGGAAGAACAGCGTGGTGAAGCCGAGGCCATAGACGACATGGACGAAGACCAGATTGACCGTCGGATTGCCGAAGCCGAAGGTAAGGCCGGTGGCGTTCTGCAGCGTCATGCCGAAGCGGCCGAACGAGCCGAGGATGGTCGCCATCGGCAAGAGCACCGACTGGAACGGGATGAAGCAGGCAAACAGCATCAGCCCGAACACCAGCGTGTGGCCGGGGAAACGCCATTTGGTCAGGACATAGCCGTTGAGCGCCCCGAAGATGGTGGAGATGGCGACGGCCGGCACCACCATCTTGATCGAGTTCCAGAAGTAGCCCTTGATGCCGGCGCAGGTCAGCCCGACGCAGGTCTCGCCCCAGGCCTTGATCCAGGGATCGAAGGTCGGCGCCTGCGGCAGCGCCAGCATGTTGCCGCTCTGGATCTCGTCCATCGTCTTGAACGAGGTCACGAGCATGACGAAGAGCGGCATCAGATAGAGGACGGCGAAGATGACAAGCAGGCCGTAGATGACGATGCGGCCGATCCAGCGGGCATTGCTGGACTGGGAGTGGGAGGGAGAGGAAGCCGAGATGCTCATCGGGCCTTCTCCTTCAGTTCGGAATAGAGATAGGGCACGATGATCGCCGAGATCGTCATCAGCATGATGATGGCGCTGGCCGAGCCGACGGCCATCTCGTTGCGCTTGAAGGTATATTCATACATGAAGTTCGACGGCAGCCAGGCCGAGCCGCCCGGCCCGCCCGAGGTCAGCGCCACGACGAGGTCATAGGACTTGATCGCCATATGGGCGAGCACGATGAAGGCCGACAGGAAGACCGGGCGCAGCAGCGGGATGATGATGCGGCGATAGAGCTGCAAGGGCGAGGCCCCGTCGATCTGGGCCGCCTTCATGATCTCGCCGTCGATGCCGCGCAGACCGGCGAGGAACATCGCCATGACGAAGCCGGACGCCTGCCAGACACCGGCGATGACGACGGTGTAGATGACGAAGTCCTTGTTCTTGATCCAGTCGAAGTGGAAGCTCGTCCAGCCGAAGTGATGCAGCGTCTGTTCGAGCCCGAGGCCGGGGTCGAGGAACCACTTCCAGGCGACCCCGGTGACGATGAAGGAAAGCGCCATCGGATAGAGGAAGATCGGCCGCAGCAACCCCTCGCCGCGGATCTTCTGGTCGAGCAGGATGGCGAGCAGCAGGCCGAGCGCCAGGCAGATGCCGACATAGAGGAAACCGAAGATCGCCATGTTGGTGATCGAGGTATACCACGAGGACGGCGGGTCGCTCTCGAAGGTCCAGCGCCACAGCCGCTGATAGGCGCGCGCCCCCGTCAGCTGGTAGGAGGGGAAGGTCTTGGAATTGGTGAAGGAGAGATAGGCCGTCCAGACGATGAAGCCGTAGACGAAGACGAGCGTGATGACGAAGCTCGGCGCCAGCACGATCTTCGGCAGCGCATCCTGCAGCCGGCCCCTGAGCGAGACCCGCGTCGCTTGCTCCGGCGTCAGAGCCGGATCGGTGGTCGCAACTGTGCTCATGGAATGTCATCTCCTCCCTGCATCGTCAGGCCCGCATGGTCGCGGGTCTGATGCTTCCCCGCGAAAACGCGGGGAAGCCTTGTTCATCGGCAGCGGTCTCAGCGGGCGTCGTCGATCGCCTGGACGAGCTGGGTGACGGCCTCGTCGGAGGTCTTGATCTGGCCGTGGACGAACTTCGAGACGACGTCCTTATAGGCATTGGCGATCGCCGGAGGCGCGCCGTAACCCTGGGCGAGCGAGCCGAACAGCGTGCCGCCTTCGTTGGCCGCCTTCAGGTCGGCGATGCCCTTCTTGCCGCAGGCGTCGAAGTCGGTATCGGGAACGTCGGTGCGGGCGGGAACCGAACCCTTGACGACGTTGAAGGCCGATTGGAAGCTCTTCGACAGCGTCGCCGTCGCCAGCGCCACCTGGGCGGCCTTCCGGTCGTCGGGAACGTTGAACATGCCGAACATGTCGGAGTTGTAGATCACGCTGCCGTCGGTGCCGGGGAAGCGGTAGCACAGGAAGTCGGTATCCGGCGTCTTCTTGGCGGCGACGAATTCGCCCTTGGCCCAGTCGCCCATCACCTGCACCAGCGCGTCACCCTTGATGACCATGGCGGTCGCAAGGTTCCAGTCGCGGCCGGAGAAGTTCGGATCGACGTACTGGACGATCTTGGCGAGGTTGTCGAAGGACTTCTTCATCGTGTCCGACTTCAGCGACGCCTCGTCGAGATCGTTGAAGGCCTTCTTGTAGAATTCCGGTCCGCCGGTCGACAGCACGATGGAATCGAACATCGTCGCTTCCTGCCAGTTCTGGCCGCCGAGCGCCAGCGGGATGACGCCTGCGGCCTTCGCCTTGTCGAGCAGGGCGATCAGGTCGTCGAAGGTCTTCGGCTCACTGCCGCCGATCTTGTCCATCACGGCCTTGTTGATCCACAGCCAGTTGACCGAATGGACGTTGACCGGGGCTGCGACCCACTTGCCGTCATAGACGGAGAACTTCTGCAGTGCGGCCGGCACCGACTTGTCCCAGCCTTCCTTCTTCGCCGTCTCGGTCAGGTCGCCCATGACACCGGCCTGGGCATAATCGAGCACGGTATAGCCCAGCATCTGCGAGGCCGTCGGATAGGTCCCCGCCGCCACCATCGCCTTCAGCGCCGTCATCGCCGCATCACCGCCGCCGCCGGCAACCGG
>NZ_LOKX01000005.1 GCF_002211285.1 Rhizobium sp. R635 | reverse complement strand
TGGGATTCTGGCCCATGCCGAGATAGTCGTTGGAGCACCAGACCGTGACGTCCTTTTCGCCATCGGCCGTATGGCGCGTCGCACGCGGGAAGTGGCCGCGGTGACGCTCGAGATCGGCAAAAACGCGATAACGGCCCTCGGCATGAAGCCCGTCCAGCTCGTTTTTGAAAAATGCTTCGAAATCCATCATATGCTCCTTCTGCATGACCAAGCGATACATCGGGCTCACCGTCGGCGTAATTGATCTCTGTCAAGTTCGACGCAAGCGCATGAATACCGAAACATACTTCGATCGCGCTCTTCCTCATTGTTTTCAATCAAAGAAGAAGCCCGACATATGATCTAAGGTCGGCTCACGAGTCGGAGGTTTCCGTGTCAAGCAGGGAAGTTGACAGATGGCTTGCTCGACCCCTCAAGGATCGCGCAAGCCTCCTCGTTGCATCGGCGCGATGATGGCGGCCAATGCAATGGAGTTTCTAATCCTGGCTGTGAGCAGGAGCGACGAGCAGCCGATCCCTATAGCCGGCAATTCCGCTGAGGCCCTCGACGAGAACCTTGATCGCCTTGCGCTTCAATTCGGATTCCACCTGGCCGTCGACGGTCACTTGCCCGTTCCTGACGGAGACCTGCACCCTTTGAGGGGTGAGCCCGAGATCGGATCTCAGCCTGGTGCGCACCGCCAGCCTGATCGCCTCATCCCCTCGCGGCAAGGCGGCCGCCGGGGCTTCGGCGATGACCCGCAGGATATCCCTCCGGCTGACGATCCCGACCAGACGTCCGTCTTCGACGATCGGCAAGCGTTTGATGCGGTGCGCCTGCAGGCTTTCGGCAATATCGGACACTTCGCTGTCCGGCCGCGCGACGATCACATCCTGGGACATGACATCGGTGACACACCAACCGTTGCTGCAGATGTAACGTTCGAGATCGATCTCGGAGATGAGTTCCGGCGCCCGCGCGGGGCGGGGCGTGAGCCGGACCTCCCGGCGCAGAAGCAGATCGCCCTCCGTGACCATGCCGCAAACGCGTCCCTGATCGTCGACGACCGGAAGACCGCTGACGTGGTTCTGCAGCATCATCGCAACCGCATGGCGCACGCTGACCGCCGGGCCGATCGAAACCACCTTCGTGGTCATTATATCCCTTGCCTGCATGGTCGCCGTCTCCCTGATCGCGGTTATCGTCCGGAACAGGCTAGAGGCCGATCGGCCGCATCGCTTTGATTTTCGTCAAACACCCGATCGATTGCTCCGCCGGGATGAGCGCCAGCGCGTCATGCCCGATCTCGACGATCATTGCGTCGCCTTCGCTTCCTGGCCTTCCTGCCACAGCCCCTGCTGTTTCAGTCGGTCGGCGACGTCCTTCGGCAGGTAGGTCTCATCATGCTTGGCCAGGACGGTGTCGGCGATGAAGACGTTCGTTCCCGATGCAAACATGCCCTCGGTGACGACCCCCTGCCCTTCGCGGAAAAGATCGGGGAGGATGCCGGTATATTTGACCTTCACGGCATTGGCGCTGCCGTCGGTGACGGCGAATTCCACCGTCGAGCCGGCGCCGCGCACGACGCTGCCCTCACCGACCAGCCCGCCGAGCCGGATGCGGGTTTCCGGCGCCACCGGTGTTTTTGTCAGATCCGCCGGCATGTAGAAATAGGCGACCGACTGGCTGAAGGCGAACATGACCAGCAGCACGGCGGCAGCAATGAAGCCCATGCCGCCTGCTATCACCGCGAGCCGCTTCTGCTTACGCGTCATCTCGAATCTCCTGTTCCTGTCATGGGAAGGTCAGCATGCCTTGCGAAGCTGATCGACGCTGTCGACGAGAACGACCTTGCCTCTGACCTCGACCCCTGCGGGGACGAGCGCGGCAAAGGCTCGCGAAAGTGCTTCCGGGGCAAGTCCCAGTTTGCCGGCCAGAATCCTCTTCCGATAGGGAAGGCGAAACGTGACCTGCGAGGCGGACGCCGGGCATCGGCTCATGAGGTAATTCGCAACGCGCTGTGCGGCCGTGTGCAGCCGGTCTCCCGCAATGCAATTCATCGTGCCGAGCAGATACCGGGCCATGATGCGCATGACGTTTCGATGCATGACGGGGTGCCGTTCGGCGAGTGCCCGCAAGTCCGCAAGTTCGAACAAGGCGACCTCGGCCCCATCGGCGGACCACGCGCTGTAGGCATAAGAGCCGCCGCCCGAGAGAAGATATTCGCCGAAGGTGTCACCCGGCTCGCATACATAGATATCCGCCTCGCGCCCGGCGGATTCCGATTTGGAAAGCCGCACGAACCCGCCGATGACGCAATAGACGAATGACGCCTCCTGGCCTTCGGCGATGATCCGCTCGTCGGGAGCGAAGGTCCGAAGCTCGGCCGTGGCGGCGAGTTGCTGCACTGTCGCCTGGTCCAGGCCGTCGAACAGGTCAGACTGCAAAAGCACGGAATTTTTCGCAAGCATCGATCTTCCTTTCGTGTTGGGCCTGTGTGATCACGGTTTCTTCCCGTCGGCTTCGTCTTCGGTGAGAATGCGCCAGGCGGCTCCCTGAAGATCGTCGTACTGGCCGCTCTTCAGCGACCAGAGGAAAGCCAGGAGCCCCATGCCTCCCATCAGAAGCGCGATCGGTATGAGATAGATCAGCATGTTCATGCGGTTTTCACCTCCGCTTGCCCGCCGGCGCGTTCCGCGACCCGGATGCCGGGACGTTTGCCGAATGCATTGAGGCGCAGCGCGTTCGTGACGACGATGATCGACGATGTCGACATGGCCACTGCCGCGATCAGCGGTGTCGCCAGCCCGGCGATTGCAATCGGCACCGCCAGCACGTTGTAGCCGATGGCCAGCGCGAAGTTCTGCCGGATGAGGCTGGCGGACCGCCGCGCCACGGCGATCGCTTCGGGAACGGCGTCGAGGCGGTCGTTGAAGAAGACGAGGTCGGCTGCCTGCCGGCCGATATCGGACGCCGTGGCGGGCGCCATCGAGACATGCGCGGCGGCAAGTGCGGGAGCGTCATTGATGCCGTCGCCGACCATGAGCACGCGATGGCCCTGATCGCTCGATCTCCGGCATTCCTCGACCTTCTGCTTCGGCGTCAGCGCGCCCAAGGCCCTGTCGATGCCGAGAGCCTCTGCGGTATTGTCGACGACGGTCTGCCTGTCGCCGGATACCATCAGCGTTTCGAGACCGGCCGCATTGAGTTGGGCGATGGTTTCGGCAGCGCCCGGCCGAAGCGTGTCGTCGAAGAAGAAACGGGCAAGAACGCCCCCGTTTTTCGACAGGACCACTTCCGAAAACGGACTGTCCACGCTACGGGGCATGAAACCGGTTCCGCCGGCAAACATCGCGTTACCAAGCCGATAGACATCCCTTCCCTTTCTTGCCTCCAGCCCGCCGCCCGGAATTTCCGTGACGCCGTCAAAGGACGGGAGATGGGCGAGTTCCGTGTCCCGCACCAGCGCCTGGGAAAGTGGATGGCGCGAATGCGCGGCCAATCCGCGGGCGATGGCGGCGCTGCCCTCTTCGATCGTCTCGATCCTGACGAGGCGCGGCATGCCCATCGTCAGGGTGCCGGTCTTGTCGAAGGCGACGCTATCCGCCTCAGCCAGCCGTTCCAGCGCCGAACCGTCCTTGACCATGATACCCTTGCGGAAAAGCTCGCCGGCGGCAACGACCTGAACCACGGGCACGGCAAGGCCCAGTGCGCATGGGCAGGTGATGATCAGCACCGCGACCGCAACCAGCATCGCCTGTTTCCAATCACCGCCGAGGAAGCCCCAGGCGAGGAAAGAGATGAGTGCCAGCAGATGCACGGCCGGGGAATAGAGTGCTGCCGCGCGATCGGCGATCCGGCGGTAGCGCGCTCTTCCGCCTTCGGCGGCTTCCATGAGGCCGATGATCTCCGAGAGAAGCGAGTTCCTGGCAATCTTCGTCGCCCGGAAGACGAGCGAGCCGGTCAGGTTCATCGCGCCGGAATTCACGTCGCTGCCGGCAGCGACAGCGACCGGGCTGCTCTCGCCCGTGACGATGGAGAGGTCCACGTCGCTTTCTCCGCTGACGACGACGCCGTCGACGGGAACGCGTTCGCCCGCCGCAATCGAGATCTCGTCGCCCACGGCGATCTCTTCCACCGCGATGTAGCGCCGCGATCCGTCCGGCATCATCAGCAGCGCCCCGCGCGGGGCGAGCCTCGCCAGCCCGTTAATCGCCGCGCGCGCCTTTTCGCGCATCACATGATCGAGAGTCCGGCCGATCAGCAGGAAGAACAGCAGGGAAACCGTGGCATCGAACCACGCATGTTCGCCGTGGTGCGCCGTCTCCCACAAGGAGACGGCATAGGAAAGCGTGACGGCGAGCGAGATCGGAACGTCCATGTTGGTCCGCCCGCGCTTCAGCACGTTCCAAGCCGACTTGAAGAAGAAGCGTCCCGCATAAACCAGCGCGGGTGCCGCGATCATCGCCGAGATCCAGTGAAACATGTCGCGCGTCGCGGCATCCGCGCCCGACCAGACCGATACCGAGAGCAGCATGATGTTGGCGGCCGCGAAACCGGAAACGCCGACCGCCAGGAGAAGCTGGTTTCTGGTCCGGTCGTTTTCGGGGGCCGAGGGCGCAAACAGGTGCGCGCGATATCCCACGGCGTTGATCGCCGCGAGGATTTCGGATGGATCGGTCGCGCGCTCGTCGATCTCCTCCCGATAGACGCAGCTTACCCTTCGCGCGGTCAGATTGACCCGCGCTTTCCTGACGAAGGCAAGTGCTGACAGCGCTCTTTCGATGGTCGAGATGCAGGCGCCGCAGTGGACGTCGGGAACGCTGAGATCAAGCTGGCGCAATCCTGCGCCGAGCGGGTGGCTGGCAAGGCGGGCTTCCTCGGCGCTGGACGAGGTCGCGCTGAGGGCGAGCACGCTTTCGGTGTCCATGGAGCAGCAGCTCATTGGCCGAACTCCGCGGTATCGAAGCGTTTGGCTTCGTGCATGACGACGACGCCGTCCTTTCGCGAGATGATCTCGACGATCCAGTCGCCCTTGGCGACCACGTGCTCGGCTTCGAAACGCCCCTCGCCCGTCTTCCCGAGCGTGAGTTGGAAGTCCTCGTGGTCTCCGACCGGCCGTTTGAAATTCAGCACGACATCGTCGACGATCACGGGCGGCCCGCCCTTGCCGTGGATGTCATACCGGATCTCGCGCCCCTTGATGGAAAGATCGCCCTCGATACCGGAGGCGCTCATCGCCTTCATCGCCGCCGCGTTGCGGTTGAATTCCTGGCTGGCGACATAGGTGTTTTTCACGACCAGGCCGCTCCAGCTGGAGGAGGCGTAGACGACCATGGTGACGTTGACGGCGATCACCACGGCGAAGAATGCCGAGGTTGTAAGCAGCATGTGCAGGCCTGTGAAACCTTGAGCAGAAGCCTTCATTTGACGTCTCCCGGTGCATTGAACGCCGCCCGATAGGTCGCCCGGTCGGCACGGTCCGTATCTTCGATGACGAAGAGGAATTCGTTGATTTCGGCTCCGTCAGGCTTGCGCGTCACGAAGACCTTGAGCGTCGTGGCCGCGTCGGGTTCGGCATGGACGGTAAAGCTGCGGCCGTCTTCCTTGCCGAGCTCGGAAATGCGCATCGTCGCTCCCTCCAGCCCGACCAGCGTAATGTTCACATCCCTCGGCTTCGGCACCATGTTCAGGACGCGCAGCGTGTAGCCGTTGCGGATCGAGCCGTCGCTTTCCAGGACATATTGCGGGTTCCGGTCGTGGACGACATTGAGTTCGAGCCGCTCGCGGAAGGCGAGGTGGACGACCATGGCAATGCCGATCGAGGCCCAGACCACGGCGTAAAAGACGATTCTCGGACGGAAGATGATACGCCAGTTGAAGTGCCGGACCGCCGAAACGAAACTTCCATCCTCGTTTCTGACCTTGGACGGCTGGATCGGCGTTGTTCCCGCGTCTGTCGCAAGCGACATATTGCTCGAATATTCGCTGAGCGTCGCGTAGGCGATCAGGCCGCGGGGCTTGCCGAGCTTGTCCATCACGCCGTCGCAGGCGTCGATGCAGAGAGCGCATGTGATGCACTCCATCTGCTGCCCGTCGCGAATGTCGATTCCCATCGGACAGACGGCCACGCAGGCATTGCAATCCACGCAATCCCCGACCGGCAGGCCTTGTGCCTGGGCCTTCTTGGTATGGCGCGACCGCTGCTCGCCCCGCCAGTCGTTATAGGTGACGACCAGGGAATTCTCGTCGAGCATCGCACCCTGGATACGCGGCCAAGGGCACATATAGGTGCACACCTGCTCGCGCATGAGGCCGCCGAGCACATAGGTGGTCGCGGTCAATGTGGCGACCGTGGCATAGGCGACTGCGGGAGCCGCGCCGGTGAACAGCGAAACGGCTAGGCTCGGCGCATCGGCAAAATAGAAGATCCACGCGCCGCCGGTGGCGACGCCGATCAGGAGCCAGATCGAATGTTTGATGACCCGTTTCCTCAGCTTTTCGAAGCTGAAGGGAGCGGCGTCGAGCTTCATTCGCGCGTTCCGGTCGCCTTCGATCGCGCGTTCGACGACGAGGAAGAGATCGACCCAGACGGTCTGCGGACAGGCGTAGCCGCACCACGCGCGGCCGACCGCCGAGGTGACGAGAAACAGACCGAAGCCGGCCATGACGAGCAGGCCCGCGACATAGTAGAATTCCTGGGGCCAGATCTCGATGAAGAAAAAGAAAAAACGCCGCGACGAGAGATCGATGAGGATCGCCTGGTCGGGCGCGTAGGGACCGCGATCCCAGCGAATCCACGGCGCAAGGTAGTAGATGCCGAGCGTGATCAGCATCACGATCCATTTGAACCGGCGGAATCGTCCCTCGGCGCGCTTGGGAAAGATCTTCTTCCTGGGCGCGTAGAGAGGCTGCCGGTTGCGGCGCGCATTGACCGGCTCGACGCTGACCCGCTCGATGTCATTGGGATCTGGTGCGGTGTAGAGGTTCATGGGATTCTATCCGTTTCGCCGCTCTTGTCTCATCTGCCGCGCATCCGTTCCTTGATGCAGATCAAGAACGAAAGCTTTCCCGAGAGGCCTTCGGAAAGAGAAAGGCCACGCCCCTGGAGAGAGAGGGCGTGGCCTAGAGCCTTTCCGGGTTAGATTGCAGCATTCTGTTGGCTCAAACGGAGTCGGATGGTCGACCGGCCGGCGCGTGTCGTAGCCCAGATCTACGGCCAAGCCGGCCGGTCGATCAGCCGGCCTGTTTCAGCCAACCCGAAGGGCCGGGCATCTTTCCGCCAGGATCAAAGGCGATCGGCTCGGACATACCTAGGGTATGCCCTTCGCCAATCGCCTTTGCCCTGACGAAAACCTGCTCCGGCAGAATGCTGCAATCTAACCCGGAAAGGCTCTCGAGGAACTGCGGGGGAGAAACACCGCTGGGACGTCCTCGACGGATCCAGAACTAGCGGCTCGTCTGCTTGTGATCTTTGAGGCAGGTCAAACTGACGATCGAATTGCCGATCTTTGCCGGATCGTCCTGCTCGGAGGATGGCGGCGTCACCTGGGCGCGCGCCGACACGCGTGAACGGATAATGGCGCGCGGCGTGCCGTAGAGACCGAGGATGGGATTGTGGTCGTGAGTTGTCATGGCTTGTCTCCTTAGGTTCCGCCGCCGAGCGAATGGACGAAGACCGTCAGTTCCTTGACCGTCGTATCGCCGAGACGTCCTGCCCAGGCCGGCATGACGCCATGCTTGGGAGAGGCCACCTGGCGAGCGATGGCGTCTTCGCCCCGCGACTTCAGCCAGATCGCGTCGGCCAGATCCGGCGCGCCCATTTCCATCTTTCCCCTGGCGTCCTCGCCGTGGCATGCGGCGCAGTTGTCGAGGAAGACCTGTTTTCCCGCCTCCGCAAGAGCGGGGTCAGAGGGCGTATTGGTCAGCCCCCAGACATAAGCGGCGACCTGCTTCATCTGGATCGGCTCGATGACGTCGGTAAAGGCCGGCATCTCGGAAGCATGCGTTTCGGCATCCGAATCGAAGCGTATCCCGTGCGCGATCGTCGTCTGGATGGCGCCGAGGTCTCCGCCCCACAGCCAGTCGTCGTCGTTGAGGTTCGGAAATCCCGGGCCGCCGCTGGCGCCGGAGCCATGGCACTGCGCGCAGTTCACCTTGAAAGCGGACGCACCGCCGGCGATGGCGAATTCCCGAAGAACAGGATCGGCGTCGATCTCCTCGACCGTCTTGGCGGCGATCAGGTCATGGAACTTCATCTGGGATGCCTTGGCGAGATCGAGGTCCTGCTGCAGTTCCGCGCGCGTCGAATAGCCGAAATAGCCTTTCGTGGCGGAAGCGATCATCGGGATGGCCGGATAGGCGATGGCATAGCCGATCGCCCACAGAATCGTCACATAGAACGTCCGGACCCACCAGCGCGGCATGGGATTGTTGAGTTCGCGGATGCCGTCCCATTCATGTCCGGTCGTTTCGACGCCGCTGATTTCATCGATATGTTTTTCCGACATCTCAATCGTCCTTCAAGGGAATATCGGCGGCTTCTTTCGCCGCCTGCCTGCTGCCCGGGCGAAGCGTGAACACGACGGCGCCGACGAAGAATGCCGCCATTGCCAGAAGGCCCCAGCTGTCGGCGAAGTGTCTCATTGCAGTGTAGGTTTCCATGGATCACCTCATCGGTAGCCGGTCGCATCGTCATAGGTCGAGAAATCGACCAGCGTGCCGAGCATCTGCAGATAGGACACCAGGGCGTCCATCTCGGTCAGCTTGGCCGGGTCGCCGTCGAAGTCGCCGACCTTCGCCTTCGGATAGCGCGCCAGCAGCGCCGTCGTATCCGCATTCGGATCGGCCTGGGCTTTCATGTCGGCTTCCGCATTCGCCAGCATGTCGTCGTTGTAGGGCACGCCGACGTCCTCGTTGGCCTGGAGGTCCATGCCGATATCCCTGACCGTCACTTCCTGCTCCTTGAGGAAGGCGTAGCTCGGCATGATCGATTCCGGCACGACCGCCCGCGGGTTTGCGAGATGCTGGACGTGCCATTCGTTCGAATAGCGTCCGCCGACGCGGGCGAGATCCGGCCCGGTCCGCTTGGACCCCCACTGGAAGGGATGGTCGTACATGGACTCGGCTGCGAGCGAGTAGTGGCCGTAACGCTCCACCTCGTCGCGGAACGGCCTGATCATCTGGCTGTGGCAGAGATAGCAGCCTTCGCGGATGTAGATGTTTCGCCCCGCGAGCTCCAGCGGCGTATAGGGCCGCATGCCTTCTACCTTCTCGATCGTGTTCTGCAGGTAGAACAGCGGGGCGATTTCGACGATGCCGCCGATGCTCACGACGAGCAGCGAGCCGACGAGCAGAAGCGTCGCGTTCTTTTCAAGGATCTGATGTTTATCAAGTATCGATGCCATGTCTCACCTCATTCGGCAGGCTGTGCTTGAGGCACGAAAGTGGTCGGGATCGCCGCTTCGTCACGCAGACGTCCGCGGATGGTCATGAACACGTTCCAGGCCATGACGAGACCGCCCGCCAGGTAAAGCGCTCCGCCGACCGCGCGCAGCACGTAATAGGGGATCATCGCCGCGACCGTTTCCGCGAAGGAATAGACGAGGAAGCCCTGGGAATTGTACTCGCGCCACATGAGCCCCTGCTGGATGCCGGCGACCCAGAGCACGGCCGCATAGACCACGATGCCGAGCGTTGCGAGCCAGAAGTGCCAGTTGACCATCCGCAGGCTGTAGAGACGCTCGCGCCCCCATAGTTTCGGCGTCAGGTAGTAGATCGCCCCGAAGGTGATCATGCCCACCCAGCCGAGAGCGCCGGAATGCACGTGACCGATCGTCCACTCGGTATAGTGGCTGAGCGAATTGACCGTCTTCACCGACATCAGCGGGCCCTCGAAGGTCGACATTCCGTAGAAGGCGATGGCGACGATCATCATGCGGATGATCGGGTCGGTGCGGATCTTGTCCCATGCGCCCGAAAGGGTCATGAGGCCGTTGATCATGCCGCCCCACGAGGGCATCCAGAGCATGACCGAGAAGACCATGCCGAGCGTCTGGGCCCAGTCGGGCAGCGCCGTATAGTGCAGGTGATGCGGGCCGGCCCAGATGTACATGAAGATCAGCGCCCAGAAGTGGATGATCGACAGCCGGTACGAATAGACGGGGCGGTTGGCCTGCTTCGGCACGAAGTAATACATCATGCCCAGGAAGCCGGCGGTGAGGAAGAAGCCGACGGCGTTGTGGCCGTACCACCATTGCGTCAGCGCGTCCTGGACGCCCGAGAAGAGGGAATAGCTCTTGGAGCCGAGGAACGACGTGGGAACCGCCAGATTGTTGACCACGTGCAGCAGCGCGATGGTGACGATGAAGCCGAGATAGAACCAGTTCGCCACATAGATATGCGGCTCTTTGCGCTTCAGGATCGTGCCGAGATAGACGAGGAGATAGGCGACCCAGACGACCGTCAGCCAGAGATCGACATACCATTCGGGCTCGGCATATTCGCGGGCCTGGTTGATGCCGAGAACGTATCCGGTCGCAGCCATCACGATGAAGAGCTGATAGCCCCAGAAGACGAACCAGGCGAGGCTGCCGCCGAAGAGACGGGCTCGACAGGTGCGCTGCACCACATAGAACGACGTCATGATGAGAGCGTTGCCGCCGAAGGCGAAGATGACCGCCGAGGTGTGAACCGGCCGCAGCCTTCCGAAATTCAGATAGGGCGCGATGTTGAGGTCGGGAAAGGCCAGCTGCAGCGCGATGACGACCCCGACGAGGAAGCCGACCACGCCCCAGAACACCGTGGCGATCAGGCCGTAGCGTATCACCTCGTCGAAATAGCCTGACACATCGACCTTCCGCCGCTGGTCCGCCGGTGCGAAGTCGACGTTCCTGACCAGGAGCACCGTTCCCACCGCGAGGCAGAAGCAGAGTATGCCCATATGGACCGCAAAGAGATGATCGTGCGCGAATGCGGCTCCCAGCAGCGCTAGAAACGCCGCGACCGCGACCAACATCGTTTCCGTCGTGTAATTCATGATGTCGTCCCCAATGCAAAGACGACCGCTCGCGGCCGGCTTTCTCGTCATTTGAGGCAGGACTGTCATGAAGCCGGCAATTGCTCCTTGATCTACATCAACCAAAAGCACTCGGATGGGGATGGGCGGCCGTTGTTACAAACTGTTACACTCTTTCACCCTTTGGCACCGTCCGATCATTCCCGTGTGACCGGCGGGCGTTCTAGTGCCCTCACTGCCACGAGGGACAAGACGATGCTGATGCAGACCAACCATGCGTTCGAAAATGCCGAGAAGACGAGCGAAGCTCTCCATGCCGGTCAATCCCTGTCGTCGCTTTTCCTGACGTCGGCGACCGAGACCGTTCCTGCGGGAAAAGCGATCTGTTGGGAAGGCGACAAGGCCAGCCATCTTTTCCAGGTGGAAGAAGGCGTCGTCCGCCTCCATCGCATCATCGGCGAAGGCCGCCGGGTAATAACCGCGTTTCATTTCGCCGGCGATCTCATCGGCGCGTCGCTGCTGAACGATTTCCTGTTCACGGCCGAGGCCGTTACCGAATGCAGGATTCGCCGCATATCCCGGAAGAGCTTCCACGAGGAAGTCGCCCGGTCGGATGCCCTCGGCCCCGTCTATATCTCTCTCCTCTGCCAGGAGGCAGCCGCCGCGCACGAACAGATGGTGCTTCTGTCGAAGAAGAATGCCGAGGAACGTCTGTGCAGCTTCATCGTCAAGCTTGCATCCCGCCGCAGTGCGCAGCCGCGGCAGGGCCTGCTGCGCGTGCCGATGAACCGGCAGGACATTGCCGACCATCTCGGCCTGACCATCGAAACCGTGTCGCGCACGATCACCAAGCTCGCATCGCGAAACATCGTCGTTCCCGAGGGCAGGCACGACCTCAGGATCGTCAATCTCGCCCGCCTTGCACAGTTATCCGGCGACGCTGATGATTTCTCCGACAATTCCTGTCATAGGGTCAAGCTGCACTGATGCATCAAGTCGCAGGATCAACGTTCATGCCCCATCGCTTGGTATCACCGAGAACCGCATCGTCCCAGGAACTGGATGCGATGGTGCACGTGCTGGATGGAGCGGACATTCTGGTTCATCATTTCGACGGAACCATCACACACTGGTCCATCGGCTGCGAGAACATGTATGGCTGGGCGAGAGAGGAAGCCGTCGGCGAGAAGGTTCACGAACTGCTGGCGACGAAATTTCCCGAGCCGGCGGAAAACGTCCGGGACCAGTTGAAGTCGCGCGGCTTCTGGCAGGGTGAAATCATTCATCGCCATAAGAGCGGACACGATATTCACGTCGCGTCCCGCTGCGTGCTCGTCAATCTGTCGGACGGAGACCTTGCCGTCATTCAAACGAACAGTGACGTCAGCGCCTTGAGGCACACCCAGGAGGCGGTCAAGGCGCGCGAGGCGCATTTGAGTTCAATCCTCGACACCGTGCCCGACGCGATGGTGGTGATCGACCATAAGGGAACGGTGCTGTCGTTCAGCAAGGCCGCCGAAAAACTGTTCGGCATGTCTTCCGACCAGATTTGCGGCCGCAACGTCAGCAACCTCATGCCCAATCCCTATCGCGACGCTCACGACGGCTACATCGATCACTATATCGAGACCGGCGAGAAACGCATCATCGGCTATGGGCGCGTCGTCACCGGGCAGCGGGCCGATGGATCGCAGTTTCCGATGGAACTTCACGTCGGCGAAGCGACCGTCAACGGAGAGCGGATATTCACCGGTTTCGTCCGCGATCTCACCAGCCGGTTCAAGATCGAGGAAGATCTTCGCCAGGCGCAGAAGATGGAAGCCATCGGGCAGCTGACGGGAGGCATCGCGCACGATTTCAACAACCTGCTCACCGTCATCAGCGGCAACCTCGAAATGATCGAGGACAAGCTGGCGCCCGGCACCCTTCGCGAAATTCTCAAGGAAGCTCAGTCCGCAGCGCAGGACGGGGCGGTCCTCACGGGCCAACTGCTGGCTTTCGGCCGGCGCCAGCCGTTGAGCCCGAAACATGCGGATCTCGGTCAGCTCGTCAGCGGCTTCTCGGACCTGCTCCGGCGAACGCTCAGCGAAGATATCAAGCTGTCGACCGTCATCGAAGGGTCCGGCCTCGACGTCCTCGTCGACAGCTCGCAGCTTCAAAACGCCATCCTGAACATCGCCTTGAACGCGAGGGACGCCATGCCGAAGGGCGGCAGTCTCATCACGACGATCTCGCGGGTCCATCTCGATGCCGATTATGCCAAGATGTACCCGGAGGTGCGCAGCGGCAATTTCGTGCTCATTGCCATGACGGATACCGGCGTCGGCATGACCGAGGAAGTCCGGCAGCACGCGATCGAACCGTTCTTCACGACCAAGGAAGTGGGCTCAGGCACCGGCCTCGGGCTCAGCATGGTCTATGGCTTCGTGAAGCAATCGGGTGGGCATCTTCAGCTTTACAGCGAGGTCGGACGGGGCACGACGGTGCGGATATACCTGCCTGCCATCAACGAGAAGAGGCCTCAGGAACCTGAGTCCGATCAACACACCGGTGAGAACCAGCTGCCGCGCGGCGATGAAACGGTGCTGGTGGTCGAAGATGACGCCCGCGTTCGCCGCGTCGCCGTCGCCAGGCTGGCGTCGATGGGTTATACGGTGCGCGAAGCGGAAAACGGTCATCGCGCACTCGATCTTCTAGATGAAAATAGCGATATAGCGCTCCTGTTTACCGACATCGTGATGCCGGGGGGAATGACCGGCGACGAACTCGCGCGAGAAGTGCGCATCCTGCGGCCTGATATCGCCGTGCTCTTCACATCGGGATATTCCGAGCCGGGTCTTGCGGGCAAAGGCATCGTTCCCGGCGCGCAATGGCTGCGCAAACCCTATACCGCGAGGGAACTCGCGCTGAAGATCCGCGAGCTTCTCGACGCAAGATAACCTTCGCGGCAACTATCCCCTTATCTCTGAAACCGACCCTTGGCGGAGGCGATGTTGCTCCGGCAGAGGCGGCCCGATTCCGTCGGGCGGCAATCGTCGCCCGACGAATGCTATGCATATGTTTTTTAGGGCGGAATTACTGGTTTTTTCTCCTATTTGACGAGCGTCAAAGAAGCCGGCGGCGGCATGTCCTAGAAAGTGTTCACGAGGCTAAATCGACCTCGCGAAACAGGAGATATGCACATGCGTTTGAAATTCGGTCTGATCGCTGCAACGGCAGCCCTGATTGTTTCGGCTGCGCCGTCGATGGCCGCCGACCATCAGATTCAGATGCTCAACAAGGGTACGGACGGCGCAATGGTGTTCGAGCCGGGCGTCCTGAAAATCGCTCCCGGCGACACCGTAACCTTCATTCCCACCGACAAGAGCCACAATGTCGAGACCTTCAAGGGCCTCATCCCCGATGGCGTTGCCGAGTTCAAGTCCAAGCCGAACGAGCAGTACCAGACGAAGTTCGACGTTCCCGGCGCCTATGTCCTGAAGTGCACGCCGCATGTCGGCATGGGCATGGTCGCCCTGATCCAGGTCGGTGACAGCCAGTCCAATATCGAGGCGATCAAGACCGCGAAGGTGCCGAACATGGTGCGCAAGCGGCTGGATGCCGACCTCGCGCAGATCACTCAATAGTCAACCGACCGGTGCGGATGGCCGCGCTTGCGCGCCATCCCGCACGGTGGAGAACCCGTCATGTTCAAGCCCATGGCAATTGCTTTCGCCGCAGCGGTCTGCGCCGCCGGCGTGGCCGATGCCCATATCACCCTCGAGCAGAGCCAGGCGCCGTCAGGCAAGGCTTATAAGGCCATCCTTCGCGTCGGGCACGGCTGCGAGGGCAAGGCGACGATCAAGATCCGCGTGAAGATCCCCGAGGGTCTGCTGTCGGCCAAGCCGATGCCGAAATCGGGCTGGTCGGTCGAGAAGGTCAGCGCCGCCTATGAGAAAAGCTACGATCTCTACGGCAAGCCCGTGAAGGAAGGCGTCAGCGAAATCACATGGTCCGGCGGTACTCTCGCCGACGACGAATATGACGAATTCGTTTTCCGCGCGACGGTCGCGAAGGAAATTCCGTCCGGCACCCGCATTTACGTTCCTGTCGTGCAGGAATGCACCGAAGGCGCCGTCGAACGCTGGATCGAAATTCCCGCAGCGGGCAAGTCGCCCGACGATTACGAAACCCCCGCTCCCTACTTCGACGTGGTCGAACAACCGCGTTCGTGAACCGCCGGGAGCCGTCGACCATGTGGCCCTCGAAAACAGGAAAACGGGTGACGCGGCGTCTTCGGGCGGTTCTCGTTGCAGCCACCATCGCGATGGGCATGCTGGCGCCGACAGGCGCGCTTGCCCACGCCGCTCTGAAAAGCTCGACTCCGGCGGCCAATGAGACGCTGGATCGCCTGCCGGCCGAAATCGAGCTGCATTTCAGCGAGCCGGTCAGGCTCATCCGAGCCACGGCAACCGACGGCAACGGCGCGAACCAGGACTTGGACGCCGACACATCAGATGCGGATGTCCGATTGCGCTTCTCCGATCCCAATATCCGCGGCACGGTGATGGTGAGCTACCGCGTCGAATCCGAAGACGGCCACCCTGTCGGCGGCACGCTGGTGTTCAACATCGGCACGCCTTCCGCAACGCCGCCGGTTGCGGTTGGCGAGGGCTCCGGTCTTTCCTTGCCGATCGCCATCTGGCTCGTGCACACCGCCACGGTTCTATTCCTGGCCTTCGCCGTTGGCGGCGCGCTGTTCGACCGTTGGCTGGGCGCCCGCAACGGCGCAACAGCGAGTGCCGCGACCATCATGCTGCCGGGAACCGCGCTGCTGGGGGCAGGGCTTTACCTGCAGGGGCTGGACGAAGCGGGAAGCGGTCTGGTCTTTGCCGGTGCGGCGCCGCTCGAGATCGCCGTACAGGGCAATGCCGCAATTTGCGCCAGCCTGTTCTTCCTGTCGCTGCTCACGATCGCGCTCCCCCTCGCCCGCCGCAAAATCACCGGGCGCGTTCTTGCCGTCGTCGCCCTGATGCTGGCGGCGAGCGCCTTTACCTTCAGTGGGCACTGCAGCACGGCGGACCCGCGCTGGCTGACGAGAGCCGCCATATTTCTCCACAGCGCGACGCTGCTGTTCTGGGCAGGAAGCCTCCTGCCGCTCTGGCAGCTCAGCCGGACACCGCCGAACCTGCGCCCGCTGAGCAGCTTCTCGCGGATGATCCCGATCCCGTTCTTCGTCATGATCCTTGCTGGGATCGTGCTTGCGATAGTAGAGCTTCCGGCGCTCATCCAGATCCTGTCGTCGCTCTACGGCCGGATCCTTGCGGTCAAGGTCATGCTCGTGGCCTGCCTTTGCATGGTGGCCGTCTATAATCGCTTCTGGCTCACGGCGCCGACATTGGCCGGAAATCCGGTTGCGAGAGAAAGGCTGCGCCGAAGCATCCTCTTCGAAATCATCCTTGCCGTCGCGATCATTGGCACGGCGGGCCTCTGGCGCTTTGCCGGTCCGGGACAGGCAGAGGCCGCGGAGGTTTCGCCGGTTCTATCGATCCATCTGCATGCCGAAAAAGCGATGGCTCAACTGGAGCTCGGAGCCGAGGCGCACGGAACGAGGAAGGTCCACGTCGCAATCATGGGTCCGGATTTTGATGCCCTCGACCCAAGGCAGGTCGTTCTTCGCCTGAGAAATCCGGGATCGGCGATCGAGCCCATGAAGTTCGAACTTGCGAGAAGCACGGAAGGCAGATGGGATGCGGAAGGAATTCCGGTGCGCAATCCAGAGGGCTGGCTGGCGGATCTCGAAGTGCTCGTCGACGACTTCCATTCGGTGCATCTCGAAGGCGGCCTGTCGGAATGACAGGCCGCCACGAAACCTCAGTCGCTCAGGCCGCCTCGGTTTGATTGATCGCATCCGTCAAGGCCGGCGCCCGTTCAGCCTCCGCCGCCCGCTGCATCAATCTCATGATCTCGCGTTCCGATCTGATATGCCCGCGCGTCGAGCAGAAGAACGAACGCAGCTGATATCCCACGGCCTCCCAGGACAGCCGGCAGCGCCCCTCGCCCAGCGTTTCCAGCGTAACGGCGACGTCTTGGGCGGCATCGCGATGAAACAAACGCACTGCCCGCCGGCGTTCAGCCGCATCGGCCTTGTCACCCGCTTCCATGATCAGGTTCAGTCCCGACGAAATAAGGCGCTCTTCGAGCGCATGCGTCGTCTGCAGCAGCGGAAGCAGGCCGCCTGAGATACGCTCGCAAAGGTCTTCGTCTATGTGGCAAGGCAGGAAATCGGCGATTGCCTGGAGTACGTCGCACCACGACATCAGTTGATCGTAGCAGCGTTCGAGTTCTATGAAATCGGTGGGGATCGGCTTTTTCATCACATCACCTCTGCAGAAACAGGCTGGCGGCGATCGCGACCGCCGCGAGAACCGCTGAGACCGTGCCCGTCCGCTGCAGGACGCCCATCCGATAGAGGGCGATCGCGAATACTATAATCACGGGCGTTGCTATCGACAGTCCTATCTGGGCATCGGTCATCGGGTTCTCCTTTCCGCAAAACCTAGTTCTTCCGATCGGCCCGCTCTTTGCGATCGATCAAAGAGCGGGCGCGATATCATCCCTATCGTCATAGCCATGACAGCGATGATTTCCCCCGAGCTCCGCAGCCGGCCCGCAGCCCGAAGCGACGACCTGATGGTCTGGATATTGGCGTGGAGCGAACTTGCGGCTTTTGCGGCGCTGATGATGGGCTTCGTCATCGCGTCGTGGTTCCAGCCGGAGGTATTCGCGGCCGGAAAGGCCAAGCTTCATCACGATATTGCACTCGCAAATACGGTGGTCCTACTGGTGAGCGGCTGGTTTGCGGCGCTCGCCGCGCGGTCGGTCGACTTGCGGCGGCAACGGCAGGCCGTGTTTGCCTCGGCCGTCGGCGGGGCTCTGTTCGTCGCCCTCAAACTTTACGAATATCAGGTGGAAGGCGCATCGCTGCTTGCCGAGGACAGCTTCTCGCAGCTCTACGTGCTGATAACAGGATTTCACCTGGTCCACGTCCTGTTCGGAGCTCTGGTCCTCGCGCTGATGGCCCGGTTTCCATCGCTTGAGAATATCCATCTCGTGACGACCCTCTGGCATGTCATCGACATCGTCTGGCTGGTCATGTTCCCGGTGGTCTATCTCTTATGACTGTACAAGACAGGGCGAATGCTCCCTCGCGGGCGCTGATCTTTCTGCTGATGCTGACATCCTGCGTCTTCGCAGCCTCGATGTTTCTGTCGGGCGCCGCGGCAAGGCCCGCACTGGCGCTCGCCGCCGGGCTGATTGCGCTGGCGAAAGTGCGCCTGGTCGTCTCCGGTTTCCTCGGCCTGCGCTTCAAGGGTTCGCCGCTCGGCCTCGCATTGATCCTGTGGGCGGCGGCCGTGCTGTTCCCGGCCGTGGCCGGCGCGCTCGCATTCTCGGCGGTCTTTGCGAATTAACAAAGACCCGCCGCTGCCCTTCGGTCATCCAGGAAGCGTGAGCCCTTGGCTCCGTTTTCGACGTCACGGCGGGCTCCGCCACCGACATGAAAGGATCATCGATGGCTGAACGCCTGACAAAAACCGCGGCCCGAAACGTGTTCTACGGCGGATCGGCCTTTTTCTTCGCCATATTCGTCGGGCTGACCGCCCACAGCCACTATTACATCCGGACCGTCTCGACCGACGAGAAGACGCTGACCGAAAGCGTCGCCAGAGGCAAGCACATCTGGGAGAAGAACGCCTGCATCAACTGCCACACGCTGGACGGCGAAGGCGCCTATTTCGCTCCCGAGCTTTCCAATGTCTGGATTCGCTGGGGCGGCGACAAGGACCCGGCCAGTGCGCGCGAGGCGCTCCACGCCTGGATGGCGGCGCAACCCTCCGGCATCGAGGGCCGCAGGCAGATGCCGCAATTCAATCTGACGGAAGAAGAAGTGAACGATCTCGCGGACTTCCTCGAATGGGTCAGCAAGATGAACACGCAGGCGTGGCCGCCGAACCAGGCGGGCTGACGGGCGAGAGGATCAAGCAATGAAATACAAGACACAAAGCGTCGCCATGCTCTATTTCTACGGAGCTCTCGGCCTTTTCATGGCGCAGCTGCTGTTCGGCGTGCTGGCGGGAACGATCTACGTCCTGCCGAACACGCTGTCGGTCGAGCTGCCGTTCAACATCGTCCGCATGATCCACACGAACGCGCTGATCGTCTGGCTGCTGATGGGCTTCATGGGCACCACCTATTTTCTTCTTCCGGAGGAATGCGAGACGGAGCTCTACAGCCCGAAACTCGCCATCGCGCAGTTCTGGATATTCCTCGTGGCCGCGGCGGTCGCGGTCATCGGCTACCTGTTCCACATCCATGAGGGCCGCGAGTTTCTCGAGCAGCCCTTCGCGATCAAGGTCGGCATCGTCGTCGTCGTTCTGATGTTCCTGTTCAACGTCACCATGACGGCCTTGAAGGGACGTAAGACCACGATCACCAACATCCTGCTGTTCGGGCTCTGGGGCGTGGCGATCTTTTTCCTCTTTGCCTTCTATAACCCGGTCAACCTCGCGCTCGACAAGATGTACTGGTGGTATGTCGTCCACCTGTGGGTCGAGGGCGTCTGGGAGCTGATCATGGCGTCGGTGCTGGCCTTCCTGATGATCAGGCTGAACGGCATCGACAGGGAAGTCATCGAAAAATGGCTCTATGTGATCATCGGCCTGGCGCTCTTCTCCGGCATTCTCGGCACCGGCCACCATTATTACTGGATCGGCGCGCCCGGATACTGGCAGTGGATCGGCTCGCTCTTTTCGACGCTGGAGGTCGCGCCGTTCTTCACCATGGTGGTGTTCACCTTCGTGATGACCTGGAAGGCCGGCCGCAAGCATGAGAACAAGGCGGCGCTGCTGTGGTCGATCGGCTGCTCGGTCATGGCCTTCTTCGGCGCAGGCGTCTGGGGTTTCCTCCATACGCTGTCTTCGGTGAACTATTATACGCATGGCACACAGGTTACCGCGGCGCACGGGCATCTCGCCTTCTTCGGCGCCTACGTCATGCTCAATCTTGCGGCGATGGCTTATGCCATTCCCCAGATCCGCGGCCGCGCGCCCTATAATCAGTGGCTCTCGATCGCAAGTTTCTGGATCATGTGCACGGCAATGTCGGTCATGACCTTCGCCCTCACCTTTGCCGGCATCATCCAGGTTCACCTGCAGAGGGTGCTCGGCGAATCCTACATGGATGTGCAGGACCAGCTCAGCGTCTTCTACTGGGTGAGACTCGGCTCCGGCATCTTCGTCTTCATCAGCGCGCTGATGTTCATCTGGTCGGTCCTCGTCCCCGGCCGCGCCTGCCTACCCGACGCAATTGCACAGCCCGCCGAATAGGCGGGCTCCCCTCCCCTTTTGGAGAACAGAAGACATGACGATCGCGTTTAATCTCCCGCTCGATGCGAATGCGGGAATCCCGCACTACACCGCCCATGGAAACGAATGCGCGCTGTTCGAGAGTGCCTGGAGCCGGCAATTGCCGATTCTGCTCAAGGGGCCGACGGGCTGCGGCAAGACCAGGTTCGTGCATCACATGGCCGCCCGCCTGGGGCTGCCGGTCTCGACCGTCTCCTGCCATGACGATCTCACCGCTGCCGATCTGACCGGCCGGTATCTGTTGAAAGGCGGAGAAACCGTCTGGGTCGACGGTCCGCTGACGAAAGCCGTGCGCGAGGGCGGCATCTGCTACCTCGACGAGATCGTCGAAGCCCGCAAAGACGTCGCCGTCGTTCTTCATCCGCTGACCGACGATCGCCGGCTGCTGCCGCTCGAGCGCACCGGTGAACTCATCGAGGCGCAATCGTCTTTCATGGTGGTCGTGTCGTACAACCCCGGCTACCAGAATCTGATGAAATCCTTGAAGCCCAGCACCCGCCAGCGCTTCGTCTCGATCGAGTTCGACTTCCTCCCGCGGGAGCGCGAGATTGCGACCGTCTCGATCGAAAGCGGCCTGGCGGAGAGCCGGGTGGCGCCGCTGGTGGACCTTGCCCGCCGGCTTCGCGCTCTCAAGGGGCAGGATCTGGAAGAGGGCGTCTCGACGCGCCTCATCATCTATTGCGCCACCCTCGTCGATGCCGGAATGCCGCTTGCCGAAGCGGTCAGGGCCGCCATCATCGAACCGCTGACGGATGAAGCCGATGTGAAGGCCGCCCTCGTCGAGGTGGCCGCAGCGACGCTCGGCAGGTGAGAGATGCTCGAATTCCTGGAACTCGAGGAAACGGTCGGACGCGCCTGGCATCGCCTTGTCGGCGACACGCGCTCCTGGCCCCGCCATGCGGAGCACGCGGTCAACCTGGCCGACATCAAATCGCAGCTGGCCGTCTGCTTCCGCGCCTTTGGCGGCGAACCGACACTGCAGATCCAGAAATCACGCCAGCAGATCTCGTCGCATCGGCTGCGTTTCCGGCAAGTTGTCGGTCTCGGCGAAGAAAGAAGCGATCATCCGAGCTGGGACGGCAGCGCCATCCACCTGCCCGCCTCGATCGATATCTTCGATGACGAACGGCTGAACCGGGATCTCTATTTCTGGCTGGCCGCCTATATCGCGGTGGCTGCCATTCCGAGCCGCAAAACGACCGACGCCATGCTTTCCGACATTGCCCGGATCGAAACAGGTCGTGAAAACGCCGCGCGGGTGGCCGACATCTTTCCCGGCATGTATCCACGATATCTGCGCCTGAGCGAGGCCATTCTCGCATGCCGGATCCGCGGCAGGCTGCCCAAGGCCGAAAGGCAGGTCGAGGATTATCTGCGCTTTGCCCTGGCATTTCCCTTGGGGAGCCGGTTGCCCGATCTTGTCAGGCCGAGAGGAGACAAGGCGCCGGCAGGATATCTGCCGATGCTGCCGGTCCCGATCTGGCCGGACTTCACCGGACGCGCGGAGGCTCAAAAATCCGACCGCGAGGATCTGCCTTCCGAGGGCGGCGAGGCAGGCCCGGCCCGCTCGTCGCATCAAGCGGTCCGCAAGAAAGATGCCGAGGACCGCAGGCGCGATCCTTTCATCCTCAACCGCTTCGAAAAGATCCTCGCCATGGCCGAGATGGTCAATGTCGACCGGCCGACGGACGATCGCGAGGAGGACGATGCCGGCGCAGCCGACGAACTCGACGAGATCACTTTGAGCGAAACACGGGAGCGGCCGAAGTCGAAATTCCGTTTCGACCTGGATCTCTCCCCGGAGGCCTCGGACGTTTCCCAGATCCACGGCGTATTGACCTATCCCGAATGGCATTTCCGCAGAGCGGAATATCTGGAGAATTACTGCCGCGTCCTCATCGGCAGCGTCCCGGCCGCGCAACAGGCGCCCGTCGTTGCCGATCAGGCGATCGTGCGCAAGGTCAGACGGCAATTCGAGACGCTGAGGTCAAAGAGGGAGATCAGGAAGGCGCAGCTCGATGGTGACGACCTCGACCTCGAGGCGGTGATACGCTCGCGCGCCGACCTGCTTGCGACCGGGCAGCCGGACGACCGTATCTATGAATGCGCCCGCCCTGCTTCGCACGAGCTTGCAACGTCGATCCTCGTCGACGTCTCGCTGTCGACGGACTCCTGGGTGGACAATCGCCGGGTCCTCGACGTCGAAAAGCAGGCGCTCGATGTCTTCGCGCGCGGCCTGGATGCCTGCGGCGACAGTTTCGCCATTCACACCTTCACGTCGAGACGCCGCAGCTGGGTGCGTATCGACAGCGTCAAGGAGTTCGACGAGACGTTCTCGCAGGTGACTGCGCAGCGGATCGCCGATCTCAAACCGGGTTATTACACGCGAATGGGGGCGGCCCTCAGACATGTTTCGGGACAGCTGCACAAACACGCCGCAAGGAAAAAGCTGCTCCTCATCCTGACGGACGGCAAACCGAACGACGTCGATCATTACGAAGGGCGGTTTGCCCTGGAAGACAGCAGGAAGGCGGTCGCCGAAGCCCGCGCGCTCGGCCAGGCCGTCTTCGCCGTCACCGTGGACCGCAATGCCGGCGACTACTTGCCGGCAATTTTCGGAAGGGCTGGTTTTGCCGTGATTTCGGATATTGCGAAGCTGCCGGGCGCGCTGCCGGCAATCTATCGGAACCTGACCGCCTGAAAGGCGTGAGTAAATAGGCCGGAGCCGCCCGATCGGCGCCTCCGGCCTAAGTTGCTGTCAGGCGGCCTTGCTGTGCGTACGGCCGAGCGAACCGAAATAGGCGTCGAATGCCGCCGCAACGGCGCGGACCATGAAGCGTGCGTCCTGGGAGACGACGATCCTGTTGTCGCGGATCGTCACGACGCCATCGGCCACGAGTTCGCCGAGACGTTCGTTACGCTCGACGAGGAAGCCGGTGTCGAAACCCAACTCCCCGCTCAGCCTTCCCAAATCGACTTCGAAATCGCACATCAGCCGCTCGATGATTCTGCCCCGAAGCTTGTCCTCTTCGGTCAGAAGATATCCCTTGGCCGTCGGCAACACGCCGGACGCGACACGCTCCGCATAGAGACCCAGCGGTACGTGGTTCTGCATATAGCCGGTCGGCAGTCGCCCGATCGCCGAAGCGCCGAGGCCGATGAGGCTATCGCAGTCGTCGGTGGTGTAGCCCTGGAAGTTCCGCCTCATCGTCCCCTCGCGCGCGGCGACCGCAAGCTCATCCTCCGGCAGTGCGAAGTGATCGAGCCCGATGCGCACATACCCGGCCTTTTCAAGCTCCTGGGCGATGGCTTCGGCCTGTTCGTTGCGCTGTCTCGCATCCGGAAGCGATGCTTCGTCGATGAGGCGCTGATGCTTCTTGAAGGCCGGTATGTGGGCATAGCCGAAAACGGCGAAACGTTCCGGGCGCAGCTGCGCGGCTAGGCGGACCGTTTCCACGCAGGATTGGACCGTCTGCTTCGGGAGGCCGTATATCAGGTCGAAATTGATGCTGGTCACACCTGCCGAGCGCAGGCCCACGACTGCCGTCTCTGTCTGCTCGAAGGACTGCATCCGGTTGATGGCGGCCTGCACGATCGGGTCGAAGCTCTGGACGCCGAGGCTCGCGCGATCGACGCCGTTTTCGCCGAGCGCCTCGATCATGGGAGCGGTCAAGGTGCGCGGGTCGATTTCGACCGCGACGCTGGCATCCGCCTCGAAAGCGAAGGCGCTCCTGAGCTTCGCCATCAGTGCCGTAAATTCCTGCGGCTTCATGATCGTCGGCGTGCCGCCGCCGAAATGAACGTTCTTGACGGGCACGTCGTTTCCGGCGGCAAAGGAGACGAGCTCGATCTCCTGGCTCATCACGTCGAGATATTCGACCACGGGAGCGTCCTGCCGGGTGATGGTCGTGTGGCAGCCGCAATACCAGCACATCGAGCGGCAGAAGGGCACGTGGAGATAGACGGAAACCGGTCCGGCTTTTCCGATGTTTTCGAGGCCCTTGGCATATTCATCCGGCCCCACGGCGGCTGAAAAGGCCGGGGCCGTCGGGTAGCTCGTGTAACGCGGGAGCCGCGCATCGCCGTACTTGGCGACCAAATTGTCGGACATTGTCGCATCCTCTGTCAAAATCAGGATGCTTTATGACCTCCGGCCGCGCGTTCTTCCTTGTCCCAAATCAATGAGGACGCTCGGCCGGGAATCATTCGGATATTTGTCCGCCGTCAAAGTCGCTTTCCGCAAAGCCCTTTACCGTCTCGTTCTGGCGCGGGACGAGCCGCGATCCCGCCAGTCTGCAAGACGCGGCAAAAGGAAACAGCCAGATGACCGATGCGCAAACCATCCACGCCCAAGCTCCCCACATCGATGTCAGGACGATACATCCTATCGAGCGGCATCCCCGGATTTTTGGCACGCTCAGCGCACTGACCCCCGGCGACGCCATGCTGATCACCAGCGATCATGAGCCCCGGCCCCTGCATTACCAGCTTGAAACCGCATTTCCGGGAAAATTCCTCTGGGAATATCTGGAACAGGGCCCCGACGTCTGGCGCGTGCAGATCACCCGCCAGGATTCCGGTTGCGACTGCTGCTGCGGCAGCCACTGAGTTCGGGGCAGCGCGATGATGCCGGTGGGAGCAACACTGTCGCGTTGGACGATGTCATATTTCGGCGCGGCGCTCTTCTTCCTGCTTCTGGCCGAAGGCCTGCTTTCGGCGGGAGCATGGGCGCCGTCGGCGAGTGTCGCCGAACCTCACGCGCTGATTATCGTTCATTGCATCACGATCGGTTGGCTCGGCCTCCTCATGATCGGGGCGCTTCTGCAGTTTACCCCGGTTATGACGGGTCTCGGCCTGCCGACCGGGCGGCTCGACCTGCCCTGCCTTGCGGGTTCCGTCGCCGGGCTCGGACTTCTCCTCTTCGGCTTCCATCTGATCGATACCGGGTCCGGGGCGGCAGGCCCGGTCATGGTCGCAGCATCATCGGTGCTGCCGGCATCGCTGTTGTCGATCGGATTCGTGCTGCTTTCCGGTCTGTGGCGCGGCAGGGCGGCTCACGCCGCCTCGCCGCTCGTCATGATCGGCATGGCATGCCTTGTTGTGACCTTGGCGTTGGGAGCACTGTTCGCCGTCACGGTTTCCGGGTTGACGGAGGCCACGGGCATCATCGCCTTCGTCGCGAATGCCGTGCCGTTCCATGCGAGCTTCGGCCTCGCCGGCTGGATGAGCTTCGCCGCGATCGGCGTCAGCTATAAGCTGCTGCCGATGTTCTTGCTTTCCGACGATATGAAGAGGGCGCCGTTCATTCGGGCCACGGGATTGCTTGCGGCGGGCACCCTTGCCGTGGCGATGGTTTCGACGATATTTGCACCCGTCCTGGGCCAGTGCTTCTTCCTGTTCGGATCGCTGCTCTTCCAGCTGCCGGTCGCGGCCTATCTCGCCGACCTGTTTTCGACCTACCGCGCGCGGCGCCGGAAGAGCCTCGAGCTCAACATGGCCGGATCCTTGCCGGCATTCGTTCTGCTGGGGCTTTCGGTGCCGATGTTGGCCATCGCCCTGGCATCGGATGCCGCGCCAAAGGTGTTCACCGCCATAGGCTACCTGTTCGTCTTCGGCTGGCTGACCGGGTTCGGCCTGTCGCAGCTCCTGAAGATCGTTCCTTTCCTCACCTGGATCGAAGCCTTCGGCCCACTGCTCGGACGCCGGCCGACACCGCGCCTGACCGAGCTGATAAACGGACGCCGGGCGACGGCCTGGCTCTGCATCTTTTACCTTGCCGTCGTTGCGGCGGCGGCCGCGATCGCGCTCGGATCTGATGCGGCTTTTCATCTTGCCGCGATAGTCCAGACTTTTTCCACAGCAGCTCTCATGATCGAGCTCGCGCTCGCCCGCACTCTGGCGAATGTCGATCCCGCCGCCAAGAGCGCACCCTTTCAACCGCCGGCGCTTTTTAGCGCCGCAAACCACAGAGGTAACGCCCATGGTTCAGCTTCGTGAACTTGACGTCAGACAGATCCTGCGCGACGGCGGGATGCCGTTCCAGCTCATTATGGATACTTTCGCAAAGCTCGGCCCCGACGAGGGCGTGCGGCTTCACGCCATATTCGAACCCATCCCCCTGATCCGCCAGCTGGAGCGGCGCGGCTATTCGCATCTCACCAAACGCCTGGCCGACGACGACTGGGAGATCGATTTCGTTCCCCAGGGGAAGCCGGACAGCGATCCCGCGCCGGCAGCCGCAACAGCGGAGGCGATCTGGCCGGAACCGACCTGGAACCTCGATCTGACCGATCTCGCCCCACCCGAACCGATGGAGCGCATTCTTTCTCGCCTGGAATCGATGGAGAGCGGCGAGGTGTTGTTCGCGCTCCTGAACCGCGAGCCCGTCTTCCTGTTCAATGAGCTCAAGGCGCGAGGCCATGAGTGGATCGGAGATTTCGATGCCAGCGGCAAGATCTACAGGATCATGATCAGGGCAACGCCGGCGAACGTTTCCGATGCCCGCGCATAAGATTTCCAAACCAACGATCCTGGCGGCATTGCGCGGGATAGAAGACCCGGAACTCGGGACGGATATCGTGGCCCTCGGGCTGATATACGGCATCGAGGTTTCGGATGATGGCGCCGTCAGAATAGAAATGACGACGACGACCCGCTTCTGTCCGGCCTCCGCCTTCATCGCCGAAGCGGTGAAGGCCCGGGCGGAAGAGATCGAAGGCGTTTCGGCTGCCGTCGTCGACATGGTCTACGAGCCGGCCTGGTCGCCGGAAATGATGGGACGATTGCCGAACGTGTGAATAGGAGCGCCGCCACCCGTAAACGGGGCGGCGCTCTTCCTCATGGCTTGCGCGCGGCCAGAGGTTTGCGGTCCCGGCACAGGAACGGTGCATGTTCGAGCGCGAACAGCCCGAAGGCTATCGTCCAGCCGAAAGCGGACGCCATCAGTATCTGGGTCGTGAAGGCAGGCATCAGCTCTGCCATGGGCCGAAGCAGGGCAACGGCGGCAAGCACGATATAGGATGCATTCGTCACCCGGCTCGACTTCAATTTCCGTCCGGTATGACCTCGGCTTGCCCGCGTCATGACCGCCAGCATCATCATGGACATGGCGCCGATCGCAAAGAGATGAAGAACGGCGACCTGGGGCAGCCCCATCGGCCCGAGGGCGACGGCGGCAAATCCCAGCGGTACGAAACCGTAAGCAATGTGAAGCACGAAGAGGATGGGCTCCGGCCATGTCGTCCATCCCCGCCAGCGGAAAAGCCGTATTCCGTTCATGATTGCCGCAACGGCGGCAGAGAAACCGGTCACGACGGATTCGGGCGCAATCGCCCAGGCGGCGAGAGAAACGGCGCCGGCGATGATCGTCGCCGCATCGAAGCGATTGTAGGCGACTGGAAAATCCGTGCGGCCGCGCTGATTGATCCAGTTCCTGGTAAAGCTCGGCAGAATGCGTCCTCCGACGATCGTGACGAGCAGGACATAGGCGCCGAGGCCGAGACGGATGGCAAGCGCCGGATTGCCGTCTCCGATCACCTCGATATGAAAGAAGATATTGGCAGCCGACAGGACCGCCAGCCCGGCGATGACTTTCAGATCCTTCCATTTCCTTCCCGCAATCACCTCTCGCGCCGATAAGGCCAGCATGAGCGGGAGGAAGAGGCTGTCGATCGCGACGGCGGCCGTCAAACCGATGCTGCCGCTGAACAACATGGCGAGCCGGCCGATGCACCACACCGCAAAGAGCGCTGCCAGCGGGCGCCCCGAGATGGGAAGGCGGCCGGTCCAGTTCGGGATTGCGGTCAGCAGGAAGCCTGCCAGGACAGCCGGCGCGAAACCGAAGAGCATCTCGTGAGCATGCCAGTAAAGCGTGCCGTAATCGCTCGCCACGGCGACGCCGTCGTTGAGGAACGCCGTCCAGAGGCCGATGCTGACGATCGCCCATAATGCCGCGGCCATAAAGAAAGGCCGAAAGCCGTAGGAGAACAGGACCATTCCGGAACGGCTCATTCCCCGCGGCGCCTTGGTCTCCACGTCCTTTATAGTCTGCATGATCAAGATCTCCATTTTGATCATGCAGAAATGCCCGGATGGAAGACGGCGGTCGTTGAGATTACGCAAAGAAGATCTTTTGAACTTTGCGCCGGCACAAACAGCCAGTTTGCGCCACGTCAAAGATTTCCGTCGGCTTTGTTCTACTCTCCCCTTCGACAGGGCGGCGTCCGCCCGTCTTCGACTACAGGAGATTAGCAATGACGAATACTCTACAAATGACCCGGCGTACGATGCTGACGGGTGCTGCTGTTGCCGGAGCGCTGACGCCAATCATCGTATCCAACACAGTGGCCCACGCCAATGAAGAGGCCGCCGCGGCGGAAGCGCTGAAGACCGCCAAGCCGGCCAAGGTCGACATATCGAAGCTTCCCCGCGAGAAGGTCGAGCTCGTCAAGCCGCCCTTCGCTCATGCTCACGAGCAGAAGACCGCGGACGGGCCGAAGATCAAGGAATTCACGCTCACTATCCAGGAAAAGAAGATGATCCTGGACAAGGAGGGCACCGAGATCAACGCCATGACCTTCGACGGATCGGTTCCCGGCCCCTTGATGGTGGTTCATCAGGACGACTATGTCGAGCTCACGCTGATCAATCCCGACACCAACGCGATGCAGCACAACATCGACTTCCATGCCGCCACTGGCGGGCTGGGCGGCGGGGCGCTGACGGTCGTCAATCCGGGCGAGAGCACCGTTCTTCGCTTCAAGGCGACCAAGGCCGGCGTCTTCGTCTATCACTGCGCCCCTCCCGGCATGGTTCCGTGGCACGTCACATCGGGCATGAACGGCGCCATCATGGTGCTGCCGCGCGAAGGCCTCAAGGACGGCAACGGCAAGCCGCTGGTCTACGACAAGGTCTACTATATCGGCGAACAGGACTTCTACGTGCCGCGTGACGAAACCGGCAAGTTCAAGACGTACGACAGCCCCGGAGAGGCCTATGAAGATACGGTGGCCGCGATGAAAACGCTGACGCCCACCCACATCGTCTTCAACGGCGCGGTCGGAGCCCTGACCGGCGACAATGCGATGACGGCCAAGGTCGGAGAAACCGTCCTGATCGTTCATTCGCAGGCCAACCGGGACACCCGGCCGCATCTGATCGGCGGACATGGCGAATATGTCTGGGCAACCGGCAAATTCCTCAACCCGCCCGACACGGACCAGGAAACCTGGTTCATTCCCGGCGGCACGGCAGGGGCCGCCCTCTACACCTTCGCTCAGCCAGGCATCTATGCCTACGTGAACCATAACCTTATCGAGGCCTTCGAGCTGGGGGCAGCGGCCCACTTTAAGGTGACCGGCGAATGGGACAACGATCTCATGACCTCGGTCAGGGCACCGTCGGCAAGCTGACCTGGCGGAGGGGGCGGTGCGCGGGCCAGGGGTGGCCCGCGCACCAATCTCATTTTTGGGGGCGCTATCTGCGAAAAACCATGGCCCGCATTGCAGCCATCGAACCAGTTTCAGGCATATCGATCGCAATTCCTCTTGCGCTGCTCGCCGCACTTTCGGTCGCTGTCGCAGTGCAATCGGGATTGCTCGTGACGGCAGGCCCCGCCGGGGCCGTCGCCGCCCCGCAGACCGTCGTCATCGCGCCGCACGGCTTCGCTTATCGCGACGCCACCGAATATTTCCGCAACGGCCTGGCCGTCGATGCGCCCAAGCTGGATAGGGAAGTGACCACGGCGCTCGAAATCATGAAATATCAGACCACGCTTGGCGATTATAACCGCTGCGTGGCCGATGCCCGTTGTGAGCCGGCCGAACAGCGATACGATACGCCCTCGCAGGGGGAAATCCCCGCGACCGGCGTGAGCTACGACGATGCGGTCCGGTACGCGGCCTGGCTGTCGGAACGCACTGGCGCCGAATGGCGGCTGCCGACCGATTTCGAGCTGGCCTATGCCGCGGCTGATCGTTTTCCCGACGATGCTCTCGGAATCGATCCCAACGACAAGAACCCGGCAAACCGCTGGCTTGCGGATTACGAGCGCGAAGCCCGCCGGGCGGCGGCGATCGACCCGCGGCCGCAGTCGCAGGGCTCGTTCGGAATCAGTCAAACCGGACTGGTCGATTTCGCCGGCAACGTCTGGGAATGGACCTCGACCTGCAACAAACGGGTCGATCTCGATCGAAACGATCCCGCGGCGGAACTGGACCCCAGGAATTGCGGCATTCTGATAGCCGCAGGCAAACACCGCGCCCCGATGAGCAGTTTCGTGCGAAATCCCAAGGGCGGCGGATGCTCGGTCGGAAGCCCGCCCGACAATCTCGGCTTCCGCCTCATTCGCAGGCCAGGTTTTCTGGAAAGCGTGAAAGACTTTGCGCAAAGAGCCATGGCGGAAATGTTCGGACCGGCGACGAATGCCCAGGGCAGAGCAGGATAACGATGAAAATTGACCGGACGATTTTGAAATCATTGCCGCTCTTCGAGCGAATGACCGATGCGGATCTCGATTCGATGCTGCAGCACGCGTCGCCGCGGCGCATCGCCCCGGGAGACGCGGTTTTCGAGCAAGGCGCGCGGGCAAAGTCGTTTTTCCTGCTTCTGCACGGCCGTCTCAAGGTCACGCAAGTGACCCAGGACGGACAGCAGATCATCGTCCGGATGGTTCATCCGGGCGACCTGTTCGGCTTTGCAATGGCGCTCCGCCGGGAAGATTACCCGGGAACGGCCGTCGCGGCGGCCGAAAGCCTCGTCATCGCCTGGCCGACCGACATGTGGCCGCGGTTCGTCGAACAGAACCCGCGCCTTGCCGTGACCGCGATGCAGACGATCGGCCAAAGATTGGAAGAAGCGCACACGCGCATCCGGGAAATGTCGACGGAGGAAGTGGAAAAGCGGGTGGCCCACGCCGTCCTCAGGCTTTCCAAACAGGCTGGCCGGCCGGTTGCAACGGGCATCCGCATCGATTTCCCGATATCGCGCCAGGACATCGCCGAAATGACCGGAACGACGCTGCACACCGTCTCGAGAATTCTCAGTGCATGGGAAGCGAAGGGAATGGTGGAGGGCGGCCGCCAGAAGCTGACGGTGACCGATCCCCAAAAGCTCCTCAATCTCGCCGACGGCATACGGGATTGATGCCGATCGGGAATTGCCTGCAGAACCAGGAGAATGCGCTTGACCGAATTCCTTGCCGCCTTCGCGCTTTTCGTAGCACTTCACTCCATCCCGGCCGTACCGGCCATTCGCTCCGGAATCATTCACCGCGTCGGCCGGCCGATCTATTTCGCCGGCTATTCCACAGTTTCCATTCTGGCGCTGATCTGGGTTTTCGCCTCGGCGCTCGCAATGGATTACATGCCCTTGTGGGAGTTGCGGCCATGGCATGCCGCGGTCACGTTCGTACTCGCACCCCTGGGCATCTTCCTCGTCATCGCGGGACTTTTGAGCGCCAATCCTCTTTCTATCACGCTGAGCCCGTCGCTCGCACTCGGCTCCGTCACCAAAATTACCAGACATCCCGTCCTTTGGGGATTTGCCGCCTGGGCGGGCGGCCATATCGCGGCAAACGGCGACCTGCGCTCCCTGCTGTTGTTCGGAGGATTTGCCGGATTCGCATTGGCGGCAATTCCGATGATCGAAAAAAGAGCGAAGCGGCGCCTTGGCAGCGCTTGGACCGATCTGGCGGAACATACTTCGATCTGGCCGCTCGCCGCCTATTCCAAAGGAGGGCAGCCGATGATCGACATGCCGATGCTGCTCGCGGTCCTCATGACTGCGGCCATGACCGCGTGGCTCCTGCTCGCGGGAGGTCACGGCGCGATGTTCGGTGCCGATCCCGTCGCCATCTTTGCCTGACGGCACGCGCCGCCGTGGCCACGCAGAGATACCGGCATCGCATTGATCGAGGTCAAAGTGTCTTTGGGCTGAGGTCGTAACGTTGGAGAAAATCTGGAAGCAACCGCGACCAGCCTATGAGCGGAGCAATGGAATGCCGTATGATGTCATGACAGCAAGCTTGAATGCGAGGGACAAGTCCGGACGCATCGAGGTGCGTTTCGGCGCCGACAAAAAGACCGTCGTCGTCTCGCGACGCGCATTGCTGTCGATAGCCTCGCCGCCTCGCGCCACCGAAGTGCGCCTTCTTCAGCATATCGACACGTTCTGCGAAATTGCGGCAAGCCGCTTCGAATCGGAGGAGATGGACGGGGATACGGTTCTGATCACCGCAAACGACGTCCGCAGGTGGCGCCATGCCTGGGAAACATCCGCCTTGGCCGCCGAAGCGCCGGCGGCACCCCGCCTTCTGCTGGTTTCAGACAGGACTCTGAATCCTAATCTCAATCAAAGCAGTAGGGCATGAAAAGCTCCTCGCCTTTTCACATCATTCCCTCCCGATCCTGATGAGGACAACCGACCGGCTGTTGGTGACACCGGGACGGCGAGCGTGTTAAAGACGATGCCATTGGACACGATCTGTAACGAGCAACGGCTTGACGGATGGATGATGGCAACAGCCCAGTATGACGCGCATCTTCTCGTCGTCGACGACGATCCGCGCATTCGCCAGATGTTGACACGTTATTTCGAGGGCGAGGGTTACGCGGTCTCTTCCGCGTCCGACGGAACCGAAATGCGGGTACGCCTGCGCCAGCAGAACTTCGATGCCATCCTGCTCGATCTCGTCCTTCCCGGCGGCACGGATGGTCTCGATCTTGCCCGCGAAATCCGCGCCAATTCGGATGTCCCGATCATGATGCTGACGGGGCGCGACGATGTCGTCGACCGGATCGTCGGCTTGGAGGTCGGCGCCGATGACTATATCGCCAAGCCTTTCCATCTCCGGGAAGTCCATGCCCGCCTGAAGTCCATCCTGCGCCGCCGGCAATCTTCGCCGCGCAATGCAGACGCCGCGAGCGAGGAGATCGTCGGCTTCGAGGATTGGAAACTCAATCTCAGCCGCCGCCAGCTTCTCGACCCCGATGGCGCGGAGATCGAACTGACGACCGGCGAATTCGATATGCTGGCGACCTTCGTGCGGCATGCCGGCCGCGTGCTCACCCGCGACGTCTTGATGGATCTGACTCGGGGACGAAACCTCGAAGCCTTCGACAGGACGATCGACGCCCAGATCGTCCGGCTGCGCCGCAAGATCGAGACCGATCCGAAGAAGCCGCAATTCATCAAGGCCGTGCGCGGCGTCGGCTACGTCTTCACGGCCAGGCTCGACTGAGGGTTGGGATCGGTACTGGGCAGATCGTCAATGCGACAACAGGACCGGCAGGGTAATGCTGGTCAACACCGCCTGGGTGGCGCCGCCGAGCACGAATTCGCGCAGGCGGGAATGACCGAAGCCGCCCATGACGAGAAGATCCGCCCGCGCTTCGAAGGCTTTGCTTTGCAGCACCTCCCCGACCAGCTCACCGCGGGCCTGCACCTGAACCGCCTCCGCCATGACGCCGCTCTTCATAAGATTCTCGATCAGGTATTCCCCGGTCTCGTATTTGATCGGCTTCTCATCGATGACGGAAATCAGGCAAACCCTTGAGGCCCGCTCCAGGAATGCTGCGGCATCATGAGCCGCCCGCGCCGCCGCGCGGCTGCCGTCCCAGGCGATGGCGACGTGGTCCATGCGGCCGCCGAAAGGTGCCGGGGGAAAAAGCATGAGCGGTCTCCCGGAGCCGAACAGCACCGCCTCGACGACCGGGCGTGACAGGCCGGCCGATTCCAGAACCACGAGATCGTAAGCGCGCGATGCTTCCGCGAGCGCTTCGACGACGAAGGGTTCTTCGACCCTGATCTCGCGCGTGCGGACATCGACCAAAGCCCCTTTTGCCTGATTGACCGCCCGCTGGGTCAGGACCGAGGCGCGTTTGCGGCTCAGTGCTTCGGCGTCGCGCGCCATCTTCCCTGTATCGATGATCAGCGACGACAGTGCATTGGAGACGTCGGGAACGGTAATCGCCACCGCACAGACTGTCAGCGTCGCCTGCATGTGGTGCGCAAGCGCAACGGCATTGGCGATCATGGTTTCCGACGTCGCATCCGGATAGGTGAGGAGCGGAAGAAAGATATGCCGTTTCATGGTTCACTCCGAATGAGGAGGGTCGAGACCTGATACCGTCATTTTGACGTCTGCCGGGAATTGCGCATTGACTTGCCTCAAAAGGAGCTCTGTTCTCTCGAATGGTGAGAGAGGGACGGCCATTGGCTCTCCGCCGGCAAGGTAAGCGCAACGGTTATGAGTTCAGCGCGTTGTTGAGATCGCGCAAGCCGACTATCAGCATCATGGGGTCGGATGGGGAAGGCAGGAAGCCGACCGCCTCATAAAAGGCGCGTGCGTCATCCTTCTCCTCATGTTTGTCGCCTTGAAGGGATCTGAACCTATGGCCCATTCCGAGACAGACGCTTCGCATCAAGGTTCCTGGCCATGCTGAACGGCAGCACGTTATCCGTTTCAAGCCGAGCCGCCGGCGCGGGCCGTCCGATGTAATATCCCTGGATCTGGTTGATTCCGTACTGCTGCATCAGCAGTTGATGTTCGATCGTCTCGACGCCTTCAACGAGGATCTTCACGCCGCGATTGCGCAGCAGGCTGATGATGTCGAGCAGCATCCTCTTGCCTCTCTCCGTGTTGCTGTCATGGAGGAAGGACCGATCGATCTTGACGGTGTCGAAGTCTATCAGGCGAAGCCACGAGAGCCCGGCAAAGCCTGTGCCGAAGTCGTCGAGCCAGACTTGAGCGCCGAGCGCCCTCAGGTCGCTAATGCAGCGGACCAGTTCCTGGTCGATTTCCAGTTCCACGCCTTCGGTAATTTCGAAAGCAAGCCTGGCGCCCGCCACGTCGAATTCCGCCAGTGTTGCCGCGACATAGCTGGCGAAACCCGGCGTCTTCAGTTCAATCGGCGAAACGTTGACGCTGGCAACCTGCACCAGATCGGCTGCCAACAGGTCCCGGCAGACAGTGCGAATGGCCCACCGGCCGAGTTTAACGATCGAACCTGTCCTTTCCGCAACCGGGATAAATCTATCCGGCGGTACGGCGGTTCCGTCCAGCATCCTCAAACGCATCAGAGCTTCTACACCGTCCGTATTGCCGGTCTGGACGTTGCGGATCGGCTGATAGACGAGGGAGACGAGGCCGTGTTCAAGCGCGATCTTCAGGGTCGCGGCGATATCCTCGCTGTCATCGCTGCTCTGCGGGTCGTCGGGATCGAAGACCACGACGGTGTTGCGACCCGTTGCCTTGGCGGCATAAAGCGCGCGATCGGCTTCATGAATGACCTTGTCGACCTGCTTGGTCTGGTCCCGCGTGTAGGATACGCCGACGCTCACGGTGATGACGGCGGTCCCGTCCCGCCGGTGCTCGTGCGGCCAGGCCAGCGCGCGGACAGCAGCACACATTGCTTCTGCGAGTGCGGACGCTCTTTCCGAATTTTGCATGGGTGTGATGACGATGAATTCCTCGCCGCCGTATCGCCCGATGATCGAGCCGTAGGACGAGGCCACGCTCTGGAGAAGCTCGGATACAGCCACAAGGCAACGGTCACCTTCCTGGTGGCCATAGCAGTCATTATAGTGCTTGAAGTAATCGACATCGATCAGCAGCACGGCAAAGGGCGCTCGTTGGTCCTGCCAGCGTTGCCAATGATCACGCAGGCGTTGATCGATTGCCCGGCGATTTTCAAGGCCGGTCAACGAGTCCGTGTTCGAGAGGTGCAAAAGCGCCCTGCCCCTTTCCTCGGCGGCCGCTTGCTGCAAACTCGCTTCAAGAGCATTCAGGAAGACTTTATAGCGCTCCCTGTTGAGCTGAAGGTTCACGTAAGACGTGAAAATAAAGCAGGAAATACAGAAGGCACCGAGGATCAGCTTGTGGACAAGCAACATAGGCGCGAACAGACAGAGGGCGCCAATGAAGATGAGCATGTTCGTGACGGAGGCCGCCAGGGCAAGCGGAAACCGGAAACTGAAGAACAGGTTGACGCTCATCATGAAGATCGCGCCAAAAACCATATAGTATGAGAACGCTTCCCTGACAGTGGTCATCTGGGCAGTGAGAAGCCAGACAAGATAAGCTGCGAGCACAGACGCCGCCGCGGCCATGTCGACCGTATCGGCTTTTGCCTTACGGTAGAGCAAGAGTTCCAGCATGCATAAAGCAGCGGCGCTCACGGCCAGCCGGCCAGCGACCGTGTAGCGAACGACATCGCCAATAAAAAGATAGTCCGTGAAAGCGTAGGCGAGGTAAGCAGCCACCGCGATCCAGAGGCCGCTGCGCGTCGCGCACTTTCGGCCGCTCTCGCTCCTATGCTTATAAAGACGACGCAACCGTTCTGGCGACAGCGTCGGCCGCATGGTGGCGACTGCGGTCTCGGCTAACACGTGCATCATGCCCCTGCCACCCAACATCTTGCAGCAGTTGCCCTACGCAGACCGCCAGCTGAATTGGATAGCCCTACGCAGATCCCGCATCAACCGATAACACTCGAACAGCGCCGAAGCTGGCACTGTATCTCTCAGCTTCACTAATATTTTCTAAAATTAGGTGGTGCAGTGGCGACCACTGCCGCGGACCTTGACTTGACGTTAAGAGAATGCTGAGGATTTTATCCTATCTCTTAAGTTGTTATTTACCAGTGAGGTTCCGTGGCACAGCCGCTCTTTTCTCTCGATGGCCAAAGCCTGATTACACCGCAGTCCGTCAGCAATAACTTCCCCTCACCTCACCAGGATCATGAAACGGATCTCCTGCGGACCGCGGAGGCTGAGTTTGCGATCGTCATCAACATTGCGATGCAGCGGTTCTCCGCCGGCAAAGACCTGCCTGGCGCAGTCAGGTGGCTGATTGGTCAGCTTCATGACATCCGCCAGAAATTCGGCGCTGTGTGGCAGAAGCTCATCCCGTTTATTCAGGCCCATTCCTCGGCAGAGATTCTGCAGCAGTGCCCGTTCACGCGTTGGTCCTTTGAAAAACCTCGCGGCTATTCCGGTGATGCCGGTCTCATAGACTTTATTTATGGGCATCCGGCGGTGGCCGAAGAAGTGGCCAGATCCACCCCTCTCGGTCTGGATATCTTCGAATACACGATCAACGCGCCCGGCCCGGTCGCCGTGAGAGAGCGTCGCGACATCCTGACCCGCTACGTTGACGACACCGCTGCGCGAACGGGTTCGGATACCGAAGTCCTGGCCATCGCCGCCGGACACCTTCGCGAAGCGGAGGCGTCGACGGCGCTCGCGGAAGGGCGTCTCAAACGCTGGGTGGCTCTTGATCAGGATCCCCAAAGTATCGGCTCGATCTCGAGCCAGTTCCACGGGACTTCCGTCGAGCCGATCGATGGATCTGTGCGCGGCCTGCTTGCGCGAAAGCATCAGATTGGCACATTCGATCTGATCTACGCCGCAGGACTGTACGATTACCTTACCGACAAGGTGGCCATCCGACTCACGCAGATTTGCATGGACATGCTGAAGCCGGGCGGCGTCTTTCTATTTGCCAACTTCTCCGACGAGATGGCCGATGACGGATACATGGAATCCTATATGAACTGGGAGCTCCTCCAGCGTTCCGAGGCCGACATGTGGCGCATTGCCAATGCTAGCGCGGCGGAAGACACGGTTGATAAGACAGTCTGGTTCGGCGCCAACCGCAACATCATTTACAGCACCATCAAAAAGCGGTCGTAAGCTTCGAGGGGCTGGGCGCTCACCAAATCCGATGCGCCTAGCCTCTATTTGACGTCGGATTTCACGAACTGCCGCAGTTCCGGCGTCTGCGGGTCGGCGAAGAGCTTTGCAGACGGTCCCTGCTCCCAGATTTTTCCCTTGTGCATGAAGATCGTCTGCGTAGCGACGCGCCGGGCAAAAGCCATTTCATGCGTCACGAGGATCATGGTCATGCCGTCGCGGGCGAGCTGTTCCATCACCATGAGCACTTCTTCGGTGAGCTCTGGATCGAGGGCCGATGTGACCTCGTCGAACAGCATGACCTTCGGCCGCATCGCGAGCGACCGGGCGATGGCGACGCGCTGCTGCTGGCCACCGGAAAGCTGGTCCGGGTAGGAGTCGAACTTTTCCGCCAGGCCGACGAGTTTCAGTACCTCGCCGGCAACCTCACGGGCTTTCGCCTTCGCAACGTTCTTGACGATCCGCGGCGCCAGCATGATGTTCTCGCCCACAGTCAGGTGCGGAAAGAGATTGTAGCTCTGGAAGACGATGCCGACGTCGGTGCGGAGCTTGCGAAGCGCCTTTGCATCTTGACCGAGTGTATGGCCGGCAATTTCGATGCGGCCGGAATTGATCTTTTCCAGGCCGTTCATGCAGCGCAGCAGCGTGCTTTTGCCCGAGCCCGATCGACCTATCAGCGCAAAGACGTCCCCGCGGCCGACGGTCAGAGATACTCCTTTGAGGACTTCGAGAGCACCGAAGCTCTTATGGACGTTTTCAACGACTACTTCCGGCATGAAGCCTCCTTTCCAGCAAGCGTGAAAGCTGGGACAATGGGTAACAGACGACGAAATAAAGCGCGGCGACCACGAGGAAGACGCGGAATGGCTGGAACGTCGCGTTGTTGATGAGCTGCCCTGCCCGGGCAAGCTCGACGAAGCCGATGATCGAGGCGATCGAAGTGTTCTTCACCACCTGGACGCCAAAACCGACGGTCGGCGGCAAGGAGATGCGCATGGCCTGCGGCAGGATCACAAAGCGGTATTGCTGCAACCTGCTCATGGCGAGGGATTCCGAGGCCTCCCATTGCTGCTTCGGCACTGCCTGGATGCAGCCCCGCCAGATTTCCGCAAGATAGCCGGAGGCATAGATCGTCATGGACGCCCCTGCCGCGAAGAGGGGCGGCAGTTCCAGGCCGGCGAGGCTGAGGCCATAATAGGAGAGAAACAGGATCATCAGCACCGGAATGCCCTGGATGATCTGGATATAGGTGGCGGCGGCAATTCGCACAGGCTTCAACTGCGCCGTGCGGGCGAGCGCAACGGCAAAGCCCAGCAAACCGCCGCCGATCAGCGCGATAATGGTCAGGAGGAGCGTCCATCGCAGCGATAGAAGAAGAAAGCCGAACTGATCGGCGCCAAAGGTCGTGAAGGTCATGCCTGCACCTCCGGGAGCACCGTCATCGCTCGCCGGGCGACGCGGCGGCCGAAAAGCCGCATGCCGATCAGGGCAAGCGCAGCGCGCAGCGCCAGCGCCAGGGCGAGGTAGATCACCGTGACGGCGATATAGATTTCGAAGGACCGGTAGGTCTGCGATTCGATAAAGGCAGCCGAGGCGGCGAGCTCTTGGGTCGAGATGGCTGAGCAGATGCTGGAGGCCAGCATCATCAGCACGAATTGGCTGCACAGCGCCGGATAGACCTTTGCGATCGCCGGCACGATGATGACGTGACGATAGATCTGGAAACGCGTGAGCCCCAAGGCTTCGCCAGCCTCGATCTGCGACCTGTGGATTGCCTCGATGCCGGCCCGAATGATCTCCGTCGAATAAGCGGCAAGGTTGATTGTCATGCCGATCAGCGCAGCCGTATCGGCACCGACGCGCAGGCCGAGGCCCGGTAGGCCGAAATAGACGATGAACAGCTGGACCAGGAAGGGCGTATTGCGGATGATCTCGACATAGGCATCGACGAGAAGGCGGACCACACCGCCCCAGACGGAGCGTACCGAGGCAAGCATTATGCCGGCAGTGCAGCCGAGAATGATCGACAACACCGACAGCTTGATCGTCAGCCAGATGCCGCTGAAGATCTGCTCCTGGTATTGGGCCAGCACGCCGAACTGAAATGTGTAGGACATGAGGACTCCGTGGCTAAGGGAGAATCCGCCGGCGCAATTGCCGGCGGGTCCGGGAAACGGCGATCAGAACGTCGGCAGTGTCGGCATCGGCCGGCCGGTCCATTTCGTCGCAATCTTGTCGAGATCGCCGGAGACCTTCATCAGGTAGATGGCGGTATTGAGCCATTGGCGCAGTTCGAAATCTTCAAGCTTGGTAGCCATCGAGTTCCCCTGCTGGAAGAAAGTGAAGCCGACCTGCAGGCCGGCATCCGGGCGCTGCTTGATGATCGCGTCGCCGACCGTCGAGGGCAGCGCTACCGCATCAACCTGGCCGGCGATCAGCGCCTGCGCGCTGGTGGAATCATCCTCGTAAACGACGATTTCCAGGCCTGGAATCGCAGCTTTGCGCAACGCTGTTTCCTGCGACGAACCACGATTGGCGGCCACGCGCTTGCCTTCGAGATCGGCAAGCTTGGCAAATTTCTGGTCAGGCCCGGAGATGATGTCCATATTGAAGGCGCTGTAGGGCTGGGTGAACATCACGGTCTTCGCACGCTCCCCGGTCGGCGCCAGCGTGGCGACGAGGAAATCGACCTTACCGGTCTGCAAAGCGGGAATTCGGGCCGGCGGTGTCAAGGGCACAAGCTCGACGGGCAGCGACAGATACCCCCCGATCAGGTTCGCGACATCGACATCGTAGCCGGTGGGATTGCCCTTTTCATCAACCATTCCCATGGGCGGCGCGCCGGTCAGGACGCCAATACGGACGGTGCCGCGCGAGATGATGTCGTTCAGCGTGACGGCATGCGCCTCGACCGCAGACGCCAAGCCGGCCGCGACGATCCCGATCGCAGCCAGTGCGGTTCGGATGCTATTCGAAAACTTCATTGACCTTCCTCCTCTGGATGATTTCAAACGGTCGCGTTTTCGCTCGCTTCTGCTTCGAAGCCTTGCGAACCGCGTGCCGGACCTCCCATCGCCGGCATGAGAGCCTTCCATTATGCCGACCGGACGACGTCCGAAGGGCTTGAGATTACAGGCTGCCAGCTTTAAGGTTATCGCTAACCTCGTGGCAAAGTTATCGATAACATTTTTCTGCGTCAAGCGAATTCATAAGCATCGGAGAACAGGAGAAAATGGTGGCCTCAGAGCGCTCGAAAACCGTCACCCTGGCTGAGGTGGCCGCCAAGGCGGGGGTGAGCAAGATGACCGTCTCCAAAGTGCTGCGGGAGGTCGGCAACATTTCGGAGGAAACGCGGCAGAGAGTGAGGCAGGCGGCGCACGAGCTTGGATACCTGCCCAACAGCCTCGCCGGTACATTGAGTTCGCGCAGAAGCCGGATCGTCGCGGTCATCATCCCGTCGATCAGTGACATCGTCTATTCGGAAGTCCTCAGCGGGGTTAATGCGATACTCAGGCCGCGGGGGTTCCAAACATTCATCGGTGAATCACAATTTGATCCGTCCATCGAGGCGGACTTGATCCGGGCCATGCTGTCCTTCCGGCCAGCCGGGCTCCTGCTGAACGGCGGCATGGCAAGAAGTGCCGATGCGGAAGCGCTTCTGGCTCGGCGAAATTGCCCGGCGATCCAGCTTTGGGATTGCGACAGGCACGCGTTGGATTTCAGCGCTGGTCCATCACACGAGGACGCGGGACGCCTGGTTGCAACCCATTTCCTTGATCGGGGCCTGAGGCGCATTGCCTATGTGGGCGCCGAACTCGACAAGGACCTCAACGCCCGCCGGCGTTATCTCGCGCTGAAATCGTCGCTTGCCGCGGCCCACATCGATCTCATCAATGTGATCTGCGAGGATAGGCCGCGGCAGGCTGTCACGGGACGTTTCCTGACGGAACAACTCATGCGGATGCACCCTGAAATCGACGGCATTCACTTCCTCAACGATACTATGGCGCTGGGCGGTCTCTCCTACTTGCACCAGGCCGGCATTCCGGTGCCTGAGCGGATTTCCGTGGCCGGCTTCAATGGCACATCGCTCGCCAATGCGGTCCGAACGCGGCTCACCACGATCGACGTGCCGCGCACGGAAATCGGAGAGAAGGCTGCACAGGCGCTGTTGCGGATGACCGAGGGAGAGCCTGTGCCGGATTTCTGGCAAGCCCGGATCGAGCTGGTACAAGGCAATACCACTCACCCCGCATAGGCCAATCGTCGCTTGGCAGTTGACCGTGACCGATGCGCAGCGCCCTACGGTTCGCGGATCGCGTTGTCGAGGCCGCGCAGCAGCGGATACAGAAAATAGGAGATCACCGTGCGCTGGCCGACCTTGATTTCCGCCGACACCGTCATGCCGGGAAGCAGCCGCACCGGTATATCCGCGGCGTTCAGCCGGGTGTCGGCAAGCAGGACGCGGGCCTTGAAGAAGGGGGCGGCCGGCTGGCTCGGGGTGGCGGTCTGGTCCTGCTGGCCGGTCAGGAACGTGTCCTGGCTGATGGTGCGCACCTCGCCGGAGGCCGTGCCGTATTTCTGGAAGGGATAGGCGTCGAGCTTGATGCGGGCCTCCTTGCCCACGGCGATGCGGCCGATGTCGCGCGTGTTGATCGACACTTCGGCTTCGAGCGGCACGTTGATCGGCACCAGGGTGACGATCGGTTCGGCTTCGCGCACGACGGAGCCGATGGAGCGCTGGGCGAGATCCAGCACGACGGCGTCGGCGGGTGCGGTCAGCGACACCATGTTGCGGCGCAGCTCCATCTTCTTCAGCTCTTCATCCGCCATGTCGCGCTGGCCGCGCAGCTCCACCAGCTGCTCCATCGCGGCGCGGCGGAAATCCTCGATGAAGGCCTGGCGGTCGGCTTTCAGCTTGGCATAGGCATGCGCCGCCTCGTCGGCCCTGCCGCGGACGGCGGTCAGATCGGATTCGACGTCGAGGCGGGCGTCGCGCGAGCCCAGCATCGTGATCAGCGAGCCGCTCTGCTTGTTGAAGAGCCGCTCGCGTGCGCCTTCGATCTGCGAGAGCGTATCGCGCCGGTCGATGAGCACGGCCTCCTGGTTCTTGGCCGCGGCAAGTGCCGCCGACTGGCCGGCGATCTGCTGCTCGAAATTCTGCAGCTGCGCCGTGTAGAAGGCCCGCCGCTGGCCGAAGAGCTGCACCTGCAGCATCTCGTCGGGCGTGTTGCCGGCCATGACGGGGTAGTCGTCGCCGGCAAGCTCCGCTTCGATGCGCTTCACCTGGGCATCGAGCGCGCTGAATTTTGCATGCTGCTGGTCGACATCGGCCTGGCTGAAGGTGGCGTCGAGCGTCGCGAGCGTCTGGCCGGCATGCACCACCTCGCCGGCCTTCACGTCGATCGTGCGGATGATCGAGGTTTCCAGCGGCTGGACGACGATGGTCGGTTGCGTGGTGACGAGCTTGCCGGGCGCGATCACCACCTCGTCGATATCGGAGACGGAGGCCCAGATGATGGTCGCGGCAATCAGCGCCGTCACGCAATAGAGCGTCATGCGCGCGACGCGCGGCGGGGCGCGTTCTTCCAGCTCGACGGCGTCGGACTGGAATTCCACTATCGCCGGCGGCAGCGGCGGGCGGGCGACGAGCGGCCCGCTCCTGCCTGGTGGTCCCTTGTCTGAACCATTGTCTGAGGCGACGGGCAGGTTCTCGCTGGATTTTCTGACGTGCGCGTTCATGCGACCTGCCTCATTTGCTGTGCCCACAGGTGGCGATAGGTCATGCAGCGCGACACCAACTGGTCGTGCCGGCCGATATCGGCGACCTTGCCCCGATCGATGACGAGAATGGCATCGGCATCGACAAGCGTCGAAAGCCGGTGCGAGACGATGATGACGGTGCGCCCGGCGGCGATGCGGCTCAGATTCTCGCGGATGATCGCCTCGCTGTCGGGGTCGAGCGCGCTCGTCGCCTCGTCGAAGATCAGAAGCTTCGGGTCGGTGATCAGCGCGCGCGCGATCGCCAGCCGCTGCTTCTGCCCGCCGGAAAGGTTGGCGGCGTTTTCTTCCAGCATCGTGTCGAAGCCGCGCGGCAGGCGCTCGATGAATTCCTCCGCACCGGCGACGCGGGCGACCTCCATGATCTCCTCGATGCTGGCATCGGGTTTGGCGGCGGCGATATTGTCGCGCACCGAGCCGCGGAACAGGAAATTATCCTGCAGCACGACGCCGATGCTGGTTCTCAAATGCACGAGGTCGATCTCGCGGCTGTCGTAACCATCCATGCGCACCAGCCCCTCCTGGCTCTGGTAGAGCCCCTGGATGAGCCGGGTGATCGTCGTCTTGCCGGAGCCGCTCTTGCCGACCACGCCGAAGACCGAGCCCGCCGGAATGGCGAAGGAGACATTGTCGAGCGCAGGCGCCGTATCGGGAGAATAGCGGAAGGTGACCTTGTCGAAGTCGATGCGGCCATGCAGATGCGGCCGTACACCACGGCCGCGGCCCGCCTGCTCCGGCCGCTGGTTCATGATCTCGCCGAGCATGCGCACGGAAAGCGCCACTTCCTGATATTCGTGCACCATGGTGACGATCTGCACGAGCGGCCCTGAAACGCGGCCGGCGAGCATGTTGAAGGCAACAAGCGCGCCGATCGTCATCGCACCGCTGAATACGTCGAGCGCGCCGAGCCCGATGATCGCGACACTCATCAGCTTTTCCAGAAGCCCGGTCAGCGACTGGGCGATGGTCGAGATCTTCTCGACCCGGAACCGCACGGAGATCGACTGCGCCGAATAATCGTCCCACACCTTGCGCTGGCGCGGCTCCAGCGCCAGTGACTTGACGGTGCGCATGCCGTGCACGGTTTCGACAAGCAGGGCCTGCCGGTCGCCTTCGGCCTGGTAGAGCGCCTGCAGGCGGCGCTGGAACGGCCCGACGAGCATCATCACGACAAGCCCGACGAGCGCTGCGAAGCCGAGCACCACGAGCGTCAGCTTGACGCTGTAGAGAAGCAGGATCGGCACGAAGACGAAGAGCGATACGCCGTCGAGCAGCGTCAGAAACAGCCGGCCGGTCAGGAATTCGCGGATGCGTCCCGTCTGCTGCATATGCTTGACGAGAACGCCGGCCGAGGCCTGCTCGAAGAGCGCGATCGGCAGGTTGAGCAGATGGCCGAAAGTGCGCGTCGCCACCCGGATGTCGATCCTGTTGGTGGCGTAGAGCAGCAGATATCGGCGCAGGAAGCTGAAGGTCGCGTCGAAAACGAGGGCTACCGCGATACCGATCGTCAGAACGGTCAGCGTTGCATAGCTCTGGTGGACCAGCACCTTGTCGATGACGAGCTGGAAGAACATCGGCGTCGTCAGCCCGAGGCCGTAGAGCACGAAGGCTGCGAGCGCCACGTCGCGGAAGAAGCTGCGCTGGCGGATGATTTCGGGAATGAACCAGCGGAAGCCGAAGGGCCGGTCCTCATCCGACATGCGATAGTTGCGCTTCAGCAGAACCACCGATCCGAGCCAGGCCTTGGCGAACTGCTCCTCGCTCAGCAGCATGACGTCGGGGCGCGTGGCAAGCGGGTCGAGAACACGGATTCTCTCATCTTCGCCCTCCCCGAGAGCCCCGGCGATGACCACCCAATTGCCGTTCGAAAGTTCGGCAAGGACCGGGAAGGCCTCGCCGAGCTGGAACAGGCTCCGCCAGTCGAGCGTCAGGTGCGTGGCCCTGAGGCCGGCATCCTTGGCCATCCGGAGCATCTGCCGCACGGCCACCGGATCGTTGCCGACGGCATAATCGTGCTGCAATCGCTCAGGGGAAAGATCGACCCCGTGATGACGCGCGACGAGCGCAAGACAGTGCAGATTGGTATGCAGAAAACCACTCATGGCCCACCCGAAACACTACGAGACCGAGACTTGGATTTAAAAGCCGGGGCGTCCGTTGCGCGTCCGGATGGACGCGCAGACTCCGCACCCCGTTTATCAGTTGAAGTTCGGCGAGGCGTTCGACGCGCCGCCCGGCGCCGATTGCATATCGCCAGCCGCCGACATGTCGCCGACGCGGCGAACCGCACCCGCCTCGACCAAGCCGCCGAGCGCCTTCTGCATGAGATCGACCGCATTGGCGAAGGCGTCGATCGGCATGATGATGCGCTGGCGGAAGACCGGCTTCGGATTGTTGTTGGCATCGCGGTCGGTGGCCGAAAGCGACATCAGGTCGATGCGCACGATCGTGCCCGTGACGGTGATTTCGCCGATGCCGTCTGCATAAAGTTCGCTGCTCATGGTTCTCTCCTCTGGTTGACTGGAAAAATACTTTCACCTGTGAGCGTCGTGCCGCCACGCCGGAAACGGATCGCGAAGGCCGACGGCGGTCTGCGGATCGAAGCCTGTTTCGTCCCCGGTCAGGCAATCGTCGAGCGCGGCCCGGATCGCCGCCTTGTCGAAGCCCGAACCGATGAAGACGAGTTCCTGGCGGCGGTCGCCCCAGACATCGTCCCAATGCCGGTCGATGAGCTCCCGGAATTGCGGAAAGCGCGGCCATTGCACCCGCGGCACGGAGGCCCACCAGTATCCCCTGGTTTCGATGCGGCATTGAGTGCCGGCGATCGATAGGAGGCCGATCTCATCCGGCCTCGTCGCCAGCCAGAAATGACCCTTTGCGCGGATGAGGCCCGCCCATTTCCTGTCGAGAAAATCCTTGAGCCTCAGCGGCTCGAAGGGCCGGCGGCTGCGATAGACGAAGCTTGAAATGCCGTATTCCTCGGTCTCCGGCACATGCTCGCCCCAGCCGAAGAGCTCCTTGTGCCAGAGCGGATGGCGGGCGGCCTTCGCCTCGCTGAAGAGGCCGGTATCCAGGATCGTGCCGAGCGGCACCTGGCCGAAGACCGCCTCGATGACCTGGGCATCCGGATTGAGTGCGGCGACGACCCGGCGAACCTCGGCAAGGTCGGCGCAGGACACGTCGCCTGCCTTGTTGATGATGACGACATCGGAAAATTCGATCTGCTCGACGAGCAGTTCCACGAGCTTGCGCTCGTCGTCCCCGTCACGCCTTTCGCCGCGATCGGCAAGAAATTCGGCGCTCCGGTAATCGGCAAGCAGATTGACCGCATCGACGACGCAGACCATCGTGTCGAGCCTTGCCACGTCGCAAAGGGCCGCCCCGCTCTCGTCGCGGAAGGAGAAGGTGGCTGCAACAGGCAGCGGCTCGGCAATGCCGGTGCCCTCGATCAGCAGATAGTCGAAACGGCCGGCGGCGGCCAGCCGCCGCACCTCGCTCAGGAGATCTTCGCGGAGCGTGCAGCAGATGCATCCATTGGTGAGCTCCACCAGCGTCTCGTCCGTGCGCAGCAGGTCCGCACCGCCCTCGCGCAGGAGATCGGCGTCGATGTTGACCTCGCTCATATCGTTGACGATGACGGCAACCCGGCGACCCTCCCGATTGCTCAGGACATGATTGAGCACAGTCGTCTTACCGGCGCCGAGAAACCCGGCGAGAACCGTAACCGGCAATCTGATATCCGTACGCATCATCGATACTCTCACTCTTTACAGCATGCTTGGCCTTGCATCCGCGTGGGCGTTACGCCGCGAGCTGCGGTTTGAATGCCACGTCCACGTAGTAGTTCGTGCTGTTATAGCTGGCGGTCGGGAACAGCCCGGCCGATCCATAGGCATAGACGCCGTTGCTGCCGCCGGGCGCCTTCAGATTCCCGTTGGTCACGTCGCTGGCAAAATAATTGCCGGTCGCCGAATAATTGCCGTTGGTTGAGTAGGAGACGACGTAGGTCGTATCCGCCTGGATGGCGATCTGCTGGCTGAGCTGCGCGGTCTGCCAGCCGCTCGCCGTCTCGTTGTTGAAGGTGACGCTGCCGAGCAGCGTGCCGGAAGCCGTCCACAGATAGCCGTTGTGCGGGCCGGTATTGTCGGTGCCCTTGTAGAAACGGATGGCGGTGATCCAGCCGGCGGCATCGGCCTGGAATTTCATGCCGAGATTGATCTGCTGGTTATCGTTGACCGAGACGACCGAGGGCGTCGCGCCGGCGGCAAAGAGGTTCTGCTCCGGACCCGCGGCCGGGTTGATGGTGAGCGCGACCTGAGCCGAGGCCGTGCCGCCCTTGCCGTCCGAGATCGCGTAGCTGAAGCTCGCCGGCCCGGAATAGCCCGCAGTCGGCGTGAAGGTCACGGTCTGGGCCTGGGCATTCCAGGCGACCGAGCCGTTGACCGCGCCGCTGACGCCGGTGATGACAAGCGGATCGCCATCGCCATCGCTATCGTTTGAAAGCAGCGCCGAGGCCTGGATGGTAACGGGCGTGCCGGTATTGGTCGAGAAGCCGCTGTCGTTGGCGGCGACCGGGACCGCATTCTGCGTGCCCTGCTGATAGAGCACGTCGACCCAGTAGTTCGCGGCATTGTAGGAGGAGGTCGGGAACAGGCTGCTCGTGCCATAGGCATAGACGCCGTTGCCGCCGCTGACCGAACTTGCCGGCGCCGTCAGCGCGCCGCTCGTATAATCCGTCGTGAAATAGTTGGCCGTTGCCGAATAGAAGCCGTTGGAATGGTAGCTCGCCACATAGGTGGTGCCGGCCGTGATGTTGATCGGCTGGGTGAAGGAGACGGTCTGCCAGCCGCTCGCCGTCTCGTTGATGAAGGTCGCCTGGCCAAGCAACTGACCGCCTGTCGTCCAGAGCGAGCCGACATGCGTGCCGGTATCCTGGGCGCTCTTGTAATAGGTGAGCCCGGTGATCTGGCCGTTGGCCGAAGCGATGAACTTGACGCCGAGCTCGACCGAGTTGGCGTCGTTGGCCGAAGTAACCCCTGATGTGTCTGCGCCGGTGAACAGGCTCGATGTCGCCCCGCCGCCGGGCTGCGAATTGACCGTGAGGCTGACAGTTGCCGAGGCCGTGCCGCCCTGCCCGTCCGAGATCGAATAGGAGAAGCTTGCCGAACCCGTATAACCTGCCGTCGGCGTGAAGGTCACTGTATTGGTCTGGCTGTTGAAGGTCACCGTTCCGTTGACCGCGCCGTTTGCGCCGGTGACGGCAAGCGGGTCGCCATCGGCATCGCTGTCATTGGCGAGCAGATTGGCGGCGGCAATCGACAGCGCCGTATTGGCATAGGTCGTGTAGCCGTTGTCATTGGCGGCGACCGGCGCCGTGTTGCCCGTCGACTGGTTGAAGACGACATCGACCCAGTAATTCGTCGACTGATAGCTCTGGGTCGGGAAAGTCGAGCCCGATCCGACCGCGTAGACGCCGTTCGCACCGGCCAGCGCCGTGAGCGAGCCGTTGGTATGCGCCGTGTTGAAATAGCCCGCTGTCGCCACGTAGCTGCCGGTCGTATGGTAGGAGGCGACATAGGTCGCGCCCGCCGTGATCTGCAGCGGCGTGGAGAAGGTCGCGGTCTGCCAGCCGGAGAGCGACTCGTTGATGAAGCTGACCGTGGCAACCAGCGTGCCATCCGCCCTCCAGATGGAGCCGGTATGTGCACTGGTATCGCCGGCAGCCTTGTAGTAGCGGATGCCGGAGACCGTGCCGTTGACGGAAGCGACGAACTTCATGCCGAGTTCCATCGCCGTATTGTCGTTGAAGCCGCCGCCGGTCGGTCCTTCGCTTGCGGTAAACAGCGTCTCGCCGGCCGGACCGGCCTGAACGGTGAGGCTGACATTGCCCTGATCCGAGCCGCCGCGCCCGTCCGACAGCGTATAGCTGAAGCTTGCCGGGCCTGAATAATTGCTGGTGGGCGTGAAGGTGATGGTTCCGGTCTGCGTGTTGAGAGCGACCGTGCCGTTGAGCGCATTGCCGACGGCGGTGATGGTCAGCGCATCGCCGTTGGGATCGGTATCGTTTGCCACGAGCGCGGCAATCGAGATGACGAGCGTTCCATTGTGGCCGATGGTCAGCCCGGTGTCGTCGGTCGCGACCGGCTGGCTGTTCGGGCCGGCATCGAAGACCACGTCCACCCAGTAGTTGGAGCCGCCGGGGCTCTGGCCGGGGAATGTGCCGGCATTGGCGCTGTAGGCGAAGACGCCGCCGCCATCGACGGCCTTCAGCGCGCCGCTGGCATAGGGCTCGCTGAAATAGTTCTCGGTGAGCGAGAAGAATCCGTTGCTGTGATAGGACGCCACATAGGTGGTGCCTGCCGCGATCTGGATCGGGCTGGAGAACATCACTGTCTGCCAGCCGGAGAGCGGCTCGCCCACCGACACCCCGGTCGCCAGCAGCGTTCCGTCGCCGGTCCAGAGGCTGACGACGTGGTCGCCGGTATTGTAGAAGCCCTTATAGAAGCGGATGCCCTGCACCGATCCTGCCGTCGTTGCCTGGAAGCGCAGGCCGAGTTCGACGGGATCGCGATCGATCGCGGTTTCGATTACCGGCTTTTCCGCAAGCGTCCAGAGGCTCGTCGTCGTTGCCGGCAGGGTCACCGTGACCTGCTTGCCGGCCGATGGTGCCTCCATATTGACGCTGTCGTCGACGGCACGCGACAGGATCGTATAGGTGCCGCTCGCCTGGACGACCCAGTTGTAGCTCCAGCTCTCGCGGCCAGTGGCCTTGAACCAGTGCTGGCCGCCGTCGGTGGAGACCTCGACGCCGGCAATGATGCCGCCGCCGAAATCCTGCGCCGTGCCGGTGATCGTCACGCGCTGCCCCTCGACGAAGCTTGCGCCTGACATCGACGAGCTGATCGACGAAGTGGGCTTCAGCGTGTCGGTCGATTGTGTCGCGAGGATCAGGCTCGCATCGAGCGTGGTCGGCTGGATGCCCATGTCCGCGAACATGTTGACCATCGCCTGCTGCACGTTGCGATCGGTCGATGTCGTCGGGCCCTGGTGGTTGTCGCTGAGGCCCCAGGACCAGAAGACGGTGCCGGCGCCGAAAACCAGCGCGCCGCTGGCGGCCCGGTACATGGTGAGACTGTGCGTGGCGACGGCGGAACCGACCGTCGTGCCGTAATCGCGCAGATAGGTATCGACCGAGATGGACGAGAGCGACAGGTTGACGAGTCCATCCGGCCGGAAGCCGTTCTCGACATCGGAATCCCACTCATAGCCGAGCAGGTTCTGCACCAGATTGTAGGTGTCGCCCTCGTTGATCTCAGAGACGTCGGTATTGCGCCAGAAGCGCAAGTTCGAATAGTCGTAAGGGATGGAGATCGTATCCTGGCGGTAACTGTCCACCTGGAACATCGTGCCCGTCAGCGAATTCTCCGGCTCCTGCCCCGGATCGGCATAACGCGGGTCGCGCCAGGTGCCGGTGCCGACATTGCTCGGGTCCGTGCTCGTGCCCCAGGTCTCCTTGTAGCAGACCATGGTGCGATAGGCCTGGCCGCTGCCGTCTATGCTGCTTTCCCAGCGGACCTTCCAATAGCATTCGTTGCCGCTCCAGAAGGCGAGGTTGACGCCGGCATCGCGGGCCGCCTCGACATTGGCGCGCTGCTCGGCCGACCAGTATTCGTCATGGCCGACGGAGAGATAGGCATCGTGGTTAAGCAGCAGCGCGCCGCTGCGCGTGGCATCGACGCCGGAGATATAGGACACGTCGTAGCCGTTCTGCTCCAGCCAGGAGATGGCGGAGGATTCGACGCCGAAGATGTAATCGTGCGAGCCGCCGATCGGGCTCGTATTGGTGATGATCGGCCTGTTATAGCTTACGGCCGAGGCGCGGCCGATCGCGGTCAGGCCGCAGCTGCAGTTCGGCGGCAGGTAGCCGATCATGTCTGCCGGGTCGACGGGCACTTCGCCGTAATAGAGGCTGGCGCCGCCCCAGGCATTATAGGCCTGCCATGTCGTGTCTGAGGTCTGAAAGACGATATCGCTGGTCGAGGCGTCGTCGCGCACGACGAAGGGGATGATGCTCGCATCCTCGGTGCCGTCCTCGCGCACCAGCTTGGCGAAATAGACGCCGGAGACGGCATCGGCGGGGATCTGCCAGCTGGCGGAAACCGACCAGTTGCCGCAATCGATGAGACCGAGCGACATGTCGACGATCGGATGCGGCTGGATCTGCGCCGTCGTCAGCGACTTCTCGATCGAGTCGACCTTACGCGCGCCGGCCCCGCCGTAATAGCCCATGCGGTAGATATCGATGCGGTAATGGGTGGAATCCGTGGCGATCTTGAAATCGACCGTCTGGCCGATATTCGTGCTGATTTCGGTCGCAAAGCCCTGGATGGTGCCGTTGCCATCGCCCTCCAGCCCCCACTCGCTAATGGGGTTGCCCTGCTTCAGGTTTTCGAGTGCGATCTTGTTGAGCGTCGGCACGGCCACAGCCGCAGCCACAGGCGCTGCGAGCGCCACCGAGCCCACCGGGGTCTCGGCGGAAACCTCCTCGCTCGGCTGCAGCGAGATGGAGGCTATCGAGGTCTGAAGGCTCAACGACGCCGTGCCGGTGCTGATGGAAGGATCGAGCGGCTGCGGCGTGGGGCTCGCCGTGCCGGCATCGCTGGTGATACCCGTCAGCGTGGGCGCCGCAGGCAGCGTCGCCGCCTCCTGGTATGGGTCCGGGCCGAGCACGGTGCGCTCGATTGACGTGGTCGTCGTCTGCAGAACCGTCCCAAGCAAAGCCGTCTTGGTGGACGTGTCCTGCGTGCCGCCATCGCCCGAAGGTGGCGATATCGCCGTCGAGGATTGCGTGCCGCCTGATGATATCAGGGAAGATGGGATGGCGCCGGTGAAGGAGGATTGGACGGCGGCGCTTCCCTGACTGGCAAAGCTGGAGGGACCCTGGGTGCTCGAAGACACCACGATCGCAGTTCCAAGCAATGAGGTCCAGGCAGAGGATGTTTGACTGACGCTCGGCGTGACGCCGGCAATACACAGGTACTCACGATTCCTTACATGAATTCTCAGCAAGAGTGGCGCCCCCGTTTCCCGTCGACCGACATTGGAAGACTTCATCCTGCCAGCTTTCGTCAGGGAACGTACGACAGCAATCTTGGGTATATGGGTGGTACCCCCATACGCCCATGTGATGACCCCTCACCGCACACGGGCGGGCGGCGACTGCCAAGTGGCCGTGGCTGGCTGAAAAGGAATTCTGATTATTGGGCTGGTCGAGCCGGCTAACTCGGCCGCCGGCGCGTGCTACCAGGCCGGAAACGGATCTTCGAGAGCCCGCCACTCACGCGGATCTGGGCTGGCCAGGCAGTCGTCCAGCGCCGTCCGCACAGCCGTCTCGTCCATATCGACGCCGATGAACACGAGTTCCTGCCGACGGTCGCCCCAGGCGTTGTCCCACCGGCTCTCCAGTTGCTCACGAAACTGCCGATGGTTCGGCCAGTCCTGTGGGGGGACGGCTGCCCACCAAAGTCCCATGGGTTCACAGCGCCGTTGCACTCCGGCGGCCGACATCAGACCCACGTGACGCGGCCGCGTGGCAAGCCAGAAATGGCCTTTGGCGCGGATGACCCCCGGCCAGGGCTCGTCCAGGAAGGCTCGAAACCGCATGGGGTCGAAGGGACGTCTGGTGCGATAGACGAAGCTCGATACCCCGTATTCTTCCGTCTCCGGAACATGGTCGCCCGGGCTGTACAATTCCTTGTGCCACAACGGATGGGCGGCGGCTTTCGCTTCGTCGAAGAGCCCCGTATCGAGCACGGCCGCAAGAGAAACCTTGCCGAAGTCCGTCTCCACCTGGCGCGCATCGGGGTTGAGGGCCGCCACCGTCTTGCGGACTTCCGCGCGCATCTCCTCGCTCGCGTCCGAGATCTTGTTGATGACGACGACATCGGCAAACTCGATCTGGTCCACCAACAGGTCGATGAGCGTCCGCCGGTCCTCGCCGTCCCGCTGCAGGCCGCGGTCGGCAAGCAGATCGGCGCTGCTGTAATCGGCCAGGAGGCTTGCGGCGTCGACGACGGTGACCATCGTGTCGAGCTTCGCAAAATCGGAGAGCGAAACACCCTTCTCGTCGCGGAAGGAAAAGGTTGCAGCGATGGGGCACGGCTCCGCGATGCCGGTCCCTTCTATCAGCAGATAGTCGTATCGCCCTTCTTCGGCCAGTCGCCGTACTTCCGTCAAGAGGTCGTTGCGCAGGGTGCAGCATATGCAGCCGTTGCTGAGTTCAATCAGCGTCTCGGTCGTATGCGACAGGTTGCAGCCGCCGTCTCGAATGAGACTGGCGTCTATGTTCACTTCGCTCATATCGTTGACGATGACGGCAACCCGCAAGCCCTCGCGATTGGTCAACACGTGGCTGAGAAGCGTCGTCTTGCCGGCGCCGAGAAAACCGGCGAGCACTGTCACGGGCAGTCTGCTCATTCGAAACCCGTTCCTGATCTCATCCTATGCCTCACGCGACAAGCTGCGGGCGGAAGACCACGTCGGCATAATAGTTTGCCGAATCGAAGGTGCTGGTCGGGAAAATGCCCGTGGTCGCGGTTCCGCCATAGGCATAGACGCCGTTGCCGCTGGCAGCAGCGCTCGACAGGGCCGATAGCGGGCCGTTGGAAACGCCATTCGTGAAGAAACCGTCTGTCGCCACGTAAGCGCCTGTCGTGTGGTAGGAGGCGATGTAGGTGGTGTTGGCGGCGATGGTAAAGGGTGTCGTGAAGTTCACCGTCTGCCAGCCGCTCGCGGTGGTGTTGCTGAAGGTGGCGGTGGCAAGCCTGGTGCCGGTGGTGGTCCACAGATCGACGACGTTCTGTCCGTTGTCGTTGGCGCTGCGATAGAACTTGATGCCGGTAATGTCACCGGCGACGTTCGACTGGAACTTGACGCCGAGCCCGAGCTGCTGGCCGTCATTGAGGTTCGTCTGGGCCGGCGTGCTGGAAGCGTTGAACAGGCTGTAGGTCGTAGGCGCCACTGTCGCGGTGATATTGAAGGTCTCGTTGGTCGAGAGGCCGCCGAGATCGGTGGCCGTCACCCTGACGCCGTATGTGCCTGCTGTCGTCGGCGTGCCGGAGAAGGTGCGCGTCGAGGCGTTGAAGGCGAGCCAGGCGGGCAGCGCCGTGCCGTCGGCGGCGGTTGCCGCATAGGCCAGCGTTTCGTTGCTGTCGACATCGCTGAAAGTGGTGGTCGGCAGCGTGAAGGAGAAGGCGGAACCGACGGTGGCGTTCTGGGTCGCCGTCTGGACGGCGAGCACCGGCGCGTCGTTGGCGCCATGGATGGTGACGGTGAGGTTTGCCGTGGCGATGGCGCCCGACGTATCGCGCATCGTATAGCTGAAGACATCGCTCAGCGTGTTGGTGGACAGGCGCAGCGCCTGCACGGAGGCATTGGTCTCGTTGACGGTATAGTTATAGACGCCCGATGCGTTGAGCACGAGGCTGCCATAGGCGCCGTTGAGCGACGAACCGAGCGTGCCTGACGTCGCGCCGAAGCTGACCGCCGTCACCGTCTTGGTGTCGCCGGTATCCGGATCGGTGTCGTTGGTGAGCACGTTGCCGCTGGCGGCCACGCCGCCCGAACCGTTGGCCACGCCACCCTTTTCCGTCGCATCGCCTGCATCGGCAACCGCCGTCGGCGCCCTGTTGCCGGGCGCCGACACGGCGATATTGAAGGTTTCGTTGGCGGCAAGGCCGCCGAGATCGGTGGCCGTCACCCTGACGCCATAGGTGCCTGATGTCGTCGGCGTGCCGGAGAAGGTGCGCGTCGTGGCGTTGAAGGCGAGCCAGGCGGGCAGCGCCGTGCCGTCGGCGGCGGTTGCCGCGTAGGCCAGCGTTTCGTTGCTGTCGACATCGCTGAAGGTGGTGGTCGGCAGCGTGAAGGAGAAGGCGGAGCCGACCGTGGCGTTCTGGCCGGCGGTCTGGACGGCGAGCACCGGCGCGTCATTGGCGCCGTGGATGGTGACGGTGAGGTTTGCCGTTGATGTGGCGCCCGACGTATCGCGCATCGTGTAGCTGAAGACATCGCTCAGCGTGTTGGTGGACAGGCGCAGCGCCTGCACGGAAGCATTGGTCTCGTTGACGGTATAGTTATAGGTGCCCGATGCGTTGAGCACGAGGCTGCCATAGGCGCCGTTGAGCGACGAACCGAGCGTGCCTGACGTCGCGCCGAAGCTGACCGCCGTCACCGTCTTGGTATCGCCGGTATCGGGATCGGTGTCGTTGGTGAGCACGTTGCCGCTGGCGGCCACGCCGCCCGAGCCGTTGGCAACGCCACCCTTCTCCGTTGCGTCCCCGGCATCGGCAACCGCTGTCGGTGTGTTGTTGGGAGATGATGGCCGGAAGACCACATCGGCAAAATAATTGGCAGCGTTGAAGGTGGCATTCGGGAAAATGCTCGTGGTCGCGGTTCCGCCATAGGCATAGACGCCATTGCCGCCGGCGACGGCGCTCGACTGAGCCGTCAGCGGACCGCTGGTGACGGCGGTCGTATAGAAATTGTTGGTCGCCACGTAAGCGCCCGTCGTGTGGTAGGAGGCGATGTAGGTGGTATTGGCGGCGATGGTAAAGGGTGTCGTGAAGTTCACCGTCTGCCAGCCGCTCGCGGTGGTGTTGCTGAAGGTGGCGGTGGCAAGCCTGGTGCCGGTGGTGGTCCACAGGTCGACGACGTTCTGTCCGTTGTCGTTGGCGCTGCGGTAGAACTTGATGCCGGTAATGTCACCGGCGACGTTCGACTGGAACTTGACGCCGAGCCCGAGCTGCTGGCCGTCATTGAGGTTCGTCTGGGCCGGCGTGCTGGAAGCGTTGAACAGGCTGTAGGTCGTAGGCGCCACTGTCGCGGTGATATTGAAGGTCTCGTTGGTCGAGAGGCCGCCGAGATCGGTGGCCGTCACCCTGACGCCGTATGTGCCTGCTGTCGTCGGCGTGCCGGAGAAGGTGCGCGTCGAGGCGTTGAAGGCGAGCCAGGCGGGCAGCGCCGTGCCGTCGGCGGCGGTTGCCGCATAGGCCAGCGTTTCGTTGCTGTCGACATCGCTGAAAGTGGTGGTCGGCAGCGTGAAGGAGAAGGCGGAACCGACGGTGGCGTTCTGGGTCGCCGTCTGGACGGCGAGCACCGGCGCGTCGTTGGCGCCATGGATGGTGACGGTGAGGTTTGCCGTGGCGATGGCGCCCGACGTATCGCGCATCGTATAGCTGAAGACATCGCTCAGCGTGTTGGTGGACAGGCGCAGCGCCTGCACGGAGGCATTGGTCTCGTTGACGGTATAGTTATAGACGCCCGATGCGTTGAGCACGAGGCTGCCATAGGCGCCGTTGAGCGACGAACCGAGCGTGCCTGACGTCGCGCCGAAGCTGACCGCCGTCACCGTCTTGGTGTCGCCGGTATCCGGATCGGTGTCGTTGGTGAGCACGTTGCCGCTGGCGGCCACGCCGCCCGAACCGTTGGCCACGCCACCCTTTTCCGTCGCATCGCCTGCATCGGCAACCGCCGTCGGCGCCCTGTTGCCGGGCGCCGACACGGCGATATTGAAGGTTTCGTTGGCGGCAAGGCCGCCGAGATCGGTGGCCGTCACCCTGACGCCATAGGTGCCTGATGTCGTCGGCGTGCCGGAGAAGGTGCGCGTCGTGGCGTTGAAGGCGAGCCAGGCGGGCAGCGCCGTGCCGTCGGCGGCGGTTGCCGCGTAGGCCAGCGTTTCGTTGCTGTCGACATCGCTGAAGGTGGTGGTCGGCAGCGTGAAGGAGAAGGCGGAGCCGACCGTGGCGTTCTGGCCGGCGGTCTGGACGGCGAGCACCGGCGCGTCATTGGCGCCGTGGATGGTGACGGTGAGGTTTGCCGTTGATGTGGCGCCCGACGTATCGCGCATCGTGTAGCTGAAGACATCGCTCAGCGTGTTGGTGGACAGGCGCAGCGCCTGCACGGAAGCATTGGTCTCGTTGACGGTATAGTTATAGGTGCCCGATGCGTTGAGCACGAGGCTGCCATAGGCGCCGTTGAGCGACGAACCGAGCGTGCCTGACGTCGCACCGAAGCTGACCGCCGTCACCGTCTTGGTATCGCCGGTATCGGGATCGGTGTCGTTGGTGAGTACGTTGCCGCTGGCGGCCACGCCGCCCGAGCCGTTGGCGACGCCACCCTTCTCCGTTGCGTCCCCGGCATCGGCAACCGCCGTCGGCGCCCTGTTGGAGGACGACGGATTGAACATTACATCGACCCAGTAATTCGTCTCATTGTAGGTGGCCGTAGGATACAGGCTGCTGCTGCCGTATCTGTATACGCCATTGCCGCTTGCGGGTGCAGTCAGCGGACCACTCGTCACATTGGAGAGAAAGTAATCGGCCGTGGTCGAGTAATGACCGGTGTTGGTATGGTAAGACGCCGTATAGATCTGCCCTACCGTCAACGCCACCGGGCTGGAGAAATACGCGGTCTGCCAGCCGCTGGCGGTCTCGTTCGTGAAGGTGAGGGTCGCGATCCGCGTACCCGTGCTCGACCAGAGTGAACCTGTATGCGTACCCGTGTCCTGGCTGCCCTTGTAAAAACGAATGCCGCTGACAGTCCCCGCCATGGAGGTCTGGAAGCGCACTCCGAGCTCGACGGCCGACGTATCGTTCGTATTGACGACGGCTGGCGTCGACGCGCCGAAGAGGGAAGTATAACTCGGCCCGCTGACGGTGACAGTGCGTCCGGCCGAAGGTGTTTCGAGGTTGACGTTATCGTCCACGGCGCGGGACAGGATCGTGTAGCTGCCGGCGACCTGCGGCGACCAGCTGTAGGTCCAGTTCTCATCACCGGTCGCCGGATGCCAGCTCGCGCCGTTGTCGGTCGAAACCTCGACGGCGGCGATGACCCCGCCGCCGGTATCGGCAGCGGTGCCCGTAATCGTCACGGTGGACCCAACGGCCACCGTCCCCGGCACCGTGATGACGGAGGTCGGCGCAGTGTGGTCCGACGAGGCGGTCGCGGCGGTGAGCCCGGATTGCAGCGTTCCAGGCTGGATGCCCATGTCGGCAAGCAAATTGACCATTGCCTGCTGGACGCGGGGATCGGTCGGAGTCGCCTGATTGTCGTGATTGTCGCTCAGTCCCCATGTCCAGTAGACCGTGCCGGCGCCGAACACCAGCGCACCGCTGGGCGCGCGATAGAGCGTCAGATTATGGGTCGCGGTCGCATTGCCGGTGGTGTTCCCGTAATCGAGCAGGTAAGTGCTGACCGGAAGCGTCGTCGACGACAGCTTCACGAGGCCGGCCGGATCGAAGCCGTTGTCAGGCGCTTCGTCCCACTCGTAACCGAGATAGTTCTTGGTAAGCGTCGCCGTTTGGCCGGGCTGAAGGTTGGCGACGCTCGTATTGCGCCAGAAGCGCAGGTTGGCGTCATCATATCCAATCGTGATGGCGCTGAGATTGCTGCCGACATCGTCGACCTTGAACAACTGCCCGGTCAGCGAGTTTTCCGGACTGCCGCCGCCAATGGCGGGTGGGCTGAAGCGTGGATCGCGGAAAGTGCCCGTCCATTCGTTGGAAGGATCGATGCCGCTGCCGGCCCATGTCTCCTTGTAGGTGATCAGAGTGCGATAAGGCGTGCCGTCGGCGCTGTAGGCATTTCCCCAACGGGTGCGCCAATAGACCTCGTTACCGCTCCAGAACATGAGGTTGACGCCCGCATCGCGCGCGGCCTCGACATTCGTCCGCTGTTGTCCCGACCAATATTCGTCATGCCCGGCATCGATATAGGTCTTGTGATTGAGCAAGAGGCTGCCATAGCGGTCGACGTCGACACCCGACAGGTACGAAACATCGTAGCCGTTCTGTTCCAGCCAGTAGATGCCTGCATATTCGGCGCCAAACAGATAGTCCTGGGGAGCGGCATAAGTGCCGACGCCGCCACGGGTCGCAATCGGCCTGTTGTAGCTGACCGCGTAGGCGCGACCAGCACCCTGTCCCGTCGCCGGACCGTTGCCGCCATAGAGGTTTGCGCCACCCCAGCCGTTGTAAGCTTGCCAGGTCTGGTCTGCGGTCTGGAAGACGATGTCACTCTGGCTGCTGTCGTCGCGCACGATGAATGGGATGTGATTTTCGCCGGCCGTGCCGTCCTGACGCACGAGCTTGGCGATATAGACGCCGGAAACGGCGTCCTCCGGTACGGCCCACGACGCCGAGACCGCCCAGTTGCCGGCATCCACCGTGCCGGTCGAGGCGTTGCGCAACGGATTGGGCTGCGTCTGCAATCCGGTGTGCTGCATCGTGGCGACCTTGCGGGCGCCCATGCCGCCATAATAGCCGAGCCTGTAGATATCGATCCGATAATTGGTGGAATTCGTGTTGATCTTGAAGCTGATCGTCTTGCCGTTGTCGACGCTGATGTCGGTCGCAAACCCCTCGATGTTGGAGCTGCCGGCGCCGTCGATACCCCACTCGCTCTCCGGGTTGCCCTGCTTCTGGTTTTCCAGCACGATTATGTTGTCGACTGCGGCCGCGGCCGCCAGATTTTGCGTGGTCAGCGACCGCTGCTGCGGGGAAGGCGGCGTCGTCACAGAGCCGGAAAGGATGCCGATACTATTGGCTTTGGCGCCGCCCGTTCCGGTCTCTCCGCCGCCTGGCAATGATCCGTTGAGGACCGTTGAATCCGTCCAGTTTGCGGTTCCGCGCCAGCCGGAGAGGGGGGACAGGTCACGATCGAGAAGCGGGTCGCTGATCGAGGCGCCGATCGCCCGCTTGATCGTCGATACGTAGTCCGGCCCCTCGGTCAGTCTGGTTCCCGGCAGTTGACCGTCCTGTTGAAGCATGGCGCTGCCATGCGCCCAATCGAGAATCCGCGTGGGAGAGGTAAAGTAGCCGCATCCGCACACACCGAAGGGCATGCCGAACGCCAGTGAATTGGCTCCGGCATGTTGGGCAGTCGCCTGCGCCGACGGAGCTGATTCCAGAATGACGACTTTGCCCGAGTGCGCCCGCTCGGCGGTGACCGCAGCAGAACCTTGCGCCGACGCTGTCGGTGCCGGGCTTTGCGGCAGATACGGAGCCAGAGGGTCGCCGGCTATGGGGCTCATTCCTGCATAGGTGCGATAAAGCGACGATGCCGCCCCGAACGCAACTTTGTCCGCGCTCGGCTCGAAATGCCCAGCCGCATGGGCGGACCGTGACGCTGCGGTGTCGGCGCTTCGAACCCCCGTTTCGCGATGTGTCGTGAAAGTGTCGGGCACGAGCGGCTCTGCGCGGCTGGTGTCGGCGTCACCGATCACGTCCTCTCCCTGTCTAACCTCATCGAGCGCCGCGCTGCTGTAGGGATCGCCGGCAAGGACGGCGTCATGTTTGCTTCCATCCGTGGTATGCACGGATGCCGCAAGTTGAGCGCTGTCCCAGCGCTTATCGGCAGGCTTGCGCGGCTTTGCCTTTCCGCCGACGGTCAACCATCGGGGAAACAACGAATCCATCAGGAGTGAGCGCGCGTTCCACCGGCGAGCGTTGCGATACATGGCAGGAACCTCTCGCGAAATTGTCGGGATCAAATTTATTATGAACCCGCGAAGTATAGTCGAAAAATACGCGAGTATATCCTACGCCTTTTGCTCTACAGGCGGCATCCTTTGGGCAATCGGCCGTATTGCAGCGGCGAGTTGTTGGGCGAGACACATAAAATCACAAGCTTCGCCGCTTCCTGCGCCGTCCTTCGCGGCCAGCGCGCCTATTTCTGCGTGCATGACCTTTCGATTTTCCCGGGCGATGCCTTCGTGCCGCGCCGAAGACGTGTGTTCCTGCTCGATTTAGGATGAAGCCCCCTCCCCCACCTCATCAATAATGATGCGGCAAAGCAAACGACCTCCACCTTCCTCAAGCCCTCGCCAGACTGCACACTGGTGATGCGGTTTCGGACCTGGCGTCCGGCGCCCGCGCAGCGTTTAAGGCATTGTGCCAGTACCCGCTCAGGGATGTTTTGCAGGCGAGACATGTACATGAATCTATCGCACCGCGCTCCCCACCTGTTCTCTCGTGCGACCTTCGTCATCGGTGCTCTCGCCTTTCTTGCCGGAGCCGCGTCACCAGCTTTGGCTGACAATGCCCCCTTGGCGCCACAAACGAAAATCCGCCTGACGATCGTCCAATGGATGCAGTCCAAAGGCCAATATGAACGCTGGGATGCGCTCGGCGGCGAATACACGGTCTCGGATGACGGCACGGTCTTTTTGCCGTTTCTCGGCTCTTTTCCCATCGGCAGTCTCGATAACGCCGACCTCACGGACAAGATTGCCAAGCGTCTGCAGGAAAAAATCGGGTTGGTTCAGCCACCCGCGGTTACGATCCAAATTCTCGAATATCCGCCGATCTATGTCGTGGGAGACGTCACCACGCCCGGAGAGTATAAATTCCGCCCCGGCCTTACCGTCCTGCAATCCCTGGCAATGAGCGGCGGCCCGCTTCGCGCGAAAAATCTGCTGCAAACGCAGTCGATCAAGCTCGCAGGCGAATTGCGGGAAATCGATCATTCGATCCTCCGCAGCGCCGCGAAACTGTCGCGGCTCCAGGCCGAGATGGCCGGTGCGAAGGAAATTACCTTCGGTCAGGCGAGCGGCGCCGATCAGCAGTTTTCCGCTGGGATATACAGCGAGGAGAGGGTTATTTTTCAAGCTCGTGCAAGTGCACTGGAGAGACAGTCAAAGGCGCTCACGGAATTGCGCGAACTTTTGACCACCGAAATTTCGACGCTGGAAGAGAAACTGGTGGGCGCGGACGACAATATCAAATCGGTCGAGGACCAGCTGACCAGCGTTAAGTCCCTGGTGCAGAAAGGCCTCACGATCTCGTCGAGGCAGTTGGACCTGGAACGATTGTTGACGACTTATCGCTCCGACAAGCTCGACCTCGTTACCGCCATCATGCGGGGCCGTCAGGCAATCAGCGAGACAACGCGGAATCTCGAGGGGCTGTCCGACACGCGGCGGAGCGAAGTCGCGGTCGAAGCGCAGTCGGAACGGGCAAATCTCGATCAGCTCAAAATGAAGCGTGAGATGACGCAGAAGCTGCTTATCGATGAACTCGCGGCCGACGATGGCTTGAAAAGCCGCAGCGAGGAGCTCCCGATCACTTTCACCGTCAGCCGGCGGAACGAAGGACGAATCGATCAATTCCAAGCCTCGGAAACGACGACGCTGGCGCCGGGTGACGTGGTGAGAGTCGTTCGGCCGCGCATTCCGGACGAATTGTCCGAGCCCACCTCCGATCAATCTGGAGAGACGGAGACCGAGACGCTCGCAAATCGGACAAGCCAGTGACCAGCGAACGGCCGGGGCCTCATAGAGAAATTCCGTTTTTCTTCGAAGCACGGAATTGCTCTATCATGAAGGCTAGGGACGTTTGATGACCTTGCGCATGATCCCACCGAGCGGTCAGACCTACACCCAGATCCTCAAGTCGACGATGCTGATGGGCGGTTCCTCGCTCGTGAATGTCGCGCTTAGCATCGTCCGCAACAAGGCGCTCGCCGTTCTGCTTGGGCCGGAAGGCGTGGGGCTTATCGGTCTTTACGGCTCGATTATCGATATCGCGCAAGCGATAGCCGGCCTGGGCGTGAGCGGCAGCGGGGTGCGCCGGGTCGCCGAGGCGGCGGGCACCGGCGACGCGGAGAGTATCGCGCGGTCGGCGACGGCGCTCAGACGCATCTCGGTGGTGCTCGGCTTGCTGGGGGCGCTCTTGCTCGCGGCGCTGGCGTTTCCGGTTTCGAATTTCACCTTCGGCGACTACCAGCACGCCGGCGGCATCGTGCTGCTGGCCCTGGCCGTCTTCTTTCGGGTCGTGTCCGCCGGACAGACCGCGCTGATCCAGGGCTTGCGGGGCATTGCAAATCTAGCCCGCATCAACGTGCTTTCGGGGCTCTTCGGCACGATGGTGAGCATCCCGCTGATCTACCTGTTCGGCGCGCAGGCGATCGCGCCGTCTCTCGTGGCCATCGCGGCTGTCTCAATCCTTCCGACCTGGTGGTACAGCAGACAGATATGCACGCACCTACCGCTGATGTCGGCGCGCCAGTTCGGCCGGGAGGCGACGGCTCTGTTCAAGCTCGGAGCCGCGTTCATGGCAAGCGGGCTCCTGACCTTCGGGGCCGCCTATGCCATCCGCATCATCGTGCTGAACGAAGGGGGCGTCATGGCGGCGGGACTGTATCAGGCGGCCTGGGCGCTCGGCGGTCTCTATGCCGGCTTCATCTTGCAGGCGATGGGCACGGATTTCTATCCGCGCCTGACCGCAACGGCTGATAACAATGCCGAGTGCAACCGGCTGGTCAATGAGCAGGCTGAAATCAGCATGCTGCTGGCCGGCCCCGGCCTGATCGCCACGTTGACCCTGGCGCCGCTCGTGATGAGCCTGTTCTATTCCACGGAGTTTCACGGGGCCGTGGATCTTCTGCGCTGGATCTGCCTTGGGATGATGCTCCGGATCGTCGCCTGGCCGATGGGTTTCATCGTGCTCGCGAAGGGCGCGCAGACGATCTTCTTCTGGACGGAGGTCGCCGCGACGCTCGTGCATGTCGGGCTGGCCTGGCTCTTCGTCTCGAAGCTCGGTACGCCAGGGGCCGGCATGGCGTTTTTCGGCCTCTATGTCTGGCACAGCATCCTGATCTACGTGATCGTGCGACGGCTTACCGGCTTCCGCTGGTCGCGCGCCAATCGCCGGCACGCCCTGCTTTTCCTGCCCGCGTCGGGATTGGTGTTCTCGGCCTCCTTGGTCTTGCCGGCATGGTCGGCGATGGTGATCGGCTCCGTCGCGGTCGTTCTGAGCGGGCTGTACTCGCTGCGCATGCTGGTGGAACTGCTTCCGCCGGAGTCGATGCCCGCAATCGTCAGAGGATGGATCACGAAATCCACATGAGAAAAAGGCGCGTATCAGATGATGCGCGCTTTCCTGATGTTGTATCGACATGCCACAGTCTGCAGGGGTCACTTCAGGCAGGTACGGCCTGCTCCGGCTGACGAACGACGCGCCCGGTGCCGGCGCCGGCGAGGGCCTGGCGCAATGTCTCGACGACCCTGGCGATATCAGCCTCCGTCATCTGAGCATACAGCGGCAGGATCACGGTTTGCTGCTGCGCCGATATGCTTCGCGCCAAGCTGGTGGCGGCGCGATGGGAGCCTTGGCCGGAATAGGCTCCCTCCAGGTGAATGTTCATCACGCCGCGCCGCGTCGAGATGCCCTGATCGAGCAGCGCTTGCATGACTGCTCGCTGGTCGATTTCGTCAGACAATCTCACGCAGAAGCTTTGCCAGTTGCTGCGAGCCCAATCGGGCTCGGTCGGAATCGACAGGCCTGGGATCGTGGAGAGACGCTCGCAATATTGATCGGCAAGCCGCCTCCGCTGCGCAACCAGTTCCGGCAGCCGGCGCAGTTGCACCCGTCCGACCGCAGCCTGGAGGTCGGTCATACGGTAGTTGTAGCCCAGCTCGTCATAGTCCTCGAAGATCACCTGCTTCGAGCCGTGGCGGACGGCGTCGGTGACGCTCATGCCATGCTGGCGCCACAGCCGGAATTTGCGGTCATATTCCGCATTCGCCGTCGTCAGCATGCCGCCATCGCCCGTGGTGACGACCTTGCGGGGATGGAAGGAGAAGCAGGCAATGTCGCCATGCGGCTTGCCGATCTTTTCCCAGCGCCCGTCCCACAGGATTTCGCTTCCCGTCGCACAGGCCGCATCCTCGATGACCGGCAGCGAGTGGCGCTTGCCGATCTCCACGATGGCGCGGAGATCGCAAGGCATGCCGAGTTGATGCACGCACAGGATTGCCTTGGTGCGGGGCGTGATAGCCGTTTCGATCAGGCTGGGATCGATATTGTAACCGTCCGCCTCGATGTCGACGAAAACAGGCACCGCATCGCAGTACCGAACGGCGTTGGCCGTTGCGATGAACGAATGGCTGACCGTGATGACTTCGTCGCCGGCGCCGACGCCGACCGCCTTCAAGGCCAGATGCAGCGCGGTCGTGCAGTTGGACATGGCGCAGGCGTGCGGGGCACCGACAAAGGCTGCAAATTCGCTCTCGAAAGCCGCGACTTCGGGTCCCTGTGTCACCCATCCCGACAGAATGACGCGGCGCACGGCCTCGGCCTCTTCCTCCCCGAGAACGGGTTTGGCGACCGGAATTGTGGATTGAGGTGAGCTCATGCTGCCGCTCCTCCCGCGGCGGTCTGCTGCTGCCACCAGGCAACGAGATCGCGAAGCCCCTGTTCCATCGAGATCTCAGCCTTGAAGCCGAGGAGCCGTTCGGCCTTGCTGATATCGGCGAGACGACGGGTTACGCCGTTGACCGTCCGGGCCTCCTTGTGCTGCGGCTCGAGTGAAACGCCCATGATGCTGCTCAGCATCTGCGCGAGTTCCAGGAGGCTTATTTCCTGGCCGCTCGCGACATTGAAGACTTCGTCCGTGACGTCGCTCTTGGCGGCGAGAATGTTTGCCCGCGCGATATCGCGCGCATCCACGAAGTCCATCGTCTGGCTGCCGTCTCCATAGACGAGCGGCGGCATTCCGGCCGCAAGACGCTCCATCCAGCGGATGAGAACTTCCGTATAGGCGCCGTAAACGTCCATTCGCGGTCCGTAGACGTTGAAATAGCGCAGCGCCACATAACGCAGGCCATACATTTCTGCAAAGCTGCGCAGCAGCCCCTCGTTGAAGGTCTTGGCCGCGCCGTAAATCGTCCGGTTATTGTAGGGATGATGCGCTTCGGTCGTCGGGAAGCTTTCGGCGAGCCCCAGCACCGATGCGGAGGAAGCAGCGACGACCTTCGACACGCCTGCCTTTACGGCAGCTTCGAGGACGTTGAACGTGCCTTCGGCCAGAACATCGAAAGCGAGCCGCGGGTCTTCCGCGCATTGGGTGATGCGGATCGCCGCCTGGTGAAAGACGATGTCGACGCCTTCGAAGGTTTTCGCCAGAAGCGCTCTGTCGCGGATGTCGCCCTCGATGATGTTGACGGACCCGCTTGATATTGCCGTGCTGAGGTTATCCCGGCGCCCACGCACGAAATTGTCGAGGACGATGATCTCGCGAGGTTTTTCCAATGCGACGAGATCGGCAATATGCGAACCGATCAGACCGGCGCCGCCGGTAATGAGCACCCGTTTGTTTCTCATGATCTTCCCTCACGCGACATGTTCGTCATCGGATCATTCTCCGAACGCCAACGTATGAATTTCGCAGGTACACCCGCGGCAACCGAGAACGGCTCGACGTCGGAAACGACAACGGCTCCCGCTCCGACGATCGCCCCCTTCCCGACGGTCACGCCGGGAAGAATGGTCGCATTCGTTCCGATATCGGCCTCTGCGCAGATGCGCACCGGCTTGATTTCAAGATCCGTGCGAATGATCGGAACATCTATCGGCAGTGCCGTGTGGGTCGAGCCAAGCACCTTGGCGCCAGGCCCCCACCCGACGGAATCCTCGATCACCAGGTCACGCGCGTCGAAATAGGCCATCGGGCCGATCCAGACATTGTCGCCGATCACGCAGGTGCCGTCGAAGCGTCCCTGGATATAGGCCTGCGCGCCGATGAACACCCCATCGCCGATTTCGAACGTCTCCGGGTGTTTGAAACCGGCGCCGCCCGCAACCTGCAGCCCCGCGCCGCAACGCCGGGTAATCGCTTGCCAGATGGCTTTCCGCATCAGGCTGTCGACGACGCCGTCGCCTGTCGCGAAGCGGCCGTAGAGTTCGATCAGGCCGGCGCGTCCATAGGATTGCCTGAGCTCTTCGGCAAGCCCTGCTTGGTAGGCAGGATCCGCCGGTTTCTGGCTGCGGCCGTGAACGGCCCGCACGACGCGAGCCTCGCGTGGATTAGCTGACATAGGCATACTCCAGCGCAGCCGCGACCTGATCGACGTGCTGTACGGGCATCTCAGGATAGATCGGCAAGGAGAGAACCTCGCGTGCGGCGGCTTCCGAAACCGGGAAGTCGCCGACCTGGTGGCCGAGGTCGGCATGGGCCTTCTGCAGATGGACAGGGATCGGATAGTGCAAACCGGACGGAATGCCCTCTGCCGTGAGCACACGCTGCAGGCCATCGCGATCGCCGCTTCTGACGGCATAGACATGGTAGACATGCCGCCGTTCGGCAACTTCGACAGGCGTTCGCAAATGCGGCGATCCTGCCAGCAGCGAAGAGTAGCGGCGGCCATGCGAGCGGCGGGCTTCGGTCCAGGCTTCGAGATGCCGGAGCTTGACGCGCAGGATGGCACCCTGAATGGCATCCATGCGGTAGTTGAAGCCCTTCAGCAGATGGTGATATCGCTGTTCCTGACCCCAGTCGCGCAGCATGCGCATGGTCTTGGCCTGCTCGTCGCTGTTCGTGACGGCGATACCGCCCTCGCCGCAGGCGCCGAGATTCTTGCCCGGATAGAAGCTGAAGCAGCCGGATGCGCCGATGCTGCCGGCGCGCGCGCCTTTATACCGGGCGCCATGTGCCTGGCAGGCATCCTCGATGACGGGGATGCCGTAGTGATCGGCGACTGCCATGATGCCGTCCATATCGGCCATCTGGCCGTAGAGATGGACGGGAATGATCGCCTTGGTCCGGGAGGTGATCTTCGCCTCCAGCTGAGCCGGATCCATCGTGAGCGTCACGGGCTCCACGTCGACGAATACGGGTGTTGCGCCCGTGTAGCAGATCGCCGAAACAGTCGCGACGAAGGTGAACGGCACGGTGATGACTTCATCGCCGGGGCCGACACCGGCCGCCAGAAGCGACAGGTGCAGCGCACTCGTCCCGGTGTTGACGGCTATTGCATGTTTGACGTTGCAATAGTCGGCGAATTCCTGCTCGAGCCGGAGGACTTCCTCCCCCAGTATGTATTGCCCCGAGGCCAAGACGCCGAGCACGGCGGCATCGATCTCGCCCTTGATCGATTGATATTGTGCTTTGAGGTCCAGAAACGGGATCATGCGATGCGCCTCGCCTCTTCGAGCTCGATGATGCGGCCGCGCTGGGCGAGCGACCGGCTGGCTGCCTCGAGGATGCGAACGACACGCAGCCCGGCCTGGCCGTCTGCAATGGGGCGCGAATTCTGCTCGATGCACTCGACGAACTGATCCAGTTCGCGTTTCAAGGCCTCGGTCATATCGAGCTTGGGCGCCCACATGTCGCCGCTGCGGTAGCCGACCATCATCTGATGCACCTTCTCGCCATAGGCATCCGAATTGGGGCAAAGGGTGATGCCCTTGTCATAGACCTTGATCTTTTCGCTGGGCTCCAGATCGTCATAGACGATCATCTTGTTGCTGCAGCCGATCAGCGTGCGGCGGACCTTGACCGGCGCCAGCCAGTTGACGTGGACGTGGGCGATGAGCTTGCTTTCGAAGAAGAGCGTGAGATAGGCGATGTTCTCCGGTTCGCCCAGCACATGGCTCATGCCCGTCGCCGAAACAGCCACCGGCCTTTCCTGCACGACATGATCCAGGATGGAGAGATCATGCACCGCGAGGTCCCAGATGACGCTGACATCGTGCTGGAACAATCCCAGATTGACCCGGACGGAGTCGTAATAATACATGTCGCCCAGGCCGCTTTCGACCAGTTCGCGCATCTTGCGGACGGCGCCGGTGTGGACGAAGGTATGATCCACCGCCAGCACGAGGCGCCGGCGCGCGGCTTCCTCGACCATCCGTGCGGCTTCATCCGTCGTCGATGCCATCGGCTTTTCGACGAAGACATGCTTTCCAGCCATCATGGCCTGCATCGCGAGCTTGAAATGGGTCGAGACCGGCGTTGCGATGGCGATTGCATCCACTCTCGGATCGGCCAGAACGTCCTCGAATTTATCGGTGATCGTTATTGCCGGATAGCGCGCTTTGACGGCCGCCAACCGTTCGACATTGAGATCACAGACTGAAACGAGGTGCGCGCCGGTCGCTTCCGAAATGTTGCGAACCAGATTCGGACCCCAATACCCATACCCGACAACGGCGATACCGATCATCGCATTTCTCCCAACGCTTGCATGGTGACTGCTCGGTCATGAACGCGACCGATGATTCTGGCCGGAACGCCGGCGACAATGGCGCCGGCAGGCACATCCTTGGTGACGACAGCGCCGGCGCCGACCTGTGCGGCCTCTCCGATGGTCACGCCAGGCAAGATGGTGGCGTTGCTGCCGATCGATGCGTGGCGCTTGACGAGAGTGGGGATGAGAACCCAGTCGGCTTCGGTCTGCAGGCTTCCGTCCGAATTGACGGCGCGCGGATAGGTGTCATTGGTGAACATGACCCCGTGGCCGATGAAAACGCCGTCTTCCAGCGTCACGCCTTCACAGAGAAAGGAATGACTTGATATTTTGCAGTCCTCTCCGACGAGGACGTTTTTCTGGATTTCGACGAAGGTGCCGATGCGCGTTCCCGCGCCGATCGTGCAGCCATAGAGATTCACGAGATCTGGATGATGGATGACGCAGCTGTCATCCAGCTTGACGTTCGATGCAATCATTACGCCTGCACCCCCTACTCTTCAACAAGCTCTATTTTGCCGAAACAGACACCCGCATAGATGTGTCCAAGCTTTCATTTCGGCAGAACAAATATTTCTTTGCCTCACAAAGAGAATTGTTTTCTCCATCTGAGTAAAGAAACAAAACGTGGAAGCTTATTCACCTAAAGGCGTACCTGCGTACGAAAGTTGGGTGATGCCCGCATGCGAAGGTTGATGCTCATCAACCGGGGGCGGCGGCAGGTCATGACGCGCTCGCCCCTGCCCCTTACACCGAAGATGGGCATTGTTTACATGAGTTTAGCGAGTTCAATTGAATGTCTATAGTAATGCTATACGTCTATATATGAGACACTTAAAAATTGATTGGTTAGTTTAAAAAATTTAACCGCTTACAGCTTCCTGCGGAACGCATGATCTGGAGTAACTACTATTAACTAGTATGGAAACCTCAGAAATATGGTATTCAATTAGCACTTTTGTTAGTGAAACACCCATGTCGACAGGGGAGTTGGACATTCGACTTTGGGTTAAGTCCTAGTAAACGAGTAGGAGGATGGGGCTTTGAATTCCATAAACATAAACCATAGGCAGGAAAACACATCTATTCCTCTAGAGATAGAAAATGGTTTGGCGGCGCTTACGCGGCCGGCAACTCCAAAGCACTCGCTTCTCATTCTCGACAAGAGGGAGCTTGATCGGCACTGCCTTGCGCAATGCATGGCCGGCCACACTGATGAATTCGCTATTGTGGCGTTTGGATCGATTGAGGAGTGGAAGCAAAAACGCGAAGAATATCCTCCGCTTTCGGCAATCCTTTTGAACGTCGGCGGCAAGATGGTCGACGATCCTGCCGTCTCGGAGCAGATCAAGAACCTTTCGTCGGAATTCGCGTCGACACCGGTCGTCATATTGGCCGACAGTGACGATTTCGGCCAGATCGTGAAGGCGATCGACTACGGGGCCAAGGGTTACATACCTGCCACGGTCAGTATCAAGGTCTGCGTGGAACTGATCGTGCTCTCGGTGGCAGGAGGGCTTTTTGTGCCCGCAAGCGCCTTGTTCGCCATGCGTCACTTGTTGCAGTCGAACAGCTCGACGGCGCACCCGCTGGCCGGGATCTTCACCGATCGTCAGGCCGAAGTCGTCGCGGCGCTGCGGCGCGGAAAGGCGAACAAGATCATCGCCTATGAGCTCAACCTGCGAGAAAGCACGGTCAAAGTGCATGTCCGCAACATCATGAAAAAGGTCAAGGCAACGAATAGGACGGAAGTCGTGTTCAAGCTCAACGATCTTTTTTCGGATAGTCTTGCAGGCTCTGGGGCGAACTAAGAACAGCGCTGATACCGTCAGCCGATCAAGCCTTTTCACTCGTGGCGCAAAACAAATTTGCGCCACGAGATTTTTTAGCGGTCACAAAGAAGACTTCGTGAGCGCCATTCTGATCCTGCGCAGCGGACCCCTTTGTGAAGGCGGAACCAGACCCCGCGCGAGATGCCGAAGATATTGAAATTCCGGCAGAGGCGGCACGTTCGGCCTCAAGCTGTTCAGACGCAGCTTGATCATCAGGCCATCTATGCCCGAGTAGAATCGCAGGCGCAGGGAAGGATGATGTTTGGTGTGCAGCGATGCGGTTTCGTTCACGGCAAGGGGGACATCACGAAGAGCGTTCGCGAGATCCGGCTTCTGGCAACGCTCGAGAATATCGGCAACCCATGAAAGCCATTCGTGATCGCTCCGCGTGGGAATCCGGTGAATGCTTTTTCGATCGCTGCGGTACTCTCCCGAGGCAGCCCGATTGCTTTTTCGACCCGGTTGCTCGAGGACGAGGCGCACGCGCCTGAGTTCGTCGTGGGACAGGCTTGGATAGAAATCCCGCAATTTCCGCGCCTGCTCAAAATCTCCCTTGCAGACCAAGGCAAGGAGGAAATATGCCCATTCCACAGGATCCGGGTCACTCGCCCCATAGTCGATCATCGTTATCTTGACCAAGTTCACCATGAGGTCATAGGCGCGATCAGCATCGCCCTCATGCAATGCGCAGATGGCCAGGCGGAATTTGGCTTCAGGCAGGTAGGACACATAGTCCAGGCAGCGGAGGTAGCATTGCTTGGCCTCTTCCACGCTGCCCTGCTCGAGAAGCAGATCGCCCTGCTTCAGCAAGGCGCGATCGCTCGCCTCACCGACAATGTGCGTGCTTCCTTGCTGTGAATTGCGTTCGACCTTTATGAGATCGCCGAACGGCCCGAGCTGGATGATCTTTTCGCCAAATCGCAAGCCTCTGTTCAGCATGAACCATTGATATATTTGCGGTCTGTGCTTCAGCGTATGACGCGAGTGGACCAAACGGTGGCCTGACGTCGCGATACGCTGCATTTCATCGGGATGACCAAAGAGGTATTCCAATCGTTCGACCACGTTGCGCTGGTCGGCAAAGACACAGTTCTCCATGTCGGAAAAGCCGGCGGCCTCCACTGCTTCGGTACGTTCCGTCAAGAGACAGGCATTTGCCCCGGGGATCTCGAAGTGCTTGCGCACGACCTCGCCGCCGGCGGTTCCGCAGGTGGGGACGACGAAGCTCGCGTTGAGGACGCGCGCATAGGCCTCTCCCGACAACAGCTGGGAGGCAAGCTTGCTCTCATAGCTGTGTTGCGGCGAGACCAGGCAGGGATAGCGGTCGCGGATGATCGGAAAGACATTCTGCCGCCAGGGGTAGAGGCCATAGACCTGGCCCGTGAGTGTGACCGGTATGACCTTCTGCTGGCCGTAGTCGCGATAGACGTCGGGGTCGATGAAGTTTGGCCAGACGAACAGATTATCCCCAAGCTCCGGCATGTATTCGGGCGTCATGGTTCCGATCGAGAAATAGGTCTCGATGCCCCAGTGCTCCATATCGGAAAGGAAGCCGCTGCGCCGGTCGCACCATGGATCGGCGTTGTGAAGGCCGAGTTTCGGAACTCGGGCATTGATGTTGGTGATTTTTATCCGCCGTGACCCGTGTGACCGGTAGCCGCTTTCGAACAGCGCCAGATCCGGTTCGTACCGGTCGCATATCTCTGCATAATCGCAGTCGCGGTTTATGACGACGACATCGAAGTGTGTGGCGAGGCATTTGACCTGCTGCTGCATGTGCAGCAGCAGGTAACCGGCTGCATTCGCATTGGGCTGATGGTCCCACTGGAAGAATACGAGCCTTGGTTTGCGGTGATCGACGTTGCTGTCCATGCCTCTATCGTGTGATTTCCGGAACGGTGAAGCCGGCTTTCTGAGAAAGCGGATGCGAATAAGCCTCCTGCCGGGACTTGGCGCTGCGCTTGTTCTTTGCGCCACCGGAAAGCTTCCACTCGAAATAGGCGATCGTTCTTCCGAGCCCCTCACGAAGGTTCACCTTCGGCTGCCAGCCCAGTTGCTGCGTTGCCCGGCTGATGTCGGGCTTGCGCTGGGTCGGGTCGTCGATCGGCAGGGGATTGAAGACGATGCCGGACTTCGATCCCGTCATTTCGACCACCATTTCGGCCAGTTCCCGGACCGTGAATTCGCCGGGGTTGCCGAGATTGATCGGGCCTGTGACCCCGGCAGGCGCGCCCATCAAGCGGATGAAACCGTCGATCAGGTCGTCGACATAGCAGAACGACCGTGTTTGCCTGCCGTCGCCGAAGATCGTGATCGGCTCGTTTCGAAGCGCCTGGACGATGAAGTTGGAGACGACGCGGCCGTCATTGGTCTGCATGCGCGGCCCGTAGGTGTTGAAAATCCGCGCCACCCGGATTTCCACGCCATATTGACGATGATAGTCGAAGAACAGCGTCTCGGCGCAGCGCTTGCCTTCGTCGTAGCAGGCACGAGGACCGATGGGATTGACGCTGCCGCGATACTCCTCGGGCTGCGGATGGACCGCCGGATCGCCGTAGACCTCGCTCGTGGAAGCCTGGAAGATCTTCGCCTTGGTGCGCTTGGCCAGGCCGAGCATGTTGATGGCGCCGTGCACATTGGTCTTCACGGTCTGCACGGGATCGAACTGATAGTGGACCGGAGATGCCGGGCAGGCGAGGTTGTAGATCTCGTCGACTTCCACATAGAGCGGGAAGGTAATGTCGTGGCGGAGGATCTCGAAGCGGGGATCGTCGAGAAGATGCAGCACATTGTCGCGCGAACCGGTGTAGTAATTGTCCACGCAGAGGACGTCGTTACCCTCTCGCAAAAGTCTTTCGCACAGGAAAGACCCCAGAAATCCGGTGCCGCCGGTAACCATGACTCGCTTTTGTCCGTGCATTTGTCCGTGCATTGATGTGCTCCGTTTTTGATGATTGCCCTCAGGACGACGAACAGGTCAGCAAGCTCCCTTGCCCTTCAAGACTGCGGGAATTGTGCTGAGAAGGATGTGGAAATCGAACCACAAGGATCGGTTGTCGATATAGAACTCGTCGAGTTGCTGCTGCAGCTCGATATCCGCATTGCTTCGTTCGGATATCTGCCAAAGGCCCGTGAGCCCCGGCGTGACGGACCGGCGTTTGTCTCGAAATTCGCTGTCCATCGCGGAAAGGTGATATTCCGGAAACGGGCGTGGTCCGACGAAGGCCATCTGGCCTGCCATGATATTGGCCAATTGCGGGAGCTCGTCGATGCTCGAAGAGCGCAGCATATGCCCTATGACCGGAAGGATGCGCGGATCGTCCTTGAGTTTGAAATGGCTCAGCCACTCCGCGCGCATGGCGGGGTTGTCCCGGAACAGCGCTTCGAGCCGCTGCTCCGCATCCTGGTACATCGTCCTCAATTTCAGAACGTGCACCGGCTTGCCGGACCGTCCTTCCCTGGTTTGACGGAAGAAGACCGGGCCTGGATCGATGATATAGATTGCAGCCGCTGCAATCGCGATGAATGGCGTGACCACGATTGCCGCAGGAATGGCGATCGCGAGATCGACGATCCGGCGAACCAGATCCGAGTTGAGCGAACTCCCGCCGGTGGTGAGGCGAATGCCGACCTCTCCGCCGACATCGGCAGGCCGCAATCCGCTGACCTTGAAGCTCGGCGTGTCGGAGAGCAGAATGATTTCGGCGAACTTCCCGCGCATCGCGGCCAGGTCGGGCACGAGCGAGCCCGTGTCGCCCGCAATCACGGCAATGGATGGCCCGCCTTCGGGCAATGCCTCCAAACTATCGGAAAAAAACGGCTCCGGCCTGATGCCATACTGCCAGTGGTCTCTGAAATGGGCGAGGAGCGCGGGCGTAAGGTTGCGCCCCCCGATGACGACCGCGCGCTCCCCCCACATTCCAACTCTCCAGCACAGGCTCCGTACAAGCCAATGCAAGAGTGGCTGAATCATCAGCCCAAGACCGAGCAGCACGATCACGGCAAGCAGCAGTCCTCCCGCCTCCGGCAGGATAATTGCTGCGAATGCCGTCAGGACGGCCACCTTGACGGCAGCGACAATGCGCCGCCGCAGATGTTCGTAGCCGTGCAGCCGATATCCGGGATAGAGGCCGGCCGATGCGTAAAGAACAATCGCAGACAGTGCCGCGATCGTGAACGCACGCTCCGCCATCGTGCCCTCCGCACCAGCGGGAAGAAAAGACAGCAGAACGAAATAGGCAATCAGATAGCTTGCAATGTCGCCGCCGACCAGGAAGCACGACGTTGCGAAGCGGGGAAGCCGGCGCCGCAGCGCGGCTGAACTCTTCAACCCTGCCCGCAGAAGGGGATCGGCCGTCTTGGCTGCTATGGGCGGCACGGAGCCTGCCGCAATCGCCCGCGACGTCATGTCATTCGATGGGGGCGCCTTTGACGGCCCCGTTGCCATCCCTGACGGTGCAAATAAGGACATGACGCTTATACTCCCCTACCGCATTTGTCTCGATGTACCCGATCCAGAAACGGCGTCTTCGATCGGAAACTTTCGAAGTCCCAGTCTCTGGAATGCTGTCAATGAAATGAAGGCCGGCACGACGAGCGCATAGCGCCGCCACAGCCGTCGCGGCTCGCACAGAAGACGAAACGCCCATTCGAAGCCGCTTCTTTGAATGATCCTTGGAGCCTGCCGCTTGAGGCCGGCGTGGAAATCGAATGCAGCTCCGACGCCGATGAGCATCGATGCATCCAGACGATCGCGCATGCGCGCCATCCAGAGTTCCTGCTTGGGGCTGCTCAGCCCGACCCAGATGATATCGGCGCCGGATCGATTGAGCCGATCTGCAATATCGGCTTCCTCTTGCGGTGACAGCTTATGAAAGGGCGGCGCGTAGGTGCCGGCTATCTCGGCTTCCGGGAATCTTGCGAGAAGGCGCGCCTGCAACTGCTGCAGCGTCTCATCCGTTGCGCCATAAAGGAAGTGGCGTATACCCTTCGATGTGCCGGCCTCGAAAACGGACAGCATCAGGTCGGGTCCGTAGACCCTGTCGCTCTCCGAATGACCGGCACGCTTCAACGCCCATACCAGCGGCATGCCGTCAGGGGTCACGAGGAACGCCCGGTTATGGATCGACCGGAGTTCGGGATCATCCTGACAGCGGACGACGCCGTGCGCGTCGCGAACGCACACATATTCCTTCCTGCCGTCTTCGATCGCTTTATGAATAAATCCAGTCGCGCTTTTGAGATTGACTGCCGAAACGCGAACACCAAGGACATTCGTCCATTCCAAGGAGCCCTTGGGATGGTGAGCTGAAGTTTGGCTGTCGTCTGCTGGTTGCTTTCTCATGACCTGCGCTTTCGCGACTGAAACTGTCATCAGAATATGCTGGCAGGCCGATTGCCTCCATACTTGCTGTTCCAGCTATTGGACGTAGAAGAAGCTCTATATTTACGCCTTCCGCCATGAGGACTTACAATATTCGAAGTAAGTCCATGTACCCCAAAGCTTGTCGTAATGCTCCTTTTGATGGCAGTTGCCCCAAAGGAGCGGTTTGACCTTCGTGAATCCGCTGGAGATAGTCGAGCTCGCGCGGAACTAGTATATTTTTAGCGATGGCAACGCGGAGGAGAGAGGTGTAGTAAACATGCGGGATGAACGCCCCGGCTGGTGAGCCTTCAGAGGCGCCCGACAGAGCCAGCCAGTTGCAGAAAGATTTGAGCTCCGATGGCCATATCGTCATCAGGGAGCTCCTGACGCCGGATCGGGTGGAAAGCCTGCGGCGGATTCGGACGAGAGTTTCGGGGTCTGCTCGGCGCCTCTTGTCAATCGGGCGGCGCGACGACGCTTCCGGTGTCCGCCCCGGCCCTCTGGAGATCGCGCAGGCTGCCAAATTCTCCCCAACGCATGATGTCAGGATGTATTCGGAAGCTCTTGCCGTTCAAATTGCCGATGTAGCGGTTGTGCGCGAACGCGACGGATTCGGGCCCGTGGTTCGGAGCGTAGACGTAGGCTGCAAGCCCGCTGCTGCTGTCGATCGACACTGTATTGTTCTCGATGCGATTAGGCTCAGCCCATGGCGGATGCCAACCCCAGCCGGTGCCGTCATCGACGCGAAAAGCCGCGCCCGATCCGCGTTTGATGACGTTTCCCGTCACCAGATTGCTCCAGCCGCCGTTGATGCCGATCGCCGATACGTTGTCCGAGAGCGTATTACCTTCGATGCGCACACCACTGGCCTTGCCATCGGTGTAGATCGCCCAACTGATAGGGGTCGGCCATTCATTGATATTCTCATATCCGGAAGGCCAGAACGTCCCATCGGCCCTGTTCATGAGGTGGCTTGTGCCGATAACCAGATTGTAGCGGATGCTGCTGTTCAGGAGGTCCGCCTGCTCGCCCATCATCTTGATGGCGCCGCCGTCTGCCGTCTGCTGATTGGCATTGCGGATCTCGTTATACTCGATGACTGCGTCGTGCACTGCGTCTTGCGCGCCCCACAGCGAGCCGCCGGCGATACCGAATTGCGCGGCATTTTCGATCAGGTTATGGGCGACCCTGATATCCTCGGTCGCCTGGAACCATATTCCCGCGGTTTCAAAGTAGACCCTTCCGATGTCGTGGATGTGGTTCGACAGGATTCGGGCGCCGTTCGATTTGCCGAAGCTGCCATAGGTCGTGCCGACGTAGATCCCGTTGCCGGCCACATCGCCGATCACATTGCCGGCAATCAGAACATCCTCGCTTTCGCTCACGTGGATGCCGACGCCGACATTTTCGATGACGTTGCCGAGCAGCCTGACGCGGTGCGCGTGTTCGAGCCGTATGGCGCCAAACCCCCTGGTGTCGGTGTAGAACTTGCCGCTTCCCAGCGGAGATCCATCGCGAAACTCGAGCCCCGACACGACCATGCCGTCGGCGCCTTCGAGCTTGAAGAATGTCGGCAGGATGCCGGCGACAACGGCGGAACTCGGTGAGAGCCCATCGGTAGGGATATAGTCGAGCTGTCCCGCAGCCACGTCATACCGCCATTCCCCAGGGGCATCGAGCAGGGCCGCTGCCCCGGTCAAGAAATAGCGGCTGCCTTCCCCTGTGAAAAAATAGCCGGTGCCTTTGGTGTGAACGGTCCGCGTTGCCGTGTCGACTGAAACGACCGGGAGCGTGTCACTGCCCCATTGGCTTCCCGGCTTGAAACCGCCGACGATGTGAACGACGAGCCCGGTTGGATCTCCCAATGCCGGAAGATCGCCGGCATGGAAGCAAAATTGTGTATTGCCTTGCCAGCCATCGGTGTCCTGCTCGCATTTGGCCGCGAACAGCCATCCCTTGCGCGGATCTCCGTCAAGGGGTGCGTTGGGAAAGCGGGCTCGGGTTTGGAGGATCCCATTGACGAAAAGATCGCCCACCGCTTCATCAGGCGGCAACCTCAGCGGCGCCGTCCAGCGGCCGGCTGCTTGAGACGTCCAGTTACGAATGAGCGGGCCACCGTATAAAATGGGTGTTTCGTCACATCGCGCCGTGATGATGAGGCCTGCATCGCGAGCGTCGAAGACGATGGGCTGCACGAGGTAGTAGTCTCCGCCGCCCATCGCAATCGTGCTTTGGCCAGGCTTGGCGCGCGCGGCATCACGCGCTTTTTCGATGCTGGCGAACGGACCGTCGGTGCGCTCAGCATTTGGCTGGGGAAGGAGGCCGCTCCAGCCGTCGTCGCCATCCGGAGAAACGTAGAACGATGTCCTTGCCGCGGATGTGCCGGTCGCTATGTCGCTCAAGGAAGTCCCTGCCAGCTTGGCCGATAAGGTCGCCGCCGAAGCTTCCGCGCAAGTCGCTTCCCGGATCGTTCTCTGCATCAGATCGGGCGCATCCGCGTCCGTCGTCACCGAGGCCGTATTGCCCGGCTGCGGAAGGAACGCGGCGGAAAAGATGCTCAAGATCAGCGTGAAGCGCCGCCTCATGAGAGCTGCAGCTCCCTCGTCATGCTCGTTGCGGGCGCCGGCTGCGGTGGGCAGGGGCTGGCCGAAACGACGGGCGCGTAGAGCGAGAACATGATGATGGCAGTGGCAAACAGAATGAAAATGGCGTCGTTCGGGATCAGAAACAGGCTCTCGGTCAGATTCATCACCAAAACCATGATCGTGAAGACGTTCAGCCAGAGCCAGCCATATTGCGTATCGCGACAGTGAAGGATCGCACCTTGGCGCACTGCGCGGCACAGCATCAGCGCAAACAGGCTCAGTCCGCTTATTCCGAAGCTCAGTATCGTATCGCGGTATCCATTATGGGAGTGGGGGCTCTGCCATTGGATTTTTGACCAGATGATCCAGGCTTCGGGGTTCGCGTCCGTCCAGAACGCCTGGTAGCCGAAGCCGAGCAGCAGATGATCGGCTATCTGGCGATCGACCAGTTCCCACAACGGCACCCGGCCCGTCAAAGTGGCGTCCTTGCCGAGCGCTTCGAGGAACGGAACCAGAAATTCGTGAAGCACGATGAGAAGGCCGACTGACATTTGAACGAAAAACAGGATGACGACGATGCGGACCATGCCGCTGGTTCTCTGCAAGAGGGAATAGAACCCGATCAGGCAGAATGCCGATGCCGTCGCAATGATCGCGGTCATCGATCCTGAGCCCACAAGACAGAACCCGCCCGCGATCAGCAAGGTGATGGCGGTTCGCCGCCAGCCGAGAGTGCCGTCCTTCAGCACGGCGGTCGCCACCAGTATCATGATGCTGGCATACCAACCGAGACTGTTCTTGTGGATGAAGATGCCCCGCAGCGCGCCATCCAGGGGCATGCGGGCAAGGCTCGGCGACGCTCCGAGAATGGCCACGCTCATGACGATACATGTTCCCACGGTCGCAAAGACGAGCAGAAGCAGCTGCCGCGGGGTGAAGCGTATCGCCAGCACATAGGCCAGAAGCACAGAAAACAGCAGGCCGATGGCGCGTCTCAAGGTCGCTGACGGGCCGACCGACCACAGGACCGACAAGAACGGCAGGGCGAGCAGCAGGGGGAAAGGCAGGCTGCGCCGGAGCGCGATCAGAAACTGCGGAAAATTTCGTATCAGGATCAATCCGGCAAATGCGTATACGGGCAGGCAGAGGAGGCGCAATATGGCCTTGGCCGGATCGCTGAGCGCTCCATCGGCATCTGCCAGCATGAGCGGAAAAAGCGCCCCCGTCTGGAGGAAAAGCGACACGCCGGCGCCCCAGCATTCGATGGTTCGCCAGCCGATGGCCGGCCTGCTGGTGATTCTAAGCCCATATGCGCTCATTGTCGTCGCCGGCTGGTTTGGACGGATGAGAGGCTGTCGGTCGCGGCAATTTGGAAAGACATATGTCTGCTTTCATGACTGCGCTGTTCTATCAAGGAACAATCATGCAGCCATGCCGGCAATCAACTTACACAAATGAAGGCCGGGCTACTTCCAATGCGCCGCCCACCATCCAAGGACGTTGGTGCGCCTAAGCCCTTGGGAGGAACTTCCCCCAAAGGTTGGTGCCGGGGTCTACGGGATTGCCCATAAGAGCAGATGTTATGCGTGCCCATTCATCGCTAGCTTGGCGAGGAATGCACACCGCGAAGCACGCCGCGCCACAGTTTCCGGTGAAGTGAAGCAATGTTCTGGTGCGCGCCGGCTGTCGGCAGCCGATGCCTGGAAGGGTTGGGTTCCTATGGTTTTGCGTCATGGTCCTGGTTCCGCACGCTACATGACAGATGCGTCGCTCGTCACGGTAGTGGCACGGCGATTGATTTGAGAGGGTGTCATGGAGCGGCTAGCCGTCAGCGTCCTCATCAACAATCACAATTATGGCCGCTTCGTTGGTCGTGCGATCGACAGCGCTTTGAGTCAGCAAACGCCCGACGTCGAGATCATCGTCGTCGACGACGGGTCCAGCGACCAGTCGCGCTCCGTTCTGGAAGCCTACGGCAACCGGGTGAAGGTGCTCTTCCAGGAGAACCGGGGGCAGGCAGCCGCAGTGAATGCCGCCGTGCGGTCAAGCCGCGGCGACATCCTCTGCTTTCTGGACGCCGATGACTGGTGGGCGCCGGACAAGCTGTCTGCGACGGCATCGGCATTCCATGCCAATCCGCAACTGTCGCTGGTCTACCACCGGCTTCAGCCCGTGCTGAGCGATGGCTCGCCGACCCTCAAGCCGATCCCCCGAACCCTATGTTCCGGAGATTTATCGCTGCGGCTGACGAAATCGGCCGGCTGGTGGCCCTTCCCGATGACCTCGGCCATCGCCGTACGGCGTCGTGCGTGGGATGCCGCAGGGAATATTCCCGAACAGTTCCGCATATCGGCCGACGCGTGGCTCACGGGGATCTATCCGTTTCTGGGGGACGTTGCCGCCTTGCCGGATTCGCTCGGTTTCTACCGAATCCACAACAACAACTGGTATCGGCCGATCGATGATGCCGCCATGCTGCGAAAGCGAATGGCGCATTGGCAGGCGACCGTCGAAGCGACGAACCGCTTTCTTTCAGCCAACGATCTGCCGGCGAGACTGCGCCTGACGGATCACTATCCCTACCGGATCGCGTCAGCAAGGCTTGACGGAGTGAATATGCGCACCAGGCTCAGACTTGCCGTCGAAGGGTTCTTTTTTGCCGGAGAACCGAACCTGCCGAGGCGGATGCGCGATGCGCTGCGCACGGCCCACGACCTGCCCCGGCGCGGTCGGGACCTCGGCTTGTCGGAGCCGGCGAAATGAAGGCGCTCCTGCTGGTTTCCGAACTCGAAGACTACACCATCTCCTACGCCAGCGGCGTTGCGCAACATCTGCAGGTCGTGCTCGGAGTTCCCCGCCGGCGTTACGCCCACCTTGCTTCCTCTTTCGATCCGGCTGTCGATCTGCACCTTCTGGACTGGCCGAGACACCGTTCTCTCTCCAATCCCTGGTTTCTGTATCAGCTGACGCGTTTGATCCGGCGGGAGCAGCCGAACCTCATTCATCTCCTCAGCAATTCGACGCTTTGGCTGAACCTCGCCGTGCCGTTCTGGCGCCCGATCCCGCTCGTGACGACCATTCATGACGTGCAGATCCATCCCGGCGATGCCGATACCCGTACGCTGCCCGTCTGGGCTCCCGAATTGATGGTGAAGCAATCCGGACATCTCGTCGTTCACGGCGAGGGACTGAAGCGGCTGGTTCTCGATCGATATTCGAAATCGCCGGACTGTGTCCATGTCCTGTCGCATCCCTCCATTCTTCGCTATGCGGAGCTCGCCCGGCAACAGAAAATGGCGCCGCGGCAAGCGGATGGAACGATCCGCGTCCTGCTCTTCGGACGGATCTTTGCCTACAAAGGCCTGGAACATCTGGTCCGGGCCGAGGCGATGCTCAAGGATGTGCTTCCCAACCTGCGCATCACGGTCGCGGGCCGAGGCGACAATCCGCTGGTATTCCAGTCGCTCATGGGGGATGCCAGCCGCTACGATATCCGCAATCGCTTTATCGAGGATGCAGAGGTCGCCCAGCTTTTCCTGGATACCGACATCGTCGTGCTTCCCTACACGGAAGCATCGCAAAGCGGCGTGCTGAACCTCGCCGCCGCATTCGGCAAACCTGTTATCGTGACCGATGTCGGCGAGTTGCGGGACACGGTTCAGCCCAATGGGCTGGGACTGGTGGTCCCGCCCGGCGACGCCAAGGAACTCGCGGCGGCGATCAGGACATTGGCGGACAACGGCGAGCTTAGAAACAGTTTCGGTGACAACGCGCTCGGATGGGCCAAAGGACCGAATTCGCCTGAACGGGTCGGCGCTCAGGCTGCGGCCGTTTATCGGGAGGTGGTCGGCGCATGCTGATGAAGGTGTTCACGGATGAAAATCGGCCAGTGACGCGGAGCGCGCCAGCAACCGTGCGCCACTACGTCCCGGGCGGTTGCGAAAACGGCGGCGGAATTGGCAGGCTGGTCGGCTATATATCCAACACGGCCAGGGAAGCGGGAGAAACACACTTCGTCACCGACACCAGAGGACCGCGATGGTCCGTGGCGAAGTCGCCTTTGCGCCTGCTCGGCGCCATCTTGACGATGGCGAAGGATCGGATCATCGCTCCGGCGCGCATTCACCATATTCATGTCGCCGGCCGCGGCAGCACCGCCAGAAAACTGATCCTGACCGAGGCTGCCCGTCTTCTCGGCTGCTCCCACATATTGCACCTGCACGATTACGACTATGCGACCGACTTTGCCGCCCGCTCGCCGCGTCAGCAGCTGCTCATACGCCGGATGTTCCAGCATGCCGACCAGGTCGTGGCGCTCGGCCAGCGCGACCGCACGACGTTGGCGACGCTTCTGGGCGTGGACGAGCGCCGTATAGCCGTCATCCGCAATTGTGTTCCCGACCCCGGTGCGCGCAGCGTTCACGTCGGCGAGACGCCGCTGATCGTATTTCTCGGCCGGCTGAGCGAACGCAAGGGCGTTCAGGAGCTTCTGCTTGCCTTGAGCCATCCTGTTATGAAAGAGCTCCGCTGGCGAGCCGTGCTGGCAGGCGACGGGCCTGTGGAACATTACCGGCGCCAGGCTGCCGCCATGGGGCTTTCCGATCTCGTGAAAATGCCGGGCTGGCTTGGCGCCGACGAGGCGCAAGCCTTGTGCGCCAAGGCGGATATCCTGGTCCTGCCCTCGCATGCCGAGGGCTTGGCAATGGCCGTGGTCGAAGGGCTTGCCCACGGGCTTGCGGTCGTCACCACGCGCGTCGGCGCGCATGACGAAGTCATCCTTGACGGTGAAACCGGCGTCTTCGTGCCTGTCGGAGACAAGGATGCCCTGGCTGCGGCGCTGGCGAAACTGGTCACCGATCCGGAAGTCCGCAACCATCTCTCGACGAAGGGCCGCGCTCATTATCTCAATCATTTCAGCATGAGGGCTTACATGCGATCGCTGGAAAAACTCTATGAAGCCGTCTCCGTGCAACCTCGAACGATGGTTGGCGAACGATGACAATTTCAACCGTCCCGCCAGACCGCAACACCTCGCTCTCGTCGATGCGCTACGATCCCCGGTTTCAGGTGGAGACCAGATCGGACGATTTCGATCTGACATCAGGCTTGCGCCTCATCCGGCGAAGGATGGTCATGATCGCGGCCATAGTCGCGCTGCTCATGGCAATTGCCGCAATCGGGATTTCGGGGTTGAAGCCGACCTTTCATGCCGAGTCCCGGCTGATCATCCACCGGCCTTTGGCCACGACGCTCGACGCGGAAGACGCCGGCCTCAACGATCGGCTGGACGTCACATCGGAGACCGAGCGGCTTCTTTCCAGAAGCATCGCAGAGCGGGTCATCCGCGACCTGAGGCTCGATCAGTGGCCGGAGTTCAATCCGGCGCTGCGGAAGACCTCGCTCATCGGCGAGATCCGGGCACTGATGCGCGGCTTGGTCGACAGAGAAAAATCGTCGTTGTCGGCACGAAACAGCATAGAGCCCATAATTCCGGAATATTACAGGGCGCTCCGCGTGTGGCGCGACGGCCAGGGTGACGTCATTCAGATCGGCTTCGATGCGAGTGACCCCAAGCTGGCAGCCTCGGTCCCGAACCGGCTCATCAGTATTTACCTTGAAGAGCGAAAGAACAGCTTCCGCGGCCGCCTGGACGCGGCGGAAGAATGGGTTTTGCGGCGCATCGCCGAACAGCAGGGTCGAGCCAAGGCGGCACGCGACGCCGCCGACCAATATCAGGAAACGATGGACGTCGTCTCAAATGACGAAGCTCAGGTCGAACAGATCAAGTCGATAATGGAGTTGGGCGAGCGGCAGACGAAAATCGACCAAAGCCGCGCTGAAATGAGAGCAACGATATCGACACTGGAAGCGGCCGACGACCCGTCGCTTGCCCTGCAGACCATCGTTATTCCCGACAGCATCGGCGCAATGCAACGCGAGCTTCGTGCGCAGGAACAAGATCTCGACCGTCTTCTCGAAACATATGGCAACACCGCCGAAGCAGTGGTCGATTCGCGCGCGAAAATCCTTAAATCCCGCACCGATCTCAGCCTTGCGATCGACCGGTATCTCCAGTCGATACGCGCCAAGCTTGCGGCGCTTGATCATGAGCACGACGTAGTCCAATCGGCATTGGCGGCGGCTCACGATAAGCGCTCTCGCTCTGCCCTGGCGCAAACGGAACTGATGCGGCTCCAGCGCCTGGCTGAAAAGGAGCAAACGTCGCTCGATAAGCTCGAGGAGAACCGCAGGACCCTGGCCGGGCAAGCTTTGCTGCCGGGCGCCGAACTGGAAGTCTTGTCGCCGGCCGCAGTACCGCTCGCGCCGCAGGGACGCGGACGGCTTTTCTATCTGGTCGGCGCCCTCCTGGCTTCAGTTTCGATCGCGGTGACAGCCGCTTTCGTGGTCGAGATGATGGACAAGTCGGTCCGTAGTTTCGACCAGATGGCCGGCATGCCGCGCATAGTCCCCGCCGGATTCGTCCCGCGTTTGAAAAGGAAAGACGGGGGAAATCCGTCGACATTCTTCGGGCAGGTGCCGGACGGGATGTTCGACGAGGCAATTCGCACCGTCATCATTTCGCTCAAACAATCCAATGGCGGAAAGTTGCCCAACAGCATCGTCGTGACGTCGGCCCACAGCGGAGAAGGCAAGTCGCTTGTCGCCAGATCGTTGGCAATCGAACTCGCCGCAAACGGAATTCCGGTGCTGCTTGTCGACGGCGATCTTCGACACGGAAGGCTGGACTCGTTTTTCCAATCGGAGCTCGAGCATGGGTTGAATGAATTCCTGGGTGGACAGGTGCGACTAGGGGACATCATTCATCACCATCCAAGCGGTATCGACTTCATTCCGGCCGGCAATCCCCGGCTCCATCGGCACACCCATTCGAGCGATGCAGCTGACATCATCGAAATGGCCCGCGTCAGAGGCAAGATCGTCGTCTTCGACAGCGCGCCCGTGCTCGCTTCGACCGATACGATGCATCTGACGGCGGCAGCGGAGCGAACGCTGGTGGTCGTCAGATGGGGAAAGACGAGCCGTCGCGCCGTCGAATTCTGCCTGCAGCAGCTGAAAAGCGTACGCAATGCCGAGCTTTCGGTCGTCATAAACGATGTCCAACCGAAGCAGCATGCCAAATACAACTTCAGCGATTCAGAGTTGTTCGAAAGATCGTTGATGAAATACCACGATTTTGAAGCATGAATTCGAGCATCGCTGGGGGTTTTGCCTATGCCTGAACTGATCTACAGCCTTGCCGGAAAAAGGGTCTATGTCGCGGGCCATCGCGGCATGGTGGGCTCTGCGATCGTGCGGCGTCTCGCTTCCGAGGGCTGCGAGATTTTGACGGCCACCCGCGCCGAGGTCGATCTCAGGCGGCAGGATCAGGTCGAGGCCTGGATGAGTGAAAATCGTCCGGACGCCGTCTTCCTGGCTGCTGCGCGGGTCGGCGGCATTCTCGCGAACGCGACCTATCCGGCCGACTTCCTGTACGACAACTTGGTTCTCCAAGCGAACGTCATCCACGCAGCCCATAGAGCCAACGTCGAAAAACTGATGTTTCTGGGCTCGTCCTGCATCTATCCGAAGTTCGCCGATCAGCCGATCGTCGAGGATTCACTTCTGGCCGGATCGCTGGAGCCCACGAATGAATGGTATGCGATCGCCAAAATTGCCGGTTTGAAGCTCTGCCAGGCCTATCGCAAACAGCACGGCAGAGATTTCATCTCGGCCATGCCCACCAATCTTTATGGCCCAGGGGACAATTTCGACCTCGGGTCGAGCCATGTCATGCCGGCGCTCATACGCAAGGCGCATGAGGCCAAGATCAACCGGCAGCAAGAGATATGCATCTGGGGCACCGGCACGCCGCGGCGCGAATTCCTGCATGTCGACGATTGCGCCGACGCCTGCCTCCATCTCATGAAGACCTATTCCGCCGAAAGTCATGTGAACGTCGGTTCCGGCGAAGACATTTCCATTCTCGAACTGACACGCCTCGTCTCCAAGATCGTTGGTTTCAAAGGCAAGATCACGCGCGACCTCGGCAAGCCGGATGGCACGCCACGTAAACTCCTGAGTGTCGACAAGCTTCGCACCCTCGGCTGGTCTCCTAAGATCGGCCTAAAGGAGGGCATCGCAGACGCCTATCACGCCTTCCTGGACGGGCATTGTCTCGAGCGAAGCAACGGTCAAAGCGACATCAGTTTCGAGAGGGCCAAGACTTCGGCGCTGCACGCCCCCACGCACTCTCCGGTCGCACATCACCCTCGCGGATAGCGGATTTTCGCGAGGGATAAAGGTTTTGTCTGGGGGGACACATATGCTGGGACCGATAGAAATCAGGATTGCAGCGCTCATTTTCCTGATCGTGGCGTGGACGATCATTATCGGTACGGCAATGGATTTCTTCACGGTCGAGATGCCGATGTCGCTGGTCGCGCTGCTCAGCAGATAGCCGATGTCCCTATACGAACCGTGGCGGCCGAGGGATTAAAATCCTGGGCACACCGATTTTCCTATTCGTTCTTCCGAGCAATGCGCTGCACGTCTCAACCGGGCTGCGGGGCTTGGACATTCCTCTCTGCTGAGATAGACACCTTCCCGGCAGACGAAGAACGGCATTCACCACGGATGGGAACTCGGGATGCTCGACCTTTCACAGGTATCCCGGCGGTTCGGCCGGGCGAAAGCGCTAAACGATGTCTCGATGACGGTCGCCGAAGGTGAGATCGTCTGCCTGGTCGGCCATTCCGGGTGCGGCAAGTCCACCCTGCTCAGAATCATTGCGGGGATCGAGAAGCCCGATGCGGGCTCGGTATCGATATATGGCGGACAGGTTGCCGGCCCTTCCCGTTTCGTTCAGCCGGAGCACCGGAAGATCGGTTTCGTCTTCCAGGATTATGCGCTCTTTCCGCACCTGACGGTGGAAAAGAACATACGTTTCGGTCTCGGAAACGACGACCGGCGAGAGGTCGAGCAGCGTATCGGCGAGCTGACCGACCGCCTCGGTCTCGCGCAGATGAGGCAGCGTTATCCCCATACGCTCTCCGGCGGAGAGCAGCAGCGGGTGGCGCTTGCGCGGGCTCTGGCGCGCGCTCCCCGGCTGCTCCTGCTCGACGAGCCGTTTTCCAATCTCGACAGAACCCTTCGCGAGAAAGTGAGGCAGGATACGCTTGGCCTGCTGAGAGCATTGGGAACGACGGCGGTGATCGTCACGCATGATCCGGAGGAAGCCCTGTCGTCAGGCGATCGGGTGGTGCTGATGCGGGCTGGCGAGATCGTGCAGACGGGCTCCAGCTACGAACTCTACGACAGCCCGAACTCGGCCTATGCGGCCGACTTCTTCACCACCTACAACAAGGTGCCGGGCAAGGTGCGATCGGGGCATATTCAAACGGCCCTTGGGGAATTTGCGCTCCGTTCGCCGTTGCCGGAGGGTGCCGAGGCAATCGCCTATATCAGGCCTCAGGATATCGACTTGAGCGGAGCGGCGGATCGGCATGCCGGCACGGTCATCGACCGCTCGCTGATGGGCGAGATCGAGCAGGTCACGATCGAGGTGGAGGGGCTGGCCGCACCCCTCAAGGCAAGATCGACCAAGCGGCTTGGCGTGATCGGCGACCGGATCACCTTCAGTTTTCCCCGCACGCCGGTTCTCGCCTTCCGTTCGCCTGATCGGGATTGATCGGCAGCCGATCAACTTTTTTTGTGCTTGGAAAACCGTTCATAAGTTGATTTTAAAATTCCAGTATGCTGGATGCTACGGCATTTCTCGAGTTAGGGGGACTCTCGATGTTCGTACGCTTCACTCTCGGCCTGGCTATTTCTGCGGCACTTCCGCTTGCCGCGACCGCTGCTGAGGTCAATATCTACACCACCCGGGAACCCGGCCTGGTCAAGCCTCTCCTCGAGGCCTTCACCAAATCGACCGGCATCACGGTCAACACCGTTTTCCTGAAGGACGGATTGCCGGAGCGTGTCGCAAGCGAAGGGGAAAGTTCACCCGCAGACATTTTGATGGCGGTTGACGCCGGCAACCTCGTCGACCTGGTCGAGAAAGGCGTCACGCAGCCCATCCAGTCCGCTGTCCTGACCGATGCCGTCCCGTCCCAGCTCCGCGACCCAGACGGCCATTGGTTCGGCCTTTCCTACAGGGCGCGCGTTCTCTATGCGGCGAAGGACCTCGATCTGACATCCTTCAACTACGAGCAGCTCGCCGATTCCGCCTGGAAGGGCAAGATCTGCATCCGGCCGGGCCAGCACCCCTACAACACCGCTTTGATTGCCGATTACATCGCGCATTACGGGGCGGAGGAAACCGAAAAGTGGCTGGCGGGCGTCAAGGCGAACCTGGCGCGCAAGGCAGCCGGCGGCGACCGCGATGTTGCCAAGGATATTCTCGGCGGCATATGCGATATCGGTATCGCCAATTCCTATTATGTCGGGCTGATGCGCTCGGGCAAGGGCGGCGAGGATCAGGTTGCCTGGGGCCAGGCGATCAAGGTCGTCCTGCCGACCTTCAAGGAGGGCGGCACGCAGGTGAACATCAGCGGCGCGGCCGTCGCCAAGCACGCCAAGAACAGGGACGAGGCGATCAAGCTCCTCGAATATCTGGTTTCCGACGAAGCGCAGAAGATCTACGCCGAGGCGAACTACGAATATCCGGTGAAGGCAGGCGTCGCGGCCGATCCCATCATCGAGTCATTCGGCAAACTGACCATCGACAAGACGCCGCTCGGCGAAGTGGTGCGCCACCGCAAGCAGGCGAGCGAACTGGTCGACAAGGTCGGCTTCGATAGCTAAGCGCCGAAACCATCTCTCGGGCTGGACGCGGGCATCCTGCCTGGTTGCCGTACTCGTTCTGCTTCCCGTTCTCGGGATCGCCTCTCAGGCGGCGCTCCCGTCAAACGGGCTCTGGAGCCACCTCGCCGCCACCGTCCTGCCGATCACGTTCGTCAACACGCTGATACTGCTTGCGGGCGTGGCGGCGGTGAGCGGAATTGTCGGAACGATGCTTGCGTGGCTGGTGACGGCTTATGACTTTCGGGGCAGAGCGCTGCTCGAATGGGTGGTGCTGCTTCCGCTGGCTGTGCCGTCCTACATCATTGCCTACGCCTATCTCGATATTCTCCATCCGCTCGGCGCCTTCCAAGGCGCGATCCGTTGGATGTTCGGCTATTCCAGTCCCCGGGAATTCCGGCTCCCCGACATTCGCTCGATGCCGGGCTGCATCTTCCTGCTCGGCTTCGTGCTCTATCCCTATGTCTATCTTCCGACGCGGGCGATGTTTCTCACGCAGTCCGCAAATCTCATCGAGGCTGCCCGGACGCTTGGCGTAACCCAACGCGCCGTGCTGTGGAAAGTGGCGCTGCCCCTTGCCCGGCCTGCCATCGCCGTCGGGATCAGCCTTGCCCTGATGGAAACGCTGAACGACATCGGCGCATCCGAGTTTCTCGGCATCCGCACGCTGACGGTATCGATCTATTCGACCTGGGTCACGCGCTCCGATCTTCCGGGCGCTTCTCAGATCGCCCTGCTTCTTCTGTTTCTCGTCGTCCTGCTCGTGTCTCTCGAGCGCTGGGCACGGCGAAAGCAGCGCTACAGCACGGGGACGCAGCGCTTCAATCCGGCTGCACCGCGCCGGGTCCATGGCTGGCGTTCTCCAGCCCTGTTTGCCCTCGGCATCCTGCCGGCACTGATCGGCTTTGCCATTCCCGGCCTCTATCTCGCCGTCGAGGCTTTCAAACGCTGGACATTCACGGGCATTTCCGACCGGTTCGCCGCGGAAGCTCTGAATACATTGAGCTTCGCTTCGATCGCCACGGTTCTGGCTGTGGTTCTCGGCGTGGTGATTGCCTATGCGAGCCGGCTGAGGCCGGGCGCGCTTACCGGCTGGACCTATCGCCTTTCGACCATGGGTTATGCAGCACCCGGCACGGTGATCGCGATCGGTTCCCTGATCGTGCTCGCCTCTTTCGACAGGATCGTCGATCAGACGGCACAACGATGGTTCGGATATTCAACCGGGCTGCTGCTGATGGGTTCGGGAGCGGCCCTGATCTATGTCTATGTCGTTCGCTTCCTTGCCATCTCGGCCGGAAGCATCGATGCGGGGCTGTCCCGCATACCGCTGTCGCTCGACCATGCGTCCCGGACCCTCGGCAAAACGGCCAACCAGACCTTCATGAATGTGCATTTGCCGCTCTCCAAAACGGCGCTCGCCACCGGGGCGCTCCTCGTTTTCGTCGATTGCGTCAAGGAACTGCCTGCGACCCTGCTCCTCAGGCCTCTCAACTTCGAGACGTTCGCGACGCATCTCTACGGCGAGGCCGCTCGCGGCACATATGAGGAAGCATCGTTGGTCGCATTGGCCATCGTGGCGGTCGGCATCCTGCCGGTTGCCATGCTTTCGAGAGTGGGCAGGAAAGCGGCCGATCAACATCAAAAAATAATGGGTCACGCCGCTAGTAGTTGACTGTGATACTCAAGGATTATAGGCGCTTCGGCAAGTTTTCCGGCAACCTGAAGCATGAGCATGATCCCTGTCGACATCTTGTCAGAAATCCTTCGCGCGGATGATCGCCCGGCGCTTGTCTTCGCCGACGGGCGGACGCTTTCATATGCCGATCTCAACGCGCGAACCTTGCGGTTTGCCGAGCGGCTGGGCCGAGGAGAAAAGCGGCTTGTCGCGATCTCGGCGGAAACCTCCGAGCATATGATCGTCGCCTATCTGGGCGCGCTGCGCGCAGGCCATGCGGTCGCCATGCTGCCCCCATGCGACGGCCGGCTATGGAGTGATTTTCTCGCAGCCTTTCGGCCCGACTTCACCTTCCGTCCGGTCGACGGCCGCTGGCGCCTGATCGAGGAAAGCCGGCCTGCGCGGAGCGCGCAGCAACTTCATCCCGATCTCGCTCTCGTGCTGATGACTTCCGGCAGCTCGGGCGCTGCCAAGGCCGTGCGCCTTTCCTATGCCAGTCTCGACGCCAATGCGCGTTCGATCGCGGGTTATCTCGACCTTTCCCCGGCCGACAGGGCTGCCCTCGTCCTGCCGCTTCACTACTCCTATGGACTCTCCGTTCTCCATTCCCACCTGATCGCCGGCGGCAGCATTTTCTTCCCCGGCGTCTCCGTGATGAGCGACGATTTCGCGCGCGTGATCGGCGAAAGCGGCTGCACCAATTTTTCGGGCGTGCCTTACTCCTATGAACTCATGGAAAAGACGCGCTTCCGGACGGCTGAGCTCAAGGCGCTGCGCTTCATGACCGTGGCCGGCGGAAGGCTCGCTCCCGAACGCATTCGCCTCTATCGGGACCACATGCGCGCCGGCGGCGGCCGCTTCTTCGTCATGTACGGCCAGACCGAGGCTGCGGCCCGTATCGCCTTCGTCCCGCCGGAGAGCCTGTCGGACAATGAAGAGCGGATCGGCATCGCCATATCAGGCGGCAGCCTCAGCCTTGTCGATGATGACGGAAAACCGGTCGACCGGCCGGGTGCCGCTGGAGAACTCGTCTATTCCGGCCCGAACGTGATGATGGGCTATGGCACGGATCGCTCCGATCTCGCGCGCCCGGCCGAGGTCGACGCACTGCATACCGGCGATATCGCCGTCCGCGACGAGCAGGGTTTTTTCCGCATCGTCGGGCGCAAAAGCCGTTTCGCCAAGGTCGCGGGCCTGAGGATCGGCTTCGACATCATGGAGCAGGCTCTGGCGGAGGCCGGCATCGCGGCTGCGGTGGTGGGTGACGATGAAGGTCTGCAGGCCTATGTGGCTGAAGCGGGCGGGGCCGACCGGGCGCGGCGGATCCTTGCGCAGGCGAGCCATCTTCCCGCGAACCTGATCTCCGTTGCCGAGCAACCGAACCTGCCGAGGCTTGCCTCCGGCAAGATCGACTATGACAGGCTTGGGGAGGAGATGCGCAAGACACGTGAGAAAAGCCGTACGGCGGCGGTCGGCGTGCTCGAAGCCTATGCCCGCGTCTTCTATCCCCTCACCGTCGGCCGCAATGACAGCTTCGTCTCGCTCGGCGGCGATTCCCTGCGCTTCCTGCAATTGACCATGGAGTTCGACCGGCTCGGCGTCGACTTGCCGGAAGGCTGGGCGCATATGCGGATCGCCGAACTCGACACTTGCCTGAGAGCAACACGCTCGTCCCGGCTTGCCGACATCAGGGCGTTGCCGACCGACCTGGTCCTGAGGGCGATGGCCATCCTGCTGGTGGTGGTGCACCACGAGATGCTGTGGCCCATTCCCGGCGGATCGGGCGTCATGCTGCTTCTCGTCGGCTTCAGCCTGGCGCGCTTCCAATCAGCCCATTTCCTCGCCGGCCAGTTCCGCCATGCGCTGCGCCCCGCCATCAACGTTCTCATTCCCTATTTCTTCATCGTCGCCGCCTATGCGCTCGCGTGGCGGACGCTTCCCTGGGCCTCGATCACGCTGACCGGCAATTTCGGTTATGCCGATCCGGAGCGCCACGAGATGGTTCCCTATCTCTACTGGTTCATCGAAGCCTATGCGCAGACGCTTCTCGTCTTCTTGCTCATTTTCGCCGTGCCTGCGGTGCGCAAACTCGCGCGGGCAAGACCCTTCGCCTTTTCGCTTGGCCTGCTGGGACTGGCTGTCGCCGCGCGCTTTTCCCTTCCGCCCGTCTTCGACATCGGCAAGCGGCAGATTTTCACGATCTATTGGGGATTTTACCTCGGCATCTTCGGCTGGTGCGCCGGCCTTGCCGATAGCGCAGCGCGGCGGACGGTCCTGACGGCGCTTGCGGCGGTTGTGCTCGGTTATCTCGCCTTCTGGGAAACGGTCTGGATTGGAACGACGATCAAGTATCTGACGATCTTCGCGGCACTTCTTGCCCTTCTTTATCTGCCGCATATTCGCCTGCCGGTGTGGCTCGGCCGCGTGGTGACGCTGATCGCGGTCTCTGCCTTCCCCATCTACCTGCTGCACCGCTTCGTACCGGAGCTGCTGATGACGCCGGCAGCCGGCGCCTTGCCGGTTCCGGTCTTTCACCTGCTCGCCATCGCCGGCGGCCTGGCGATCGGCATGCTCGCCAACAAGGCCGTGGCGGAGCTCCGCAACGTGTTCAGCGCAATGGCGATAGCCAGGAATAGCAACGGGCCTGAGCCGGCCGCGACTGCTCCTTGCGCTGCGCAATAGGTGGCTGGGATTGCGGCAATCGGCCATGCGGCGGATGACTGCCCTCGAGGCCCCCACAAACAGACGAAGGCTGCCGATGTCGGCAGCCTGTTGCTTGGATCGTGTCCCGTGGGCCGATGGCTGGACGCCTGGCGATCAATAGCCGACGGTAAAGCGCTTGCGGATGTTCTTCGGGTTTTCCAGTTCGTCGACCATGGCGATGGCATAATCTTCGAACGAGATGGTCGAGCCTTTGTCGCTGGACAGAAGCTGATCTTCGCCGAGACGGAAGTTCCCCGTGCGTTCGCCGGGGACGAAGAGGGCCGAGGGCGACAGGAAGGTCCAGTCGAGATCGTCGACCGTCTTGAGATAGGTCAGGAACTCGCCACCCTTGAGGGCTTCGGCCTTGTAGATGCCAGGAAATTCGGGCTGATCGACGAGGCGCTTGCCCGGAGCGATTTCCAGGCTGCCGGCGCCGCCGACGACCAGGTAGCGTTTCACGCCGGAGGCGCGCACGGCGTCGACGAGCACGGTGTAATCGCTATCGAGGAAATGCACGGAAGAAATGACCGCGTCATGTCCTTTGAGAAGCTCAGCGAGGCCTTGTTTGTCGGCGACATCGCCGCGCACCGGCGTGACATTCGGCAAGGCCACGATGTTTTCCGGGTGGCGGGCAATGCCGGTGACGCTGTGTCCGCGATTGGAGAGCTCGCTGGCAAGGCGGGCGCCTACTTTTCCCGATGCGCCGATGAGAGCGACTTTAGCCATGGTTTGACCTTTCGTTTCAGGGATGGGTGATCTGGGTGACGAGGCTGTCGAAGCTGCCGAAGAGGGCATTCGACGAGATCAGGTGAAGCTTGCCGGCCTTTTGGACCGCGAGCGCGGGAACGCCGTCCGCATGCAGCGAACGCAGCGTGCCGCCGCCGCGCTTTACCAGCTCCGCAAGGGTCTTGGAGAGCGCATCATCGGCCTGCTGGAGGTGGGCGGCGGCTTTGGCAAAACCTGCCTTGTCCAAAACGGCCGCCACGCCATGATGTGTGACGATGTCGGCTCCCTCGACATATCGAGCGGTCTGAAGCGCCTTGAGCGCGAGCCCTTCGGCGCCCGGATCGGTCGCCATGACGGCGACGATGCCAAGCGTCGCGGCTCCGGAATCGAAACGGGTATTCTCGGCGTTCAGCACATGATCGAAATAGGTTTGGCTGAACGGCTGGCCCGTCAACTGGTTGATCCGCTGATCGTTGCGCCAGGCGTAGCCGGCAAATCCGCGATCCATGGGCCGGGCGCCGGCGCCGCTGAACAGTCCGGTCGGCAGGTACTCGACCGTCATGCCGAGGGCGGAGAGCTTGTCGAGCACGGGGGCCGCGCCATAACACCAGCCGCACAATGGATCGAAGAGATAGATGACGGGCGTCTGCATGGATGACCTCGGGTTCGAATTCCGGGGCAGATTGCCAGCAATCGATCTTGCTATAAATACGGATCAATCATACTCTTTGTCTGATCAGATCAGACAATTTGCATGTCAAAACTTCTCAACCTCAACCGCCTGGCTTATTTCACCACCGTCATCGAAGCCGGCTCGTTCACGGCGGCGGCGGATCGGCTGAACGTCGCCAAGGCGGTTGTCAGCCATCAGGTCGGCAGGCTGGAAGAAGAACTGGCCGTCACGCTTCTCGTGAGAAGCACGCGGCGGGTGCGGCCCACGGATGCCGGACGGCAATTCTACGAGCGCGCGAGCCAGCTCTTGAGGGAAGCCGAATCCGCCTTTGCCGACGTCGCGCGCCACACCGAGGAACCGACGGGCCTGTTGCGGCTGACCGCGCCTCTCGATTACGGCACTGCCGTGGTGGCGGAGACGATCGCAACCTATCTCAAGACCTATCCGCAGATGCGGGTGGAAGCCAATTTCGACGACATGGTCAGCAATCTCGTGGATGACGAACGGGATCTCGGCATCCGCGTCGGATGGCTCGCCGATTCGAGCAATGTCTCCCGCAAGATCGGCACGTTCCATCAGGTCGTGGTCGCCTCCCCTGCCCTTGCGGCCCGGCTCGGGCCGGTCTCGCCGGCTGACACGCCGCGGCTGCCCTGGATCGGCAATGAAGCGCTGAGGCACATCGGCCGCTTATCCTTCTCACGGGGAGACGAGCAGGTGCTGACGGAGTTTTCGCCGCTGGTGACCTGTGACAAGACCGCAGCGGTCTACGCCTGCATGCGCTCGGGCATCGGGCTCGGAATATTTCCCGATTTCTCGGTTGCCGCCGAAGTACAGTCGGGACGGCTGGTTCGGATGTTCCCGGACTGGCTGCTGCCGAGCGGCGGTATCTACGCGGTATTTCCGCCGGCCCGGTTTCGTCCCGCGAAGGTTCGCGCCTTCGTCGATCTTCTTGCCGAGACCGAGCGGCGGCGCAGTGCGGCGAGAAAGATGAGTCAGCCGAGCGCGTGACCGGCCAATGCGTATATTTTCGGCGTGCCCGCGCGATGCTCCCGCACCTCGAGCCAGGGGCGGCCGCGCGACATGGTGGTGACGGTGTCGAAGACGGAAAGGCCGCAATGCGAAAGGAAATCGGAAAAGGCTCCGCTCTTCTCACGCGTGTCGAGCCGCAGGAATCTGCCGGCATGCTCCGCGACATGCGGCCGGATGATGGCGATCGCGTCGGCGTCGCCCGCGGCCACCACCGGGCCGATCACGTGGCCGCGGCCGAACCGGCGGCAGAAGGAAAAGGCTTCGATCTTTCCGTTGCGGATCAATCCCAAGCCGCTGGACGAGGGAAGAATTCGGGCAAGGAGCGCGGTGCGATCCGCGCCGAAAGCCTCTTTGTCCAGCGCGATTATGGCCGCGAGGTCCGCTCTCTTCAGCGCCCGGATTTCGGCCTCCGGTGGTATTTGCACATCAGGCGGCAAGGATGCCTCGCCCTGGCATTGGGAGACGACGGCCTCTATCGTGAAGTCGAGAGACCGGTAAAGGCGTTTGGCCGCCCGTGTCGCGTTCAGACCGAGATTGCGCTGGGGAATCTCGGCGAGGACGTGGTCCATCAGCCATTGGCCGGCGCCCCGGGCCTGCAGGCGCGGCGAGGTGATGACGAGGCCGATCGTGGCGAAATCCACGCCATAGGGAAACCACATGGCCGATCCCAAGACGCGGCCGACTTCATCCAGCGCCACCACGCCCTTGCCGAGCTCGCGGACGAATTGCCAGTCGTCGGCGCGGTGCGGCCAGCCGACGCCGATCGACAGGGCATGCAACTGTTCGAGATCGACCGTATCGATGTCGGCGATGCGCATTTCGAAGCTGTCGACCAGTCTCGATTTCCCAGCGGTCACGCGCTTCCTCCAGAAATTGATCCCCATGACAACGTCGGCCGAACTCCTGACCCGACGTCCCCTCCCAGCCAGACTATAAGAAAGCCGCCGGCAGAAATCGCTGGTCAATCCCAAGCCTGCGCAACAATCAACCAAATCGATGAAGCTTTCGGCATCTAAAGCCTCGCATCCTGGAAAAGATTCCAGTCGGCGGTGTCGCCGTTTACTCAAAGAGGTTGGGAATGTCTTCTCAAGCCAGCACGCACAGCGGTTCCGGGACCCTGCCGCGGACGCCCATGCAGGTGGTCGAGATCCTCCGCAAGCTCATCGGCTTCCCCTCCGTCGTCGGCACGTCCAACGAGGCCATCGTCGGCTGGATCGACGCCTATCTCCGCTCCTTCGGGATCGAAGCCCATATTCTGCGCGGTCCCGAGGGCGACCGGGCCAATCTCTTCGCGACCATCGGCCCTTCCGATCAGCCGGGCTACGTCCTTTCCGGCCATATGGATGTCGTCCCCGCCAATGAAGCTGGCTGGAGCGCCGATCCCTTCGTGCTGAGAGCCGAAGGCGAGCGGCTCTACGGCCGTGGCACCTCGGATATGAAGGGTTTCCTGGCCGCCGTCCTCGCCGCCGTGCCGGCGCTGACGGCAAGCCCGCTTGCCCGCCCGGTCCATCTCGCCTTTTCCTATGACGAGGAGGCAGGCTGCCGCGGCGTGCCTCATCTGCTTTCCCGGCTGCCCGATCTCTGCGCGCCGCCGCTCGGCGCGGTGATCGGCGAGCCGAGCGGCATGCAGGCGATCCTCGCTCACAAGGGCAAGGCTGCCGCCCGCATCACCGTCAAGGGCCGCTCCGGCCATTCCTCCCGGCCCGATCTCGGCCTCAACGCTCTGCATGCCATGGCCGACGTGCTGAACGCGGCGATTGCCACGGCCCAGGAGTTGGCGAGAGGCCCGTTCGACGACGCATTCGAACCGTCCTATTCGTCGCTGCAGGCCGGGATCATCCATGGCGGCCAGGCGGTCAACATCATTCCCGATCTCTGCACCCTGGAAGTGGAGGCGCGCGCGGTATCCGGCGTCGATCCCGTCTCCCTGCTCGCCCGTGTGCGCGAGGCTGCGGAGGCCCTGAAGACCTGGGGTTTTGCCGTCGAATGGGATGTGCTCAGCGCCTATCCGGCTCTCTCGCTGCCGCCGGGCGCACCGCTCGCCGGCCTGCTGCAGGATTTGACGGGCAAGGCGCCGCTCGCGGCCGTCAGCTACGGCACGGAAGCCGGCCTTTATCAGCGAGCGGGCGTGGATGCGATCATCTGCGGCCCGGGCGATATCGCCCGCGCTCACAAGCCGGACGAGTTCATCCTGATGAGCGAGCTTGCCGCCTGCCAGGCGATGGTCGAGGCGCTTGCCGCCCGCTGCCGCGCCTGATTTCCCGAGAAGGAACCCGGACGATGACCTTTCTCTTCAATTCCGATGCCCGCCGCGGCGCCGTCTTCCAGGAGATCTTCGCGCGCGAACTGCCGGATCTGCCTTTCTCGATGGAACCTGCGAGCGTCGATCCCGACGCCGTGCGCTACCTGATCAGCTGGACGGTTCCCGCCGACCTCCCGCGCTATCGCAATCTCGAAGTGCTGTTTTCGATCGGCGCCGGGGTCGACCAGTTCCAGATCGACGAGGTGCCTGACCATGTGAAGGTGGTGCGCATGGTCGAGCAAGGCATCGTACGCATGATGCAGGAATATGTGACGCTTGCCGTGCTGGCGCTTCACCGCAACCTGCCCGCCTATCTCGGCCAGCAGCGCGATCGGGTCTGGAAGGCCCTGCCCCAGCTCCAGGCGCCGGAGCGCCGCATCGGCGTTCTCGGCCTCGGCGTGCTTGGCCGGGCCGTGCTCGAGCGGCTGAGGCCTTTCGGCTTCCCGCTGTCGGGCTGGAGCCGGTCGCAGCACGAGATCGAGGGAGTGACCTGCCACGCCGGCGATGCCGGGCTCGCGGTCATGCTGGCCGAGGCCGACATTCTGGTCTGCCTCCTGCCGCTGACCGACGAGACCCGCGGTTTTCTCGACGCCGACCTCTTCGCTCGCCTGCCGCAGGGCGCGGCGGTGGTTCATACCGGCCGCGGGCCGCAGCTCGACCATGACGCACTGATCGCGGCTCTGGACCACGGACATCTCTCCGGCGCCGTGATCGACGTCACCGATCCGGAGCCGCTGCCGGCGGACCATGCCTTCTGGAACCATCCCGGAATAATGCTCACGCCTCATGTCGCGAGCGTCACCCAACCCCATAGTGCTGCCCGCGCCGTCGCCGACAACATCAAGCGGATGCGTGCCGGATTGGACCCTGTCGGCTTGATCGACCGGCGTCGCGGCTACTGACAGTTCAACCTCGAAAGGAACCCCCATGTCGCTTCTCAAGACCATCGACCCGAACCCGTCCTTTGCGCCGCGCGAAAACCTGCCATTGCCGGAACGGCTGATCTCGGGCAATCCCGAGTTCAAGACCTGGGCGCAGGACGTCGCCCGCGGCGAGATGATCCATACCGGCGTCTGGGAAGCCACCCCCGGCGTCACGCGCTCGATCAAGGGCGAGACCTTCGAATTCTGCCACATCCTCTCCGGCGTCGTCGAAATCACTGGGGAGGGCGGCGATCCCGTCGTCTACAAGGCGGGCGACAGCTTCGTCATGAAGCCCGGCTTCGTCGGCGTCTGGAAAACCATCGAAACGGTCCGCAAGATCTACGTCACCGTCATGGCGTGAGGGCACCAAACAATAAGCTGTCGGGCGGCGGCAGAACGGGTTTTTCCGCTGCCCTCCCCGCCGTCATCGGATCAAGCTACTTCGGCCGATCGGCTAGCCTTGCTCTCAGTGATCCGAGGTATTGCCATGACGCTGAGTTTCGATCCCGACAGCCTTTCCCTTCCCATCGGCCATCTCGTGGGAGGTCGCCTCATACCGGCGGACGGTGTCATTCCCATGCGCCGCCCGTCCGACGGCAAGGCCTATGCCGGTTGCCCTGTTGCCGGCGAGGATCTGGTCGACCAGGCCGTCCAATCGGCCAAAACAGCGCTGAAAGACAGCAACTGGGGCGGCGTTCGCCCACGCGAGCGCCTGAAGGTCCTACATCGCTGGGCCGACCTGATCGAGCAGGAAGCGCCACATCTGGCGCGGCTGGAAGCGCTCTCGTCGACGCGTCCCGTCAGCCATTTGGTGGAAGGCGACATTGCGGTTTCGGCGGAGCAGATCCGCTTCTTCGCCGAATTCGCCGACAAGGAAGGCAGCGATCTCGTGCCGACCGACGACGGCAATCTCGGCATGATCATGACGGAGCCATATGGCGTCGTCGGCGCGATCACGCCATGGAATTTTCCGATATCGATGGCAGCGTGGAAGCTCGGCCCAGCGCTTGCAGCCGGCAATGCGGTGGTTCTGAAACCCTCCGAGATGACGCCCTTTTCGACCATTCATCTGGCCGAGCTCGCGCTTCGCGCCGGCCTGCCGGCTGGGCTGATCAATGTCGTGCTGGGGGACGGGCCGATCACCGGCACGGCGATCACCGGCCATCCCGACATCGGCAAGGTGAGCTTCACCGGCTCGACGCGCGCGGGATCGGCGATCATGGAAAACATCGCCCGAACGGGCGTCAAGCCGATGACGCTGGAGCTTGGCGGCAAGAGCCCGCAGCTCGTCTTCGCCGATGCCGATCTCGACAAGGCGGCGGCCGCGATTGCAGCCGGCATCATGAGCAATGCCGGCCAGGCCTGCGTTGCCGGCTCCCGCCTCATCGTCGAGGAAGCCGCCGCCGGGCAGCTCGTGGAAGCGATCATCGCCCGGATGAAGACCGCCGCTGCCGCTCCGACCTGGGATGGCGCTGCACAATATTCGCCAATCATTTCAGAGAAGCAGCAGGATCGTATCCATGCAATCGTCTCGGCGGCCATCGAAGCCGGCGGCGAATGCCTGACGGGCGGCCTGCCGATGGATGCTCCCGGCTATTTCTACAGGCCGACCCTGATCGCCGGCATCGACGGTAACTCGCCCGCCGTCACCGAAGAGATTTTCGGCCCCGTGCTGACGCTTCAGACGTTCCGGGACGAGGAAGAGGCGCTGGCGCTGGCGGACCATCCGACCTACGGCCTCGCGGCCGGGCTCTTCACCCGCGATCTTTCCCGGGCGATCCGGCTCACGCGCCGCCTGCAGGCCGGAACGGTCTGGGTCAATCGGTACAACCGCTCGCGCGACCATATCCTTCCCACCGGCGGCTACAAGCAGTCGGGCATCGGCAAGGATCTCGGCCGCGAGGCCTATCATGCCAATCGCAAGAGCAAGAGCGTCTTGATCAGTCTTTAAGAGGAAATTCCATGACAACCTATCGGATCGCTCTCATTCCCGGCGACGGTATCGGAAAAGATGTCACCGCTGCCGCCTGGTCGGTTCTGCAGAAGGCGGCCGACAAGGCCGGCTTCGGGCTCGACGGTACGGAACTTCCCTGGTCCTGCGCCTTCTACAAGCAGACCGGCGCGATGATGCCGGCCGACGGCATCGAGACGCTGCGCGGCTTCGACGCCATCCTGCTCGGCGCTGTGGGATGGCCGGCTGAGGTGCCGGATTCGGTGTCGCTGCACGGCCTGTTGCTGCCGATCCGCAAGAGCTTCGTGCAATATGCCAATATCCGTCCCCATCGCCTGCTGCCGGGGGTGCAAGGCCCGCTGAGGTCCGCAGGCTTCGACATCCTCTGCATCCGCGAAAACACCGAAGGCGAATATTCCGGCGCCGGCGGCCGCGTCCATCAGGGCACGGCTGATGAGGTCGCCGTCGAGACCTCGATCTTCACCCGCGCGGGCGTCGAGCGCATCCTGCGCTTCGCCTTCGAACAGGCGCGCGCCCGCCGCGGCAGGCTCGCCTCGGTGACGAAATCGAACGCCCAGAAATTCTCGATGGTCTTCTGGGACGAGATCACCCACAAGCTTGCCGGCGAATATGCCGATGTCGAGGTGACGAGCTATCACATCGACGCCATGGCGGCGCGCATGGTGATGGCGCCGGAAAGCCTCGACGTGGTCGTCGCGTCCAATCTCTTCGGCGATATCCTGACCGATCTCGGCGCCGCCATCCAGGGCGGTCTCGGCTTTGCCGCCTCCGCCAACATCAATCCGGATCGCAGCGCGCCGTCGATGTTCGAACCGGTGCACGGATCGGCTCCTGATATCGCGCATCTCGGCATTGCCAATCCGATCGCCGCCATCTGGTCCGGCGCCATGATGCTCGACCATCTCGGGGAGAAGGCCGCGGCCGGCGCCATCATCAAGGCGATCGAATGGACCACGGCCTGCGGCATCGGCACGGTTCCGGGCAAGGACAGGACCGAGGCGATCACCGCCTCCATTCTCGCTCAGCTCTAATTTCGTCATCGGGGACAGACAGATGCAAAACGTGAAGGAAGCCGGCCTCATCAGGCAACATGCGCTCATCGGCGGAAAGTGGATTCCTGCCGCCTCCGGCAACAGCGTCGACGTCATCGATCCGGCCACCCAGGCGATCATCGGCACGGTCCCTGACATGGGAGTGGCTGAAACGCGGGCAGCGATCGAGGCCGCGGAAGCGGCCTATGGCCCGTGGAAGAAGAGGACGCATGCCGAGCGCGCAGCACTTCTCGAGGCATGGCACGCGCTGATGATCGAACATATCGAAGATCTCGCGCTGATCCTGACCACGGAACAGGGCAAGCCGCTCGACGAGGCGCGCGGCGAAATCCGCTACGGCGCCTCCTTCGTGAAATGGTTTGCCGAGGAAGCTCGCCGCATCGGCGGGCACACCATCCCGTCGCCCACGCCTGACCGGCGCATCGTCGTGCTGAAGGAGCCGGTCGGTGTGTGCGGCATCATCACGCCCTGGAATTTCCCCAATGCGATGATCACCCGCAAGGTGGCGCCGGCCCTTGCCGCCGGCTGCACCGTCGTCATCAAGCCTTCCGAATTCACGCCTTTTTCGGCGCTCGCCATCGGCTGGCTTGCCGAAAAGGCCGGTATTCCGGCCGGCGTGATCAACATCGTCACCGGCATGCCGACAGGGATCGGCAACGAGATCATGGCCAATGAGACGGTCCGCAAAATCTCCTTCACCGGCTCGACCCGCGTCGGCTCGCTGCTGATGCGGGGTGCCGCCGACAGCGTCAAGCGGCTTTCCCTGGAACTTGGCGGCAATGCGCCCTTCATCGTCTTCGACGATGCCGATATCGATGCCGCCGTCGAGGGCGCGATCGTCTCGAAATTCCGCAATGGCGGCCAGACCTGCGTCTGCGCCAACCGCATTCTCGTCCAGGCCGGCGTCTATGATGAATTCGCCCAGAAACTCGCGGCCCGCGCCGATGCGATGAAGGTCGGGCCGGGAACGGAAGCGGGCGTCGCGATCGGGCCGATGATCAATGAGGCGGCGATCGCCAAGATCAACCGCCATGTCGAGGATGCGCTTGCCAAGGGGGCCGCGATCGTCACCAGGAGGGCGGAGCTGCCGCCCGGCCGGCAATATACCGCGCCCATGGTCCTGACCGGCGCCACCACCGAGATGCAGCTCGCCGGCGAAGAGACCTTCGGCCCGGTCGCGCCGCTCTTCCGCTTCGAGACCGAGGAAGAGGCGCTGGCGATTGCCAACGGCACGCCTTACGGCCTCGCCGCCTATTTCTATACGGAAAGCCTGAAGCGGGCATGGCGGGTCGGCGAAGCGCTCGAATTCGGCATGGTCGGCCTCAACACCGGCGCCATCTCGACCGAGGTCGCTCCGTTCGGCGGTGTCAAGCAATCGGGGCTCGGCCGCGAAGGCGCGCAGGCCGGCATCGAGGAATATCTGGAACTGAAGTCCTTCCATATCGGCGGCCTCGCCTGACCAGGCAAAGTCCCCTCCGTCATGCTCGGCCTTGTGCCGAGCATCTGATCACTGCAATTGTTTGACAGGAAAACGGCTTTCGCAACCTCTCGAGCTGCGCAGCCGGCCGGCTTACCGGATCTTGTCGAGCATCTTGTAATAGAGCCCCACCAGCGGCAGGAACCAGGGCTTGCCGAAATGGCCGGGAACCGCCGGCCATTCCAGGCCCTTGAGCGGATTATGGTCCGGCCGGCCGAGGATCGCGTCGGCGATCGTCATTCCGAGATGGGTGGAGAGCTGCGCCCCATGGCCGGAATAACCCATCGCATACCAGACGCCGTCGTGATATCCGGCGCGGGGATAACGGTCCTTGGTCATATCCACCAGCCCGCCCCAGCAATAATCGATCTCGACATGGGCAAGCTGCGGGAAGATGCGGGCGAGGCTGTCATGCAGGATCGCGCCGCTTTTGGCGTCCGAACGCTGATCCGACGTGGCCGAGAAGCGCGCCCTCCCCCCGAAGATCAGCCGATTATCGGGCGCGAGGCGCCAGTAATTGCCGATATTCATCGAGTTCACGCAGGTCCGGTTGCCGGGCATGGTCGCCGCGATTTCCGTCTCCGTCAGCGGTCGTGTGGCGATGATGAAACTGCCGACCGGAATGATGCGGCGGCGGAAATAGCCGAAATTGGGCGTCGTATAGGCGCCCGTCGCAATCAGCACATGGTCGGCCGTCACGACGCCCTTGGCTGTCTTCAGGACATGTCTTCCGTCCGCCTGGCGATGGTCGCTGACGGCGGCACCTTCGACGATGGTCGCGCCATGGCGCCTTGCGGCCTCCGCCAGCCCGACGACATAACGCCCCATATGCATCATGGCGCTCTTTTTCGACAGCATCGCGCCATGGAAGGGCGCGCCGACCTCGCTTTTCAGGTCGCTCGCCGACAGGAGCGCGGTCTCGGGATCGACCTCGGCATGAACAGCCTCGAAATTGCGGGCGATCGCATCGTAATGCTGCGGCTTGGAGGCGAGCTTCAGTTTCCCGGCGCGGCGGAAATTGCAGTCGATCTCCTCCTCGGCGACGATTGCCTCGATGGTATCGATCGACGCGTCGAGCGCGTGGTAGAGCGCGATGGCGCGCTCCTTGCCGAGTTCGGCCTTGGCGCCGATGAAGCTGTGGGCAAGGCCGTTGTTGAGATGGCCGCCATTGCGCCCGGAGGCTCCCCAGCCGACCGCCTCGGCCTCCAGCACGATGACGCGAACACCCGCCTTGGCGAGCTGGCGGGCCGCGGCAAGCCCGGTAAAGCCGGCGCCGACGACCGCGACGTCATAATGGCCTTCTACAGGTCCCTGTGCGGCGTTGGCGAAAGCCGGAGCGGTGTCGTGCCAGTAGGATTGGAGCTTCATGCCGCGGCTCTCCCTCAGAGCCCGACGACGCCGGGCAGGCCCGAAATATCGGGAATTTCGACATAGCCGTAATAGGGGTTGGCGGGCTCGTGGCCGCGATTGACCCAGACCTTGTTCTTGATCCCGAGGTCATGGGCCGACATCAGGTCGTAGCGGAAGGACGACGAACAATGGAGGATGTCCTCCGGCCCGCAGCCCAGCATGTCGAACATATATTCGAAGGCTTGGAAGCGCGGCTTGTAGGCATTGGCCTGCTGAGCGGTATAGACCGCATGGAACGGCGCCCCGAGCTTTTCGACATTCGACATGATCTGCGCGTTCATGGCGTTGGAAAGGATCACCAGCGGGATTTCCTTGGCGACCTTGGCAAGGCCGGCCGGAACGTCCGGATGCGGCCCCCAGCTCGGCACACGCTCATAGACCATCCGCGCGGCTTCCTCGCGGAATATTATGCCGTTGCGCTTGCAGGCCCGTTCGAGCGAATTGTGCACGACCTCATTGTAAGGCTTCCAGTCGCCGAGGATCTCGTCGAGACGATAGGCGGCGAAGTTCCGGATGAACTCCAGCATGCGGGGTTCGCTCAGCTGCTCGCCATAGAGATCGCGGGCGGCTTCCGCCATTTGGAAGTTCGTCAGCGTGCCGTAGCAGTCGAAGGTGATGTATTTCGGACGGAAGTGAGCCATGACGGTATCCCTGATGTTCCAGCTGCTCTCATCATAGGCTGCGGCCAGAGCGTCCGTTCACCTGAAATCCGGACCGCCGAAGCAGAATGTTTCGTATCCCGAGCCGGCTTTGGCAGAAGGTTGTGCGCGGCCGCCGCCATCGCTGCCCATATTGCCGGAGAGGTTCGTGATCTGCTCGCGCCTGCCAGCATAAGATGCGGCGGGCCGTCCGAGCAACGCTATAAGATACTGCCGGGATCGCCGCCTTCAGACGATCTGCCGGTCGATCCTGCACCAAACTTTGCGGCAAGAGATGAAGGACATCGCAATGCATACACGTCAGATCGATCTCGTGGCTTTCTGCCCGGAACACCTGGAGGCCGCAGTCCAGCTCTCCCGCCAAGCGGGCTGGCCGCACCGGCTGGAGGACTGGCAGATGGCCCTTGCCCTCAGCGAAGGCGTGGTCGCGATCGAAGACGGCCGGGTTGTCGCAACCGTGCTGACGACGATGTACGAGGCCGACTGCGCCACCATCAACATGGTGATCGTCGACGAGGCGATGCGCGGGCGCGGCCTTGGCCGCAAGCTGATGGACGCCGCCTTGGAGATCGCCGGCAGCCGTCCGTTGCGGCTGGTCGCGACAGAGCAAGGGCTGCCGCTCTATGAAAAGCTCGGCTTCAGGAAGACGGGCACGATCCGGCAGCACCAGGGCGTGGCAGGAGAGATTGCCGCTCTGCCAGGAACGGAGGCTGCGACCGACGCCGATATGGATGCCATCAGTGCACTCGACCGCCGCGCCTTCGGCGCCGGTCGCGGGCGCTTGCTCACCCATCTCGCCAAGGCAGGTGAATTTGCCGTGATACGCCGGGACGGCCGCGTTTGCGGCTTCGCAGCGCTTCGGGTTTTCGGCCGCGGCGAGGTCATCGGTCCCATCGTCGCCGCCGGTCTCGACGATGCCCAAGCCCTTGCCGCGCATTTCATCGCCCGGCGGCCGGGAGGGTTTCTGCGCGTCGACACGACCGACGACAGCGGATTGGCGCCCTGGCTTGCCGCACAGGGTCTCGCCCATGTCGGCGGTGGAATCGCCATGGCGAAACCGCTGATCCCAATCACCAAGCCGGTGATCCCGCGCGACGCCGATCCGGCCGCGACCACTTTCGCCCTTGTCAATCAGGCCCTCGGCTGAAGCAGGAGACATCCATGTACAGCAATTCCCTCATCGAGCTCGACCGCGCCCATCTCGTTCATCCCGTGGCCTCCTATCGCGGCCATGAAGCGCAGGGCGTGCGGGTGTTGGCATCCGCCAAGGGGGCGACGGTGACCGATGCTTACGGCCGCCAGCTGATCGACGGCTTCGCCGGCCTCTGGTGCGTCAATGCCGGCTATGGCCATGAATCGATCGTCGAGGCGGCGACGCGCCAGATGCGCGAACTGCCCTATGCGACGGCCTATTTCGGCCTGGGCTCCGAACCCGCCATCCGCCTTGCCGCCGAGCTTGCCGAGCGCGCGCCTGGCGATCTGAGCCACATCTATTTCACACTCGGCGGTTCGGATGCCGTCGACAGCACGATCCGCTTCATCCGCTACTACTGGATCGCCCGCGGCAAGCCGCAGCGCGACCAGTTCATCTCGCTGGAGCAGGGTTATCACGGCTCCTCGACGGTCGGTGCGGGGCTGACCGCGCTGCCGAACTTCCATGCCGGCTTCGGCATCCCCTTCGACTGGCAGCATAAAATTCCGTCGCCCTACCCCTATCGCAACCCGGTCGGTGATGATCCGCAGGCGATCATCGCGGCATCGCTTGCCGCGTTGCGGGCCAAGGTGGAGGCGATCGGTGCCGATCGCGTCGCGGCATTCTATGCCGAACCGATCCAGGGATCGGGCGGCGTCATCGTGCCGCCCAAGGGCTGGCTGAAGGCCATGCGCGACCTCTGCCGCGAGCTCGACATTCTTTTCGTCGCCGACGAGGTGATCACCGGCTTCGGCCGCACCGGGCCGCTGTTTGCCTGCTCGGAGGAGGAGGTCGTTCCCGATTTCATCACCACCGCCAAGGGCCTGACATCGGGATATGTGCCGATGGGCGCGGTCTTCATGGCGGACCATGTCTACCAGGCGATCGCCGAGGGCGCCGGCGCTTCGGCGGTCGGTCACGGCTATACCTATTCCGCCCATCCGGTCAGCGCCGCCGTCGCGCTCGAAGTGCTGAAGCTCTATGAGGGTGGCCTGCTGGAAAACGGGGTAAAGGCCGGAGCCCGGCTGATGGCGGGCCTCGAGGCGATGAGGGATCATCCCCTGGTCGGCGATGTGCGCGGACGCGGCATGCTGGCGGCAATCGAGCTCGTGACCGACAAGCGCGCCCGCACGCCGCTTCCCGCCGAAGCCCAGCCCGCCCGGCGGATTTTCGACCGCGCCTGGGAGAACGGCCTGGTGATCCGCGCCTTCGCCAACGGCGTTCTCGGTTATGCCCCGCCGCTCTGCTGCACCGACGCCGATATCGACGCGATCCTGGAGAGGACCCTCAAGACGCTCGACCAGACATTGGAGGATCCCGACGTCAGGCGGGCGCTGAGGGATTGAAACCAAGCCGGCGAAATACCGCCGGATGCCGATATTCAGAATTTTGTGCCGCATCACGGCGTCTATTCGGCGCAATCCATGCCGAGAAGGTGCCAAACTCCAAGTGAGCAGAAGCCAAGCACCCCTAAAAAATAGGGGCTCATCATAAGGACCCGGCGCAAAGCCGGGCTTGGGAACGACATAGATTTTTGCGAAGCGGCGGTAGTTCATGCCGCTTGCGCCCGACACTGGGGACACGACATGACGAAGTCTCTGCCTGAATTCAAATATATGAGTTTCGACGTCGTCGGAACGCTGATCGATTTCGAGGGCGGCCTGAAGTCTTGCCTTCAGGAGATCGCTGCCGAAGCTGACGTGACGATCGATGGCGAGCGGGCGCTGACGCTTTATCGCGCCGCCCGCTACAGCGAGAATGCCTCGCTTTTTCCCGACGATCTCGTGCGCGTCTATCTCGCAATCGCGCCGGAGCTCGGCCTGCCCGCCGACAAGGCCTATGGCGAGCGGCTGCGCGATTCCGCCCGGACCTGGAAGGCATTTCCCGACAGCGCGGCTGCGATGGCGCGGCTTGCCCGCGACTACCGCCTGATCGCCATGACGAATGCCCGCCGCTGGGCTTTCGACCATTTTTCTGCGGCGCTCGGCAACCCGTTCCATGCCGCTTTCACGGCTGACGATACCGGCACGGAAAAGCCGGACCCGGCCTTCTTCGAGAGCGTCTTTGATTTCGTGGCTGCCGAGGGCGCGTCGAAAAGCGATATTCTGCACGTGGCCCAGAGCCAATATCATGACATCGGCGTCTCGCGTGCGCTCGGCATGACCAATTGCTGGATCGAGCGCCGCCACGCGCAGAAGGGATATGGCGGCACCATCGAGCCGGCCGAATTCACCGAGCCCGACTACCATTTTACATCCATGGCCGGCCTTGCCGAAGCCGTGGCCGCAGCGCGGAGCTGATCCGCAGGACGACCCGACCTGGGCCAAGCCCGCGTGGAGACGGGCAGCCCCCAACCAGATGACAAAAGGGGAATGACATGACCGATAGAATTACCAACTGGACCGCGTCTGACGACGCAACGATCGAAAATGCCATCCGCCGCGGCGCAACCCGGCGGGAGCTTCTGCAGATGATGCTGGCAGGCGGCGTCGCCATGTCCGCCGGCGGGCTGATCCTCGGCCGCGCCTCGAAAGCGGTTGCGGCGACACCGGTTGCCGGCGGCGCGCTCAAGGCGGCCGGCTGGTCGTCCTCGACGGCCGACACGCTCGACCCGGCCAAGGCTTCGCTCTCGACCGATTATGTGCGCTGCTGTTCCTTCTACAATCGCCTGACCTTCCTCGATAAGACGGGCACGCCGCAGATGGAGCTTGCCGAGGCGATCGAATCCAAGGACGCGAAAGTCTGGACCGTCAAGCTGCGTAGCGGCGTGACCTTCCATGACGGCAAGCCCTTGACGGCGGATGACGTCGTCTTCTCGCTGAAGCGCCACCTCGATCCGGCCGTCGGCTCCAAGGTCGCCAAGATCGCCGCGCAGATATCTGGCGTGAAGGCGATCGACAAACAGACCGCCGAGATCACGCTCGCCAATCCGAACGCCGACCTGCCGACGATCCTGTCGATGCATCACTTCATGATCGTCGCCGACGGCACCACCGATTTTTCCAAGGCCAACGGCACCGGCGCTTTCGTCAAGGAAGTGTTCGAGCCCGGCGTCCGCTCGGTCGGCATCAAGAACAAGAACTACTGGAAATCCGGCCCGAACGTCGATTCCTTCGAATATTTCGCGATCAGCGACGACAATGCCCGCGTCAACGCGCTGCTGTCGGGCGACATCCATCTCGCCGCCTCGATCAATCCGCGCTCGATGCGCCTTATTGAAAGCCAGGGCGCCGGCTTCGTGCTATCGAAGACGACCTCCGGCAACTATACCAATCTCAACATCCGGCTCGACATGGAGCCGGGCAGCAAGCAGTCCTTCATCGAAGGCATGAAATATCTCGTCAACCGCGAGCAGATCGTCAAATCGGCGCTGCGGGGCTTGGGCGAAGTCGGCAACGACCAGCCGGTTTCTCCCGTCAACTTCTACCGCGACGCCAATCTGAAACCGAAGAGCTTCGATCCCGACAAGGCGAAGTTCCTCTTCCAGAAGGCCGGCGTTCTCGGCCAGTCGATCCCGGTCATCGCTTCGGAAGCCGCAAACTCCTCGATCGACATGGCCATGATCATCCAGGCCGCGGGCGCCGAGATCGGCATGAAGCTCGACGTCCAGCGCGTTCCGTCGGACGGCTACTGGGACAATTACTGGCTCAAGGCGCCGGTTCATTTCGGCAACATCAACCCGCGCCCGACGCCCGACATCCTGTTCTCGCTGCTCTATGCATCGGACGCGCCCTGGAACGAAAGCCAGTACAAGTCGGAGAAGTTCGACAAGATGCTGATAGAAGCGCGCGGCCTGCTCGATCAGGACAAGCGCAAGGCCATCTACAACGAGATGCAGGGCATGGTCGCCGAGCAGGCCGGCACGATCATTCCGGCCTATCTCTCCAACGTCGACGCGACCAGCGCCAAGCTCAAGGGCCTGGAGCCCAGCCCGCTCGGCGGCCAGATGGGTTATGCCTTCGCGGAATATGTCTGGCTCGAAGCCTGAGGAAGCAACGGCCGGGGACTGAATTTGTCCCCGGCCCGCCTTCCCCTGCGTTATAATCCTCAGCCGAATGCCGAAGGGAGCGCGCGCATGAATAAAGAGGTGCTGTCCCTCATATCGAACCGGTTGCTCATCGCCCTGGTCACACTGGTGATCGTCTCCTTCGCCGTGTTTTTCGCCACGACCATGCTGCCCGGCGATACGGCGACGATCCTGCTCGGGCAGGCGGCGACGCCGGAAGCCGTCGAAGGCCTGCGCAAGGCCATGCATCTGGACCAGCCGGCTATCCTGCGCTTCCTTCACTGGCTCGCCGGCCTGCTTTCGGGCGATCTCGGCACGTCCTATGCCAACGACATGCCGATCAGCCAGCTGATCGGCGGCCGCTTCGTCAATACGCTGAAGCTCGCAGGCGTGACCGCGCTGTTCTCAGTGCCGATCGCGCTGACGCTCGGCATCACCGCCGCCATGCTGCGCGGCTCGGTCTACGACCGGATCGTGACGATCCTGACGATCGGCGTCATATCCGTGCCGGAATTCATGGTGGCGACCTCGGCGGTGCTGGTTTTTGCCGTCTATCTCCGTTGGCTGCCGGCACTGTCGCTTGCCAATGAAGTCCACTCGCTTGCCGATATGCTGCGCGTTTACGCCATGCCCGTCATCACGCTGACCTTCGTTGTCTCAGCGCAGATGATCCGCATGACCCGCGCCGCGGTCGTTGAAACGCTGAGCACGCCCTATGTCGAGATGGCTCTTTTGAAAGGCGCGTCGCGGACCCGCATCGTGCTGCGGCACGCGCTTCCCAACGCGCTTGGCCCGATCGTCAACGCGATCGCGCTGTCGCTCTCCTATCTGCTCGGCGGAGTGATCATCGTCGAAACCATCTTCAACTATCCCGGCATCGCCAAACTGATGGTCGATGCGGTCGCCACGCGCGACCTGCCGCTGATCCAGAGCTGCGCGATGATCTTCTGCCTCGGCTACCTGATCCTGATCACGCTTGCCGACATTATCGCCATTCTTTCCAATCCGAGGCTGCGATGACATCCGATATCCAACAACGGCCCGCCGCCACGCGCCGGCTCGGCTACCGCTTCAACCCAGTCGGGCTGGTCGGGCTTGCCGTCATCCTCTTCTGGGCCTTCATCGCGATCTTCGCGCATCTGCTCATCCCCTACCCCGTCGGCGAGATCGTCGATACCGATTATTTCGGCCCGATCTCCCAGCAATTCTGGATGGGCTCGGATTATCTCGGCCGCGACGTGTTCTCGCGCATTCTGATGGGCGCGCGCTACACAGTCGGCATCTCGCTCGCGGCGGTGACGATCGCCTGCTTCAGCGGCGTCGTGCTCGGCATGATCGCGGCCGTCGCCGGCGGCTGGCTCGATACCCTGCTTTCGCGCTTCCTCGATGCGATGAATTCCATCCCGGGCAAGCTCTTCGGCCTCGTCGTGGTCGCGGCCGTGGGATCGTCGATCCCGGTGCTGATCCTGACGCTTTCGGTGATTTACATACCGGGCTCCTATCGTTTCGCCCGGGCGCTCGCCGTCAACGTCAATTCGATGGATTTCATCACCGTCGCCCGCATTCGCGGCGAAAACACCCTTTATCTGATCCGCTCGGAAATCCTGCCCAATATCGTCGGTCCGGTGCTGGCCGATCTCGGGCTGCGCTTCGTCTTCATCGTTCTCCTGCTCTCCGGCCTCTCCTTCCTGGGGCTCGGCGTGCAGCCACCCTATGCGGACTGGGGTGCGCTCGTTCGCGAAAACATCGGCGGCCTGCCTTTCGGGGCTCCCGCCGTCATGTTCCCGTCGCTTGCGATCGCCAGCCTCACGATCAGCGTGAATCTGCTGATCGACAACCTGCCGCAGAAAATCCGCGATCGGAGCGAGTGATGACCAATCTCGTCGAAATCCGCGACCTCCGCGTCGAAGCCACCACCGATTCCGGCCGCCGCGTCGAAATCATCCGGGGCGTCAGCCTCGATATCGCCGAGGGCGAGATCGTCGCGCTGATCGGCGAAAGCGGCTCGGGCAAGACGACGATCGCGCTCAGCCTGATGGGCCATTGCCGGCCGGGCTGCCGCATTTCGGGCGGCAGCGTTTCGCTCGACGGCCAGGATATGGTCGGACTTACCGAAAAGCAGCGCGCCAGGCTGCGCGGCACCGAGGTCGCCTATGTCCCGCAATCGGCGGCCGCCGCCTTCAACCCAGCCATCACGATCATGGATCAGGTGATCGAGGTCACGCGCATCCACGGCCTGATGTCGGCCGACGAAGCGAGAAGCCGTGCGGTCGAACTCTTCCGGGCGCTTTCCCTGCCCGAACCCGAGATCATCGGGACACGCTATCCCCACCAGGTCTCAGGCGGCCAGTTGCAGCGCCTTTCGGCAGCGATGGCGCTGATCGGCGACCCCAAGCTGATGATCTTCGACGAGCCGACGACGGCGCTCGACGTGACGACGCAGATCGAAGTGCTGCGCGCTTTCAAATCGGCGATGAAGAAGGGCGGCATTTCAGGCGTCTACGTCTCGCATGATCTTGCCGTCGTCGCCCAGATCGCCGACCGGATCGTCGTGCTGAAGGGCGGCGAGGTCCAGGAGACCGGCACGACGGAAGAGATCCTCACCGCGGCAAAACATCCCTATACCCGCGAGCTGCTGGCCGCCTTCGAGCCGAAGGCGCGCAATTCCGAAATCGATGGCGAGGCTCTGCCGGCGCCGCTCTTGACGATCGAGGACGTCGTCGCCGGCTACGGCCAGCGCCAGGCCGACGGCCGGCCTTTGGTCTGTGCCGTCCAGCAGGTGAGCCTCAAGGTCGAGAAAGGCCGCAATCTCGGCATTATCGGCGAATCCGGCTGCGGCAAGTCGACCCTTGCCCGCACCATCGCCGGCATCCTGCCCGCCGCCTTCGGCAAGATCGTCTTCGACGGCAAGGAGCTCGGCCACAGCGCCCGCGAACGCTCACGCGACCAGCTGCGCCAGATGCAGATCGTCTTCCAATATGCCGATACGGCGCTCAACCCGGCAAAATCGGTCGAGGATATCCTCGACCGGCCGCTCGTCTTCTACCATGGCATGGCGGCCAAGGCCCGCAGCGCCCGCATCGACGAATTGCTTGATATGGTCCGCCTGCCGCGCAGCCTTCGCCATCGCCGGCCGGGAGAGCTTTCGGGCGGGCAGAAACAGCGCGTGAATTTCGCCCGCGCGCTCGCCGCCGATCCGAAACTGATCCTCTGCGACGAGATCACCTCGGCTCTAGACACGGTCGTCGCAGCCGCCGTGATCGATCTGCTCAAGGAATTGCAGCGCGAACTCGGCCTCTCCTACATCTTCATCAGCCACGATCTTTCGGTGGTCGAGGCGATCTGCGACGAGATCGTCGTGATGTATGACGGCAGGAAGGTCGAGGAAATCACGCCCGAGAAGATCAAGGCGGCGCAGCACCCCTACTCCCAGCTGCTCTTCTCCTCGGTGCCGAAGCTCGATCCGGCCTGGCTCGACGGGCTGACGCAGGATCCGGAACTGGTGCGCGCCTATAGCAGAGGGTGAGACACAGGCCGGCCCTCAGTACGCTGAGGGTTCGTGTGGCGGCGTGCTAAAGCGGAAACAGGCTCGTCAGCGGCATATGCGCCCTGACGATCGGCGATTTCAGCACGACGAAGCTGAAATATTTGTCGATGCCGACGTCCATATCCGTGAGGCGCTCCATGATCGTCTGGTATTCACCGATCCCCGAGGTGACGAATTTGACGAGATAGTCGTAGCCGCCGGAAACGAGATGGCATTCGATGACCTGCTCGACCTTTTCGATCGCCGCGAGGAAGCGGGCAAAATCGATCTGCCGGTGGTTCTTCAGGGTGATTTCGGTAAAGACGGTCAGCGTCTGGCCAAGCTTGCCGACGTTGATCTGGGCCGAATAACCTTCGATATAACCTTCCGCCTGCAGCTTCTTCACGCGCATCAGGCACGGGCTCGGGGAGAGCGCCACGAGATCGGCCAGTTCCACATTGGTGATGCGCCCATTCTTCTGCAGTTCGTGGAGGATCTTGACGTCGATTCGATCGAGTTTCACGAAGCACCTATTCGGGTTACAGCAGATTATGCTGTCCAACAGCTTTCATCGAAGGTAACACATTGCCCCTGCCTGTCTATTTCGTTTTGCGAGCTGCCGCGAAGCACAAGCCTCTGTGCACTTCCCGCAAGACGGCATGTTGTGCTGCCGGCCGGCCGAACTCCGGCAACGCAGCATCAGCAATTCTCGCTAGATTACGCCGTAAACGGAGAATACCCCATGCCGGCACCGCTGAAATTCGTTGAGTCACCCCTGAAGCTGCCTGCGGCTGCCGATGCCGTGGTGATCGGCGGCGGGATCATCGGTGTCTTCACGGCATATTATATGGCGCTTCGCGGCCTCAAGGTCGTTCTCGTAGAGAAGGGCCGGATCGGCGCGGAACAGTCGAGCCGGAACTGGGGCTGGTGCCGCCAGCAGAACCGCGATGCGCGGGAGCTGCCGATGGCGACGAAAAGCCTCGATCTCTGGGAGCGTTTTTCGGCAGAGTCCGGCGAAGAGACCGGCTTTCGCCGCTGCGGGCTTTTCTATCTGAGCAACAGCGAGGAAGAACTGGCCGGCTGGGCGCGCTGGCGCGACTTTGCCCGCACAGCCGGCGTCACCACCCATATGCTCGACGGTGCAGAGGCAACCGAGCGCGGCCGTGCGACGGGCAAAGCCTGGAAGGGCGGCGTCTTTTCCCCGACCGACGGGACGGCCGACCCGGCGAGTGCGGCTCCGGCCGTGGCGCGCGCGATCCTGAAACTTGGCGGCACGGTGCGCCAATCCTGTGCCGCCCGCGGCATCGAGACCGAAGGCGGGCGTCTTTCCGCCGTCGTCACCGAGCACGGCACCATTCGCACCCGCATCGCGGTTCTCGCCGGCGGCGCCTGGGCCTCCTCCTTCTGCCATCAGCTCGGCATCCGCTTTCCCCAGGCGTCTATCCGTTCGTCGATCCTTTCGGTTTCGGCGCCTGCCGCTGCGCTGCCGGATGCCCTGCACACCTCCGCCGTCTCTGCCACGCGCCGCGGCGACGGCGGCTATACGCTCGCCATCAGCGGCGGCGGCCGCGTCGACCTGACGCCGCAGCAATTCCGCTACGCGCCGCAGTTTCTGCCGATGTTCATCCGGCGCTGGCGCAGCCTCGCGCCCGGTGGATTGGAGGGCGCAAGGTCCGGCCACGAGACCTTGCGGCGGTGGCGGCTGGACGCGCCGACACCGATGGAACGCATGCGCATTCTAGATCCGAAGGTCGATCGGCCGACGATCGAGCGCACCCATGCGCGCGCCCTTGAGCTCCTGCCCGATCTCAGGACGACGCAGATCACCGCCGCCTGGGCCGGTTATGTCGACAGCACGCCGGACGGCGTGCCCGGGATCGGCGAAATCACCTCGATCCCCGGCTTCATCCTCGCCGCCGGCTTCAGCGGCCATGGCTTCGGCATCGGCCCCGGTGCCGGCCATCTGATCGCCGATATCGTCAGCGGCGACGCACCGATCGTCGATCCCAAGCCCTATCATCCCGACCGCTTCAAGAGATCGGCCTGGGGCAAAGTCGCTGATTTTTAAAGCATGTCGCGCAAAAGTGTGCAGCGGGTTTGCGGCAACGACATGCGTAAAACAAGGACCTAAAGCGCAAGGAGCGAATCTGAAAGATCGCGACGCGCTTTAGTCCGGATCAGTCGGTGAATCTGACCACGACACCCGGCTTCACCATCCCGGCAAGCTCTTCGGCATCCCAGTTGGTCAGGCGGACGCAGCCATGCGAAGCCACCTTGTCGATCAGTTCGGGATCGGGCGTGCCGTGAATGCCGTAGGTCGGCTCGGTCAGGTCGATCCAGACGCTGCCGACCGGCCCGTTTGGTCCCTTGGGGATCGTCAGGACCTTGTTGTTCTTGCCCTGCTTGAAATTCACCTTCGGATCATATCGGTAGACCGGCATGCGGGCGACGCCTTTGACCTTGTGCGTGCCGCTGGGTGAAGGATTGTCTTTGCTGCCGACCGTTGCCGGATAGGCCGCAAGCAGCGCGCCGTCGTTGCCATAGGCCAGCACCTGCCCGCTCCTGCCGTTCACCTCGATGCGCTTGACTTTTCCCTCTCTCGGCGCGCCCGTCGCCACGACTTGGATGGTCTTGCCCGGCGCAAAATCCGAAGCGGGATTGAGCGCCTTCATCAGGTCGATATCCATATGGAAGCGCTCCGACAGCTTCTCGGCCACGCTGGTATAGCCCATGCTCGCCATCTCCGCCTTTTCCCCGTAATCTTCGGGGATACGGTCGACGAGACCGGCGGCATCCTCCTTGGTCACGACGTAGCTTTCGACGATGGGCGCGCCGTTTTCCAGCCGGCCGATCACCTCCGGGTCCAGTTTTCCATCGGAGGGGAGCTTGTTCATCGCCTCGAAGCCGGCCAAGGCCTTGCCGACATTCTCACCATAGAGGCCGTCGATCACGCCGGGAGAGGAGCCCGCGCGGTCGAGAAGCACCTGCAGGCGCACGATCGCCGGGTCAGGGTCCGGCGACGGTTTCTGCGGACGCTCGGCTGCGAGCGAAGCAAGGGAGGCCGTGTTGACGGCCTCCGGCGACAGCTCCAGCGCATCCGCCGTGTCGAGGGAGAAAAGCAAAGCCAGCGTTGCGACCGATATGACAGTTTTCATGAACCATCAAATGATCGCCGGTGCTAGTTGTTCCACAAGGCGTTACTGCAATATGCGCGGCACCTGCACGCCTTCAGGGGCGACGCCGGGCATGGCGTCATAGGCGTGGCCTTCCAGGCCGGTCGCCACGACCGAGACACGGAACCTGCCGTCGAGGCCGCGGTCGAAGATTGCGCCGACGACGATTTCGGCGTCCGCCTGGACTTCGTCGCGAATGCGGCTCGCCGCCTCGTCGACTTCGAACAGCGTCATGTCGGAGCCGCCCGAAATCGAAATCAGCACGCCCTTGGCGCCCTTCATCGAGAGATCGTCGAGCAGCGGGTTTGCGATTGCCCCTTCCGCCGCCTTCATCGCACGGCTTTCGCCCGAGGCTTCGCCCGTGCCCATCATGGCCCGGCCCATGCCGCGCATCACCGACTTCACATCGGCGAAATCGAGGTTGATCAGGCCTTCCTTGACGATGAGATCGGTAATGCAGCCGACGCCGGAATAGAGCACGCGGTCGGCGGTCATGAAGGCATCGGCGAAGGTGGTTTTCGCGTCGGCGATGCGGAAGAGGTTCTGGTTTGGAATGACGATGACGGTATCGGCCGCCTGACGCAGCGCCTCGATGCCGACCTCAGCCGTCCGCATGCGGCGGTTGCCTTCGAAGGAAAATGGCTTGGTGACGACGCCGACCGTCAGGATGCCCGCGTCGCGGGCCGCGCGGGCGATCACCGCTGCCGCACCCGTTCCCGTGCCGCCGCCCATGCCGGCGGTGACGAAGCACATGTGCGAGCCGCTCAAATGATCCATGATCTCGTCGAGCGATTCCTCGGCGGCCGCACGGCCGACTTCCGGCAGCGAACCCGCGCCGAGCCCTTCGGTCACCTGTGCCCCGAGCTGAATGCGCCGGGAGGCCTTCGACGTGGCCAGCACCTGCGCATCCGTGTTTGCGGCGATGAATTCGACGCCGGCCAGATTTTCCGCGATCATGTTGTTGATCGCATTTCCGCCGCCGCCACCGACGCCAATGACGGTGATATGTGGCCGCAGCCCCACGATGCTGCTCTTGGCGTCCGTCATCATATGCTCCTTATGCCCCATGGATGTTCCGTCTTCGCCCGTGACGAATCAATCGTCACATTAAGAACATAAAAAGGCGGCGGCAGGGCGAAAGAATTTGGCTGCGGCGGAGTTTGGCTGGCGGTGTGTGGACTATCGGGCACGGTCCTACGTGCCGGCCTCAACCGCCCTGGCCTCCCAATCCCGCAGCGCATCGCACACCTCGGCCCTAGTCGGCGCGCCGGTGCGGCCGCCGAAGACCTGGCATTTGAGCGCCGCCGCCATGGACGACAATCGCATCGTCTCTTCGATCGGCATGCCTTCCGCGATGGCGAGCGCGAAAGCGCCGTGGAAGATATCGCCGGCCGCGAGCGTATCGACGGCCCTGACCCGAGGTGCCGCGAGATGGCGGATTTTTCCGGTCTGCTCGTCGAACCAGAAGCAGCCGTTTTCGCCTGCGGTGACGCTGATGAAGGCCTGCTCGAACTTTCGCTTCAACAGGCCGACGAGTTCCACGGGATCGGTCGTTCCGGCGAGCCGCTCGGCGGCCGGCTGCGAGAAGACGATGTGGCTTGCCGCCGGCGCCAGCAGTTCGATCACGCCGTTGCCCGCAACATCGCCGTCGAGAATGGCCGGTTTGCCCGCCCCTCTCGCCGCCGACAGCGCCGCCAGCGCGAGCTTTGGCCATCGCACGTCGACGAGCACCGCATCGAAGGACGAGACCTCCCGCTCCGTGACCGGCTTGACCGTATCGTGCAGCCGCACATCGTAGAAGGGCACGATCAGCCGCTCGCCGTCATCATCGATGAGGATTGTCGAGACGGCCGAGCGGGCGCCCCGCACAACCGCCATGCCGCTCGTATCTATGCCGCTCGCGCTGAGATCCGCGATGATGCGTTCGCCCGCGGCATCGTCGCCGACCGCACCCCAGAGGCTGGCATGGCCGCCGAGGCGGGCGACGGCGAATGCCGCGCTCGACGCCATGCCTTCGGCGATCTGCAGCATCTCGTAGGGCAGGATCTTGCCCTGGCCGGTGGGCAGCGAGCGCACGCGGAACAGCGTATCCAGCACCGCCGCGCCGACTGAGAGTACGCGGCGCGCAGGACCGGGAGGCGGCTCGAAGGCGGAAGAAGCCGTCAAAATCTCTGCCTCACCTGCTCACTTGACGGCGCCTGCCGTCAGGCCCGCCACGATCTGCCGCTGCGCAAACACCGTCAGGATCAGCACCGGCAAGGTGACGATCAATGCGGCGGCCGCAAGCGGCCCCCAGCTGACCTGTTCGAAAGACAGCATGTTGTAGACGGCGACGGGGAGTGTTCGCGTCTCGCGGCTGGCGAGCACGATGCCGAAGACGAAGTTGTTCCAGGAGAAGATCACCGACAGGATGAAGGCGACGACGATGCCGGGCCTCGCGATCGGCAGGGCAACCAGGCGGAAGACCTGCCATGGCGTCGCCCCGTCGATGCTTGCCGCCTCTTCGAGTTCCATCGGCGTCGTTTCGAAATAGCCGATCATGATCCACACGACGATCGGCACGGTGACGACGAGATGGATGATGATCTGCGGCATCAGCGTGCCGAGCAGGTTCAGCCACTGGAACAGCAGGAAGAGCGGGATCAGGAAGGAAAGGCCGGGCGTCATGCGCGCGATCATGATGACCATCGCGGATTTCTCCGCCTTCAGCCGCGCGATGCCATAGCCGGCCGGCACGCCGATCAGGAGCGCCAGAAGCGTGGCCGCGCCCGTCACCAGCACCGAATTCCAGAGATAGAGGAAGAAGTTGTTTTCCTCGAAGACCTTCAGATAATTCGACCAGGCGAAACGTTCCGGGATGAAGATCGGCGGATAGGCGCCGTTGTCGATCTCGTATTTCAGCGACAGCGAGATCATCCAGAGGAAGAACAGCACGACCGGCGAGATCATCACCAGCGCGACGAACAGCAGTCCGATGCGATCGAGCGTCTTGCGCTTCATCAGCGTGCCTCCCCGTCGGACCAGTTCACGCGCTGCCGGATCATCATCAGGACGAAGGAGAGCAGCACGATGAGGATGAAGAAGACGACCGCCATGGCCGAGCCGTAGCCGATGTCGTAATAGGCGAAGGCGGTGTTGTAGAGATAGATGTTGATCGTTTCCGACGCCGTGCCGGGCCCACCCTGGGTCATGGCATAGATGATGTCGAAGCTCTTCACCGCATCGATGCTGCGGATGATCACCGCGATCATCAGGAACGGCGCGATCATCGGCAGCGTGAGATAGCGGAATTTCTGCCAGACATTGGCGCCGTCGATTTCAGCGCTCTCGTAAGGCTCGCGCGGGACGGCCGCCAGGCCGCCGAGCACGATCAGCATGACGAGCGGCGTCCACTGCCAGCTTTCGACCAGCACCAGCGATGGAATGACGCTGCTCTGATTGTAGATCCACTCCTGCGGGCCGATGCCGACGAAGGAGAGGAGATAATTGAGCACGCCGAGCTGCGGATGGTACATCATGGTCCAGACGAGCGCGATGGCGACCGGGGTCGCCATCATCGGCATCACGAATATGCCTCGTATGAGGCCCCGCAAGGGGAATCTGGCATCGAAGATCAGCGCGGCGAGCGTCCCCAGGAAAAGGGGAACCACCACGGAGAGCGTCGTATAGAGCACCGTATGCCACAGGGACTCCCAGAATCGCATGTCGGTGGCGAGCCGGATATAATTGTCCAGCCCCGCAAAGACCTGCGACTGACCGAGCGTCCAGCTATTGACGCTCATCCACACCGTAAACACCCATGGAAAGACGATGACGGCTGATATGACGATGAGCGCCGGGATGACGAAGGGCCAGTAGTTGGGAGCAAACCTGTCCGGTTTGCTCCTTCCTTTCGGCGCCTTGGCCACTGCGGCCGTTTCGATGCCTGCCGAGGCCATTATCCCTCGCTCTTCGCCAGGACGGGTTCGAACTGTGCCGTCGCCGTCTTCAGTTCTGTCTCAGGATCGGCGCCGCCGATCATGTTGGTGAGGCCGACGCCATAGATGTCGCGGAACTCGGTGACCGGAATGATGACCGGCAGCGCGAGCTTGGAAATCTTGCCCGAGCCAACGACGGCATCCAGCCATGCGGCCGGCATCTTGACGCCTTCGCGGACCTTCGCATCCTCGAGCACCGACTGGCGGAAAGGAACGCCGGCGCCGGCCTGCAGCAGGCGTGCGCCCATTTCATGCGAAATCGCCCATTGGCAGAAGAGGTAGGCGGCTTCCTTCTTCTGGCTGGCCGCGACGACGCCGAGACCGTCGCCGAAGGTGCCGGCGGCCTGTGCCTTTGGGCCCTTCGGCATGATGCCGTAACCGACCTGGCCGACGACGCGCGACTTTTCCGGGTTTTCGATCGGCGGCGCGAAGCCGACGCCATCGAGCCACATGCCGATCTTGCCCTGCAGGAAGGCCGACTGCGCCTCGGCCCAGTTGAAGCCGGAGACGCCGGGAGGGGCGGTCTTGGTCATCAGCTTCTGGTAAAGCTTGGCCGCATCGACCGCTTCCGGCGAGGTCGTGCGCAGCTTGCCGTCGGGGCCGAGCGGGCTCGAATCATAGCCGAGCAGCAGCGATGTCCAGACCGGCGTATTGGCGTTCTTCAGGCCGCGGGCGACGAAGCCATAGGTGTTGGTCGAAGGATCGGTCAGCGCTTCGGCCGCACTTGCCAGTTCGTCGAAGCTCGTGGGGTAGGCAAGCCCCTTCTTCTCGAACAGCGCCTTGTTCCAGTAGATGATCCAGTAATCGACCGAGAAGGGAAGAGAGCGCAGAACGCCGTCGCCATCCTTGGCGAAAGCGAGGCCGGCTTCGGCAAAATCGCTTTCGGTGAGCGACGGGTCGGTCAGCGAGGCGTCCTTGAGGAAGCCGCTGATATCGGCAAGCCAGCCGCCCTTTTCGAACTGCCGCTTCTGGACATGGTAGCTCATGTGCACGACGTCGAAGCTCGGCTTGCCGGAGCTGAGCTCGATCGTCGTCTTCTGGCGCTGCTGCTGCTCGGGCGTCGCTTCGGCATTGACCTTGATGCCGGTGAGCGCCTCGAATTCAGGCAGGTACTTCAGAAGGATTTCGCTGCGCGGGCTCTTGACCAGGTTGACTTCGAGCGTCGTGCCGGTGAAGCGCTTCCAGTCGACGGCGGCCGATGCGGCGCGCATGCCGAGCATGCTGCTCGCCCCAAGCGCGGCCGTGCCCGCCAGAAATCCTCTGCGCGTCGGATTGAAGAATGATGGCATGTGAGTTCCTCCTCCTTTATGTGCCGGCGATCTCCTCATCGCCGGCCGATTATTCCCGATTATATCCTCAGCGCACGATCCCTTGCACCGTTGATGTGTGCGACAAGGCTGTTGACGGCGTCCTCCGCCGATCGTCGTTCGATCGCCTCGAGCACCTTCAGATGCTCGCCCATGACAGGCCCGACATGGCCCTCGATGCGGAAACGGTCCTGGCTGATCAGGCGCATCTTGATCGAGTTCACGCGGTAGGCGTTCGAGATGATGGTGTTTCCAAGCGCATCGATAAAGGCGTCGTGCATGCCCCAGTCGACGGCCTGCGCGCGCAGTTCCAGCTCATGCGATCCGTCGCCGCTGCGAATGGCATCGGCGATATCCCGATGCTGCTTCAGGAGTTTCGCGATCGTCTCGTCCGAGGCGGACCTGGTAAACAGCGCCACGGCTTCCTTCTCCAGGAATACGCGCAGCTGGAAGGCCTCGCGAATGAGGTTGAGATCGATGTGGGCGATCTGCAGACCCCGCTGCGGCACGGTCTTGATCAGCCCTTCAGCTTCGAGCCGGGGGATGAGCTCGCGGATGGCGCCGAGCGGCAGGCCCGTCAGCTCGACGAGCCGGCGCTGGGAAACGAACTGGCCGGGGCGCACGTCACGCGCAAGAAGATGGCGCGTGAAGCTCGCATACGCCTTTTCCCGCAGTGTCGGCTGCTCCTCCGTTTCCTCCATCGCCTCCCCCACGAACATGTCTGACCTATGCGGCTTTCGAGCGGAAAAGATGATCGAAAGCCAGGGCGAGCTGCGCCTGCCCTTCGGCGGATATCGAAACCAGCGGCGGACGAACCGCAATCCAGCTCTCCTCCGACGTGGTGCGCGCGATCATCGCCTTCACCGCCGGGATGACGGGATGTTTCAGCAGTTCCACCACCATATTCTCGATGCGGACGTCGTCCTTGCCCTCTTCGGCCAGCGGCCTGAGTTCGCGGGGCGCGAAATTCGCCATGCCCGAGATCGCGCCCTGGCCGCCGAGCTGCACGGCTTTGGCGAGGTGCCGTTCGTCGCCCACCAGGATGATGAGATCGTTATGCGCCTTCAGCAGGCTTTCGGTATAGGGCCAGTCGCCGGAGGAATCCTTGACGCCGGTGACGATATTGGGAAAAGCGGCCTTGAGACGGCCGATCAGCGACACGGTCAGCGGAACCATGGTGACCGAAGGCAGGTTGTAGACGATGATATCGCGCGCCTTGTCGCCCAGCAGGGCGAAGACGGCGGAAAACCACTGGAAGACGCCGTCATCGCTGACATTCTTGAAATAGGACGGCGGGGCAAGAAGGATATTGCGGGCGCCGAGCGAAAGGGCCTGACCGGCCTGCGTCGCCGCATCCTCCGCGGCATCGACCAACACGCCGGCGATGATGTTGCCAGGCGCAATGCCGGCATCGAGGAAGGCAGACAGCACGCGCTCCCGTTCCCCGTTGCCGATCGAAGAACCTTCACCCGTCGTCCCGAACAGCGTCACGCTGGAGCATCCGGCAGCAAGGCACCGCCGCGCCTGCGCGATCATCACCTCGATCGCAATATTGCCGTTCTCATCGAACGGCGTGGCGAGGGCGACGGAAAGCCCGAATTTTGATGTCAACTTCATTCCTCCCAGCTAACGGGTCAGGTGTAGCAGACTGACATGTTAGTTGTAAAGGGGTGATTGTTCGGTGGTCGGTCTTGGCGGTTGGCGACGACCGACAATGTCTCTTGCACTCAGAAGGGCCTCAAAGTACTGAAGCGATGGGTCGAGAAACTGGATATCGCGGGAAACATAAACCTTTTCACTAGACTAGCCGATGATGTTGCTGCAGCTTGAATTGATAACCATTTCAGCATAGGACACGCAGGTGGTGGTGCCTGTCGAGTTGCGGGCACCAATTTGGAGTGTCTGAGGATTCGTCACGCCCCCATGCGAATAAGCAGCAATTTGCGCAATGGAAGAAGTGCATCATCTCGCTGTTTCAGTCTCAAGAAAAAATCGCACAGGTATGTTCAATATTCGATGGATCTTCTCGGAGAGAAGCAGAAAAATTAGGGAATGAGCTTAGACAGCTCGGACCATTTCGTCAAAATAGTTATCCCGACTCCAATCATACCAACGATTGACGCGACCTTGGCTGTCGTGGGGAGGCTGTCAACTCTCCCCTTGAGTTCTCCAAATGCTGACGCTGAGGGGAGGCCTTCTATTTTGCCCTTAATATAGGCCATATCGTTGGCAATCGAGTCTAGTTTGCCATCAATCTTGTCAAACTTCTTTTCGAGGGCTTCGACGCGAGCTTCCATACCATCGAATGTGCCACCTCCGCCGCCGGATTTCAATGGCAGCGCAGCGCGCGCTGCATTCGTTCTCTCGTGCCACATGCCTTCGAGTTCAGAAAGTCTGTCCGTCACTTCGTCGCCTCCCGACCTTCACTCAGAAGCAACTCCATGCCTTTGCCCAAGTTATCTTGATAAGCATATACCTGTTCAGCGAACTTCTTGAGTAGATCAACGTGTTCCTGACTCTCCGAAAGAGAGATGAGAAGAGAAATCAACTCCATAGACATATCTCGGATGTTAGAAAGATCAGCATATATATTTGCTGCGAGTTCCAAGGACACAGGTCGACGGTTGTTCTTGAATGCTTGGCGTAAAGATTCTTGAAACGGCTTATCGGTTCTCTCGCTCATGCGACCCTCAAGCTTCTTTCGACCGCTGCGGCGTCATCACCGAAGGCTCCCATCGCGACCTGCGTCTGCTTATCATGCCGAAAGTCCGCAGCATCGATCCGAATTGACGAAAACGCTTCTATCGTCGTCATAGAGCTCCAACCATCTCATTACCCTCTCCAAACAATCTGAACTTGCATCAAGAGCTGGATCTTGTCGAGGGGCGTGAGAGTGGCTAGGCTTGCATGGGAACGCAGACATCACGCTCGAAGCGATTCGGCTATCTTTTGCGAGCGTTTTGAACCGCCCGCTCCCATTCGGAGTAGATGTTGGGATTTTTCGCTTTCGCGCGCAGATGATCAATAGTTGGCTTCAGAACATCCCAGTCTTTGATGAAGGAACTGCGATAGAAACGGTAAAAGGTGTCGCGTTCTATCCTCGAAGTGTTGACATGCAGGCCGATCCACTCATTGAAGTTTAAGAACCTGCGCAGTTCATTTTGATCATCGGGAGAAAGATCGGCATATTCCGTTTTCGGCATGAGTTTTTCTTGCGCTATCAGGCGCAGCAAAGCGTTCCGAAGTACCAAAAACTCCTCGGAATCTAGCTTCTCGATCAATGTATATGCGCGGTCTCGAGCGATGGCCCGTCTCTGCAGGACGGAGGACGCGACAAAGATAGGTAAGGGCACTATCAACGCGAAGACGGTGGCGATAGCTGCTGCCGACTCCAGGGCGTCATGATGCTGAACCAGTAAGCTACGGATAAGATCAAACATCCTGCTGCTTTCTATGGAAGTGAGCGCGAAACAGACAAGGGTGGCAGCGGTCATTCCTACGATGCCACCCCAGTTTAGGTGCCTGCGCTAAGGTTCCTTAGAGACACGTCGAGCAGTTGCCGCAAAGACAACATTCGATCGCGTGGGCCCTTTTGTTTCTTCGCCCCCTTCATAGGTGAAAGGGCCAACGCTAACTGAATCGACGGCGCTCCGGGAGTATGTTTCTGCTTTGTCCGCAACAGCAACTGCGGATGTAACGTAGTACGGCCTGTTGTTTTTTAGGGTCTCCGTTTTGCATTTGGACGCTAGGTTGCTGAGAATGTAACTGGGCACATTATCAACGCCATCAATAGAAGTGACGGTGAAACCCGTCACCTTTACTCGATCGTAAGGGAACCTAGCTTTCCCGAGCCCGAGGGGAAGAGAAACACTCGCTTGATAGACGGTGTCTTCGGCGATATCGCCGGGACGCTTCTCCTCTTTTACTGGCATAGCCTTTAACGCATTTTGTTTTTCAAAATCCTTCTGGCAGATAGGATGTATCGAACCGTCGGCGGCTTGGTGATAGATGCGCCCTGGCTGAATTGTCGTTGCGCGCACCAAGCTTGTTGAAATAGCGCCCGGCCCTAAAGCGTCAACGGCCGCGGTTTGTTTGATGTACATACGTCGCGGAAGAAACGTTCCGTCAGTTCCGCAAGATGTTACTAATGCTGCGGATGAAACAAGTACAAAAAAGGTTTTCATGATGCCCCTCTCAAGCTAACGAACTTTATTAATTGATGATTCTTCTTTGCAGTCAACTCCTAGTGTGTATGCAGCAAAGTGCGATACAATGATGGGGTGCGCATCATCTGCAGCCGGCGAATTCTTAAGGCCTCATGGCTGGACGTGGTGACGATCTCATTGTCGCCAATTTTCAGCCGCTCAGACCGGCAAAGGTGGCCAATGGCAGCTCCAAAAGGAAATGAGTTCTGGATGGCTCCAGGCAGCCATGGCCGGATACCAACATTCGCATCTCCGGAAATTGGGCCGCTGCAAGCGAGTATTTCGCTTGGGTAGAGGAAAAACCGCTTTGGGAGAGTAGAGCATTCGCATCCGGTGGCAAGGTGACCGCAAAGCAATTTCTGGAAGATGCGCGCTATGACCATTGCGGGGCTCTGCACCTTCCTCGATATCGCTCGCGGCACGTGGGATGAATACCGCAGCGAGAGTGATTTCTCGGGAGTAGTAACGCGCGTCGAGGAAATCATTCTGCCCAGAAGTACGAAGGGGCGGCCGCCGACCTGCTGAATTTGAACATCGTCGCCCGCGATTTGGGCCTTCGGGACAAGCGGGACGTTGACGTGGCCGACAAATTGGTGCGGGTCCCGCAGATATCGATCAATGGCAAGTCAGAGTGATGGGGCGTTAACGTTCGACTTCTATCAACCAGGTCACGTAGAGAAGGTGGATTTTGCGCCTGGTTTCGTCACCGTCGGCTGTAATCCATCGAGGTATCCTAGATCGCGTGGAGGAAGCCCGCCTCTGCGTCGTACAGAAATCGGAGACGGGTTTTTCGGTTGATCGACCATTTCGCCTTCGTACTGGCCTGCTTTATTGACGGCGCCGGCTAGACCGTCTCCGCCGCATCGATCCGCGCCGCCTGGCGCGTGGCATGGATGAAGGCAAGGACGAAAATGATTGAGAGCACGAGCACGATGGTCGGTGCGGGGGCGCTGTCGATGAAGAAGGACAGGTAGACGCCGGTGAAGGAGCCGGTGACGGCGATGGCGACCGACAGGATGAGCATGGTGCTGAACTTGCGGGTCAGCAGGAAGGCGATGGCGCCGGGCGCGATCAGCATGGCGATCGAAAGGATGATGCCGACCGCCTGCAGGGCGCCGACGATCGTGAGCGAGATGAGAGCGAGCAGGCCGTAATGCAGGAGACCGATCCTGAGCCCCACGGCTTTTGCCTGCGTGGGGTCGAAAGCATGCAGCAGGAAGTCTTTCCATTTGACGCCGAGAATGCCCGCCGTGACCGCGGCGATCGCGGCCGCCTGCGCAATGTCTCCCCAGGAAACGCCGAGCATGTCGCCGAACAGGATATGGTCGAGATGCACGTCGGTCTGGATTTTGACGTAGAGCACCAGACCCAGACCGAACATGCCGGAAAAGACGATGCCCATCACCGTATCCTGCTTGATGCGGCTGTTGTCCTTCAGGAAACCGGTGGCGATGGCGCAGATCATGCCGGCTGCGAAGGCGCCGACGGCATAGGGAAAGCCGACGATATAGGCGATGACGACGCCCGGAAAGACCGCGTGGCTGATCGCGTCGCCCATCAGCGACCAGCCCTTCAGCACCACGAAGCAGGACAGAAGCGCCATGGGCACGGCGACCAGCACCGAAATGACAAGCGCATGGACCATGAATTCGAACTGGAAAGGCGAAAGCAGCGTTTCGGTGATCGTCATCGTCCGGCCTCCAGGGCCTGCGCGGCCCGCCTGCGTGCGGCGAGCATTCCGTGCTTGGGGGCGAGGAAGAAGGCAAGCAGGAAGATTGCCGTCTGCAGCACGACGATGATGCCGCCGGTCGCCCCATCGAGGAAATAGCTCGCATAGGCGCCAGCGAAGCTGGTGATCGAGCCGATCGCCACCGCGATGAGCAGGAGCCGCGGGAAACGGTCGGTCAGCAGATAGGCGGTCGCGCCCGGCGTCACCACCATGCAGATGACCAGGAACGCGCCGACCGTCTGAAGCGCTGCGACGGTGGAGGCGGAAAGCAGCGTGAAGAACATGATCTTGAGCACGGTCGGATTGAGGCCGATCGAGCGGGCATGGTTCTCGTCGAAGAATGTGACCATCAGATCCTTCCATTTGACGAGCAGGATGGCCAGCGACACGAAGCCGATGATGGCAAGCTGCAGCGTATCCTCGGGCGTGATGGCGAGAATGTTGCCGAGCACGATCGTCTGGATGTTCACCGCGGTCGGCTTCAGCGACACCATGAACAGGCCGAGCCCGAAGAAGGAGGAAAAGATCAGGCCGATAATGGCGTCTTCCTTCAGCTTGGTGCGCTGATTGAGGAAAAGCATGGCGGCGGCGGCAAGCCCGCCGGAGAAGAAAGCGCCGATCGAGAAGGGAAGCCCGAGCATATAGGCGCCGGCCACGCCGGGGACGATCGCATGCGAGAGCGCATCGCCGATCAGCGACCAGCCCTTCAGCATCAGGTAACAGGAGAGAAAGGCGCAAACGCCGCCGACGAGGGCAGAGACCCACATGGCGTTCAGCATGTAGTTGTAGGTGAAGGGCTCGGTGAGAATGGCCGTCATTCCCAGCCTCCGCCGTCTCCATCCGATGCGCCTGCGGTCGCCTTGCCTTCGCGAAACACGAGAGGCCGTTCGTCGTCGCTGACCAAGCCGATCGATGTCGGCCTGCCGCTTGGGGCTTCGGTCAGCACGAAATGGCGCAGCACGCCGCCGAAGGCCTTCTCCAGGTTTTCCTGGGTGAAGGTTTCGAAGGTCGGGCCGTAGGCGAGCACCGTGCCCTTGATCAGGATCGTCCTGTCGCAGAATTCCGGCACGGAGCCGAGATTATGCGTCGAAACCAGCATGACGCGGCCCTCGTCGCGGAGTTCCCGGAGCAGCTTGATGATCTGCTCCTCGGTCTTGACGTCCACGCCGGTAAACGGCTCGTCGAGCAGGATGACCTTTCCGTCCTGCGCCAGCGCGCGGGCGAGGAAAACCCGCTTCTTCTGGCCGCCGGAAAGCTCGCCGATCTGGCGCTTGCGGAATTCGCTCATGTTGACGCGGGCAAGGGCGGCGGCCACCGCCTGGTGATCGGCGGCCTTCGGATTACGCATCATGCCCATATGGCCGTAGCGGCCCATCATCACGACGTCCTCGACCAGAACCGGAAAATTCCAGTCGACCTCTTCCGACTGCGGCACATAGGCGACGAGGTTCTTTCGCAGCGCATCCTTGACCGGCATGCCGAGCACGCGGATCTCGCCCTTGGCGAGGCGGATGAAGCCCATGATCGATTTGAAGAGCGTCGATTTTCCCGAACCGTTGACGCCGACCAGCGCGGTGATCGTGCCGGTGGGGGTGGTGAAACTTGCGTCCCGCAGCGCCGTATGGCCGTTGCGATAGGTGACGGTCGCGCCGTCCACCAAAATCCCGGTCCCCTCGAAACCGGATGCGGCCTGCTTCTGCCGGCCGGGTTGAACACTCATCGAAACACCCCCATGAACACATGAACAGGCCCCGCCCGCAGGCGAGGCCCCTATCGGCCGATCAGGATGAGGACGCCAGGCCCTTGGCGATGGTTTCCGACGTGACCTTGAGGAGATCGAGATAGGTCGGAACCGGGCCATCGGCCTCGCTCAGCGAGTCGACATAGAGAACGCCGCCATATTTGGCGCCCGTCTCCCGCGCCACCTGTTCGGCGGGCTTGGACGAGATCGTGCTTTCGGAAAAGACGACGGTGATGCCGTTCTTGCGGACGGCGTCGATCACCTTGCGCACCTGCTGCGGCGTGCCCTGCTGGTCGGCGTTGATCGGCCACAGATAGAGTTCCTTCAAGCCGAAATCGCGGGCGAGATAGGAGAAGGCGCCTTCGCTCGACACCAGCCAGCGCTTGGCCTCTGGCACGGCGGCAAGCTGCGTCTTGATGGGATCGATGGTCGCCTTGATCTTCTCCCTGTAGGCTTCGGCATTGGCCTTGTAGGCCTCGGCATTGGCGGGATCGTGCTTGACGAAGGCATCGCGGATATTGTCGACATAGATCAGCGCCGCCGTCGGCGACATCCAGGCATGCGGGTTCGGCTTGCCCTCATAGGGGCCTTCGGAAATGCCCATCGGTTCGACGCCGGTGGAGACGACGACGTCAGGCACATCGTTCAGGTTCTGGAAGAATTTCTCGAACCAGCGCTCGAGATTGAGCCCGTTCCACAGGATGAGCTGGGCGCCCTGGGCGCGCTGGATATCGCCCGGCGTCGGCTGGTAATTGTGGATCTCGGCGCCCGGCTTGGTGATGGACTCGACGACCGCCGCGTCCCCCGCGACGTTCTTGGCGATGTCGGCGATGACGGTGAAGGTCGTCACCGCCTTGAACTTCTCCTGCGCCGATGCCGGCATGACCGTCAGCACGGCCGCAAACGCCGCTCCCATCATCCCGGCCAGGACCGACCGTCGTACCTTATCGAGCATGGATGTCTCCGGTTGCTATTAAGAATTAATTGCAGTTCGAGATCGCAACCTGCTCACATGGTTTGCAAGACACGGCCCCCGGTTCCTCCATATTCTGCAATTGCGAATGAATTGCAATAAGAAATTCAACGAGGAGGATTGGCCGCCGAACATCAAATCGGCCCGCTGTCGCAAAACAGCAGGCCTCCCAAGCGAATCTCCGCCGCAATGGTTCACGCAAAGCAAGCGGCCGCGGAGGTTTCCAGACGCTCCGCAGCCGGCCCGATAGGTGAGGCTATTCCTTCACCGCACCGGTCATCGAGGACACGTAGTAGTCGACGAAGAAGGAGTAGAGGATGACGACAGGCAGGGAGCCGAACAGTGCGCCCGCCATCAGCGATCCCCATTCGAAGACGTCGCCGCGCACTAGTTCGGTGAGGACGCCGACCGGAATGGTCTTGTTCTCCGAGGACTGGATGAATGTCAGCGCGTAGATGAATTCGTTCCAGGAGAGCGTGAAGGCGAAGATGCCGGCCGAGATCAGGCCCGGCACCGCAAGCGGCAGGATGATCTTGACGAGGATCTGCCAGCGGTTGGCGCCGTCCACCAGCGCGCTTTCTTCGAGCTCGAACGGGATCGAGCGGAAATAGCCCATCAGCAGCCAGGAGCAGAAGGGAATGAGGAAGGTCGGATAGGTGAAGATCAGCGCCAGGCGCGAGTCGTAGATCCCGAGCTTGAAGACGATGAAGGCGAGCGGGATGAAGAGGATCGACGGCGGAATGAGATAGGCGAGGAAGATGACGAGGCCGATCTGGCGCGAGCCGGTGAAGCGCACGCGCTCGATCGCATAGGCGCCGAAGACCGAGGCCACCAGCGACAGTGCGGTCGAGCCCACGGCCACCAGCATCGTGTTCCACAGCCAGCCGGGATAGGATGTCTCCAGGAACAGGTATTTGATGTGGTCGAGCGTCGGCCCGACCACCCAGAAGGGGCTGTAATTGTTGTAGTCCGTCAGCTGCTCGTTCGGCTTCACGGCGGTGATCGCCATCCAGTAGAAGGGAAAGAGCAGCACGAAGACGAAGACCGCCATCGGCAGGTAGAGCATCACCACGCGCCGCGGCAGGCGGTTCAGGTAGCTCATGCCCTCGGCATTGTCTGTCAGGACCTCATCGGCCGTTTTGAGATTGGTCGACATGGCTTGCTCCTTAATCCTGTCCGCCCTGCTGCCATTTGCGGCGTTGCAGACCGAAGAAACTGAACATGATGGCGCCGAGCAGGAAGGGTATCATGGCGACGGCGATGGCCGCGCCCTCCCCGAGCTGCCCGCCCGGAATGCCGCGCTGGAAGGAGAGTGTGGCCATCAGATGCGTGGCGTTGACGGGCCCGCCCTTGGTCAGCACGTAGATCAGCTGGAAATCCGTGAAGGTGAAGAGCACCGAGAAGGTCATGACGACGGCGATGATCGGCGTCAGCATCGGCAGCGTCACATAGCGGAAGCGCTGCCAGCTCGTCGCGCCGTCGAGCGAGGCCGCTTCCTGCAGCGAGGCCGGGATGGTCTGCAGGCCGGCGAGCAGCGAGATCGCCACGAAGGGAATGCCGCGCCAGACATTGGCGACGATGACCGAGATGCGGGCATTGGTGGGATCGCCGAGGAAGTTGATCGGCGCGCTGATCAGCCCGAGCTTCATCAGCGACCAGGAGACGATCGAGAACTGGGAATCGTAGATCCACCAGAAGGCCAGCGCCGAAAGCACCGTCGGCACCACCCAGGGGAGCAGCACGATCGCCCGGAAGAAGGATTTGAACGGTAGGTGCTGGTTCAGAAGCAGCGCCAGCCACAGGCCGAGCGCGAATTTCAGAGCCGAGGCGATGACGGTGTAGAGAATGGTGTTGAAGACCGACAGCCAGAAAACCGCGTCGTCGGCCAGGAACTGATAGTTCTCCAGGCCGATGAAGATGCCGTCCCGGCCGATCCGCGTGTCGGTAAAGCCAAGCCAGACGCCGAGCCCCAGGGGATAGGTGAGGAAGCAGACGAGAAACACCGCGGCCGGCAGCATGAAGAGGAAGCCGAGCACATTGTTGTTCTGCAGGAGCGAGGGGCCGCGCGTATCCCCGGATTTCAAGGTCGACATTGCTTGTCTCCAGATTGCATTCAATTCTGATGCATGTCGCCCGGAAGTGTGCAGCGGTTCCGGGACAACGACATGCATAAAAACAAGGAACTAAAGCGCGGCGCATGGATCAAAATCTGATGTGACGCGCTTTAGAGAACTCTGCGGCATGCCGGAAAGGCATGCCGCATGTCTCGGCTCCGGATCAGACGCGGTAGTAGCGGTTTGCCCGGCGTTCGGCTTCCTTCATCGCGTCCTCGGGCGATTTCTGGCCGGTGACGGCGGCGGCATACATGTCGACCAGCACGTAGTCGGCCATGGTCGCTGCCGAGGCGTAGCCGAGCGGGCCGGCATAACCGTTCGGGCGCAGCTTTTCCGAGGCGCGCGCATAGGGCGCGTGCACCGGGTCGGCGGTCCAGATCGGGTTCTTGGCGAAGGCCTTCAAAGGCTGGCAGCAATAGGCGCTGGAGCCCTGGATCCAGGCATTCATCTGGTCGGCTTCCATCATGAACTTGATGTAGGCCTTGGCGGCTTCCGGATATTTGCTGTGCTTGAAGAGCAGCAGCGAGCTCGTCTGGCAAAGCTCGACGCTCTTGCCGACCGGTCCGATCGGGAAGTTCGTCGTGCGGATGTCCTTGGCGATCTCGGCAAGCTTCGGATCGTTCTTGGCCGTGTAATAGACCGAAACGCCGTTGGCGATCAGCGATACCTGGCCGGCCAGGAAGGCGCGGTTGTTGTTGACGTCCTGCCAGCTTTCCGTGCCCGGAATGAAGGTCGCGTAGAGTTCCTTGGCATAGTTGATCGAAGCCAGCGTCTCGGGGCTGTTGATCGTCACCGTGCCGCCTTCGTCGACCATCTTGCCGCCATGGCTCCAGAGCAGCCAATGGGCGTAGTTGTTGCCGTCGCCGACCGCCTTGCCGTGCGGGAAGCCGGCGGGCGTGCCCTTTGCCTTCATCGCCTTGCAGAGTTCGAGGAAGCCTGCGGTATCGTTCGGGAATTCGTTGAAACCGGCCGCCTTCACATGGCTGTCGCGATAGACGACGGCATTGCCGATCGCCGTCAGCGGCATGGCGATGAACTTGTCATCGCGTGTGGCGTAGCCTTTCACGCCGTCGTACCAGCCCTCGTACTTGTTGCCGAGATAATTGCCGAGTTCGGTGAGATCGACCAGCTTGTCCGGATATTGGTGCGCGTCGTCGAACCAGCACATGATGAGGTCGGGGCCGGAGCCGACATTGGCGGCAACGGCAGCCTTCGGACGGATGTCCTCCCAGCTCTCCTTGTCGATGCGTACTTCCACACCGGTCGCTTCGGTGAACTTCTTGGTATTGGCGATCCAGGCTTCCTCATCGCCCTTTACGAAAGGCGTCCAGCGCAGGAGCCGCAGGCTTGCGCCGCTTTCCGGCGTATAGGTCGGTTCGGCTTGCGCGAAAGAGGGCTTGATGCCGAGGCCGGCGACACCGGCAACGGCTGCCGATGCAGCAAGAAATTCACGTCTCTTGATCGTCATGAGATTCCTCCTCATTGAAACAGCGGGAGCAATTCCCCGGCGTTCACCTCCCGCTTGGTGAACGGCGGCCTGGCATTCGCGAAACAGGAGCGTGCGCCCCGGTGGAGAACTCGCCCCTCGAATGCTTGCGCTCCGGCGGAATGGGAGACTCCTCCTCTCCCGTCACCCCGCCGGATGGCGTCAGTCGCTCAATCTCTTGCCGCCTTCGGCGTCGAAGAGATGGACATGCTTGGCGTCGATCGCCACGCGGATGGCTTCGCCCGGCCGCGCGTCGACACGCTCGCGGAACACGCAGCTGACATCGCTGCCGCCGAGGCGGACGGTCAGATGCGTCTCATAACCGGTCGGTTCGATCACCCCGATCTCGGCCGGCACGCCGTTCGGATCGAGCGAGATATATTCGGGGCGCAGCCCGTAGACGAGATCGCGGCCGATGGCGCTCGCCGGCGGATTGGCGACCGGCAGCCGCGTGCCGTTGGCGGCGACGAACTGGCCGGGATTATCAGGATCGAGCCTGCCGTGGATCATGTTCATCGCCGGCGAGCCGATGAAGCCGCCGACGAAGAGATTGGCGGGGCGGTCGTAAAGTTCGAGCGGGCTGCCGATCTGCTCGACGATGCCGTCATGCATGACGACGATCTTGTCGGCCATCGTCATCGCCTCGATCTGGTCATGGGTGACGTAGACGGTCGTCGTCTTCAGGCGCTGGTGCAGTTCCTTGATCTCGGCGCGCATGGCGACGCGCAGCTTCGCATCGAGGTTGGACAGCGGCTCGTCGAACAGGAAGACTTCCGGGTTGCGCACGATGGCCCGGCCCATGGCGACGCGCTGGCGCTGGCCGCCGGAAAGCTGGCGCGGATAACGGTCGAGCAGCTTGTCGAGGCCGAGAATGCCGGCGGCATATTTCACCCGTTTTTCGGCTTCCGCCTTCGGCGCCTTGTTGAGCATGAGCGAGAAGCCCATGTTCTGCTCCACCGTCATATGCGGATAGAGCGCATAATTCTGGAACACCATGGCAATGTCGCGGTCCTTCGGCGGCAGCGTGTTGACGACACGCCCGCCGATCTTGATCTCGCCGCCGGAAATATTCTCGAGCCCGGCCAGCATCCGCAGAAGCGTGGACTTGCCGCAGCCCGAGGGGCCGACGAGGATGACGAATTCCCCATCGGCGATATCGATATCCACCCCCTTGATGACAGGATGAACACCGAACGATTTCCGGACATCCGCGAATTGAACGTTTGCCATACTCCCTCCTCCCAGATCATGAGCACTGCATATATGTCGTTTCGGCCGGTGCGCCGGCCGGTCTTCTCACCCTCGCCCGACGAAGGGCATTTTCGTTGCCATCACGGTCATGGTCAGCACGTTGGCGCTGAGCGGCAGGCTGGCCATGTAGACGACCGCGTCGGCAATATGCGCAGCGTCGATCGTCGGCTCCACGGCGACGCTGCCGTTCGCCTGCATCACGCCTGATGCCATCCTCGTCGTCATGTCGCTCGCCGCATTGCCGATATCGATCTGGCCGCAGGCGATGTCGAATTCACGCCCGTCGAGAGCGGTGGATTTTGTCAGGCCCGTAATGGCGTGTTTCGTCGCCGTATAGGGTGCGGAATTCGGCCGCGGCGTGGTCGCCGAGATGGAGCCGTTGTTGATGATGCGCCCGCCCCTCGGGCTCTGGCTCTTCATCAGCCGGAAAGCCTGCTGGGTGCAGAGAAAGGCGCCGGTGAGGTTGGCCGCGACGATGGCGCTCCACTGCTCGAAGGAAACCTCTTCGAGAGCCACACCCGGCACGCCGACGCCGGCATTGTTGACCAGGAGGTCGAGCCGCCCGTATTTGTCCGAGATCGCGTCGAAGAGAGCCCGCACGGAAGCGGGATCGCCGACATCGGCGGGAACCGCTGAGAATTCCGCGCCCGTCTCGCCGCTAAGCTCCGTGACTGCCTTTTCGAGCACGTCGGCGCGACGACTCGATATGACGACCGTGTAGCCGGCAGCGCCGAGCGCTTTTGACATGGCGCGGCCGACGCCGGTGCCGCCGCCGGTCACGAGCGCGATCTTTGCCTCTCCGCCCGCCGATGCGCTCATGCGATCCTCCCACCGAGTTCATCCTCGATATGTACTTTCAGGATCTCGTCGAAGCTCGTCTCCGCCGTAAAGCCGAGCGAGGCCGCTCTCGTCGCATCGAACTGGGTCGGCCAGCCGGCGACGATGCGTTCGATCACGGGATCGGGCACTGGCTTGATGAGGGCGACCGCCTTGTCGCCGGCCACCCGGCGCAGGGCTTCGATCTGTTCGGAGACCAGCGCGGAAAGGCCGGGCATGGTGAGGTTGCGGCGCGCGCCGATCCTCGCCGTATCGATCGTCGCGGCATGGACGAAGAAGCCGACGGCCGCGCGCGGGCTGGCAAACCAGTGCCGGACGCTGTCGCTGACCGGCAATATCGCTTCCTTGCCGACCAGCGGCTCGCGCAGGATGTTGGAGAAGAAGCCGGATGCGGCCTTGTTCGGCGCGCCGGGACGCACGCAGATGGTCGGCAGCCGGATGCCGATGCCGTCGAAGATGCCGCGGCGGGAATAGTCGGCGAGCAGCAGTTCGGCGATCGCCTTCTGGGTGCCGTAGCTCGTCAGCGGCGTGGTGAAGAATTCGTCCGGAATGACCTCCGGGAACGGCGTGCCGAAGACGGCGATCGAGGAGGCGAAGACGACGCGCGGCACATAATCGCTCTTGAGGCCGAGCTGGCGGATCGCATCGAACAGCGCGCGCGTGCCGTCGAGATTGACGGCGTAACCCTTGTCGAAATCCGCCTCCGCTTCGCCCGAAACGATAGCGGCAAGATGGAAGATCAGATCCGGGCGGCTTTCGATCAGCCTGTCGGCGGCGCCTGCGCCGGCAAGATCGACCGTCATCGCCGTGGAGATGGGGCGGAGCGCTTCCGGCACCGGCGGCTGAAAGGCGTCCACCAGCGTCAGGCGGGTGACGGGCCGGCCGAAGCTCAGCGGCTCACGCGCGATCTTTTCGACCAGCTTGCGGCCGACCATGCCGGCCGCGCCCAAAATCATCACATGCATGTCGGCTCTTCCTCCCGTCGGCCGGTGTCGTCAGTCATGTTCGCGCCGCTCGTCGCATTGCCCTTGCGTCTTCGCATATAGGGCAGAAGATCACGCCGGCAGGATGCGCATCGTCTCCTTCTTCGACAGCCTCTTGCGGCCATCGGCGATGGACACGATCCGGCTGCCTCCGGTCGAATTCAGGCATATTTGCAACCTGCGGGTCAAGCCACCTTGCATGACGGCCTAGCCTTCCATGCCGGGCAATGTGGCGCCGCATTTGCGCGCCAGGATCTTCGCCACCGCCGCATCGTCCTCACGGCCGAGCCCCGCCTGCGAGGCTTCGACGAAAAGTTCCAGCGCGGTCGCCGCAAGCGGCGTCACGCCGCCGGTCCGCTCTGCCTCCGACCGGACGATGCCGAGATCCTTGACGAAAATATCGACCGCCGAGCGCGGCGTGTAATCGCCGGCGACGATGTGTTCGCCGCGGTTTTCGAACATCCAGGACGAGCCGGCCGAAACGCGCAGGACATCGTAGAGCGTCTTGAGGTCGATGCCGGTCTTGGCCGCGAGCGTCATGGCTTCCGCGGTGGCGGCGATGTGGACGCCGGCCAGGAGCTGGTTGATCATCTTGACCTGGGAGCCGGGGCCGGGCCGGTCGCCGAGCCGGAAGACCTTGGCCGATACGGCGTCGAGTGCCGCACCGGCGCGCGCGAAAGCCTCGTCCGTCCCCGAAGCCATGACGGTGATCTCGCCGGAGAGCGCCTTGACGTGGCCTCCCGAAACCGGCGCGTCGACGACCAGCATGCCGGCCGCCTGCAGGCGCTCGGAAATCGAGATCGTCGCACTCGGCGCCATGGTGGTGCAGAGCAGGAATACGGTGCCGGCGGCGGCCGTTTCCAGCGCGCCTTGCGGCCCGAACAGCACATGTTCGACCTGGGCGTGATTGACGACATAGACGAAGACGCTCTCGGCGCCCTGGGCTGCCGCGGCCGGCGTGTCGCAGGCCTTGCCGCCCGCTTCGGAAAAGCGTTGCAGCACGTCCTGGCGGACGTCGCATCCGCTGACGGCAAAGCCTGCCCTCAGAAGCGAGAGGGCGGCACCCCAGCCCATCGAGCCGAGGCCGATGACCGTTGCTTTCCTGCTGTCCTGCACGGCTCTTCTCCTCGCACCATACAAGTTTTTCGGCGGCGTTATCGATACCGGTATCGGTAACAAGCCTTATTTTTATCAGTTATGTCAAGTGGCGGTCGTCTTCCTTTTCACTGGAAAAAGCTTATGACTCTGTCGTTGCCGGTATGCGGCAATGCGAGGACAGGGGCGACCGCGATGCGCAAATCCACATTGGAAGAGGTTGCCGCTGCGGCCGGCGTCAGCAAGATGACGGCATCGCGCGCGCTTCGCGGCGCAGCCGACGTTTCCAAGGAAACCCGCGAGAAGGTGCTGCTGGAGGCCGAGCGGCTGAGCTATGTCGGCAACCGTCTGGCGCTCTCGCTGTCGTCGCAGCGCACCAACCTCGTCGCCGTCGTCGTTCCCAGCATGTCGAACATCGTCTTTCCCGAGATGCTCGCAGGCATTTCCGCCGGCCTGCAGGGCTCCGGCATGCAGGCGGTGTTCGGCATTTCAGATTACGACATGGGCAAGGAGCGCGAGATCATCCGCGACATGCTCTCCTGGCGGCCCGCCGCCATTCTCGTCACCGGCCTCGACCAGCCGGCCGATACGGTCAGGATGCTCCAGCATGCCGATATCCCCGTCATCCAGCTGATGGACCTCGACGGCACGCCCGTCGATTTCAACGTCGGGCTTTCCCATGGCAAAGCGGGAGAGGAAATGGCGGCTGCGCTGCTGGCGGCCGGGCGGCGGCGGTTCGGCTATATCGGCAGCGCGCTCGACAGGGACTTGCGCGCCGTCAAGCGGAAAGCCGGTTTCGAAAAAGTGCTGCGCGAAAGCGGCCTTTCCTTCGTATACGAGCAGATCGACGATGCCTATTCTTCCATCGCGCACGGCAAGGAACTCACCCTGGCGATGCTGGCGGCGACCCGCGATCTCGACTGCATCTATTATGCCAGCGACGACATGGCGACCGGCGGCGCCTTCGCCTGTCTGGAACTCGGCGTTTCCTGCCCCGGCGACATCCTGATTGCCGGGTTCAACGGGCTCGAAGTCGCCCGCGCCCTGCCGATCAGGATCGCAACCTCGATCTCGCCGCGCCGCCAGATGGGCGAAGCCGCCGCCGCACTTCTGCTTTCCGCAAGCCGGGGCGATGGAAACATGCCCTCCGAGAAGATCATCGCCTTCCGTCCGCAGATCATCGGGGTCGATTAGAACTTCATGGCCGGTTCAGGGCGTCCGCCCGAGCTGCTTGACGAGATCCGCCAGCATTGCCGACTGGCCCTTGAGGATCTTGGTCTCGGCCTCCGCAATGGAAAACCATCCCGCTCGGTCGGCCTCGGGGAAATTTTGGAGACGGCCCGATCTCGGAGGCCATTCCAGCTGGAATTCCGAACTTCGTATGTTCTCGACATCGAGCGCCGGGTCCGCTTTGACGGCCCAGACGACCACGATTTTTCCGCCGGGTTGGCGATATTCTCCGAGCGGAGCGAAGTCTCCCGAAATGTCGAAGCCGAGCTCCTCCCGCGTCTCGCGGATCGCCGCAGACAGCTCGTCTTCGCCTGGCTCGACCAGCCCCTTGGGGATCGACCACGCGCGCTCGTCCTTCTTCGCCCAGAACGGGCCGCCGGGATGCACGAGCAGGACTTCCAGCCTCGTCTCGAAACGGCGGTAGGCGAGAAGTCCGGCGCTACGGACCGGCATTGGCGGCTCCTGGAAAGGTGGTGGGCTCTCTGCGACAGAGGGCCGACGTGGCGCCGGCCCTCTTCGTTTCGAACTTCGGTTGCGTTAGCTACGCGCAGCCGGCCCCGAGGTTCCGGCGCCGAGCTTGCCAACCAGCCTGCTGATGGCGCCGGTGCGGCTGGCGGTCACCGCCTTGCCGCCACGGCGCTTCCTGATCTCCACCGTGAATGGCTTGCGGATCCTGGACTTCATGCCCAAAATCTCCTTAAGCCACCTGACGTTCAGCTTCGATCTGAAGAGGCGCCTGTTGAAAGGAGCCGTCTCCAATGGCGATCTTGCGCGGCTTCATCGCTTCGGGAACGTCCCGTTTCAGCGTGACGGAGAGCAGACCGTGCTTCAGCGAAGCGTTCTCGACGCGAACATGATCGGCGAGCTCGAAGCGGCGCTCGAAGGCTCTGCCGGCAATGCCGCGATGCAGATATTCGCCTTCCTTCTCCTCGGCCTTGTGGCCCTTCACGACGAGCAGGTTGCGCTCTTGCGTGATGTCGAGATCGGCATCGGCGTAGCCGGCGACCGCCATCGTGATGCAATATTCGTCCTCGCCCTTCTTGACGATGTCGTAGGGCGGCCAGGCGTCGATGGCCTGCAGGCGCTGGGCGTTGTTGAGGAGATTGAAGACACGGTCGAAGCCAATGCTGGACCGGTAGAGTGGTGCGAAGTCGAAGTCGTTTCTCATAGCCAAATCCTCCTTAAAGCGAGATGACTGGAGACGCTTGGAAAACTTGCGTCTCCCATGATCGGCCCCCGTTGGGCTGCCGACACAGATGATCTGGTTTTGCAGATTTTCAGGTTCAAGAGGGATTCAAAAATTTTTTGAAGGGCGCTTCGGATTGTTTTGGAGTTACGCGTTTGAGCGTCGATCGGCGGGCCGCCGGCCAGTCTTCGACAACTTTCGGCGCGGTGGCGCGTTAGTGATGCGATCACGTCGACGCGCGGAGAATAGCATGCCCAAGGGATTTCGTTTCGAGCTGCTTGCCAAGAGCGGTTATATCGCGCGCGGCGTCGTCTTCCTGCTGGTGGCGGGTCTCGCGCTCTTTTCCGGCATCGCCGGCGGCCGGCCGGAAACCAAGTCCGCGCTGGCGACGCTTCTGGGGCAGCCTTTCGGCCGCGCCTGGGTGGGGCTGATCGGCATCGGGCTTCTCGGTTTCGTTGCCTGGCGGCTGGCGCAGTCGCTCGCCGACAGCGACGGCCATGGCAGCGATGCCAAGGCCGTCGCCATCCGCACGGTTCTTTTCGGCAGCGCCGTCACCTATCTCGGGCTCGCCGGATATGCGCTGGGGCACGCTCTTTTCAGCGGCGGCGGCGGTGAAGGCTCGGGCGAGAAGGGATTGGCCGAGTGGATCATGTCGCAGCCCTTCGGCGCGTACCTCGCGATCGCGGTCGGGTTCGGCTTCATCATCGGCGGCGTCGTGACCGCGGCCAAGGGCATTACCCGAAGGTTCGAGCGCTATCTCAGGCTCGCCGACGGCAGCGGCGTCGTGACGCTGATCTGCATATACGGCCTCGTCGCGCGGGGCGTCGTCTTCGCAATCACGGGAATCTTCTTTGCCTATGCGGGTTTTCGCGTCGATCCGCAGCAGGCGGGCAGCATGGCCGATGCGCTGGAATGGGTGAGGCAGCTTCCTTTCGGCTCCGTTCTCTACATCGCCGTCGCGGCCGGGCTGGCGGCCTTCGGCATCTACAATCTCGTCGAGGCGCGCTACCGCATCGTCCGCGGCCCGTCGCTCGGCGACCTCAAGCATTCGATCCCCAAGCCTGGCCACTAACGGAGCTCCGGGGTGTCCAACTGCACAAAGCGCCCCATCTCTGTCGGATGATCTATTTCACCAGCGACACCCACTTTGCCGACCCACGCATCCTCAGGATCGATCGGCGTCCCTTTCCCGACATGGCCTCTCATGACGTTACCCTGATCCAGAACTGGAACGAGGTCGTCGGGCCGGAGGACGATATCTGGCACCTCGGCGATTTCATGTCCTTTCGCGGCGGCGACTGCGATCAGCTTCTTTCGATGCTGAATGGGCGAAAGCACCTCATCATCGGCAACAACGATCCGGAAACGACGACTGAGGCGACGGGGTGGACGAGCGTCCAGCACTACAGCGAAATGACGCTCGACGATCACCTGCTCGTCCTCTGCCACTATCCGTTCCGCACCTGGAACAAGATGGGCAAGAAATCGCTCAACCTGCATGGGCATTCCCATGGCCGCCTGAAGCCCCTGCCCCGCCAATACGATGTCGGCGTCGATGCGCAGGGCCTGCGGCCGGTGTCGCTGGAAACGCTCCTGTCTGCGAAGCGGCCGCCCGCATGAGGGAAGATCCGAGGGAACCGTCGACGCCTGCCGAGGTTTGGACGTGTTTCCCCAACAAAGGAGCTTACCGATGTTCATGCGCGTGGATCAATTGCAGGCGGAATTGCCGGCCCCGAAGGCAGCGGACCCAAATGCGGCGGCGGCCTTGCAGGAGCTGCTCGGCGGCAAATACGGCGAGATGTCGACGCTCGGCAACTACATGTTCCAAAGCTTCAATTTCCGCTCCAAATCAAAGCTTCGGCCATTCTACAGCCTGGTCGCCAGCATCACCGCGGAAGAACTCGGTCATGTCGAGCTGGTCAGCAACGGCGTCGCCATGCTTGCCAACGGCCCGGACAAGCCGGACGGCGACGCGGGCAATGGCGGCGACATCTCGGGCGCGCCGTTCGAGGACATGACTGATATCCGCCTTGCCGCAAGCTTCCTGTCGGGCGGCGGCGGCGCGATGCCGGTCAACAGCAACGGCGCCTCTTGGAATAACGATTTCATCACCACCACGGGCAATATCGTCTTCGATCTCCTGCACAATTTCCATCTGGAATGCGGGGCCAGGCTTCACAAGCTCAGGGTTTACGAGACGGTCACCGATCCGACGGGGCGCGAGGTCTGCGGCTACCTGCTCGTGCGCGGCTCGGTGCATGCGCATGCCTATGCGCTTGCCTTGAAGAAGATCACCGGCGTCGAGATCGAGAAATTCCTGCCCTGCCCCAACATTCCGCTCGCCAATATTCCGGAGGCGCAGAAATATCTCGACGAGGGATCGCATCGCCGCCTCTACACCTGGAGCCCGAACGACTACAAGGAAATCGCCGGCATCTGGAGCAATGACGAGGTAGCACTTCCCGACGATCCGCCGGGCGAACTCGAAGTCGTCGAAGGCATGCCGGAGGGCGGCAAGATCCACCAGCTCGTCGGCGTCCCATCCGCCTTCACGCCGGATTACGCTCCGGAAGAGATGTTCGAGATCGCGCAGAAGCTCTACCAGAAGTCCCGCTGAGCTTACGGCGGCCGGGGGATTTCGCCTCAGCGAGCCTGTCTTCGCTCGCGCGAGCGGGCCGTCCGCCGCGCCTCCCTGAGTTCTTCGATGGTCGGCTGCCACCAGCCCCGCTTGCGCTCATTTTCGCCCGCCACGGTCTTCACAGGCCATGTATGGATGAGCTCGTTCAGCGTCGGCGGCCGCCATGTCGCCCAGATGTGTTCATGTCCGGCATCGGGATAAAACTCGGCAACCGGATCGGGATCGATGATCTCGCCGGTAACGCCTGTCACGACGACGATCCCGTAAGCAGCGGTCGCCACCGGCCGTTCCAGCGGCGGAAGATTGCCGGCCGGCACCGGCAGGCGGCGCCGCCGCCTCTCGGCCGACCGGCGCCTGGCCTTCGCCTCGTCCTCGCTGCCCTTGCGCGCCTCGGTGCGTTTGCGGCGCTCTTCCGGTTCGGCCCGTTTCGCCGCCGCCTCGATCGCGTCCCAGCGGTGCTGAAGTTCGTCATAGGAGGCGAAGGGAACCTCCCAGGCGCGCAGCTCGCCGTTCCATCTGGCGAAGGGCACTTGGCGAAGTTCGTCGACGACCCTTCGCGAATAGGGTGTGCGGATGCGAAAGCCGGTCTTGATGACGTCGAGATAGGGGCTGAGGATCGGCTCGAAGGCATAGGCGTCCCGCCCCTTCTCGGCGGCAAACACATCCGCCCGCGCGGCTTCGCGGGCAAGCCAGCACTCGATGCGCCGCCGCGCCGTCTTGCCCGGAACCGTCCATGCCCGAAGCGTGTCGCTCCAGCGCGCGCGGGGGAAGGTCTTGCGAAAGCGCTGAACGGTCATCCTGTCGAAGGGAAACGAAACCGTCTCGACAGGCGCTTCGCCGTCTTCGCTCGTTGGAACGTCATCCATGTTCATCAGATAGAAACGAACACCTCCTCAAGCAGTTGCCGACCGTAACCAGACGATACGATGCGCTGGCGGCTTGCTGAGCCGCGGGGGCGGATCTACCTGTGATGGGATCGTAGGTTGAAGGAAAGTCGATGAAAAGCGTCGAGCTGCAGAACGAGATGTCGAACTGGTTCCGGTCGCTGGAGCCCGTCCAGCCGATCGAAATGCCCGGCCTATGGAAAGGTGAAGGTATTCCGTCGGGCCATCCGCTCGACGGCGTGCTCGAAAATCTCGGCTGGTTCGGCAAGCGTTTCCATGCGAATAAGCGCGCCGATGCCCTGCTCTTTCAGTGGCGGCCGGGTCGGCTGGTGGCGATCGAGCCCGGCTTCTTTCCGATCGGTCTTGCGATCAAGGCAGCGCCGTTCGGGCGGACGGCGATCGCCCGCAGCTGGTTCTCCTATCTGCAGAAGGCATGCCGCGCGAGAGGAACGACAGCGGCCTTGAAGCTCCAGACCGAGGAGGATGCCGCGACGGCCGCGATGATCTACGACAGGCAGCCGATCGTCGATTACTTCCGCCGGATCGACGGGGAAGAACTGGCCGGCATGATGTGCGTGAGAGGTGACATCAGGCGCTACTTCTTCAAGCTCCGCAGGGTTGACGCCGCCTCGCCGGAGAGCGACACTTGAGGGAGGGAACAATCTGCCAGGCCAATCTGTTGTAACCGCACGCAACCTCGGGGGATATCATGCGTGCCGCCCTGATCGCCGCTTTGCTGTCGTTTTCCTCGCTGCCTGCCGATGCGCAGGCGCAGGAGTCCGCTTTCCTGCAGTCTCTCGGAGGCGATTGGAGCGGGACGGGAATGGTGCTGACCAAGATCGGCGGCACGAACTTCAACGTCTCCTGCACCTTGAGATCCGACGCCGGCCAATCCGCCGTGTCGATGAACGGGAAATGCCGTGGGCTCGCGGTTTTCGTCAGGACCTTCTCGGCCAACGTCAAGGCATCGGGACAGCGTTACAGCGGCAATTACATCGGCCCGTCGGGACAGCCGTCCAGGCTCATCGGCAGCAGGCAGGGCAACAGGCTCAACCTCAATGTCACCTGGGCGAGGGTCGTCAATGGCGATCGGAACGCCACCCTGATGATCGAGAAGGTCGGGCAGGACCGTCTCCGGCTGCAGACCGTCGACAAAGATCTGGTTTCAGGCCGATCCGTCGTCACGAGCCGCATCGACCTGCAACGCCCCTCCGCGGCAGAGAAGTAGGGATAGAGATTCCGGAGCGGCGTTTGATCCGCCTGCCCCGGATGATCTCAATGCCTGCTCGTCTTGTGGTCGCCGCGGTCGCCTTCGCCTGATTTCGCGTCGGTCTTTGCCTTGCGCCGTTTGTCCGCGGACAACGAGCGGCCGACATCGTCGGACTCTTTGAAACGGCCCTGATCGTCGCGTCTGACGTAACGCTTGTCGGTGCCGGTGTCTATGAGCTCACGTTTGGACATGATCGTCTCCTCTGTTGGAGCAGACAAAACGCGCCAGATTCCAAAAGGATGCACCGATCCGCAGCAATGTTGTCAGGCCGCCATGCGCACGAGCGTGTCGGAAAGCCGCCTGGTATCGTAGGGCTTCGAGAAGAAGACGCCGCGCTCCGGCAATTCACTGGCGTCGGGCTCTGTCATGCCGGAGACGATGATGATTTCCACCGGCGGCCAGCGGTCGCGGACCGCCCGGGCCAGCTTCAACCCGTCCATGCTTCCCGGCATGTCGATATCGGTCAGCAGGATGCGGATGTCGGCGACCGTTTCGAGAAGCAGGAGCGCCTCGTCGGCATCGCGTGCCGCGAGCGCCTCGAAGCCGGCTTCCTCGACGACTTCGACCGCCATCATCAACAGCAGGGGTTCATCCTCGACCACGACGACCTTGATTTTCATGTTTTGCTCGGATGCATCATATCCCTATCTAAACTCTCAACTTCCCCCTTCGCAGCAGGTTCCCCCGTCGAAAATATAACTTCGAAGACGAGGCCTTCCGGCCTGAAGTCGGAGCGCGACCGCGCCTGCGCCTTGGCGGGAAAGGCGCGTTCGATGAGCACCGAGCCGAAGCCCCTTTTCGTCGGCGCCGACACCGGCGGTCCGCCGGATTCGGTCCAGAGAAGAAGGACGCGTCCGTCCTCGCTCTTCCATTCGATCGCGACCGTTCCCTCCTCGCTTCCGAGGCTTCCGTATTTCGTCGCATTGGTCGCGAGCTCGTGGATCACGAGGGAAAGCGGCAAAGCGATATCGGCGGGCAGAACCACGTCCGGCCCGCCGAGGCGAATGCGTTCCGCCTCCGAGGTGACATGCGCCCGCAGGGCTGCCGAGACGATGTCCCGGACCGATGAGGCCGATCCTTCCCGCGACAGGATGAGATCATAGGTGCCGGCGAGCGCCGCGAGCCTTTCGGCAAAGGAATTGTACCTTTCGGGATCGGAGCGCGAGAAGGTCTGCCGGGCGATCGCCTGAACCAGGGTGAAACCGTTCTTGACCCGGTGGGCCAGCTCGCGGACGAGAAGGATACGCTCCTCCTCCGCCTCCTCGTTGCGGCGTCTGCGTTCGTCGAGTTCGTCGAGCAGCCGGTCGAAGGTCGCGCCGACGACGGCGAGTTCGTCCGATCCGTTCATCCCGGTTCTGGCCGCTGTCTGGCCGCCGCGCCACTTCTCCATCACGTCGGCGATCCGCCAGATCGGCACGAGGATGAAGCGGTTGCCGATGAAGATGGCGGCGGCAAATGAAAACAGCGCGCCGCCGATGATGGCGAGCGTGTTCGTCAGCGTCGCCCGGTTGATCGGCGCGAAGGCCTCCGGTTTCGAGAAGCCGGCGCTGACATAGAGGGGGCTGGACGGCAGCGCGATCGGGCGATAGCCGAGGATGCGCGTCGTTCCGTCCTGGGTCATGACCTCGATCACGTCGGGCTGTTCGGCATGGACCAGATGCTGGTATTCGTCTGGTATGACGGTGCCGACGAACTGTTCCGCGAGGGGAACCCGGGCGACGATGGTGCCCTTCCCATCGGCGATCGTCACCGTGTTGCCGGAAACCACGCCGCGCTCGGTGATGCGGTTTTGCAGCCAGTCCATCCTGATGCCGCCGACGATGACGGCCTTGAGGATGTCTCCCTCCATCAAGGGCATGGCGAGCGGCAGCACGTGCCTGTCGGAAAGGCGGCTCTGCGTGTAGGTGCCGACGGTGAAGTCCTTGGTCTTCAATATCTGCTGGAAATAGTCGCGATCGGAAAACACCACGCCCGGGGGAAACGCCGTGCTGCCGCAGACCGGCCGCCCGTCGAGCCCGACGACGAAGATGGTGCTGATGTTCGGAATGCTTTCGGCGACCGATTTGAGCGCCGCGTTGCAGGCGCCGGCGTCGAGGTGCCGGACGGAGGGCATGGCGGAGACGGAAACGAGAAGGCCGTGCAGGCCCTCCACGATTCTTTCGACTTCCGACGATGCCTGACGCGCCGCCTGTGCCGCCGATGCGCGCACTTCCTCATTGCGCTGATGACGGAGCGCGACTTCGTTATAGGCAAGCATCGCCACCACAGGCGCCAGCGCCGCGATCGCAACTGCAACCAGCTTGAGTCTCATCCTGTACCCCCTCGCAAGAGGGTTGGTAGCATGACCGGAACGATCTCGCACAGACCATGTCCGCAATCTTGCTTGCAAATTTAAGAAATGTGCGAATTCGGACCTGCGATCGGCCGACGGCAACCGGAAGCTAACCACTTCGGCGCGACCTCTCTCACCAAGCCTTGCCGACCTCGGGATTGCGGCTAGATTATCCAGGGATGAGTGATGCCAAAAGCGCTTCCCCTGAAAGTTCTTCAGCCGGGCTCTTCCCGCTTCGGCCGCTGACGGACGCGATGGCGGCTGAGGTCGACCGCCTCTTATCCGGCCGAACCCGCGACATTCGCCTGACGGAGGAACTCCGCCGCCGCTTCGACGAACGGGCATGGCGGCAGACCGCCAAAATCATCCGTGCCTGGATGATATGGGTGGCATTCGTCGATGTTCTGACGCTGGCGCTGAACGCCATCCTGCTTCCCCGTGAGATTGCCCTGTCGATGGTCGCGCCCGCCTGCCTTCTGCCGCCGGCCGCGATCCTGACGGCGCTCGTCTGGCTCAAGCCGCGTTCTGCGGCGGTCCAGCGCGCCTCGCTGCTCGGAGGCATGTGTCTCATTCTTCTGTCGGTCGCGCTCGTCGGCGTCTTTGCCGGCGGCGAATACTACGAGCGGCATCTGAACATCATGCTGTTCGTCGCAACGAGCGCCATCACCATCTTCAGCGTGCCGCTGGCATGGACGATCGCCATCGCCTGTTATGCCCTTGGCCTCTATTTCGTCCTTCAATGGTACAACCCGATCCTGGAAGCGGGCAGCGTCATTGCCGCGACCCTGTTCTTTTCCTGCGGCATCGTCGCGACCGTGGTTGCCCGGCGGACGATGAACATCCTGGCGCAGAAGACATTTCTGCTGGACTGCCGGGACCAGCGCCGCGTCGCGGAACTGGCCGATGCGAACGGCCGGTTGGAGCGGCTCGCCAGAACCGACCCGCTGACGGGCATTGCCAACCGGCGCTGGATGATGGAGACGCTGGAAGGCCTCTGGCGCAGCGGCGGTGAAAGCGGCGTCGTCGCCGCCATGCTGATGTGCGACATCGATCACTTCAAGGCGCTGAACGACAAGCTCGGCCATGGCGAGGGCGACCGCTGCCTCGTCAAGGTCGCCGGCATCATCCAGAGCTGCGTGCGTGCCGATCGCGACCTCGTCTCCCGCCACGGCGGCGAGGAATTTTTGATCGTGCTTCCCGATGTCGGCGAAGAGGAAGCAATGGCGATCGCCAGGCGTGTCCGCGAGAGCGTCGAAGCCGCCGCCCTTCCGAACCCTTCCTCCGGCGTCGGCCCTTCGGTGACGCTCAGCGTCGGCGTCGCTTTGAAATCGGCGCTCGACACGGATATTTCGCTCGCCAATCTCCAGCATGAGGCCGATATGGCGCTTTATCGCGCCAAGGAAGCGGGTCGCAACCAGGTCTGCGTCTTTCGCCGGCCGCCGCAGGCCGCCGGGCAGATCGCCGCGCGGCGATAACCCCATCCGCTGCACCGTGCGGCGCATTTCATCGAAGCGAACAGGCTCGCATTCCTCCCATACAAGAGCGGGAAAACGCTCTGGCGGCTTGACGTCTATCTTTAGTCTTCGTAATGTCTACAAAAAGAATTATGAAGTGAGGAGCGATATGAACGTCGAAATCGCCAGCCCGGATCGCAAGGCCAGCCTCGAACTCGCGCTGCGCAGGCGCATCCTGACGATGGAGCTGCCGCCGGGATCGGTCCTCGATGAAGTGGCCTTGAGCGAAGAGTTCGGGCTCTCCCGTCCGCCGGTGCGCGAGTTGATGCGGCAGATGGCCGGCGAGGGCTATATCGAGCTCGAGACCAACCGCGCCGCCCGCGTCAGTTCCATGAGCTACCAGTCGCTGCGCGACTTCTTCCTGCTTGCGCCGATGATCTACATCACCGCCAACAAGCTTGCGGCGGAGAACCGGACGAAAGCGGAACTCGACGTGCTGAAGGATATCCAGCGCGCCTTCCGCAAGGCGGTCGACGAGCACGATGTCGAAGGCCGGGTGTTTCACAACGACCGGTTCCACCGGCAGATCGGCGAGATGGCCCACAATGTCTATGTGGTCCCAAGCCTGCGCCGCCTGCAGATCGACCATGCCCGCATCGGCAAGATCTTCTACCAGCATCCGAACACCCCGCGCATGCAGGAAGAACTCGAACTGGCGCTGGATCAGCACGACGAGATGATCGAGGCGATCGAGCGGCGCGATATCGAGGCCTCCGGCGAGCTGGCGCGTCTCCACATCGAACTCTCCCGGCGGAACATGGCTATGTACGCCGCCCCCGAGGGAATGGAGACGCCGACCCTCTAGGCATTCCGATCAGGACGCGCAGCTCGACACAATCCGGCCCGACCGGGCCTAACGCAACGGGATTTCTTCCAATGACCGCATTTCCCTTTCCAGGGCTCAATCTCGCAATCACCACGCCGTTCGACGATGCCGGGCGCATCGATTACGGCAGGCTGGAAGACAATGTCGAACGCTATCTCGCAGCCGGCGTCCGCAGCTTCCTGTTCAGCTCCGGCACGGGCATGCACGTCTACCTCTCCAAGCAGGAATCCGAGGAGCTGATCCGCCGCGGCGCCAGGATCGTCAACGGCCGCGCCAAGGTGATCGCCCAGACCTCGGCGCTCCCCGTCGAAGACGTCGTGGAGCGGACCGTCCGCGCCCGCGACGCCGGCGCCGAAGGCGTCATGGTGCTGCCGCCCTTTTTCGAAGGCCCGACCGACGACCAGGGCATTCTCGATTTCTACACCGAGGTCGCCAGGGCGGGCCTTCCCGTCATCGGCTACAACGTGCCCCAGGCGGTCGGCGTCGCCATCACGCCGGAGCTTCTGGAAAAGCTGAATGAGATTCCGGGTTTTTGCGCGGTCAAGGACAGCGGCGGTGATCTCGGCAGGCAGGCCGCGCTCATCCGTACCGGCCGTTTCGTCATGAACGGCGCCGATCCGCTCGTTCCCTATGCGCTCTATGCCGGATGCGACGGCCTGATCTGGGGCGGCGCGAACTTCGCTCCGAAAACCTGCGTCGCCCTCGTCGAAGCGGCGGCCGCGCGCAAGTGGGACGAGGTGCGCGCGCTCTGGAAGATCCTGGAGCCGGCGATGGGACTGATCTGGGAAGGCGATTACGTGCAGTCCGTCTACGCGGCCGCCGATCTCGTCGGCTACCGCGCGGGCGTTCCGCGCAAGCCGCTGCGGGCGCTTGCCCCGGAAAAGCTTCCTATCCTGCGCCGGTCCCTCGAAGCGCTCATGGAGCGGGAAGCGATTTGACCGTGACCCAGGCCGCAAAGAACGTCTTCGTCGCCTCCAGGCTTCCCAAACGCGCGGGCGTTTCGGGCTGGGTGGCCACACTTCAGCCGCGCACGCCGCGCGCGGCGCTGAGTGAGGCGATCAGCGCCGATGTCGCGATCATCGGCGGCGGCTTTGCGGGCCTGTCGGCGGGCCGCCGCATCTCGCGGCTCGACCCGACGGTGCGGGTCGCGATCCTCGAAGCGGGCATCGTCGGCGAAGGTCCGGCCGGCGCCAATTCGGGCTTCATCATCGATCTGCCGCACGAGGTCTCCTCGGACGATTTCAGCGGCGAGTCGGAAAGCAAGTTCCGCGATTCCGTGCTGTTGCAGCGTTCGGCGATTGCGCTGGCGAGCGAGCTGGCGGCGGAGAACGGCTGGAGCAAGGATCTGTTCGATCCCTGCGGGCGCTATAGCGTCGCGATGAGCGCGGAAGGCGACAAGCACCTTACTGCCTATTCGCAGCAGCTTGCGAAGATGGGCGAAGCGCATCGGCTGCTCGGCCGCGAAGAAATCGAGGCCGTGACCGGATCGAAAGCCTTTACCTCGGCGCTGTTTTCTCCGGGCACGATCATCGTCCAGCCAGCCGCTTACATAAGGGCGGTGGCCGATTGTCTGAGGGAGCCGGTGACGCTCTTCGAGCAGACGCCCGCTCTCTCCTTCGAGCGCTCCGGTGACGGCTGGCTGGTGAAGACACCCACAGGGACCGTGCGGGCGGGAAAGATCATCATGGCCAATAACGGCCATGCGGAAAGCTTCGGCTTCTTCCGCGGGCGCCTGCTCCATGTCTTCACCTACGCCTCCCTGACGGAGGAGTTCGATCCGGCAAGGCTCGGCGGCGAAAGGAAGTGGGCGGCGACCCCGGCGCTGCCGATGGGAACGACGGTCAGGCGCATCAACACCGGCGGCGGAGACCGCATCCTGGTGCGCTCGCGCTACAGCTACAATCCCGGCATCGAAATCAGCGACGCCGCCATCCGCAGCGCCGGCCGCCTGCATGACGGCAAATTCGCCCATCGCTTCCCCACGCTTGCCGGCGTCGGCATGCAGTACCGCTGGGGCGGCGCGATGGCACTGACGCGCAACCATGTGCCGGCCTTCGGAGAGGTCGAACGCGGCGTCTTCGCGGCCTGCGGCTGCAACGGCCTCGGCGCATCCAACTCGACCGCCGCCGGTATCGCCGCAGCCGAGCGCGTGCTCGCGCATCGATCCGAGCTCGGACGCATCTACGACAAGCTCGCCGCGCCGGTTTTGCTGCCGCCGCAGCCGCTGACGACGATCGGCGCAAAGATCCATCTCGCCTGGCGCGAATGGAGCGCGGGGGCGGAATGACAGCGAGCCGGCGCCACGCCAGGGATGTTGGGCCGCATCTTTTCAGATCCGCGGCCCTATTACGCTTTGAATGATGTGCTCAGATAGGGCCGAAGGCTCGGCTCAACTTGTCAGCTGGAATACGATGGCCGACGCATATACATAGCCCTCTTCGTCGGGATCGCTGGGCAGCGGTTGTTGTCCCGAAAGGGCGTTATACGTCAAAGTCATGACGAGGCCGTTCGTGTCGCTGGTTGCGAATTGCGTCTCACTGAGGATGCCGTAGTTCGTTTCCGCCCATTCCTGCAGTTCGTTCGCTGACAACTCACCGGACGTCCATTCCCCGGCAAGCGAATTGGCTTTCAGCAATGGCAAATCGAACATAACGGCAGCCGTGCCTTGCGTATTGTTCTGGTCATCGGTGAATGCGAATTGCATAGCCCACGAGATCCCTTTGAGATTGGAGGTGCTCTGGAAGGCAAAGTCACCCTCGTGATAAGTCGTCACGGATTGACCACCGGGCGGTGTTATCACGGATGGCGCGGCGATTGTGTAGTCGGGGTTATTGCTGCCGTCGCTCAGTACGGGAAACTGCGTCATCGAGCAGTCGTCGGTATATGGGGCCTGCCAGGTGAGCGTATAGGGGGTCAGATTGTAAACCTTGACACTCTGGCCGGTCGGATGCTCGATCGCCGAGAGAATGAACGGCAGGGCTATCAACAAGGCTGCGCCGGCAAAGCAGCAAGCGCCGGCGGTCATGCTGATCGTGGCGCCCTCTCCGATCGACTCACCCACCACCTCCGAGCTCGATTCTGCGGCCGTCGAAGCTGCCGCGACGTCGCCGGCGCTGACACAGTCGCTTGCTGCCGAGCAAAGGCTCTTGATGCCGCTCAGCACTCCCTCAAGCACAGGCTTGATGAACGAGCTCCAGGCGTAGTATTCCAGAAGCAGAGCGCCGAGCCCGCTGGTGATGCCGAGGGGAACGTTCACATCCCACATCGTATCGTCGTTCCAGCTCAGGGTCGCATGGAAACTTCCGATCACGTCGTAACTTTGGCCATCGGGGGCTGTGTACGGCTGTGAAGCCGGCGCCTGACTGGTTGTGACCTCCAGGTACATCGAGTTTCCGTTGCCGTCTTGTATGGCCGTGAAATACATCGGGTTGCCGTTGTCGTCGGTATCGGCGATCCAGTTGAGGACGCCCGAATTGACGTCGGTTATCAGGTTGGCGGCAAAGTTCTGCTGCGCGAAAAACTGCTGCGCCCCATTGCCGGTCTGCAGGAGGGGCTGCAAAGCCGCCGGGATAGTCCCGGTCGACGTCGGCAGCCCGGTCGCACTCGGCAGCAGTGTGGCCTGGAAATTCTGGACTGTTGTAGCCTGGATGTTCATGAGGGCCTCCTACCCTTGGCTGGACAAAGAAATAGGCATAGGCACGCGAAGAGGCCGCGTGATCGTTCAGGAACTCGCTGAAGTGACCGAAAAGACGAGCAGGGAATTGTAGAGGTAGGCCGACTGGCCGTTGGGAGCCGTTTGCTCGCCCGAGATGGAGTCGTAGGTCAGTGTCATCGTGACGCTGGCCCCGGAAATCTCGGTGTTCACGGAATATTGGGTTTGCTTGAGCGCGCCGTCCCATCTCTCAAACAAATATTCGGGATTTGTCTCGTCGAAGCTTCCGTACAGCGAGTTATGCGCGCCCCATGGAAGATCGAACAGGGCTGCGGCCTCAGCCAGCACCGCGCCGGACGAAGGGTCAATGAGCGTCATAGGCAGCACATAGGCGAAACCTGCAAATCCGCTCGTGCTCGCGAACGCAAAGCCAGCCTCGGTCGCAACGTCGATGCTTGCCCCGCCCGGAGGAGACACCGACCCGAGCGGGGGCACGGTGAAATCCCACGCGCCGGATCCGTCGCCGGAAACCGGCATCGATATCAGCGTGGCTTCGTTTCCATAGATGGCCGGCGTCTGCCAAACCACTTGATAGGGTGTCAGGTTATAGAGTCGCAGATTATGGTATGTGGTGTGGTCCAATGCGGCGAGGAGAAGTGGTATCGCTGCGATGAGGATGATCGCTATGAAGGCCGCGCCGCCGGTTTCAAGGCTGACAACGGCATCCTCCACGGCGGTTTCCTCGACGGCAGCTTCGGCCGCCGCTTCTTCGCTCGCCGCTGCGGCATCCTCGGCCGAAGCAATGCCGTCGGCTTGAGCAAAGCAGGATTTTACTCCTTGGTAGAAGCCATTGAGGAGAGGAGAGATAAGTCCTGCCCAGGCGTAGCTTGCGAGAGCCGTAACTGCGACCGTCGACGCAAGGCCTACGGGAACCTGGATCATCCAGACCGAAGTATCGTTGATGGTCACGGTGCCGGTGAAAGTACCGACGACATTGTAGTCGTTACCTTGCCAACTAAAGACCGGGGGCAAGGTATTGCCGCCCAAAATATCGGAATCGGCCGCGGCCACGAGGGTGATCCCGAGCGTAAAAAGCCCAGTTTGCAGGCACGCGTTCCAGGTGGGGTTGTTGTTCTCGTCGCTACCTTGGCTCCAATCGATCTCCCCGCTGTTGAGCACTTTGACCAAAGCGGCAACTGCGTTTTGTGCCGCGAAGAATAGCGAGGTGCCGTTAGCGCCCTGCATTCCATCCTGCAGAAGCGCCTGGCCGGTGGAATTCCAAGGCACGCCACTCAAGGCTGAGCCAAGGGCAAACTGAAAGGTGGTCGCCATCGCCTACTCACTAGTTTTAGGAGTAATTACAAGCAATACACGCGATGATGGCGCCGATTCCTCTAACAGCGGCTGAAAGAAATTTATAAAATGCAATCAAAAGATATACATTTTGAAATCTGCTCGCATTGGTAGATGTTACGTGATCGCTCCACGGAGGCATGTATGATCGGTGGCTGTTCTCTCAGTCGGACTCGTTGCAAGGCAGGGGCTTGGATCGCCTTGTTCCATTCGATGAGGCCGATCGCCTAAAGCGAGCTTCAGAGGTGCTGAGCCATCGGCGCCGGAAGAGCAGCCTTCGTCCCTGGTGGCCGAGTTGGCAACAGGCTAAAACGTAAGCTGCACCTTACAGGCCGCCGTGCGGTCGCCCGCAAGGGCGAAGGCTGTGTTCGCCTCTTCCAGCGGCAGGCTGTGGCTGATGATCGGGCGGACGTCGATCTTGCGGCTCGCGATCAGCGCGACGGCGGTGGCGAATTCCTCGTGGAAGCGCTGTGTGCCGTGGATCTGCAGCTCCTTGCCGACGATGGCGTTGAGCGGGATCGGGATCTCGCCGGTGACGCCGACCTGGACGATCGTGCCGCGCGGCCGGATCGCCGCAATCGCGCTGCGGATGGCGGGGGCTGCGGCCGAGCATTCGAAGACGAGATCGAAATAGCCTTTGCCCTTCTCGAATTCGGCAAGTGCGGCAGTCCCTTCGGAAACATTGATGGTGCGGCTGGCGCCCATCGCCCTGGCTCTTTGCAGCGCCGCATCGGCAAGGTCGGTCACGACGATCTCGGCCGCGCCATGATGGCGGGCGGCGGCAACCATCAGGCAGCCGATCGGGCCGGCGCCGGTGACGAGGACGCGTTTGCCGGATATCTCGCCGGCGCGCGATGCCGCATGCAGGCAGACGGACAGCGGCTCGCTGCAGGCCGCTTCCGCGGCCGTCGTCGCGGCTCCGACTTCGAAACATTGCCTGGCCGGCACGACCAGCCATTCCCGGAACATGCCCTGCTCATGCGGCAGGCGCATCGCGCTGCCCATGAAGCGCATGTCGAGGCAGTGGATCGGCAGACCCTTGCCGCAATATTCGCAATGGCCGCAGGGCTGGCTCGGATTGACCGCGACCAGCGTGCCGGCTTTGAGGTTAACCCCCTCGCCCGCCTGGCTGACCGTGCCCGAGGCTTCGTGGCCCGGTATGATCGGCTCGCGCACCCTGACCGGCCCGAAACCGCCATCCTGGTAATAATGCAGGTCGGAGCCGCAGATGCCTGCGGCCGCCATCTTGAGAAGCACCTCGCCCGGACCGGGGGCCGGAACGCTGTCGGTTTCGACCCTGAGGTCGCCCTTCTGGTAAAGCCGTGCCAGACGCGTCTGCATCTTGACCCTCCTATCTCAACAGCCCGACCTGCTCCGGCAGCCAGAGCGATATGGCCGGCACGAAGGTGATCAGGATCAGCGCCAGGAAGAGCGGCAGCAGCCAGGGCAGGATCGCCATGGTCGTGCGTTCGACCGACAGTTTCGCCACCCGCGACAGCACGAAGAGCACCATGCCGAGCGGCGGATGCAACAGGCCGATCATCAGGTTCAGCGTCATGATGAGGCCGAACTGAACCGGATCGATGCCGAACCTCGCGACGATGGGCAGAAGGATCGGCACGAGGATGGTGATCGCGGCGATCGTATCCAGGAAGCAGCCGACGAAGAGCATCAGGAGGTTCACCAGGATCAGGAAGACCCATTTGTTGTCGGTGATCGACAGGATCGCATCGGAGAGCAGCTGCGCGGCCTGGCTCACCGTCAGCAGCCACGCGAAGACGGAAGCCGCCGTGACGATGAAGAGCACCGACGCCGTCGTCTCGATCGTATCGAAGCTTGCCTTGGCGAGCGTCGAAAGCGTCATCGTGCGGTAGCGCACGAGGCCGAGGAACAGCGACCAGAGCACGGCGGCGACGGCGGCCTCCGTCGGCGTGAACCAGCCCATCGTCATGCCGCCGATCAGGATGACCGGGGTCATCAGCGCCATGACGGCGGAAAAGCTGAAATACCAGTCGAGCGCCAGAAGCACGAGGAGCGCAATACCTGCCGCGGCATTCATCGAAAGTCCGGCGCGCATCATCAGATAGATCGCGACAGGCACCATCAGGACGACGACGATTTCCATCCCCGCCGACAGCAGCTGGCGCACGTCGAAGGGCGCGTCGGAGCCCCAGCGCTTCTTGTAGGCGAAGGCGGCGACGGTGATCATCATCAGCAGCGTCATGACGACGCCGGGCACGATGCCGGCCATGAAGAGAGCGCCGATCGAGACGTTCGCCATCATGCCGTAGATGACGAAAGGCAGGGACGGCGGGAAGATCGGCCCGAGGGTGGCCGAGGCTGCCGTGACGCCGACCGCCGCCTCGACCGGATAGCCGTGATCCTTCATCGCCTTGATCTCGATCGTGCCGATGCCGGCGGCATCGGCGAGTGCGGTGCCGGACATGCCGGAGAAGATGACCGAGCCGATGATGTTGACCTGCGCCAGCCCGCCCTTCATCCAGCCGACGAGGGCGACGGCGAAGGAATAGATGCGGCCGGTGACGCCGGCGGAATTCATCAGGTTGCCCGCCAGGATGAAGAAGGGCACGGCGAGCAGTGGAAAGCTTTCGACGCCGGCGATCATGCGCTGGGCGACGATGATATCGGGCGCGACGCCGTAAAGCACGATATAGAGCACGGATGCGACGGCCATCGAGATGGCGACGGGCACGCCGATCAGCATCAGAACCAGAAACGAACCAAGAAGCAGCAGCATCGGATCACCCTTCCACAGTCTGGAATTCTTCGGGCCGCTCCAGAACGGAATAGCCGCGGCGCATATTGGCGATGAAGACGATGACCGCGCGGATCAGCATCAGCACGAAGGCGACGAGAACGGAGTAGAAGACGATGTTGCGCGGCAGTTCGACGGTGACCATCTGCTCGTCGGCGACGATCTCGACGTAGCGCCACATCAAGTAGCAGCCATAGGCGAAGAAGCCGATGCGGACGATATCGACGAAGGTGGCGAGCACGCGCGCCAGCCCCGCCGGCATATAGTGATAGAAGACGTCAACCTGGATATGCCGCGACATGCGCACGCACATGGCGGAACCGAGGAAGACGACGCCGATCAGGCAGTTGATGGCGATCTCCTCCGTCCAGGCATAGCTGTCGTTCAGCACATAACGCGTGAAGAACTGCAGGAAGACGCAGCCCGCCATCAGCCAGAAGACGATCAGCGTGATCCAGTCCTCGACGGCATAATCCGCGACGTTCGCCGTCGGCGCATGCCCTTCGAATTCGTGACCGATTTCCTCGGCCGTGATTGGCGTGTGAATTTCTTGCGACATGATCGGCCTTGTTCCGGTTGGGAGAAGGAAGGCGCGGCGTGTGGCGGCGCCTTTTTGTACTGCTGAGCTCGCTCCTCTCTTTCGTCATCCTCGGCACAAGGCCGAGGATGACGAAAGAGAGGTTGGCGGTCTTTGCCAGCAATCTAGAGGACGCGACGCCGAAACGCCGCGCCCCGTGGCTCCTACTGAATCGCCCGGATCGCTTCCCAATCCGCCTTCTCGTAGCCGAAGTACTCGAACTTGACCTTTTCCATCACGGTCTTTTCGAAGTCTGCTTTATCGACTTCGGTGACGTTGATGCCCTTTTCCTTGAAGGTGGTGACGAGGCTGTTTTCCTTGCCGGCGATCGTCTTGGTCGTGCGCTCGGCGGCCTCCTGCATCACTTCGCCGAAGATCTTCTTGTCCTCGTCGGAAAGGCTCGCCCAGCGCGTCTTCGAGATCACCGTGTTCAGGTGATCGACGATGTGGCCGGTGAGGATGATGTTCTTCTGGACTTCGTAGAACTTCTTCGCCTCGATCGTCGTCAGCGGGTTTTCCTGCGCCTCGACCGTGCCGTTCTGCAGAGCGAGATAGACTTCGGCGAAGGCGATCGGCGTCGTGTTGGCGCCGCAGGCGCGCGGCATGGCGAGATAGGCCGGGACGTCGGGCACGCGGATCTTCAGGCCCTGCATGTCGGCGCATTTGGCGATCGGCTTGTTCGAGGTCGTATGGCGCGTGCCGTAATAGCTGACGGCGGCGATGTGGTTGCCGGACTTGTCCTCATAGCCCTTGGCGAGACGTTTGAAGACGTCGCTCTTCGTATAGGCGATCAGGTGATCGGGGTTGCGGAAGATATAGGGGAAGTAGGTGACGCCGATCGGCTTGTATTCGCGCGCGGCAAAGCTCGATCCCGAGATGATGATGTCGACCGTGCCGAGCTTGAGGCCCTGGTTGATGTCGGCTTCCTTGCCGAGCTGCGAGGCCGGATAGACCTCGATCTTGTAGCGCCCGTCGGTGCGCTTGGCGATCTCTTCCGCGGCCCAGACGGAATCCGTGTGGAAGGGCTCCGAGGTTTCATAGACATGCGCCCATTTCAACACCGTCTGGGCGTGCGCGACCGCCGTCGTCGCCATGATCGCGGCTGCGGTGCAAAGTATCGTTGCCAGTCTCATCTTCATTGCTCTCTCCTCCCGAGCTCGGGTTTAAGTCTTGATGGCTCCTTTCGCGGCCGCCTTGTCGCGGCCGCGCTCCTCCTCTCCCGAAAACTCCTCCCCGAAGCTCTCGGAAAATCTCTTCTGCGATAGGGTGAGATGGCTGCGCATCGCAGCCTTCGCGCCTGCCGCGTCGCCTGATGCGATCGCATCGCGGATGGCCCGGTGCTCGTCCACGGCGCTGCGCCATGTCGTCGGCCCCTCGAAATGGCTGGCGAGCTTGGCGAAATAAGGGGTCATGCGCATGTCGAACATCTCACCCGTCACGCGGATCAGCGTCGCATTGCCGACAATGGCGGCAATGCCGGTGTGGAAGGCGCGGTCGGCGGCGAGCACGGTCGCGGCATCGTTGACGCCGCCGCTCATGCGCGTCAGCGCTTCGTCGAGCACGGCGATATCTTCCGGCCTTGCCCGGGTCGCGGCTTCCTCGGCGATGGCGCATTCGATGATGGCGCGCGCCTGCAGCAGTTCGAAAGGCCCCTCCACCGGCTCGCTTTCGCTCGCCGCCATGCTGACGGCGTGCCGGCGCACCACATAGATGCCGGAGCCCATGCGGATGTTGACGAGGCCCTCGACTTCGAGAACGATCAGCGCCTCGCGCACGGTCGGGCGCGACACGGATAGTTGATCCGCAAGCTCCCGCTCGGCCGGCAGCTTCTGGCCGACGACGAGCTCGCCGCCTGATATCATCGAACGAATCTGATCCGCCACCTGCCTGTAGAGGCGGCGCGATTCAACGGGCGAAAACATTCTGGCCTCCCCGGCGGCTTCTCCTCAAGCGCGCATCTGGTCAACTGGCCTGACCAATTGAGCCATGGATATCACCGCGCGGGTTGTGCGTCAATGCGCCGCATGAAACTCAGACAGGAGAGGCCGAGGCCTGCCGCCGTTGGGCCGGCGGGCGGATCATGGCGAGAGCATGACGGCCGGTCCGCGACCAGTCGCGCCCCGTTATGCCGGGGACGTCATAGGCATCGGCCGCGAAGGCTTCGAGGGAAGTCCGGTTGCGGATGACCACCAGGCCGCGAGTGGAATAGATGAGATGTTCGCCTTCCAGCACATGCAGGGCGTCGGTGACGCTGGAGCGCCGCACGCCGAGCATCGTCGCCATATATTCGTGGGTGATTTCGATCTCCTCGCCTTCCAGCCGGTCGTGGCACATCAGGATCCATTTCGCCAGGCGGACGTCGATCTTGTGAACGGCGTTGGAAAGCGCGGTGTTGGCGACCTGCTTGAAGAAGGTGTGAAGGGAATGCGAAAGCAGCCGGCGGATGGCGGGCCGCTCGGCCAGGAAGCCCGTCAGGGCGCCGGCTTCCACGCGATGTCCATGGCCGCCGATCTGCATCATCACGTCGAACGAAAACCGCTCCGCATCCACGGTGAACGCAGGCGGCGACATGCCGTCCCGGCCGAGCACGCCGATCTCGGCCTTCCTGCCCTCCGGGCTCGTCGCCACCATGGAAGCGATGCCGTTCTCCAGGAAATAATAGTGGCTGACCGGCATGCCGAAATGCACGAGTTCGAAAGCGCGCGGGAGAATGAGCGGCTCCCATATGCGCTCGAGCGCCAGAAACTCCGGATCGGCGAGCTGGCACAGAATGAGGTTTTCGCTTTCGAAAGGTCGCATGGCCTTGCCCGCTCCATCTGGCAAGAGCACGGCTCCGTGTCCCAGCCGCCGGCGCCAGGAAGTCCGCTCGGGCCGTATACTCGCAGGGCGCTCCGACCTAAACTCGCATGCCCGGCGGAAGGTTCCGCGACCGGGTTTTGTACGCAAGCGCACAGCGCGGGAAATTACTGTAGCAAGTGCTAATGTTGATCGGCGGCAATTCCTGGAGCGGGCTGGCATGGACCAATATCCCCTTCCGAACGATGAGACGGAAATCTACCGGCACATCGTCGAGAGCGCGCAGGATTATGCCATCGTCGCGATGGATCTCGACGGCGCCATCGTGACCTGGAGCGCCGGTGCGGAGAACCTTTTCGGCTATTCCTCAGCCGAAATCGTCGGCCAGAACAGCGCCATCCTCTTTACGTTCGAGGATCAGCTTGCGGGGACGCTGCTCAAGGAGATCAGGCTTGCGCTCGCTGCCGGCCGCGCCGGCGACAACCGCTGGCATGTCAGGAAGGATGGCGGCTCGTTCTGGGCTTCGGGGCTGATGATGCCGCTTCGCAACGATGCCGGCGAGATCTACGGCCTGATGAAAATCGTTCGCGACCGCACGCAGACGCTTCATCAGGACGAAGCCCTGCGCGCCAGCGAAGAGCGTCTTCAACTCATTCTCAAAAGCGCTATCGACTATGCGATCTTCGCCTTCGACCGCGACGGTTTGATCATCAGCTGGAATACCGGCGCCTGCCGGATCTTCGGTTATGAGGAAGACGAGATCCTCAAGCGCGATGCGCGCATTCTATTCGTCGAGGAAGATCGCGACGGAGGCGCGCTGGAACGCGAGATGGAGGCGGCGCTCGAGCGCGGCCGCGCTGAGAACGAGCGGTTTCACCTGCGTAAGGACGGATCGACATTCTGGGGCAGCGGATTGACCATGCCGCTGCGCGCCCAGCGCGCCGGCTATCTCAAGGTGCTGCGGGACGATACCGAGCGTCATTTCGCCGACGAACTCCAGCAGATCATGTTGCGCGAGATGAGCCACCGCGTCAAAAACAGCCTGGCGCTGGTCGCGGCCATGCTTGCCATGCAGGCTCGTTCGGCCGGGCGGGAAGAGGTCTGCCGGGCGCTTCGCGATGCCGAGGCGCGTGTCGGAACCATTGCCGAGGTGCATGACCAATTGTGGCGTCAGCCGCATATCGAAACGGTCGATCTGGCGGATTTCCTGTCGAGCCTCTGCCAGCGCCTGCAGCAGTCGGTCTCCGGCCACAGGCTCTCCGTCGACGCCGATCCCTGCATGATCGACGCCGACCGCGCCATCCAGATCGCCCTTCTCGTCAACGAGCTGGTGACGAACGCCTTCAAGCACGCCTATCCCGATGCGGCAGGCGCCGTCACCGTCAGCGCCCGCAGCATCGGCGCCGAGATCCGCCTCGAAGTCGCCGACGACGGCAAAGGCCTGCCGCCTGAGTTATCGGCCTCCGGGAATGAGGGAAAAAGCCTCGGCATGAAGATCGTCGGCGCGCTGGTGCAGCAGTTGAAAGCCGAGATGCATATCGAGAACCGGCACCCCGGCACAGGGTTCGTGATTCGGCTGCCAAGGGAGGGATGATGGACTTCTGAAGGGTGTGCCGCGCGGCCCTCATCCCCTTGAATCTCCACGATGATCCCTTCCAAGCCCTCCTCCCCGGTTTTGTCAAAACCGCACAAAACCTCTCACAAATATGGCTATGCATACCGTTTTGGCGCATAAGCTGATGACTACCGTGATCACGAAGACTGTCGGTATGAGCGCGGGCTCCCTCCCGCAGGAGACGGTCATGGTCGCACCGCGTCAGCGCGATATTCGTAACCTGCTGTTGAAGGCCCTTCCTGCCGATGCCTTCGACATGATCATCGCTGATGCCGAGCTCATCCCGCTGCCGGTCAAACATGTGCTCGTCGAAGCCGACGAGCCGAATGAACATGTCTGTTTCATCGAGAGTGGCCTGGCATCGATGGTGGCGGCGAATGCAGAAGACGAAGCCGTCGAGGTCGGGCATATCGGGTTCGAAGGCATGGCGGGATCGCACGTCGTCCTGAAGACGGACAAGACGCCCAACCGGACCTTCATGCAGGTCTCGGGAACAGGCTTTCAGGTTCCCGTCCGGACGTTCAAGCGGATGCTGGTGGAATTTCCGGCCGTCAACGATCTGTTCCTCAATTATGTGCATTGCTGCGACATACAGCTTGCCCATTCGGCGCTCGCCAACGGGCGCTACAACATGCATGAGCGGCTCGCCCGCTGGCTGTTGATGTGCCATGACCGGCTCGATGGCAACGACCTGCCGCTGACGCATGAATTTCTGGCGCTGATGCTCGGCGTGCGCCGCTCGGGCGTCACCAACGAGCTGCACGTCATCGAAGGGCTGCGCGTGATCAAATCGACGCGGGCCAATGTCCGGATTCTCGACAGGGGGCGGCTGGAAGAGATCGCCGCCGGCAGCTACGGCATTCCGGAGCGGGAATACGAGCGCCTGATCGGCCTCAAGGTCCGGCGCCTGATCAGTCGGCGCGCCTGATCGTATCGGTGAAGGCCACGATCAGGAGGACGGTTCCCCGCTCGTCGCAGATGTGGATCTTTCTCGCCGAGATATCTCTTCCCGAAAGCACCGCCTGGCTCATCAGCGCTCTCGCATCCTGCACGGCTTCCCGCCTGGCGTCCTCGATCGTCGCCAGGTCCGAACCTTCGAGATCGATGACCATGCCGGCATTTGAAACGACGTTGAAATAAAACCTTGGCATCAGGCGCCTCAGCCTTGCAGAATGAATGCCATAACTCGTGGTTCTGTTCCTCGGAAAAAGAACCTCTACTCCTTCAAAACAGCAACAATATCATCGTTGTTCCCGCCGCCGTCGCGGCCAGGCGTGTCCATCAATGGGAGGTTTCGGCGGCGCCGGTTCGAAGACGTATCATAGCGGCGCGAAGATCCAGAAGTTCCATAAGAATATTTTCCCAATATTCGTCGTCCGCCCTCGATATCGGTATGATCGAAGCGCTGATCATGGGAAGGAGACGATCAAGGGCCTGATATTGATCGAAGGCGTCGTCCGGGACGCCTTCGCGGAGATTGCGGAGATCGTCGACGATCTGCCGCAGGACGATCTGCCGATCCGCGAAACCGAGGCCGGAGCAGGCGGACGTCACGGGAGCGCCGTGCGGGCTCCTATCCATGGTGGCACGCCACGGCTTTCGCCTGCGGGGCCGGCAAAGGCGGCGCATTCGCCGCGGCCGGCAGGGTTTTCAGATCCAGATGCATGTGCCGCATCAGGCCGGTGAGCCTGTGTTTGTCGCGAATGCCGCATTCGAACCAGGATACGAGTTCCCTGGCGACGTGCTGCGCCTGCGGACTGGCGATCCCGCATGATTTTTCCTGGCACCATGCCCGAAGGACCGCCGTCAGCATCGCCACGTCATCGGGTTGCAGTCCCGGTTTAGTGATTCCCGAATGATGGATCATCGGCCCTCCTCCCTTTATATCAGGCGATCCTAAACTTCGGGTCTTCGATTTCAACCGCTGGTGCGGAAGCGTACGGATCAGGTCAGGCTGCTCGATCCCAGGCACCGAGGGGAACCACGGCGGCTGCATCGGGTTCGGCAGTCACCACGCAATGAACATCGCGTGACAGGCATGAATATGGTAGGCACGGTGAAGGTGCTGACCGCCCGATGTTTGAACCGCCGTTAAACAGCATGATCATCGTGAAATCGGAATTATCACAGGCGTCCGCCATGAAATCGTTCGTATGAAATCGCTCAGCCCGCTGGCCGGCAAGACGATCCTCATCATCGGTGGGGCCGGCTTTCTGTCGAAGGATGCCAGGGCCGCATTTGTCGCGCGTCAAGCGCTGCTTGCGGGCCCGATCGTCGTTTCCTGCGCGATGGAGTGCCTGAGCAAGGGCCTTATGTTCGATGCGGTGATCATCGACGTGACGATATCGGACGAGGCGATGCTCTGGTTGAACGAATGGCTGGAGACGCGGCGAATCCCTTTCGTCTTTGCCCATGACGAGCGGCACGAAACGCCCCCCGGCGGTTTCGTCCTCAGCGGGCGCCCTTCCGATATCGAGGCGATGATCGCTGCCTTGTTCGGGCGGGACCCATCATATTATCACTGAGATGTTCGCTTTCGTACAGTTGGCTCGCCGATGCTGTTTTGACCTCAATCAAGCCCCATATTCAGAGCATGATGAAAAACCCTGGGCCAGGGAAGACGCCATGCTCGATTCTCAGTCCATTCATCTGACTACGCTCGACTCGGCCGATCTCCTCCGTCTCCAGGCCGTTTTGGACGTAATCTGCCGTGAGGCCGGCAAGCCGAAGTGCTCATCTGCGATGCAGGAGATCGCGGCGGTGCTGATCAGGCTCTATCGCCAGGGGGTGACGGAGGAAGACAAGCTACTGTCTCTCGGCCTTATGGCATTGACGCAAAAGGTGTCTTCTCCGGTTGCGGCCGATAGCGTTCAGTCGCCGAGCGAAGCGGCCCGCCGCTAAACCATCGGATGAACGATGTCAGCTCTCAGCGCGCGAGATCCTTGCCGATCAGCCGCCGGTATTCCTCCTCGGCCGCTCCATAAGATCCATGCGCCTCTTCGATCAATCCCCGCCTGTTGAGGATGACGATCTGCCGCCGCGTGGAGCGAATCAGGCCCTTGCCTTCGAGCAGATGCAGCGCGACCGTGACGCCGGCGCGGCGCACGCCGAGCATCACGGCGAGAAACTCATGGGTCAGCCAGATGGTCGCGCCGTCGGTTCGGTCATGGACCATCAGCAGCCATCGCGCCAGCCGCTCCTCGAGCTTAGCGTGACCGTTGGCGAGAACCGTCGACGTCGTCTGCGCGAGCAGCGCCTGGACATAGGCGAGAAGCAGGCTGCGTAAGGGGCGGCTTTCCTCCATGGCGGCGGAAAGCACCGCCGCCGGCAATTTGAAGCCATGGCCGGAGACCTGCATGAACGTCCGGTTTGCGGACTGATTGCCGCCCAGGATGACCGCGGCACCCGTCATGCCCTCGCGGCCGACGATGCCCACTTCGATATCGCGCCCGCCCGGAAATCTCGCCACGATCGAGGCAAGCCCTGATTCGAGAACATAGACGTCGCCGACCGGGCTGTTCTCCATTTCAAGGATCAATGGCACCTCGAGATCGACGGGCTCCAGATGCGGCAGCAGAAGTTCCCGCTCCTGCGGCCCCATGGCGCGCAAAAGTTCATTCCGAAAGTTCAATTCCTGATTATCCATGTCCATCCGCGCATCAAGGATGATGCGATCCTCGCTGCGGGCGAACCTAACCATCTAGAATCATTGAGCAATACATTGTGCAATAGCGTACAGACCGGCGGGCGCGGACCATACCCGCCAATGGCCGCTAGCGCTAGCGCTCTCAGAGCGTCGTGCGTCCTCTCGGCAAAGCGATGCGCTACGGAAAACAGCGCCCCTGCCTGCGGCCTATAGAGGGAACCAAAAGCAGTTCCGGAAGTTCGCTATAGCGAACCCCAACCCGCGGAGGGCGTATATTGGCAGATACGACGCAGCCCAGGGAAAATCGCCTGCTGGCGCTCTTGCCGGAGGAAGTGTACGAGGCCGTCGTTCGCCGTCTCGAACCCTGCGCCATCCCGCGTGGTTTCATGATCGTCCATGCCGATGCGCCGATCGAGCATGTCTATTTTCCGTGTTCGGGGATAGGCTCGGTCATCAACGTCTCGCCGGAGGGCAATCGCGTCGAGGCGGGATTGTTCGGCCGCGATGGTTTTGCGCCGACCGCCGCGGCGATCGATGCTGGGATTAGCATCTCCGAAGTCACCGTCCAGGTGCCGGGTTTCGCTTACCGGCTGCCTCAGGCCGCGCTGTCGGATCTGATGAGAACACAGCCGGCCTTTGCCGGCCTGCTGAACAGATGCGTTCACGTGCTCGCGACCCAGGCCGGTTTCACCGCGCTTTCCAATGCGGTCCACGAGATCAATGAGAGGCTCGCCCGCTGGATCCTGATGTGCCACGACAGGATCGATGGCGACAGGCTTGCTTTGACGCACGAGTTCATCGCCCTGATGCTCGCCGTGCGGCGCCCAAGCGTCACGACGTCGCTGCACGTGCTCGAAGGCAAGCATTTCATCCGCTCCCTCCGTGGCATGGTGATCGTCAGGAATCGCGCCGGGCTGGAGGAATTCGCTTCCGACGCTTATGGCAAAGCGGAGGAGGAATATGAGCGGCTGATCGGTCCTCTGAGGAAATCCAGGCGCGATGTGAGGATCGAAAGTGCTGGAGCGTCCTTTGTGTCTCCGAAAGGACGCACGGCCCTCTGATGCACGGTCCGCCTGGAACATTCCGCCTGTCGCCTGGTTCGGTGCCCGAAAGAAGGAGGCAAGGATGACTCAGGCAGCAGAACGTCGCGCCTTCATGATTTATATCGGAGCCATCGTGGCGGTCGGGCTTGTGATCGCGCTCGGCGCCGCGATTTCGTCGAGTTCGGGTACGGGAGGCGATCGATCCGCGCCCTTGTCGAGGGAAGCGAACCCCTGATGGAACAGCGCAAAGACAGTTCGGTATCGGCGAACCACTTAAGCGCTGGACAGCGGCGCAGCCGTCTCAACGGCCTGCAGATCGCCGTCACCCTGATCGTAACGGTTTCTGCCGTTGCCTTCCTGCTTTATGTCGCGATCCTCGTCTACGGTTTCATGATCCGGATGTGAGCATGATCGTCCAATCCCCGATCAACTTGCCGAGGTGGGCTGACAATGCCGGGAACTGTTTCAGCAAGGGTGGCGGAATCAATCGATGAGTTGGTTTCCGAGCAGCGTCTGCAGGGATTCGCGGGCGCGGTTGACGCGGCTTTTCAGCGTGCCGATCCGGCAGCCGCATATTTTGGCGGCCTCCTCGTAACTCGTGCCGGCGGCAACCAGCGTGAGCGCCCGGCGCCGGTCCTCGGAAAGAAGCTTCAGCGCCCGCTGCAGCTCGCGTTCTCTCAGCGCCCATTCCTGTGTCGGCGCGGTGGCGATCTGTTCCATCGCCGTGTCGATACCGGTCGGCTCTCGCTTCTGGCGGCGGTAATTGCTGCAGAAGCTGTTGCGCAGGATAGTGAAGAGCCATGATTTGAGGGAGGTGCCGGGATGATAGAGATGAAGCGAGTTCAATGCCTTCAGCAAGGTCTCCTGCACGAGATCGTCGATGTCATCATTGTTGCGCAGGAACCTTCGGGCAAAGGCGCGCAGGGCAGGCGTCAGGTCGACGATCTCGGACTCGATTGCGGAGGGTTTTTTGCTGTGCGTCGCAGGGCGTACTGAAGACAAGGACATGATTTTTCTCTCCTCGGATGAGAAGGAAAGTTCCAGCCGCTCTATTCGTTGCTGTACGGTTCCGGACAAATGCGCCGCTTTCATCGATCGGAAGATGCCGCGGAGCGGGCTCCCGGGCAGATCAAAGACCGAGTTGCCAGATTTCGGCGGAAAGCACATTCCCCTCGGGTGCGATGAGACGCACCGCGCTTACGCCGCTGAAGCCGGGCAGCCGCTTGGTCCCGGTCCAGCGGCCATCGTCGGCGAAGACCTCGATCGAGCCTGCATCGAGGAATATCCGGATGGTCGACGGGCGCGCTCCGGCGGCGATGTAGCGCGGCGACACCTTGGCATTCGCCACCGAAAAGGGAATGCTCAGGCCCTCGTCGTTCAACAAGACCTCGACCGTCGCCTCCGGATGTTGGAACGGCAGGCGGAACGCCTTGCCCGGCTCCTTGAGGGTGAGCAGGATTTCGACGGCGCCGTTGGCGAGATCGACGGCCCGGCCGTCCAGAAGGCCATCGGCATCCAGCCGGCGCTGCCGCAGGCTTTCCACGCCGGCGATCGGCGGCGTGATCAGCGCCCCCTCGTGCAATGCCATCAGGCGCGGCAGCGTCATCGCCGTGGCCATGTCGATCTCCTTGGAGACATCGGTCCAATTCGCGAGCCATGCGATGCCGACCGGGCCGCTATCATCGACGAAGGCCTGAAAGGCGTAGGCGTCGGTGCCGAAATCCAGCTCCTGTTCGAATTCTACAGAGAAGCTGCGGCCATCGAAGCGCCCGACGGTCGCAAGCGTCATGTTGCGCCGGCCGGTTGCCGGGTCGCGGCTGGTGAGAAGACCGAAGATCAGGGCCCAGCGGGTTGACGGATCGTTTGCGGGACCGTCGAGAGGCACCAGGCAGGGGCACTCCGCCGCCGTCATGCCGAAGCGGTTCTCGCGATGGAGCATGCCGAGGAAGGTCCATCCCGCCGCCGCAGCCGGATCGTCCGTTTCGTAAAGCAGGATGACGCCGCCGTCGCGGTCCCGCGTGCCGAGCAGCATCATCCATTTTCCGTCCGGGCCTAAGAAGACATAGGGATCGCGGAAGTCTGTCGTCAGGCCGAGGCCCGCGGGTCGCGCGGGCAGGATCAGGCTTGCGGGTTCGACGTTGACGAGGTCGCGGCTGGTGGCCGTGAACTGAACCTGTTCCTCCGGTTCCCGGTCCTTCATATGCTCGGTGAAAAAGATGCGAATGCCGGCGCCATCGAGGGGGATCGCCGAGCCGGAAAACGCGCCGCCGCGCCCATCGGCCCGCGCGGCGATCTCGTCCGAAGGCGGAAGAAAGATCGGAAGATGGGTCCAGCGGAGATAATCGTCCGAGACCGTATGCCCCCAATGCATGTTGTTCCACCGAAGACTATGGGGATAGTGCTGGTAGAACAGGTGCGCCCTGCCGCCGAACCTTCCGAACCCGTTGGGATCGTTCATCCAGCCGAAAGGCGGGCGGAAATGATAGCTGCCGGCAGTCTCGGGCGCGGCATTGGAAGGCCTGACATGCAGCAGCCGGATGCCCTCATCGAGAACGCGGGATTGCCGGAAGGCATAGAGAACCGAGACGTCTGCCGTCATGGGGTCGTAGGAGAAGGCGGCTTCTCCGCCGCTTTCCAGCGTCAGTACCCGGAACTCGAATTCATCGGGATTTGACGTTTCGACAGCACCGGCCGGATCACCATCGACATATGCGGTCAGCCTTCCCGGCGCGCCGCCATGCAGGGCCTTGATCCAGGCATGGACCGTGGTTCCCGCCGGCAGGACGGCGCTGATCGTCTCCAGCCCGCCTTCATCGGACGGAGACATCGCTTGGCTTGTCATCAATTCAACCTTTCACGGCAGAGCCGATAAAGGAACTCACGAACCAGCGCTGGAATGCGAGGTAGAGCCCCAGGATCGGGATCATCATCAAAACGGAGGCGGCCATCGCGCGATCCCAATAGATGCTGTCCTGCCCGAAGAAGGTCGCGATGGCGACGGCGATCGGCCGGGCATAATCCGTCTGCGTGACCAGGATCGGCCAGAGATACTGGTTCCAGGTCTCGATGCCCATCAGGATCGAGACGGTGGCAAGCGCGGGCAGGCTGAGCGGCAGGAAAATGGAGCGATAGGCCCGGAAGAAGGAGGCGCCGTCCATCTCGGCGGCTTCCAGCAGTTCCTTCGGCAGCTGCGTGAAGAACTGGTAGAACAGGAAGATATAGAGAGGGCTCGCGACCCAGGGCACGATCTGCACCGCGAAGGTGTCGGACATTCCCGCCCTGGAAACCATGATCACGAGGGGCATGATGATGCTTTCCTGCGGGATCACATAGAGCGCGATCACCACCGACAGGATGACCGCCCGGCCCCGGAGCGAGCCCCAGGCCAGGACGAAGCCGGCCATCGAATTGACGATCAGGCCGGAGCAGACAGTCGTGACCAGGATGAGCAGCGAGTTGATGAGGTAACGGCCGAAGGCGAGTTCGCCCGAGAGGTGGCCGACCTCCGCATAGTTGGAGAGCGTCGGGTTCGAAACCCAGAAGGCCCGGAAGCTGCCCATGTCGGCGAGGATCTGGAACCGGTCGTCCTTGAGGCTCGCCACGACGAGGAGCAGCAATGGGGAGACGATCACCAGGGCGATGATGAAGATAGAGATCGTCTGGATGGTGCGCAGAACCCTTGCGGCGGAGCGCGGCCGCGCTGCGCGAGCCTCTGGGATCGAGAGAGCGATATCAGACATCGAAGCGCCTCAGGAGCTGGCGCTGGATCAGCGCGATGATGAGAACGATGACGAACAGGATGACGGAGACGGCCGAGGCATAGCCCATCTTCTGCTCCTCGAAGCCGGCGCGGACCATGTAATGCACCACCGTTTCGGTGCTGCTCTTCGGCCCGCCCTGCGTGAGGATGGCGACCTGGGTATAGAGCTTGAACGCCTGGATGGTGGTGATGACGAGCACGAAGACATGGGTCGGCCGAAGGCCGGGCATGGTGACGTGCCAGAAGCGCCGGAAAGCATTCGCGCCGTCGATCTTGGCGGCATCGTAGAGTTCGTCCGGAATGCCCTGAAGGCCGGCGAGATAGACGATCATCTGGAAGCCATAGGCCTGCCAGGCCGAGAGCAGGACGAGCGAGAACATCGCCCATTCGGGATCGCCGAGCCAATCGATCGGCTGGATCGCGCCGCCGGAAATGAAGCCGAGGATCTGGTTGAACGGTCCCGTGGGATATTGGAAGAGGGTGCCCCAGATGACGCAGACCACGACCATCGACGTGATCGCCGGCAGGAAGAACATGCCGCGCAGCAGATTGCGGAACGGCAGCTTCTGATGCAGCAGCAGGGCCGTTGCGAAAGCCAGGCCGCATTGGGCTGGAATGATCCAGAAGGTGAAGCGCGAGACGTTCCAGAGCGCGGTCCAGAAAAGATCGTCCTGGAAGATGCGGATGAAATTGTTGAACCAGACGAACCGGACCGGCGTCGGCCGCGGCACCAGAGGCTGGTTGGTCATCGCCGTCCAGAAGGACAGGAGGAACGGCAGGATCAGAAAGACGGTCAACAGGATCACGGCCGGCGCGAGCATCGCCGCCTCCTGCATCAGGCGTCCCCTGTCATGCCGGCGCGTCTTTCCGACCGACGTCGAAGATGTCGATTGTTGCATGACCATGCAGATCCTCCTCTCCAAGCCTGCCGCTTCCGCCCTGCGATATCCGGCGAAGACCTCGCAGGGCAGCGATAGCGGTTATTGCTGATCACCGAACGGCGGATATCCGTCGTTGTCCTCGATATCCTCGTCGATCTTTTGGGCGGCTGTTGTGAGCGCCTCCTTGGGATCGCCGCCATTGAACACCTCGTCGACGGCCTGCATGAAGGCGGAGGTGATCGTGGGATAGGCCGGGTGCGGCGGGCGCGCGACGGCTGTCTTCGACGCCTGCTCGAAGGCGATCGCCATCGGGCCGCCGTTTGCATAGAGCGGAGATTCGGCAGCGAAGCTCTTCAAGCCGGGATAGCCGGACTGGCTTGCGACATACGCGCGGAACTCCTTGTCCTTCAGCAGGAAGCTGATGAACTTGGCCGCGATATCGGGATGCTTCGAGGTCTTGGTGATCGCCCAGATCCAGGTGCCGTCGGGGCTTGCGCCCTTTGCGCCGAACTTGGGCAGCGGCAGGACGACGATGTTGTCCTTCATGGTCGCTACGGCTTCCGCATAGACCCAGTGCCCGCCGAGCGCCAGTGCCGCCGGATTGCCTTCGGCGTAGAACTGGTTGGTGCCGGCCGACTGCGGCACGACCCAGCCGTTCTTGACCCATTTCTGCATCATGGCGAGAGCATCGACGCAGGCGTCGCTGTCGAGCGTGCCCTCGGATTTCCAGGCCTTGCGGTCGATCAGGTCGCAGCCTGCCGATTGCAGGATCGGCCCATAGGCATAGGTGATCCATTCGGTCTTGATGCCGTAGCCGCGGAAGGTGTCGATCGGCCATTTCACGCCGTCGAGCTTCGAAAGCTTTTCGAGGTAGCTTTCGAACTCTTCCCGCGTCCAGGCATCGTCGACGGATTTCGGGATGCGGGCGCCGATCGCTTCGAGATATTTCTTGTTGCCGTAAAGAACGACGGAAGAGTCCGTCAGTCCGATCGCATAGAGATCCTTGTCGATCGGGTATGTGCCCTGAGCGATGTTGGACTCCGTCATGTCGTCGAGGAGATCCTTGTCGATCAGCGGCTTGATCGGCTGAAGATATCCCGACCAGACGTAATTGGCGAGGAACGGCGCATCGAGTTCCATGACGTCGGGCAGTTGCTTGGCCATCACGGCCGCGCTGAACTTCTCGTTATAGGCATCGTGCGGCGCATAGATGAACTGGATATCGACATCGGGATTGGCGGCCTCGAAGCGCTCGGCGACCTTGCCATAGGCGGCGACGAAACCGGGATCGCCCTGATGCATGACCTGGATCGCGGTCTTTTCGGCTGCGTCAGCCCATGTGGCGGTCAGTGCAGAAGATAGGACCAGAGATAGAAGTAAACGATTACCCATTAGAATTCCTCCTCAATTGAATGGGTCTGCTCAAATTATACGGATGCCCGCTCCACCAGCTGGAACGGCAGTTTCTGCACTCCGACCGGGGGCCGGTCTTCGGCAAGCAGGATATGCGCGGCCTGGCGGCCCATGGCGCGATGCGGAAGCGCCATCGTGGTCAGCGGCGGATCGAGACGCGAGGCGATCTCGACCTGATTGTCGAAGCTCGCGACGGCGACATCATCGGGAATAACAGCGCCCGAGCGGCGCAGGGCGGCATACACCTCCATCGCCACGCGATCGTTGCCGCACAGAATGGCATCGGGACGTCGCGGACCGGTCATGAGATCATGCACATGCTGAGGGACAAGGCTGTGGGCGCGGTCGCTGTAGATGGCCTTGCTGACGGCGGGCAAGACGACGGCCCCTGCCCCATCGATGCCAGCTTGATCGAGCGCCTGGCGAAAACCGAGTTCGCGCAGTTCCCCGGCGAGAATCCCCGGCAGGTTGATGAAGGCGATATTGCGACGGCCGGCCTCGATGAGATAGGCCGTAATCTCGGCCGCCGCTCCCGTCTCGTCCGGCACCAGCGACGTCACCCGGTCGTTGGCATCCCGGCAATTGATCATGACGCCCACGGTGTCGGCAAATTCGGGCGGCAGGTCGATGCTCTTGTGATACATCGCGGCATAGGCAATCGCGCGCGGGCGAAAGCGCCGCATCTCATCGAGGATCGAAGCCACGCTGCGATGGCCGCCGAGCGTCATGGCGAACACGGCCATGTCAGCCGCACGCACGGCGCCGTCGAGCCCCCTGATGATTTCCGTGGCGAACGGCGACGTGATCAGGTCGTCCGCGACGAGCCCGACGAGCGGCATCCAACCCTGCCGCATGCTGCGGGCCGCGAAATTGGTGACATAGCCAAGCTCCTCGGCAATCTCCTTGATCCGCTGCCGGGTTTCCTCCGACATGCGCGCCGAGCCGCCATGCAAGGCGCCGGACACGGTCTTGACGGAAACGCCTGCGCGGGCGGCGATGTCGTTGAGTGAGGCGGTCATGGGTTCGCTTTGGGTTATCGATTACCCATATCGGTACCAATCCTCTTTTCCTGAGTCAAGCGGTTGGCTTCCTGGCTCAGCTCGGTCGATCTCTTCGGGAATGAAACCGCCGGTCTGGCGAAGAGGCCGCCCTGCTCGATCAGTTCCTCCGGCCTGCCTTCCTCGTAGAGGTTCGGGAGGGGAAGCTGTGGGAAGGTGGGTTAAGTTATGAGCGAAGACATTGCGGCATACTCCCTTCTCCCCAGCGGGGAGAAGGTGCCGGCAGGCGGATGAGGGGGCCACACAGCACAGCCTTCATTGCCTTGCTTTCACGCAGCACAACAACAACAAATGTTCTGCCGTGTGGCCCCCTCATCCGACCCTTCGGGCCACCTTTGCCTGGGTTGAGCCACGGGTCTCAACCCGTCCTTCGGACCCCCGCTGGGGAGGAGAGGGAGCAAGCCAATCAGTTATTATGCGCTGCGCAGGCTTCGTCCATCGGGGTGGCGTTGCTCGTGCCGCCCTGGGTCTGGAGATTGTCGGAGTTGTTGACCGGGTTGGGGCACTTGGTCTTGTCCATCTTCATCGTGCCGCCTGTCGTGGAGCCTGTCGTGGTGGTATCCATCGCCATCGGCTTCTTGGTCTTGGTGTCGGTCGTGGCGCCGCCGCCCTGATCGGCCGCGTTCTTATCGATCGTGGCGCCGGCCGGAGCCGGATTGGACTGGGCGAAAGCCGACGTGGCCATGCCGAGGGCGAAAAGCGAAGCTGCTACGAGTTTCATACGCATTCTGATGTCCTCCTTGGAGATCTTTGCGTGGTTGGCTCAAGCACAACCTCGACGGCAGATCATTGTTCCGGTGCCGGCGCTGACAAAAGCAAGGGAACGAGCGGAGCAAAGGCGGGGAGCGGCTCAGATCCTCCGGTCGAAGAGCACCAGGGATTGGGCGTCCTTCAAGCGAAACATCTGGGCGGGCCGGTTGCTCGCCCGGCGCATTTCGCCCTCGACCGGCTCCAGGAAATCGGCTTCGGCCATGCGTTTGCGAAAGGCCGATTTGTCGAGCTTGCGGCCGAGAAGGTTCTCATAGACCGATTGCAGCTCGCTCAATGTGAAACGGACAGGCAGCAGATGGCCGGGCAGGTTCGTATATTCGACCTTGCTTCGGATGCGGCCGAGCGCTTCCTTCAGAAGCAGCGCATGGTCGAAGGCGATGGAAAAACCGACGCCCTCGCCCTCGATCGCCCGCCATTCGGCGTCCCCAGCTATCGCGTCCTGCCGTTTGGCGACGTCATCGGCCGAAAGCAGCGCGATATAGACGATGCTGATGCTCCAGCCCCGCGGGTCTCGATCGCGGCTTCCCGTCGTTTGCAGCTGTTCGAGATAGGGTGTTTCGACGCCGGTCTTTTCCTTCAGCACCCGCCGCGCCGCAGCTTCCAGATCCGCATCCTCGTCAATGTGGATCCAGCCGCCGGGCAAGGCCCATTCGCGGGAAAAGGGCGCGGCCGCCCGCCGGACGAGAAGCACGGCGAGCCCTTCCGGCGACAGCGAGAAGATCGCGAGATCGACGGTCGCGATCGGTTTGAAGGCGTCGTTGTCGTGTGTGGTCATGGTGGGAAGATAACACGCACTCGTCTTAGTGTAAATCTTCAACTAAGTTAGTTGACATTTATCACTAAGTCGTGTTTTCTCCGTTTCGACACGAGCGAGGGCTCGCGCCAGCAACAGGGAAACGGACATGTTCGGACTGCGCTTCATCAAGACGGAACCCACGCAATACGTCATCCAATACCAAAACGGCAAAGCCATGCGTGAGGGCGCCGGTCTTGCCTTCTGGCATTTTTCGCCTTCGAGCTCCCTCGTGCTCGTGCCGACCGCCAGCGTCAACGATCCTTTCATCTTTCCTCTGGTGACATCGGACTTCCAGGAAGTGACGGTGCAGGGGCAGATCACCTACCGCATCGCCGAGCCGCGCCGCACGGCGGCACTTTTGAATTTCACGCTCGACCGCCGGGGCCACTATGTCTCGGAAGATCCGCAGAAGCTTTCGACCCGGGTGATCGACCGCGTCCAGGTGGCGATGCGCGCGGAGGTGCAGACGCTGTCGCTGAAGGAGGTTCTGGCTTCGGGCGAGGCGCTCGTCGCCGGCGTGGCCGAGGCGCTCAAGGTGCATCCGACGATCGAGGCGCTCGGCCTCGAAATCCTCGGCCTGTCGCTGCTCGCCGTCATGCCGAAGGCTGAAACCGCCAAGGCGCTGGAAGCACATGCCCGCGAAGCGCTGCTGCGCCAGGCCGACGAAGCCATCTACAGCCGCCGCAACGCGGCGATCGAGCAGGAGCGGACGATCCAGGAAAACGAGATCGCCACCGAGATCACCCTGGAGAACAAGAGACGGCAGGTGCGCGAAGCCCAGATGGAGGCCGAACGTGCCGTGCAGGAACGCCAACTGCAGATCCGGCGGGAAGAAATGGCCGGCAAGATCGCGCTCGAAGAGCAGAACCGCGACCTGGTGACGCTGGCGGCGACCAATGCGCGGGCCGAGGCCGACGCCCAGGCCTATGCGATGACCGCGATGATGAAATCCTTCGAGCAGGCCGATCCGAAAGTGCTGCAGGCGCTCGCCTCGGTCGGCATGCAGCCGGGCCAGCTCATGGCGCTCGCCTTCCGCGACCTCGCCGACAATGCGACGAAGATCGGCCAGCTGAACGTCTCGCCCGATCTTCTCCGGGAGATCTTGCAGCCGCAGGAGGGCAAGGACCGTGCCGGCCTCTGACGAACGCAAGATCATCCTGGTCGTCAGGCCGACCCGGCTCGACGAACTCATCGCCCGCTACAACACGGTGCAGCAGGCGCAGTTCTATGTCGAACATCTCGGCGCCGATTTCAGCGATTACCTCGCCGAGAAGAGGCGATACGAAACGGCCATTGCCGAGGTGGAGGCGAGCCTGCGCGCCGTCGCCCGCGTCCAGCGCCTCGACCGCCGCTACCTCGCGAGCTTCGTCTTCGGCCCCGACGATGTCGTCGTCGTGCTCGGCCAGGACGGGCTGGTCGCCAACACGCTCAAATATCTCGACGGCCAGCCGGTCCTCGGCGTCAACCCCGATCCCAAGCGCTGGGACGGCCTGCTGCTACCCTTCAACCCGAAGAGCCTTCCGAAAGTGATCGGCGAGGCGCTGAAAAACAAGCGGCCGATCAAACATGTCAGCATGGCCAAGGCGACGCTCAACACCGGCGCCGTCATCCACGCGGTCAACGACCTCTTCATCGGCCCGAAAAGCCATGTTTCGGCGCGCTATATCCTGCAGGCCGAAGAGCGCGAGGAGCGCCAGTCTTCCAGCGGCATCATCGTCTCGACAGGCATGGGCTCGACCGGCTGGCTGAAGAGCCTCTATTCCGGTTGGCTTGGGGCCGCGAGCGCGCTCGGTCTCGAACCCGCCGACCGGGAGATCGACATGTCCTTCGCCTGGGATGCGGATTATCTGCGCTACTTCGTACGCGAACCCTTCCCGAGCCGCACCACCGGCACCACCATCGTCGCCGGTCTGGTCTCAGAGGGCCAGCCGCTGACGATCGTCTCCGAAATGCCGGAACACGGCGTCATCTTCAGCGACGGCATCGAGGCGGATTTTCTGGAGTTCAACGCCGGGACACGCGCGGAGGTGACGCTGGCCGAGCGGCAGGGGATGCTGGTGGTGTGAGGGGCGCTGAGGATCGGATGGTTATGGCAGGGTAACGACACCGTTGCCCTGGAGCGAACCAAGATCGCCGGCTGCGAGAAGCCTTTCTCCTTCCAGCATCGCAAAAGCGCGCTGCCCTCTTTGGCGCGACCTGCGAGCCCTTGCAACCTTGCAGCCGGCAGACATTTTCAGGCCCGGCACGAGCGATCAGGGCGACATGCCCTCACGGCATTTTGCCTTCCGCTGTCTCTCTCTCCGCGATGGCGGTCAGGATTTCCTTGACCATGATGTCCTTGCCCACGTCGCGGGAGAGAACCGTGAGATCGGCTTCCTCGTAAATCGGATAGCGCGCATTCATCAGGTTCTCGAGGGTCTGTTTCGGATTTTCGGTCTTGAGCAGAGGTCGTTCGCCATGTCTGCTGACCCGGCCCCACAGCAAGTCGAGATCGGCCTTCAGCCAGACGGAAAGGCTGCTGCGCTTGACATGCTGGCGCGTGCTCTCATCGATGAAGGCGCCGCCGCCCGTCGAAACGACACGCGGGCCGCCCTCGAGGAGACGCTTGACGACACGCGTTTCCAGCGCCCGGAACTCCAGTTCGCCATAACAGGCAAAGAGTTCGGTGATCGTCATGCACGAAACACGCTCGATCTCGGCATCGCTATCGACGAAGGGAATGCCGAGCTGCCGTGCGACAGGCCGGCCGATCGAGGATTTGCCGACCCCCATCAGCCCGACAAGGACAAGATTGCGCCGACCCAGCGCAGCGCGCGCCCTGTCTTTGAGGCTTTCGGCAAGGGTCAGGACTTGTTCGCTCATCGGCCCAGTCACAATTCTCCGGCAAAGGTATCGTCAAATGCGCCGGTAGCGTCAAGCAGCCGATGGGCGGCTGTCTTCTCGATTTGCGGCGCGGGAAAATAACACATTGATTTTGTTTGGACGGTTTCCATTGCGGAAGTGATATTGAGATTTGCTTCCGCCACCTCTTGCGGGCGCCAATGGTGAGCCAATGGCTGGATTACCCGTGTACAGGTGCGAAGGTGATGCTTGAACCGTTCCTTTTGCCATTCTGCAGCGTGGCGGCCATAGCTGACGTGAGCCTGTGTGGGCGCTTCTTCCGTTCTGCCCTTGTCGAGGAACTCGATCGCGTCTCCGGATTGCTACTCATTACCGGCCGCGGCCGCTGGTGAAACCAATCCGCGTTGCGCATGCTTCATCCCATCCGGCAGCTGAAACCAATCATGTCTCGATTCCTCGTAGACGGAAACCAGGGGCGGCGGAAATGCCGGGTCTGCGAAAGCACCGACGGCGATGATGCAGAGGTCCGGGTTGAAATCGCCTTCCCAGTAGAGAGACGTGCCGCAGTCCGGGCAGAAATGAAATCGAACCTTGCGCGCCTGCGCGGCGTCACGCTCGAACACCTTCCACTCTCCTTCGATCGTCACCTCCGTCTTCGCGAAGATCGCGCCGCTGCCCGCCACCGCGCCGGTTCGGCGCTGGCAATCGCGGCAGTGGCAGATGCTCACCATGAGCGGATCGCCTGACGTCTTTGCGCGGAGTGATCCGCAATGGCATTGCGCAAGTCTATTCATCTGTCACCTCTGTTGCTTTTGCTGATTTGGTTCGTTGCCTTTGATGAGAAGTGTTGGAGGATATCGCGCCGGCACTCAAGAGGCCTTCGAAGGGCATGGATGCGCCTTGTGCCGGGTGGGTGCAAGGCGGAGCGTCGTGGCGAGTACTTCGAGGCTCTGCCTGCGGCGGCGCACCTCAGCATCAGCGGCATTGGAGGATGCCGCGGTGCTCACGAGAGCCTCACCCTGAAGTGCCCCGGCAGGGGCCTCAAAGGGCGGGGCGGGTGCTCCGGTGCTGATGGATGCAAGGAGCGATGTTGCGGCGGGTCTTTCGAGGCTCCGGCCTTTGGCCTCCGCGCCTCAGGATGAGGGAAGTTGGAGGATGCCGCGGTCTGAGGTGCCATCAGGGCCTCGAAAGGCGATGCGGGTGCGCGGCGTCAGAGTGAAAGAAGCCCGGCGGGGGAGAGGGCGCCGGGCTTCGATAGTGACCGACAGCATGGGAGGAGAAGTGCTGTCTATCGGGCCAAAGCAGCCAGGAGGGGCGGCGCTTCGGCTCGTCACGAGGTAGTGTCGCAATGCGGCGAATTCAAGCCGTAGGCTGTGTCGATATCGTACAGATGCTGCCGCGGGCGCGGCGTTGTCCGCGGACAACGTGCCAAGATGCGCTTGTCGACCGGTCCGTGGATGTGCCGCAACTCAATGGCGCTGCGCGAGCGAGGCTCGCCATGCGGCCTTCGATCAGGAGAAGATCAAACGAGCCTATCCGCTTCGGCTCGTGAGTTGCTGATTTCCATTCGCGTCGCTCCAGCCGCTTCAAGCAATAGCAGGATCTCCCAAAAGGCGTTTGGAGGAGCGGTGCCGAAATCGATGCTGATGCAGCTTGGCTCAAGCAGCATCGAATGGATTGTGCCGGATAAATCCGCGCTCGGGTCGTGCCGTTCATCCTTCGGATCGAACCACAATCGAAACCAACTGGAGAGATCGTCATATGGCTGCCGCTCGAGGTTATGCCGGATCACTACGTCGTCCCATTGCAGGTGCTCGATCGAAAATGACGAACTGCCGAGTGCGCCTGTGACGGCATCAAAAGTCATGATGTCCTCCGGCTGGAGTTCCACGATTTTAGGCGCGCCATCATTCCTGATGAAGTCCACGCAATAGAGTCGATCGAACAGCTTGCTCTCCTCGCTCAGTCGCAACTTTATTTCGGTTGCTCCCTGAACGCAGTTCGCCAGTTGTTTTTGAGCGAAGCTGCGAAACTGAGCGACATAGAGATTGCGTGTGCGAGAGACGAGGGCAGCGAGATCCATGAAGCGAAACTGCCCTCATGTCGGCTTGATGGCAAGTGTGCTCCTACCCAAAACCAGAGCCTTCACTTGGCAGCGGCATGACCCGGCACGATCCAACGGATCTCGAAAGCGACTGCTCCGTTGTCCGCGGACAACGGACGACTATCCTAATTCGTGAGGTGATGGGCAGTTGGAGTCAGCAATCTGCCTTCCCAGTCGATCCATATCTTGAGCAGAAAGCGTCCGCAGGTTAATGTCCCAGCCTGGAAGCCCATCCGAACCTGCTGCCGGGTTGAAGGGCGTGTGGAGTTTCTCGACGACCATGTTCATCAAGGTCGAAGCGTAATCGGCGGACTTCGGCCAGGGACATTGGATCGTCATATGCTGAACCCATCCATCAGGTTTTCGCCTGCGAATATCGCCGCTCTGAAGAAGGCTCTGCGGAGCCAATATCCTCACATCAAATCGTCGCATCTCGATGAGGCGATTGCCGCGTCGTTCGGCTTCAAATCCTATGCCGCCATGCGTCCGGCGCTGCATCAGCTTGTCGCCTTTGCCCGGCTGGTCGTCGAGAGCGATCATCTGCTGCTTCTGCTTCGTTTGGAGGAGCTTGGGTATCGAAACATCGCGCGGGAGCCGTTGCGCCGTCTCGTCTGGAATATCGAATTTCCCGATGACCGATACGATGGCGAAATCGAACAGGTTATCCGGGCACGCAGGAGGCCCACGGCGGCCAATGCCGGATAGCTCGCGTATCGGTACCCAAGCTGCGGGCCGCCGCTTGGGTGTTGGCGGCAGAGGTGACGCGCATTGGGGGTGGCCGAGAGAGCGTGGCGGAAATCGCGCATGCTTCGATGGCTGGCGTCGGAAGCCGGCACTGTGAAGTCATCTTTTCCCGGGATAACGGCCGCGGCTATTGTTGCCGATTGCCGCTGGCGCTATTATTTATGGGGCATATGATGTGGCGTCTTTACGCTGCGGATTGCTGGTCGCCGCTGCCTGACAGGCTCCGCATTTGGATGGTGGCAGGCGGAATTCAGGTCTTCGGCGTGTCAATTCGCCGTTTCCGGGGCCGCAAAATCGCCGCTCCCGGCGGACATGTGAGAAATCATCAGTATCGCACTAACGAAACTAAAGTCTCATTTCACTTCCGTAGTGGAAATCAGTTTTAATAAAATCAGTGGCTTGTAGGTCGCGAAGCTGGCGCGGGATCTTCGCTCAAACGCGCCTTTGGCGGCCGCCACTCCCCTCCCCTGCCCCGGATTTCCGCAGGAAAGCAACAGCTTGCATCCTTTAGCCGCACCCGGCGTTATCCCCGAAGCAAATCAGAGGATAGGGTAATGGCTGATGGGCTCCACCTCAAGAGATATCCGCTCGCTGCCGCGATGATCGTGGCTGCGGTCGGCGCGTTCGTGCTGGTGCAGGCAAGGCAGCGCGGGTCTCTTGCTCCGCCTGCTGCGGCCGGCTGGTCGGGTGACGATCATGGGCGCAGCGCGGCGACGCCGGAGGCCATTCCGATGAGCGGCCTTCGCGATGTGTTCTGGCGCGTCTTCCATGAGGTCCTCGACGACCGGGTCACTCTCATTGCCGCTGGAGTGACCTTCTATCTGCTCCTGGCGCTGTTTCCGGCGCTGGCGGCCCTGGTCTCGCTCTATGGCCTGGTGGCCGATCCCGTCACCATCTCCGAGCATCTTCGGGAGCTCGCCGTGCTCCTGCCGCCCGGGGCCTTCGATCTTCTTGCCGACCAGATCACGGCGCTTGTGGAAAAGCGCGACAGCGCGCTCGGCATCACCTTCTTCGTCGGTCTCGGCATTGCGCTGTGGAGCACGCATAGCGGCACGCTGGCGATCTTCGATGCGATGAACGTCGCCTATGAGGAGAGAGAGAAGCGCAGCCTGGTGCGGCTGAACCTGATCGGCCTCTGCTTCACGCTCTGCGCAATGGTCTTCGCGGTCGTCATGGTGGCGCTCGTCGGCGTGATGCCCGTCGTGCTCTCCTATCTCTGGCTCGACCAGTTCAAGGAGCACATGGCGCTTCTCCTGAGATGGCCGCTGCTTCTCTTCGTCGTCGCGGTGGCGGTGACCCTGGTCTATCGCTTCGGCCCGAGCCGCGAGCCCGCCAGAATCCGGTGGATGACATGGGGCGCGGGGCTGACCGCGCTCGCCTGGGCCGCCATGTCGCTCGGCTTCTCCTTCTATCTCGAGCATTTCGCCAATTACAACGCGACCTACGGCACGCTCGGCGCGCTGATCGGTTTCCTCATCTGGATCTGGCTTTCCGTCGTCATTCTCATCGTCGGCGCGGAGCTGAATGCCGAGCTGGAGCACCAGACGGCGCGGGACACGACGACGGGCCATCCGCTGCCGATGGGCGCGCGCGGTGCCTATGTCGCGGATACTCTGGGCGAAACGGTGAGCTGAGCATCCGAGCATGGTTTTCGGAAGACATCATGCTCCACTCTTCAATCGAGCAGTCTCGATGACTGCTCCCCGAATTGATGTATCCTATCCTTCGGCAGGTTCGACAGAGGAGACGATCATGACCGCCCCGCATCCTTCCAAAACCCATATCGGCAATCATGCGCTGCATCCCGAAACGCAGATGCTGAACTACGGCTACGATCCCGAGCTTTCGGAAGGGGCGGTCAAGCCGCCGGTGTTCCTGACCTCCACCTTCGTCTTCAATTCCGCCGAGGACGGGCGCGATTTCTTCGATTATGTCTCCGGCCGGCGGGAGCCGCCGGCGGGCAAGGGCGCCGGCCTCGTCTATTCGCGCTTCAATCATCCGAACAGCGAGATCGTCGAAGACAGACTCGCCGTCTATGAGCGGACGGAAAGCGGCGCGCTGTTTTCCTCAGGCATGGCGGCGATCGCCACCACGCTCTTCGCCTTCGTTCGGCCGGGGGATGCGATCCTGCATTCGCAGCCGCTTTATGGTGGCACCGAAACCCTGCTGGCAAAGACCTTCCTCAATTTCGGCGTCGCCGCGGTCGGCTTTGCCGATGGCGTCAGCGAGGCATCGGTGCAGAAGGCGGCGGATGAGGCGCTCGGCAAGGGCCGCGTTTCCGTCATCCTGATCGAGACGCCGGCCAACCCGACCAACAGCCTGGTCGACGTCGCGATGATCCGGCGCGTGGCCGATGCGATCGGCGCAAGGCAGGGGCATGTGCCGGTCGTCGTCTGCGACAATACGCTGCTCGGGCCGGTTTTCCAGCGGCCGATCGAGCATGGCGCCGATATCTCGCTCTATTCGCTGACCAAATATGTCGGCGGCCATTCCGATCTCATCGCCGGCGCCGTCCTCGGGCGCAAGGCCGTCATCAAGCAGGTGAAGGCGCTCCGCGGCGCGATCGGCACGCAGCTTGATCCGCATTCCTGCTGGATGCTCGGCCGGTCGCTGGAAACGCTGCAGCTGCGCATGGAGCGGGCGAACAGCAATGCGCGCGCCGTCGCCGATTTTCTGCGCGATCACCCGAAGGTCGAGACGGTCCACTATCTCCCCTACCACGATCCGGACTCGCCCTCGGGCCGCACCTTCGCCGCGCAATGCAGCGGCGCCGGCTCGACTTTCTCTTTCGATATCCGCGGCGGCCAGCCGGCCTCCTTCAAATTCCTGAATGCGCTGCAGGTTTTCAAGCTCGCCGTCAGCCTCGGCGGCACGGAGTCGCTCGCGAGCCACCCCGCCGCCATGACGCATTCCGGCGTGCCCGCCGATGTCAGGCAGCGCATCGGCGTGCTGGAATCGACGATCCGCCTGTCGATCGGCATCGAGCATCCGGATGATCTCATCGCCGATCTGGAACTGGCGCTGCAGGCGGTTTGACCGGGCAGCGCAACCGATGCCCGGCGGCGCCGGGCATCGGCCATGACGTCATTTGTCGTCGATCGTCAGTTCCGTCTCGTTCGTATCGAGCACGAAAACAGCAAGCAGTTTCGCCGGCTCGGTGTCGCTGGCATTTGCGCTGACGCTGTGATGATCGCCGGGAAGTTCGGCGAAGCTTTCCCCAGCTTTGTAAGTTTTCACCGGGCCGTCGTTCACCGCGCTGCGGATCGAACCTTCGAGAACGGTGGCATAGATGAAGGCCGAATCCGGATGGGTATGGCCGGGCGACATGCCGCCGGGCTGATATTCCACCAGCACGCCCTTCATGCTCTTGCCGGGAACGTTGGGAAGCTTCTGGTCGAAAACGACTGTTACTTTGGCTTTTTCGCCTCCGGCGTGAACCGGGGTGCCGGCGGCAAGGACGAAGGCGAAGGCCGCCGCCGAGATCATTTTCCTGAGCATGTCTGGTCTCCTCGGATGATAGAATGGTTCGACACGCGCTATCAGGCGCTCTTCTTCTGGGGCGGCTGCTGGCTCAGCCAGTCGTCGAAGCGGATCTTGCCGAGCCGCGCATTGGCGCCGGTGACGAGCGAGGTGTCGTCGAGCTCGACGCCGAAATAGCGGGCGTGCGGATCGGCCGTCACCTGACGCGGATCGCGCGTCGCCTTGAAGAGACGTGTGACGATATCGGTCAGGCGGATCTTTTCCGGACCGCCGATCTCGATCGTGCCGTTCACGGGTGCCGCGAGCGCTACGTCGGCCATGACGTCTGCGACATCGTCCGAGGCGATCGGCTGCAAATAGGCCGGCGACAGATGCACGGTCTGGCCGACCGTGTTGGACTGGGCGATGCCGGCCATGAACTCATGAAACTGGGTGGAGTGGACGATGGTGTAGGGAATGCCGGAGCCCTTGATCAGTTGTTCCTGGGCCATCTTGGCGCGCATGTAACCGCTGCCCTGCAGCCGCTCCATGCCGACGATCGACAGCGCCATGTGATGCTTCACGCCGGCCGCAGCCCCGGCCTTGAGCAGGTTGCGGCCCGAGGTCTGGAAGAATTCGAGAACGGCCTTGTCCTCGAAGGAAGGCGAGTTGGCGAGGTCGATCACCACCTCGGCGCCCGCAAGCGCTTCGGCGACACCCTTGCCGGTGATCGTATCGACGCCCGAATTCGGCGAAGCCGCCAGAACGTCATGCCCCTTCTTGCGCAATCTCTCTACGGTCTTCGAGCCGATGAGCCCGGTGCCGCCGATGACGACGATCTTCATGGTAATCTCCCTTGTTTACGAGGAATGTCCTCTGTTGATCTGCCTTTGCTGAAATGATGGCGAGCGAACTGCTCGAAGTGCCGAAACCGCGCGCCTCACGAGGCCAGGCGGCTTCATCGGCCGGAACCGATCGCCAGTAGAATGCGCCGGATCGCGGGCTTGAACCATTCTCTCTCGGTCGCTGTCGACCTATGCCAAGGCAGTAGGGCGGCTAGTCCTGCGATCGAAGGAGCTTGCGGAGGTGGAGGGGGATGCTCGTGTCGCGGGGCCGAGCCAAGGAGAAAGACCCCTCCCCAACCCCTCCCCACAAGGGGGAGGGGCTAACGCGCCGCACCGTTTCGCGTAACCCTTAATCGTAGCAATCCGTTGAACGGTACAGCCAGCAGAGGCTCTGCCTTTGGTCGCGGCGGGGGCCGCAGCGTAGTCCCTCCCCCTTGTGGGGAGGGGTTGGGGAGGGGTTTTGCCTGGGGCGAACCGGTCAGAGTTGCCTTTCTATCAGGAAAGCCTAACCGCCTCGAACAGCGCCGTCAGCCCGATGCCGCCGCCGATGCCGATCATGGCGAGGCCGGTCGCGCAGGGCGTCCAGCTGTCCCTGCGCATCAGTTGACTATATAGCCGGCTAATGAGAATTGCGCCCGAAGCGCCGAAGGGATGGCCGAGGGCCAGGGCGCCGCCATCCTTGTTGACCGCGTCGGCGGAGATGCCGATCTGATCGAGCGAGGCCAGAACCTGGGCGGCGAAAGCCTCGTTGAATTCGATGGCGTCGATCTCGGAGAGCGAGAGGCCGGGCTGGCGCCGCAGGAGCTTATCCGTCGAGGCGACCGGGCCGATGCCGAGCAGGTTGGGATCGACGCCGGCGGCGGCGCTGTCGATGAAGGCGAGGCCTTTTTCGATGCCCATGCTCTTTGCCATGCCACGGCTCATCACCAGCACCAGGCAGGCGCCGTCATTCAGCGGGCAGGCATTGCCCGCCGTTACCGAGCCGTCGGCCTGGAAGACGGGCTTCAGGTTTGCCAGCGCTTCAATCGAGGTCGTGGGGCGAGGGCATTCGTCCCGCTCCACTATGCCGTTGTCGGTGGCGATCTCGACGATCTCCGGCCGGAAGCGGCCTGCTTCGGCGGCTGCGACGGCGAGCCGGTGGCTGCGCAGGGCGAATTCATCCTGCCGCTGGCGCGATATGCCGAATTGGCGCGCGACATTTTCGGCGGCGACGCCCATCTCGGGATCGCCGATCGTTTCGGGGGAGAAGCGCGCGCGTCCGTAAAAGCGCGGCACGGCGCCATTGGCTTTCGGCCTTTCCACGCGCCATGGCGCGGTGCTGACGCTCTCGACGCCGCCAGCGAGGAAACAGGTTCCCGCCTTCGCCTGGATCAGCCGGGCGGCCAGGATGATCGCTTCCAGCCCGGAGCCGCATTGCCGATCGATGGCGATACCGGGAACGGCCATGGGCAGGCCCGCATGGAGCGCCGCCAGCCGGCCGATATTGCCGCCGCCGCCGGCGGCATTGCCGACCAGCACGTCGTCGATAGCGTCGGGCGCGACGCCCGTTTCCGCGACGATCCGGCGGATGATCGGGGCAAGCAGGTCTTCGGCCGCAACCGTCGAAAGCGAGCCGAAGGCGCGGCCGATTGGCGTGCGGTAGGCGGCGACCACGACCGGCTGCCAATCCTCGTCAGGCTGATAGGCGTAGGACAAGACCGTCTCCCGAAATCACCGATGCCTCCACCTGCCCGCGTGCGATCTTGCCGCTGCTCGTCATCGGCCAGGCGCCGATATGGTGGAACTGCCTGGGGATCTTGAACCTTGCAAGCCTGCCCGCGCAATGGTCTGCGAGCATTTTCGCATCCGTTGCCTCGCCGGAGACGACGGCGACGATCCTTTGGCCGTAATAGGCATCCGGCAGCCCGAAGACGACGGCGTCTTCGACGCCGGGGCAGGTTTTCAGCGCGCTCTCGACCTCGGCGGGATAGACGTTGTTGCCGCCTGATATCATCATGCCGCCCGCCCGGCCGATCACCCGCAGCATGCCGTTTTCATCGATCTCGCCGAGATCGCCAACCGTGGCACCCGCCGGAGTGACCCGGAACGCCTGGCCGTCGTCGCCCCAGAGATAGCCGTCGGCGATCAGGTCGCTGTTGACGAAAATGGTGCCGGGCACATCGGCGCCGACATCGTTTTCCTCAGGGTCGCGGATGGAGATTTCGACGCCGGGATAGGCCTGCCCGACTCGGTCGATCGGAAAATCCGTCGCGCCGCCGGCAAGCGTCGAGACGGTCATGAAACCGATCTCGGAGGCGCCGTAATATTCCCGGATGCGCGCCTGCGGAAAAAGGCGGCGCATGGATTCGACCTCATTGAGGTTCAGCTTGGCGCCGGCGGTCAGCACGTCGCGTAAGGACGCCATCGGCGCGCCCGCCCATGCCCGGGCGATGCCCGCGATGTGGGTCGGCACGGCAACCAGCCGCTCGATGCCGGAAGACAGAATCTGCGCGACCGCGCCGGCATCCCATTTCCCGACCGAATGGAAGGTTGCGCCGGCATCGAGCGCCTCGACCAGCGCGTAAAGCGCCAGGCCATGCGCCAGCGCTCCCGGGCACAGGGTCGAGGGCGCGTCCTGGAGTTCGAAAACGAGGCGTCCCCGGTCGAGGCTGCGGCGCCACTGCTCTCGCGAGCGATAATAGGCCTTCGGCTCGGCTGTCGTGCCCGAGGTAAAACCGATCAGGAAGATCCCCTCGGCATCGACGGGCATATCATCCCCCGTCGCCGTGAGGTCGAAGGGTTCCGCTCCGGCGACGATGACAGGGACGCCGAGCCTGCGGCCGATTTCGGCGCTCGGGCTCGCATCGTCGTCGACGACGAGCATGTCGGGCGCCAGCCGCTGGACGATACGCTCGATCCTCGCTTCCGGCATCATCGGATCGATGACCGCGCAGGCATTCGCCAGCGCGGTGGTGGCGACGAAATACTCGGCAAAGCCGATGTGATTGCCGAGGCTGACCGCCACGAGCTTCTCGACGCGGGGCAGATCGAATGGACGGCCGTTCGAGCGCGGAAGCGCCTGGATGAACCGGTAGATCGCGCCTGCGCGGGAATGGAGTTCGCCGTAGCTCAAGGAGCGGCCATCGATCACGACCGCCGGTTTCTCCGGTCTCTGCGTGGCGTGTCGAAGAAGCTCCGCGTGGATCGGCATGGCTCAGCCCTGCGACAAGGCGGCTCTGGTCGCCTCGGGGATCGGCGTCGGGCGGCTGTCGGAGAGGCCGACGCAGACCCAGACGAGGCCGCCCGAGGCGCAATGGGCGCCGTCGCGCTGGCGATAGAGCTCGATCGTAAAGGAAAGGCTCGACCGCCCGATCTTCTCGACCCTGACCTTCGCCTCGACGATATCGTCGACGTCGATCGGGCTGTGAAAGGTGATCTCCGCCTTCTTGACGTGATAGGCAACGCCCGAGGTGGTGTGGCGGAAGTGGCTGAGGATCTCGCGGTGGCGCAGGAACTCGACGACCGCATCCTCGCAATAATCGAGATAAACCGAGTTGTGGACATGACCATAGATGTCGATGTCTCGCATCGAGACCCGGAACGATGCTAAAGGCCTGTCGTCAACGCTCATTCGATCACCGAAATTTCGACGGCGTGTTCTAACCGACTGTGTGGGGGATGCAAATGCAATATCAGGCGGTGGTGCGAAAATTCGGGCCGGCCGAAGAGGTCGTCGGGATCGAACGCGCCGAACTTTCGCCGCTCAGGCGCGATCATGTTCGCGTCCGCCTGCTGGCGCGCTCGATCAATCCCTCCGATATCATCACCATATCGGGCGCCTATGCCGGCCGCACCACCCTGCCCTTCATCCCCGGCTTCGAAGCCTTCGGCGTGGTCGAGGCCTGCGGCGAAGAGGTGCACGGACTTGTGCCGGGAACCCGCGTGCTGCCGGTGCGCAGCGCCGGCGGGTGGCAGGAATTCAAGGATACCGATCCCGCGTGGTGCCTTCGCGTTCCCGACGCGCTTTCGGATTTCGAGGCCGCGACCAGCTACGTCAACCCGATGACCGCCTGGCTGATGCTGCACCACAAGATCGGGCTGAGGCCCGGCATGCGCATCGCCATCAATGCCGCCGCCTCCTCGATCGGATCGATCCTGATCGGCATGGCGAACGCCGTCGGCGTGGAACCGATCGCAATCGTCCGCAGCGAAGGATCCCTCGCGCGCCTGCATGGCCGGCTGGAGGCCGTCATCGTCGACAAAGCGGAGGGCGATCTCGCCGCCGGCCTTGCCGGCCGGCACGGGCTCGACGCGGTGCTCGACTGCGTCGGCGGCGCGCGCGCCTCGGTGCTTGCCGATGCGCTGAGGCCCGGCGGGCACTTCCTGCATTACGGCCTGCTGTCGGGAGAGAGCATCCCGCCGTCTTTCTGGGCGTCGCATTCCGATATTGTTTTTTCCTTCTGCCACCTGCGCGAATGGGTTCATTCCGAAGCGATGGGCGACGTCCAGCGCGCCTACTCTCAGGTGGCTGCGCAGATCGCGGGCAAGGTCATCGCGACCGAGGTGCGGGAGGTGTTTCCGCTGGAAAAGATCGGCGAGGCGCTACGCGCCGCCTTGCCCTTCCGCACGGGGGGCAAGGTGCTGCTGGGGTGATTGAGGGCGTCTTGGGATGAGTGAAGAGAGGTTTGCGACCCTAATTATTGCCCTTCGCTTACGTTTCCTGCGAAGGGCAATAAGGGCTGTGCCGTGTGGCCCCCTCATCTGCCTGCCGGCATCTTCTCCCCGCTGGGGAGAAGGGACCAAGCCGCACGGTGGTCATACCTACCGCAAACGTCTCAGATGGAGCGAGGCGCTCACACGAGTCTCCTTCTCCCCAGCGGGGAGAAGATGCCGGCAGGCAGATGAGGGGGCTACACGGCACATCCTTCATTGCTTGGCTTCGCTGAGCGCAAGCGAAAGGCAACTAACCGATCCCAAATCTCGATCAGGTGGCAAGCATTGAGCTATTGGCGGCTTAAAACCTAACCCGTCTCATGCCGCTGCCGCGACCGGATGATGACCGGATGATTCCGTTCCGCCCAACCAATCAGCGCCTTCATCGGGATCAGGAACGAACGCCCCATCTCCGTCAGCTCATATTCCACCCGCGGCGGAACCTCGGGATAGACCGTACGCCTGATGAAGCCGTCCTGTTCCAGATGGCGCAATGTCTTGGAGAGCATCTGTTTGGAAATGTCGCCGATCTCGCGCAGCAACTCGTTGAAGCGCTTCTTCTCGTTCTCAAGGGCTTCGAGGGTGAGCAGGCTCCATTGATCGCCGATGCGATCGAGCACGCCTCTGATCGGACAGCCGGCTCCGGGCTGTTGTTTCGGCTCGTCCGTTTCTCCAGGCATGTCCTCTCCTTGGTCATCGCAGGCTGACCTTGCCACCAAAACCTGCCTTCTTGCCGGGCAAGGCGAGGTTTCATAGACCAGCTCTCATAGTCTGCTTTCTAGACTAGATCGCTGATCCATACCAAGGAGCTTGATGCATGAGATTTCAATCGCTTTTCGCACTCGCCATTCTGGCAGGCATCGCCGCGCCGTCAGGCGCTTTCGCTGAAACGGCCGCCCGCGACTTGAAGGTCGAGGAAGCCAACCGCAGGCTGGTGGTGGAATTTTACGACAAGTTCTTCAACAAGCACGATATTGCGGCCGCCTCGGTCATCGCGGAGGATTACCGGCAGCACAACCCGCAGGTTCCCGATGGCAAGCAGCCGCTCATTTCCTTCTTCACCGGCTTCTTCAAGGACAATGCGCAATCGAAGGCGGAGATCGTCCGCAGTGCTGCCGATGGCGATCTCGTCTGGCTGCATGTGCATGCGACGAACGGCGCGGACGACCGCGGCGAGGCCATCGTCGATATCTTCCGCGTCAAAGACGGAAAGATCGTCGAGCACTGGGACGTGATCCAGCCCGTTCCGAAAGAGGCCGCCAACAAGAACACCATGTTCTGAAGTCGACGGGGCCGGCTTCCGGCCGGCCCCATGATTTACGCCCACTGGGCTTTCAATATTTCCGGCAACAGCCTTTTGCGGAAGTCCTCATCGTAGTTGCCCTGGAGTGCGAAGTGCATCTTGTCTTCCAGGGCGAGATAGGCGATGCCGTGGGCGGTGGACCAGGCGGCAAAGATCGGGGCGAGGTTCCGCGCTTCCAATAATGCCTCCAAAGTCGTGCCGTTGACCCGCGCGACGGCTTCGGCGAAAGGCCAAAGAGCCCGTTTGCTCGTTTCTTCGTAAACGGGGTTCGTGCGGTTGACGAGATCCTTGCGGAACATCAGCCGGAAGCGGCCGGGATGGTCGAGCGCGAAGGCGACATAGGCCGCGGCCAGCGAGCGCATCCTTCCGGCCGGCGTTCCGTCATCCACTGCCTCACCGAGATAGCGGGCCAGTTCCTCGTAGCCCAGGATCGCAACTTCGGTCAGCAGGCCCGATGCGCTGCCGAAATGGTGCGCGGGCGCTCCCGGCGAAACGCCGGCGCGTCTCGCCGCATCGCGCAATGAAAACCCCTCTATGCCGTTTTCTCTCAGGATATCGTCGGTGGCGGTGATCAGCGCCTTCCTCAATTCCCCGTGATGATAGCCCCGCTTTTCAGACACTCAAGCGCTCCATAATTTTTTCGCACCACATCTATACAGCGTTCAAATTGACGTCTATATACGCATCTTAACACTGTTCAAAATAGGATGCAAAGAACTGCGATGACGAAAAAAACCGCTTTGATCACCGGTGCCTCGTCGGGCATCGGCAATGCCACGACCCGGAAACTGCTGCAGCAGGGCTACCGGGTCTACGTGGCCGCACGCCGCGTCGAGCAGATGCAGGATCTCGTGCAGCGCGGCGCCGTCGCCGTCCCACTGGATCTCACCAAGGACGAGGAGATCGTAGCGGCGGTCGAACGGATCGTCGCGGAATGCGGCTCGATCGATATTCTCATCAACAATGCCGGCTACGGCTCCTACGGGGCGATCGAAGATGTCCCGGTCGACGAGGGCCGCCGGCAGTTCGAGGTGAACCTCTTCGGGCTTGCCCGGCTGACGCAACTCGTCCTGCCGAAAATGCGCGAGAACAAGTTCGGAAAAATCGTCAACATCACCTCGATCGGCGGCAAGATCTACACGCCGTTCGGCGGCTGGTATCACGCGACGAAGCACGCGCTCGAAGGTTGGTCGGATACGCTTCGCCTGGAAACCAAAGCCTTCGGGATAGACGTCGTCATCGTCGAGCCGGGCGGCGTCAAAACGGAATGGGGACATATCGCCGCCGACAATCTGAGGAAGACGTCAGGCGGCGGCGCCTATGCCAAGGCGGCCAATAATGCCGCGGCCAGCATGCATGAAATCTATTCCGGCTCACGGCTGTCGGACCCCGCCGTCGTGGCGGCCACCATTCTGAAAGCCATCACCGCAGCCAGGCCGAAGACCCGGTATCATACCGGATACATGGCAGGTCCGGTCTTGTGGCTGCGCCGCTGGCTCAGCGACCGGATGTTCGATCGCATCATCACGTCGATGGTCTGAACGGCAGGCGAAGATCCTTAAGATGCGGGTGACGGGGCCGGCTCACGCCGGCCCCGTCAGAGATGGCAGATGATCGTATTGCCGGGAAAGGCCCGCACGCTGCCGTCGAGATTGAATTTGGTATGGACGCCGGTGGGATAGGCGGGATGAGCGCCAGCCGATGGCTGGACGCGCAACTCTGGCCGCGAGCGGTCAGTCGAACACGCGATGCTGAACCTGGATTTACGGAAGGTGTTGCCGGTGGTTATGCCGTTTCGGTCGAAGGCAGCGACAGCTGCGCCGCACACCAGTCCCAGACCGCATCGACGGCCTTTCGCGGTGATGAGGAGCGTTTGCGCACGAGGAAGTAGTCGGGTCCGATGGTCGCCGTCGCATCCGTCACCCGCACCAGTCGCCCGGCCTCGAGATCGGCCGTGACGAAAGCCCGGCAGGCGAGCACGACGCCCTGGCCGGCGAGTGCGGCGTCCAGCGCCAAGGTCGTATGGTTGAAGGCCGCGCCGGGCAGCTTCTCGCGCGTGCGCAAGAATACCGGCCAGTGATCGTGCGAGTCATGCAAGAGCGGCAGTTTGCGAAGTTCTTCGATGCTCAAGGGCAAGGTCAGGCCCTTGACGAGATGCGGGCTTGCGACCGCGACCAGCTCCTGGCGGAACAAGAGCTGCGCCTGCAGGTTCGCCGGAAAGGGCGGGCGGGTGAGGCGCACTGCGATATCCACCTGGTCGCGGTCGAAATCGGCGAGCGCCTCGGTCGCGACCGTCCTCAGGTCGATATCGGGAAGGGCGGCATAGAGCTCGGCGAGCCGCGGGATCAGCAGCCTGGTGGCGACCGTGGGGGTGGCGCTGATCGTCACCATTTCCGGCCGGTCGAGAAGCCGCCCGGTTGCCTCCGCGAGCGTATCGAAGGCGCGGGTCACATCCGCCAGATAGGCCGTGCCATAGGCAGTGAGCGCAAGGCCGCGGGCAAGGCGCTGGAACAGCCTGAGGCCGAGCTGCTCTTCCAGCGCGCGAACCTGCTGCGCGACCGCCCCTTGCGTGACGCCGAGTTCCTCGGCGGCGGCGCGGAAATTCAGCCGGCGGCCCGAGGCCTCGAAGGCGCGGAGCGCATTCAGAGGCGGCAGCGTGCGGCGGGATTGGGTCATCGGCATATCCAGTAGATTTTCTACAGTCTGACAGCTTTCTTTCTCGCGCGAAAGTCCCACCGGCATCTGTCATAATGCCGCGCAAAATCAGCTATCGGAGGTCTCAATGTCTGAAGGAAAAGTCGCTCTCATCACCGCAGGCGGGTCCGGCATGGGGGCTGCGGCGGCCCGGAAGCTCGCCGCTGACGGCTATCGCGTCGCGATTCTTTCTTCCTCCGGCAAGGGAGAGGCGCTGGGGAAGGAACTCGGCGGCGTCGGCGTCACCGGCTCGAACCAGTCGAACGACGACGTCAAGCGCCTCGTCGATCTGGCGATGGAGCGATGGGGCCGGATCGATGCTTTGGTCAATTCCGCCGGCCACGGCCCGCGTGCGCCGATCCTCGAAATTTCGGACGAGGATTGGCACAAGAGCATGGAGGTCTATTTCCTTAGTGCGGTGCGGCCGACCCGGCTGGTGACGCCGATCATGGAAGCCCAGGGCGGCGGCGCGATCGTCAATATCTCCACGGCATGGGCCTTCGAACCCTCTGCGATGTTCCCGACCTCGGCTGTCGCCCGGGCGGGACTGGCGAGCTTCACCAAGATCTTCGCGGATACCTATGCGCCGAAGAACATCCGCATGAACAACGTCCTGCCCGGCTGGATCGACAGCCTGCCCGCAACCGACGAGCGGCGTGACAGCGTTCCGATGGGCCGTTACGGCACCAGCGAGGAAATCGCCGCCACCATCGCCTTCCTCCTGTCGGAGGGTGCGGGATATATCACCGGCCAGAACATCCGCGTCGACGGCGGCATTGCCCGTTCCGTCTGAGCGAGGCGTGGCGGTGGATCTCGCTGACATCGATGCCTCGGCATGGGCGGAGCTGGAAACGGCTGCTGCGGCTCCGCAGTCGGGTTTTCGCCATGTGAACCTCTGCTCGGTCGATGCCGAGGCCAGGCCGCAGGCGCGCATGGTCGTGCTGCGGGCGGCCGGCAGAGCGACGCGCTGCCTTGAATTTCACACCGATACACGAAGCCGGAAATGGCTGGAGCTTTCGGCAAACCCTCACGTTGCTGTGCTCGGCTTCTGCCCGCAGGCCCGGCTGCAGCTTCGGCTTCAGGGCACGGTCGAACGCCACGGCCCCGGAAGCGAACGCGCCGAAACCGCCTGGGCGAGCCTGCCCGGCCGGACGCGGATGACCTATGCCGGCGGGCCGCCGGGAGACGAGCGCGCCTTCGAAGCCATGGACGAATTGCCAGAACCTCACGACGAAGCGGAGGGAAAGGCGCGCTTCGGCGTGCTGAGTTTTCGCGCCCGGACGCTGGACTGGTTCGAGCTGCGCCAGCAGGACAACCGAAGAGCCTTGTTCCGCTATGACGAAACCGGCGCCTTCTCCCATGGGCGCTGGGTCTATCCGTGAACCGTCGTCAGCGATAGCGTGGCTCGATCAATCGATGCGGGGACGCTCCGATTTCGGCGTCGCCAGCCCGTGCTTGGCGAGTTCCAGCGTCAGGATGCGGGTTTCGAGCAGGTTGAAGATGCGCAAAACAGCCTCGACCGCATCGAAGGGCTTGGTCAGAAAATCCTTGGCGCCGAGCGAAAGCGCGCGCCGGCGCGTCGGCAGGGTCGCGTCCGCCGTCAGAACCAGGATCGGCAGATAGCTGTTCTCGGGGATGAGCCTTGCGAAAGTCTCCAACAGCGCGAAGCCGTCGAGATCCGGCATCATCAGGTCGAGAAGCACGAGATCGACCGGATGCTCGCGGAAGAGCCGCAGGGCCTCGCGCGGTTCGGTGGTGCTGATCAGCGCCGTGAAGCCTTCGCGCTTGAGGATGCGCTCCAGGAGCGAAACATTGGCGGGCTCGTCATCGACGATCAGGATCGTCGAGCGGCGCACGATATCGGTGGAATCTGTCATGGACCAAACTTCGTCGAAAGCGATGCCGAACTGATATCAAGCGGCGCGGTCAAATCAAAGATATGCCTTCTGGCATCGCCAGGCTGCCGAACAAACGACTGCAAAACCTGGACGTCATCCTCGGCCTTGTGCCACTGGTGTCCGGTTTAAATTTGGTGGACAAGGCGCACGGTGTTGATTCTACTCGTATTCGGATGTTTGGCGACAATCCCGGACACGAAAGAGAGGCAACACCGTGCGGCACGAGAATAGCGTCTT